>NC_008701.1:0-608800 GCF_000015205.1 Pyrobaculum islandicum DSM 4184 | reverse complement strand
CCTGATTTTGAAAAAGTTAAGAAGGTAAAACCCTATATAATTCGTGACATAAAAGAAATCTATGAAACAGACAGAGAATTTGGGCAAAAGCCCGAGGAGTTAGACAAATACTACAACTTTGCCTATTGTATTCAATGTGGCTTATGTATGGCCGCTTGCCCTGTTGTTGCCACCCACGAGAGATTTCTCGGGCCTATGGCGCTCAATGCTGCATATAGATGGAGCGCGGATAGCAGAGACCAAGGCTGGAAAGAGCGAGCTAAAATCATCGACGTAGAAGAGGGCGTATGGGGTTGCCACCTGGCTTATACGTGTAGCGCTGTTTGTCCACGTGGTGTCGATCCAGGTTTTTCAATACAATTGCTGAAAGCTGCATTATTAAGACGTGCAAAAAGGCCTTAATATGTTTAGACATATGGCTAAAGAAGGAATTAATAAAAATACTGAAGTTGGTACTATGAGATCTGGCATGGGGTTAGGCGAGTGGTTTAGATATGTAAACTATGAGAGGCTCTTCTTCACAATACAAAGAGTCAGCGGCATATATCTAGTCTTGTATTTATTTGGACGTGTATTTTCAGACGCATTTTTAGGGTGGGAGGTTACGGAGAGTTTTGACGCAACCCCGTTGGGTAAGCTACTCGGCGCTCTCTTTTTTATATTCATCGTATTCCATGGTCTCAACGGCCTTAGAATAGCGTTAGTGGAGTTCGGAGTCATAAAGGGCTGGCCGATTAGAGACCCGATAAAGCCGCTCCCAGCTTTAAGAACGTCAAAACTTCATAAACTATATATAGCCTTTATGATATTAGTGGGCCTAGCCGCTGTGGTATATATGCCATATTTAACATTCTTTGGACAACATTTCTACGTGGGACCATGAGAGAGAGCACCATTAGGTTGGTTTTCCTCCTAGCAGCTCTTTGGGTGTTGGTGGCAATACCGGCGCTTTTCATATCCACGTTGCCGCTAGATGTTATAATGACTACAAACCCCATCACTATATATCCACATGGGTTTGGAAAGCTAAACTACAACCTTAGATATATAGAAGCTACTATAGCTACTGGTTGGGTAATCCACGGCGGACTAGGAGTTAGGAGGATACTTGCTGAGTTTGTAAAAACTAAACGAGGGATGAAAATACTTGACGCATTTACAGTTATCTTAATAGTTGTAGTGTGGATTTCGGCAGTATATGCATTATTTAAATAATCAGTTTTGGTGTCTATCTTCACTTTTCAGCAATACCAGCTAACATCACGTTCTTCTTCAGAGACAGAATTTTATTTTTTAGTCTACTCTAGGTGCTATAACCGCCGTAAAAGTCCCCGTGGTGAATTCATACGTCAACTTAAGTGGTTTATTTGATGAGAGCTCAACCTTAACACGTTTAGACAAACTCTTCATCTTACTGCTGATGTCTTTAAGCGTCTCTACGCTATATTTTGAAGACGCCGAATTTTCCAACGAGATATTGAATATAGACTCACTCTCTTGACTTAACTCAGCCTCAGCAACTTTTCCGCCTTCGCCAATGCCTTTAAATATAACTTTGTCTGGCATCGCCGTTATCTGTATCCAATCAGATACCTCCTCTACCATAGATAATATGTCGTCAAAAACGCCGGAGTCTATCTCAAAAGATGCTTCAAAGGTTAACGCGAGCTCTGGAACTTCTTCTTCAACTACCTGTACTATTGGAAATGAAAAACGTCTTGTTAAGCCGACCTCCTTCCCTCTCTTTGGATATACATATAGGGAGAATCTATTATTCTCTTTATCGACCTCTAGCTCTAGTTTTTCTGTCGCACCTATACGCTTAATGACGTCTTTTATTGTGGTAAAGATGAGGCCTACCCTTGTTTCCTCCTCTATAAAATAATCCTCAAGAGATGCGGCGTGAAATATTAAATCAAATAGCACGGTCTTTGTAGGATCGAGCGCTTTGAGTACAATACCCTCTTGGGAGAAAATTAGGGACGCCTCTGGTAGAGTTTTAATGAGCACCTCAAATGCATAGCGTGGCTCTTTCCCCTTTGGAAATAAAGCCCTAACAACCATATTGTTTTTGCCGCATGAAAATATATAAGTTCATTGGCATAATATTCAAACAAAGATTTTTAATTCCAAAATCTTGTTCTCCTAGAACTGCTTGTTCACAAAACCTAAGGCTTACTTAAGCTACCTTGCTACTTTTATGCAATAGTTGGCTTATTACACCCCATTTCTGGCTCATTACACTGTTGATAGTACTCACCCCCAAAGATGTCGACAAAGACGGCCGTACTCATGTCTTTCTTGTTTTCAATTCTCAGTTGTGCATTTGACCGAACTACCCTGAAAAACGCCGCGTCGCGCCAGAATACTTTGGTTTGGTTTATGAAATACTGCTTAAGTCCGTACTTTGGGAACGTCTCCTCGATAATCTTGTACGCCAACTCCCGCCTGTCGGGAGTAAGCAAGCAGTCAAGCTCCTCTGTCGTGAGCTTGGACCTTCCTGCCCCACGACCTCCTTTAACAGTCTTCTCACATACTTCTCCACCGCTAGGTGCATACGCGTCACGAGGTTTAGGATGTCTGGCCTCTCCTCGACAAGACACCAGGGGATTTCCATCCTCAGCGTTCTGTATGCGTGCATGTGCATATATGTGGCGAGACAGAAATTTCTGTTAGTTATAAGGAGTACAAGAGAGTAAGCCGAAAGTTCCAGCCGCGAGGACGAGCGCGGCCGGCTGCTCGCAACACCGGCGCCGTCGCTAAACTGCCCCAAGCCTTACTCCCACTGGCAATACCCGTTGTACTGTTGATACTAGACGCCGTGAGGAGAGTAAAACAAACCAGTTTTCCCACTAGGAATGAGATACGGAAGGAGTCCGTACTCTCCTAGCTTTTCTTCTCTACACCACATGCGCCTATGAACCAAACGTACAGGATGCTGAAAGTAACGATACCGTGGCGGTTTGTGGAAGAGAGACCCACGTCCTAAACCTTGTGACGAGGATGTACTTGGCCGTAGAGGAGTATGTGAGAAGACTGTTAAAGGAAGTGACGAGACAAGACGAGCCGAAACTCACGACTGAGGAGCTAGACGCTATATTGACTAGAGACTAACGCCGGCGGCGTAAAAGCGCAATGAAGAAACCAGGCGTATTATGTATGTGAGGTAAGAATCTTCTACATTCTGGACATCCCCACCCAGGGGCGCCTATTTCTAATCCTGTATCAACGGGCTCTGCGCCTACTTTCCTTATAACATCCTCATTTTCTATATACGTAAGTGTGCAGGTGGAGTATATGACCGTCGGTGCTATCTTAAGTGCTGTCTTGAGAAACTGGATCTGATATCTAGATAACGTCTTAGCCATCTCTATAGTCACCTTATGATAAATCTTGGGGCGCACCCCTATGTCTGTACAAGGCGGGTCTACTAGAGCCAAATCGGCCGCCAAGCGGGGAAAGTCTCTATCTAAATATCTACTGTCATGTAAAACGACGTCAATTCTATCGGCTAGACCTAGTCTCTTAACCTCTTCTTTTAGCTTCTCTATTTTTGGCCAAGATCTATCTACAGCTATTATACGTAGCCCTATCTGAGCTAAATGTGTAGCCTTTCCGCCTGGCGCAGCGTTGAGATCTACCGCTGTAGAAGCTCTTGCCCTCTTTGCCACATGTCCCACAGCTATTGCCGGAAGACTTTGGCTATACAACAAGCCTTCTTTATACTCAGGTAAGTCCCTTATCTTTGGTGCTTTGTAAAGAGATTTCTCTACCTTTATATACAACCCCCTCCGGGTCTTTAAGATTTCATCACTATCTACAACAGCAGTTCCAAAGGCAACGACTACGCCGTTGTCTGACACTATATTTACTTCGTCGCCTTCCTTGACGTGATCTGTCTTTACGATACCAGGTGCGTAAAGATCCGCACCTAGCATTACGCTTTCTGCAGCTTTTTTATCAACTATGACTTGTTTCCTGGCTGTCGGTATGTCAAAAGGCCCCTCTACAGGAAGCCATAGGGCATCGTCAAAATGTTCGTCCGGGTATGCCTGAACTCCCCTGGAGTTTAATCTCTTCATTAAGTCTCTACGGCTTATCTTTGTAGTATTTACCCTTATATAATATCTAGAGGGGGGCTTTGTGACAGAGTGAAAAAGCGCATCTATTTCGTTATCGGAGAGATATTCGAGAAAGTGTTTATAGAGCCCATAATCTATTTCTATACCGTATAGGTTCATTCATGTAGTATTTTTATGAGAATTTCCTTTGCTCTTTCGGGATCTCTACGAACCAGTTGCCACAGTTCGTCATCGGCTTTTAAAATATATCTATATGTCTTATTTCTCTTTGATTGATGTTCTGTTGATAAAAATTTATATCTTGATAATTTTTGTAGGAATCTTGCTGTCTTTAAAATAGCACTATGGTCGGAGCCTAGTCCCGCCAATTTTGCTAATGACGTTGCTTTTATACTTACTACTTTCCCTCTTGCGTTAATTAGAAGAAGAATTAAAGCTTCGACAAGTCTTTTTTCTAGGATCTCGAATCGCATTGCGATATAGGATTTGCATTATTTAAAAATTTTATCACATTTGTACAGTATATTTACGAAGGCTGTACTTTAAAATACTATAGGCGTATCTTTTCGCCATTTTTATATTACATATTCAACAATTTGCGAAGGTTTTTATATAACGGCTGTGTCGCTACGCCTTTTTCTGTAATGATCCCAGTGATATACTTAGGCGGTGTGACGTCAAATACTGGGTTGTAGACAGGGACTTCTTTTAATGTGACATATACTATGCCTTGGTTAGATCTAGCTGTACGTACCTCATCTGGATCTCTCTCCTCTATCTCGACGTCTTCTACTCTACTTTTTGGATCTATTGTACTTGTCGGCGCTAGTACGTAAAATGGAATTCCAAATTCATGAGCAAGTACGGCCTCATTGAGCGTACCTATTTTGTTGTATACATGGCCGTCTAAAAGTATGCGGTCTGCGCCGACCATGACGATATTCACAAGGCGCTTAAGCATTACAAGACCCACGGCTGTATCAGCTATGAGTTTTGTCGGCACGCCGTTTTGAATAAGCTCATACACCGTAAGTCTGGCGCCTTGTTGCCAAGGCCTAGTCTCTGGCGCAACTACGGATACCTGTTTTCCTAACATCATAGAGACATAGATAGGGGCAGTTGCAGTACCTAAGCCGGTTCCTGTCGCAAGTCCTCCTGCATTGCAAATCGTAAGCACTGTGTCACCATTTTCTAAAAGCTCGGCGCCGTAAAGCCCTATCCTGATTTCGGCATCGAGTTCTTCTTCGAAAATTCTTTTGGCTTCCTCCTCTAGGGCGGATTTAAGCTCGTCTACTGTTGCCGTTGATGTAGCTATTTCTGTTGCTTTGTTATACATACGTTCAAGTGCCCAGAAGAGATTGACAGCTGTGGGTCTGGTTTTAGCTAGTGTCTCCTTTGCTGACGTGAGCGTGTTTAACGCCTCCTCTACTGTCCTGGGCTTTTTCTCAACTAGCGAGAGAACCATCCCAAATGCCGCCGTTATGCCAATGGCAGGTGCACCTCTAACTACCATGTTGCGTATAGCTTCAGCGACATCGGCGACGGTTCTTGCTTCGAAATATCTGGTTTCAAATGGCAGAAATCTCTGGTCTAGTAGTACTAACTTGTCACCTTTCCACTCTATTGGCTTAATCTTTGGTCTAAACTTCCTTTTCAGTTCCTCCACTAGTTTCTCCATAGGCGGAAAACTATAATAGTAAATATCTTTATTATTGCCAACTGAAGTAGACCACCGTAACCGTCACGACAACGTAGAGCGTCACAGACAGAAGCGTTGCAATAAGTTCGCCGTCCATATCTCGACCAACGGCGAGTTTTAAAAGCGAGAGAAAAGCATAACTTGACGTTCAACGTCTCCGATTGTCAAGGTTATGCATTTCTCGTTTTCTGGTCTTCGTTTTGGGAACAATGAACACAAAACGTCTCGGCCGCAACCCTCTACGACGTTAGACAGATGAGAAAGAGACTGAAAGAGTTGGCGCAATGGTATGGACTGTCCTATCTTAAGGAGCATCTTCGAAACTCTTTAGAGCGCCTAGGAGGCCCGGACGGCTGGCGCCCTTCCTAAGGGGTGACCCGCCCTATGTCCATAAGATATCCCTGTCCTCTACCTGATGCCAGGCTATGAGATCTTTGAGCTCTACCAGAGGCTGGAAGAGGACGTGGTGAGGGATTTCGGCGAGGCCATGCCCGAGAGAATGAGCTATATGCTCAAACTTGTCACAAAGGTCGGGATCCCCGTGGACACGGTCGTGATTGACAACACGTGGAGCGACGCCAGGGCCGTGTCTACAATGCCGGGGATGAACGCATTGCTTATAACAACAGCCTTGATGGCGACCAACAACACCAACTCTCACTTGACGAAAGCTAGTACAGGTTGTAAACTCCGGCGAGAGACGACGTCCAAGATTTTTGCAATGATAATTTTAGAGGGGGGAGTAGCCGTAATTAAGCAACTTACAAAGCTTCGGTAGATGCGTTATTAGTCTGACAACTGTAGTCAGTAGTTCGTAATTTCTCGCTTCTCTTGGTATTTTGTTGAATAGGTTATCACAGTTTATTTTCTCACAAAGACACTGGATGTCTGGACAGTTTTTTATCGCCTCTATTTCGTGTCTCTCAAGGGCTGTAGCGGTCGTAACAACTGTGGTTAAGAATCTCGCAAAAGCATTTGTAAATACGGTATATAAATCATCTATTGAGAGAAATACGTAATCGGGTAGAAGGACGACCTCTACGCCCAATTCTTTTGCAAGTTGTCGTGCGTTTTCGTCGGCATATCCTCGCGCTATAATAAGAGGTTTTGCGCCAATTAATTTTGCATTTATATAGGCTTGCCGTATCCCGCTAATATCTACTCTGCCAGCCTTTACCTCTATGGCGTAAGTATTGCCGTTTTCGTCTGTAGCAAGTATGTCGATTTCTCCAACTTCTACTCCATTGCGATATATCTTATAGCGTGTAGTTTTTGGTATAAGGCCTAATGCTGGAAGTAAATCTACAACATAACGCTCAAAACGCGCCCCCATGTTGCCTATGAGTATTGTCTCTTTTTATTCATATGTTACATCGGCTTTACCTCTTTTTATACTCTCATCGGCTTGTTTTAATGCATTTACCAACATTTTGACAAGTTCTGAGTTCCGTAATTTTACTAGCCTAATACGACCTATTCGTCTCTCTTCAACTAATCCATAACTAGCTAAAAGCTTTATGTGGGAGATTAACTGGCTATAATTTGTCTCTAACCGCTTTGCCAGTTCTGTGGCATTTATTTCGCCCATTTCCCAGAGGGCCAGAATTATGCGTATGCGGAGCGGGGAGCCGAGGATCTTCTCTATCATCTAAGTTCCTCGTTTATCATCCGTACGAGAACTGCTTCTAGAGTCTCTAAAGGCTCTGTGCCTATGGATATCAACGTAGTACGCCCGCGCACCCCCTCGCCTTTTTTGTTCTGTCTCGTCTCAATTATTCCCTTTTCTTTTAAATCCCCAAGGTATGTCCATAGTTGGCTATGTACTCTAGGTCTTTCTCTATATTCTTCACATATCATTTTATAAACTTCTTCTGCTTCTCCGAAAGTTACATATGGGGCGCGTGTTGACTTAAGCGTTCTAACAATAGCTAGTAGGAAAATTTTCTCGTGGAGCGGCAGCCCTTGTAAAACTTCTTCTGAAACGCCAAATAATACCTCTTTAGACGACTTTCTCACATCTTCTGGCATTATCTGTCTTCTGCCGCTTTGCTGAGCAATATGTGCAGCACGGTAAAGTATATCGATTGCCAACCTCGCATCTCCTCTGCTAGTATCTAGGTGGCTTTGGGCACCAGTTATATCGGCTATCATCTGAATTATCTCCTCGCTGTAGGACCCCTTGGCAAGTCCTAATTGTGCCCTCTCGTATAAAATATCAAAGATTTGGTCTTTAGTATATGGTGTAAAACGTATGATAGATTTGCCCATGATTCCTCGGGTAGACGGGTCTAGGCTGTTGAGTATAGTGTCGCTATGGCCTACAACGGCTAGGGCAATTCTAAATGCGCCTAGTTTATCAGTCTCTTGTCCAAGCCTTATGAATGTAGATAGTATATCTGGTGTAAAATTAAAGGCGTCGTCTAAGACCAACAGAAGATATAAATCTCTTTCACGTAGGTGTTCTATTAAAAGTGCTAAAAATTCGTCACGGCTTAGCCCACGTCTTGGAAATGGGATGTTGAGCGATTTAGCAATTTCGCCTATTATAGTTGTAAAATTTCGATATAGAAATCCATTTATGTATACAAAACGTGCTACCGCCTCGTTTTGCCGCAACTCCCATAATTTACGTATCGTTACAGTTTTTCCTGTGCCAGGCCTGCCCAAGAGAGTTACTCTGGGATAGTAGTTGCCGGGGTTTCTGAGCCAGTTGCTAAGCATTTCATCTAGCTGTTGAAGTTGTTGTTCTCTATGTGGAAGTTTGGGAGGTACGTAGCTTGGCGAGAACACAGTCTCATTAATGATAATACCCATGTTGATATAAACGGGGCTTATTTAAATACTTTCAGACTACATATGACTCAATATAGAGGAGCATACTAAAAGTTTTTGTTAACACCGTCTCTCAGGCTTTTTAAATAAGGCTGTGATACGTCTCCACTATATTCTACTTTTTTAATTAGTGATCTGAAATATTTCATATTTATACAATAGTCTAGATATTCTACATGTGTATAAATATATACTCTACCTACGGTAACTACTTTACATACTACCTCCTGATCATAGTAATATAAACAATCGCATAGATCTCTCGCAACTATAGCTTCTTTTTTAGGTACGGTATGTATAATAACAGCTTTACGCATCTCAAGACTTTTTAAAGTAGCAAATTCTTTATGTCTAGCGCATTTATCCCCAACGCCTTACTTAATCTATCTATTATGCTATGGTCTTTTTTTGCTATGGCCGAAAGAACATATATGAGTTCTGACTTGACGAAAGACTTAGAGACGTGTAAATTTTGTGCAAGATACTCTACTAAAGCTTCTCGTCGTCTTCTTGCCTCCTTAGATTTAGCAAGTAGTAAAAGTCTTTGTGGGAACCCATACTTAATAAATGGCGGTAGTCTTGGCTTATTTTTTACTTGAGATATGCCGCCTAGAGAGAGCTCCAAAGCGTATGGCAGAAGCTCCCATTCTTGTGTTTTTTTAATCCTTCCGAGAAACATGTCGGCTTTACTAAGCCTGTCGTATGCAATAGCCATAAGTTCGAGGTCTTTATATACTGTTGGTATTGTCTCAAGGGCCCACAAGAAATACTGTTCCCAATCAAAAGAGGGGTTAAAGGAGATTGCGCGTGCTTCATCGAACCATCTCGCTCTATATACCCTATCGAGAATTTCAAACATCGACAGCTGCGGGTTTCGCTCGCCAACCCGTTTTATATCGTCTACCGTAAGTATCTTTTTCCCACTTGATAAATACATCTGTAGGTCGTTTATTGCAGCTCTTAAATCGCCGAGGGAAGATTTAGCTATGCTCCTCAAGGCCTCTTCTTCACATTTAGCCCCCTCGTTGGCACATATTCTCCTAAGTACTTCTACTACATCATCCTCCGAAAGCCGTTTTAAATTTATAACCAATGCTATATCTCTCAGAGGTCTAAATTTGGGATCATAAGGATTATTTGCAGTCATTATCACGGGCACTTTTGCGATCTCTATGATTTCGACTATCGTCTCAAGTCCGCCTAGATCCTCTTTTACATGGAGCCCATCTACTTCGTCAAAGAGAACTAGTTTGCCTTCATAGCCAAAGAGAGAGGCCTCTCTTAACCCCCTCCCCACCACCTGTTTAATTCTTTCGCCAGTTCTTACGTCGCTGGCATTAAGCTCTATAAGTTCGTACTTAATTTCTCTAGCTAACGCGTGGACAATGGTCGTCTTTCCAATGCCAGGGGGGCCAGCGAGTAGAACCGCTTTGGCCTCAACAATTTCTTTATCTTTCTTCTTAGCCCACCGTGTGCAGAATTCTCTAGGGGCTTTGAATTTAGCACATATCCAGGAGGCTAGCGTATATTTTGCCTCCTCTTGGTTTACAATTTCCTCAAACGTCTTCGGTCGGTATTTTTCAACCCAAGGAATTGCCATTACCTCTTTTTAGGCGGGAGGCTTGCGGCCCTTATTTTTTTACCTATAGAGCCAAGCTTGGCGAGGAAATATGATAATTGGATTTCCTCGTCGGCGCCTTGTGTTAATCTATAGTCAACATCGGCTAAAAGCTCTGCTACCTCTGCCTTTGTTTCATCGTCTAGAGACATACGGATAAGCTCTCTCTGAAACGCTCTAATGAAATCTACACCAGCTACGCCCTTGACGTACATAAGCTCTCTCATCTTTTCACGTGCCTTTAAATAATCGCCGCTAAGCGCTAAATTAAAGAGTTCCACTATATCGGTAGGTCTGATGGCGGCAGCTGCAGCGGCAACCACATTTCTATCAACTATCTTATTTGTTGCTGCAGCTACTTGTAATATGTTTATAGCTTTGCGCATATCTCCCTCAGAAAGCTCATATATCAAATCTATGGCATCTTCTTTAACTTCTACGCCCTCGCTCTTGGCGATATACTTAAGTCTCTCTGCCATTAAATGTCGCGGCATTGGAGAAAATCTAAATACTGCACATCTTGAAATTATGGGGTCTATGATACGTGAGACGTAGTTTGCCAGTAGTATGAATCTTGTGTTTTGTGCGTATATTTCCATTATTCTTCTTAGTGCTTGTTGTGCGTCGCTTGTCATGTTGTCTGCTTCGTCTAGTATGACTAGTTTGAAGGGGGCTTTGCCTACTGGGGCTGTGCGGGCGAATTCCTTTACTCTCTCCCGGATTACGTTTATACCTCTCTCATCTGAGGCGTTGAGCTCTAGCGTATTCTCACGCCAATACTCGCCGTAGAGCTCTCTCGCCAAGACAAGAGCCATGGTAGTCTTCCCAGTGCCAGGAGGGCCGTAGAAGAGGAGATGCGGCATATTACCACTCTTCACAAACTCCCTAAGCCGGCTCTTAACCTCCTCCAAATCAACCACCTCATCAAACGAACGAGGACGATACTTCTCAAACCAAAACAACTCGGCCATGGTCTTATGTATATAGTGGTTAAAAACAGTTAGCGCGAGGCAGCGGCAATACGTTCAAGCTCTTCGCGCTTTCTAACTGCGTAACTTCTGGGGTCGTTTGATGCCGCTGCAATAATTTCGTCTGCAAGACACTCCTCTATAGGTTTTGGATTATTGAAGGAGCACGTCCTTGCACCTTCGGTAATCCAACGGAGGGCAAGATCTAGTCTTCTCTGTGGTGAGACATCTACAGAAACTGTGTAAGCAATACCGCCCATGATTATTCTCGTAACTTCCTCTCTAGGCGCTACGTTAATTATAGCATCTACCAATACTTGGATAGGATTCTGTCCAGTTTTATAATAAATGATATCAAAAGCTCTCTTAACAATATTATAAGCTTTATGTTTTTTGCCAGTATTACGTCCAGGTCTCATCATTAGGTTTATAAGACGTTCGACGATAGGTATTCTAGCCTTTCCAAACCTATGCTTCTGGTAGCGCCCCTCTGTGTGAGGCAATAGCACCGGCTTTAGACAGATATACCTTCGTAAGCCCGGGTCTTTCACTACGACATTTTCAAAACTCCACTTTCCAAACAACAGCACAGGTTCGCCGTTGAGAGTTTTTATGTCACGGGGGCATTCCTCTATGATGGGTACGTCGCCTATATACTCAATCTTAGTATGTTTTGGAAGTTGTTCGCCAAAGATGCCAGTCGACATACCATCGCCAATGAATTACCTAGTTTAAAAACTTTTGAATAAGCGATATGGCTAATAATCTTAGATTTGTTTTTCAGAGAGAAGCATATCAATCTTACGCTTTGTGTTTCTATACATATCTTCCAGACTGTTTACTAACCCCCTATATACCTCTAGATATGGTATATGTTCTATTTCCGCTATTTTTGTAGCTATGCTTAGTAAAGAAGAAGGTGAACACTCTATTCGATACTTTTCTCCGCGCCATGCAACAGTACACAGGCCCACGTAAATAAAACGCCATAATGTTATATTAATTTCACTTATGTTTGTGACTAGTAGGGGTAAATTGTAACTAATTCATTTTAAGTCTCCATTTAGTATTGCACCTATGACCTCCAAAACAATAACCTAGATATTCAACTATACCTTCTCTTCTTAACCTAGCTAATATAGCAGTTACAGAGCGTCTGTTTACGCCAAGTATTTTAGCTATATCTGCACTACTTAGTTCACCGTATTCTCTTAGCAAATTTATAATCTGTTCTGCAAGTTTATTTGCAGTAATATCGCGCATATGTTGCTTAACATATAGATATTTATATCTTTCGTAAAAATTGTAACCGCCGATGAATGCGGTCAGAGGATCGGAGCGGTGAAGAGCGGCTATAAATGAGGCAAACCGTTATGAGAGCCATAACAGGATTAATATAGTTATCGTACACCTTTCTCCGTTCTGTCTGTGTGATCAGGTTGACGACAGTTATGCACAGAACTATGATAAACCCTATGTAGATACGTCCCCCCAACCTCTGGCTGTGGCTTCATGCAGCCACATACTACTTAGCGAACGCCCTACATACCACACTTGGTTGGATTTCCTCATATTACAAGAGACGTCTTTAGCCCTAGGCCTTAACGATTTGAGGTTAGACGTCTGTGATTATAGCCACAAGACGTTTCTGTAGACAGTCCTCCTAGAATAGCCGAGACTTGGAGAGAAATAGGAGCTTTAGCGCAGCTTCTGCAGCTTGTGAAAATTTTGCCAGTTCTCCAAAGAACTTACGGGCTCTCTCTAAAAGAGGTAGAGGAGGCATTTTGTCAGGCTCGCCTTCAAACCACGTGATGCATCTATTAAACCAACAGATCTGTAAGTAATACAATACGCCATCTTCTAGATCATATTCAGCCTCTGCCTCAAACAAGCCACGTCTCACATATATATACTCACCTATTATGGCGTTGTTATGTTTAATCAATGTCTTTCTTACCACTAAGCCTCTCCGACGTATTAACAACACGGGCACCTCAGACACGTATACGTATAGTAACAGAGCTATATCGTCATTACCCATAGATTTAGAAGACAAGTGTAATATTGGGGGAAGCTTTATTTGGCTCTTTGAATAGAGTTTATATTCAGGGGTTGTGAGTTATGATGAAGACGGGATATTATGACAAGTGGTGAAGATACGAACCCCTCTGATATTATAACCGTAGTCTCTTGGGCGGGGTTTTTAATGTCAGACATAGGCTCTTCATGTGAAATGTGTATTATAATTGTCCATTGGACAATTAGAGTGAAATGGCGATTATAGAGTTGGTAAGTAGGTGACCGGGACTAGAGGCTCTTTAACTTGGCCTTTTACCACAACGCCAATTTTTGGGACAATCTCTATTTCATAAATCCCCGGGTGGACAGGACTCCACCGCATTTTTCTTATAAACATTACCCTCTTGAAATTTCCGTCACGAGTTTTCGCTATACCCATTATAAACACTCCCGTCGCTAGAAACTCCTCAACTCCATACCTACTTATTGCGCCAGAACCAGAGGGTATTTCGGTAGTAATGATATTGGTTGTCCCTATCTCTCTCTCTATGCTCATAACTAATACCCTGATATATTCCCTAAGTACTTGTACATCTTTGTCAAGCGAGACAAGCGGCGCAATAGGGTCAATAACCAGTCTCTGGGCGTTTAGTGCAACGACGTATTCACGAATAGATGCAACTAGCGACTTGGCAATCGCGGTCGGATCTTTCTCTCTAATACGCTCTACAATATCCATCTCCGGCACTAAAACCTCGATAAGTCCTTTAGCTCTTAGTTCTTCAATATCCCATCCGAATCTCCTAGCGCCTTCTACAAATTGCTCGTATGTCTCATCTACGGATATATATATGCCAGGTTCCCCATATTTTAACGCACCTTGTATGAGAAACGTGAGTGCGGTTAAAGTTTTGGCCGTCCCTGTTTCGCCAGAGATCAAATACGTTCTGCCCCTAATAAATCCGCCCCCTATTGTAACATCAAGCCCCTCAATTCCTGTGGGTGTAGTTTCATAGTAAAGATGTGACTCGCCCACGACACTTATTACCAACTTGTTTAAATACTCAACGTCCTGTATATAGCTTTGCTTGGCGCTCTAAAGAGGGCATTGTTTTATTGACAGCTCTATTTTAAATACAGATGCTGCACATCTAAGTGGTGAACGTACTTGAGGAAAAAGTGAGGAGTCTAAATAAGCTACGTGTATACATGTTGATAGAATCTACAAGTTCTGACATAGGCAGAGAGATAGGGAATTTTTTCTCAGAAGCGTTAATAAGACCCGTAGAGGTAAGAGCCGGAGGTATCCATATTGCTCTCTCTTTCCTATGGAGTCTCTTAAGCCGTGTTGCTAGACAACTAGAAGAGGTCGGCGAGCAAGTTATTGACATAGAATTTGACCACGGAAAAACCACTGTAGTGACTAAAAGCGGCTACGCCATAAACATAGTAATTAAAGTGAAACAAAACCAATATGTGTCAGAGATAGAAGGTTTTGTCGATGTGGAAGAGTCTCCCTTCAAGATTGAGGACTTCTAGGCACTCTTTTACCATCACCCAGAACCCAAAATTCGCCGTCGTCTCTACGTTCGAGTTTAAATATTGGCACTTCATGCTTTACTCTCTCTAGCGCTTCTCGGGCGACTTTAAAAGCTATATCGCGGTTTATAGCAGAAACAAAAACATATATAGTGGTATCCCCTGGCTTAAGCGAACCAACCACGTGGTAGATTCTTACATCAAGAACACCCTCTTGCTCTCTAGCCCATTTTTCTATCTCATCTATCTTAAACGATGCATATGGTTCATATGCCTCATACTCTAGTGTGTTTACCCAAGCGCCGTTTACCTTACCTTTGACATAGCCTACAAAAATCACCACGCCGCCACCGCCTTGCAGTGCAGTTTTTCCTATGATGTCCGCCACTTCACGGTTTAAATCCAGAGAGCCCTGTATGATTTTTCCGCCGCCGCTTACCGGAGGCATAAATGCAACTTCATCACCATCCTTTAGTATATAGTTATTGTCAACAGTACGGCCGTTGACTAGTATCAAAAGCTCTTCTCTAAAAACCTCTGCCTTGGGATATGTCTTAAAAAACCATTCGATCAATTGCGACATTGACGTACCGTTTTTTAGATCTAGCTCTTCACGTATCTTCCCCGTTATATCTCTTAATACAGAAAAGTATTTTATAACTATACGCATAGAGTTACGTCATTATCCGTTTTAAAACGTTCATCTTATGTTAGGAATAAAAATTCGCGCAGAGACGAACCACATATATATTTATTGGGTAAAAGTTGCACGTCATGAAATTCGACGTAGCCATAGTGGGGGCTGGTCCCGCAGGATTAGCCGCGGCTTATAAATTGGCATCTGCCGGTTTTAAAGTAGTAGTATTAGAAAGGGGCAGAGAGCCGGGAGCTAAGGAGCTCTACGGCGGCCGTATATACGCCTATTGGCTCGATAAATATCTACCGGAATTTCGTAAAGATGCGCCAGTTGATAGGTGGGTTAGAAAAGAGCGTGTTACATTTCTCACAGATGATAAAGCACTAACGCTCGAGTTTTCAATCGTAGAAAAAGAAAAGACAAGCTTTATTGTGCCGCTTGTTTCTTTCGTCTCCTGGATGGCTAAATTAGCGCAAAATGCTGGAGCAAAAATAGTAACAGAGATTACAGTAGACAGACTTGTAAAAGATGACAAAGGCAGATTTATAGGGGTTCAATCTGGTTCTGATACGCTACACGCAGACTATGTTATAGACGCAGAGGGCGTTAATAGGCTTCTTCTTGAGAGGGCTGGGATAGTTAGAAAGCTAGAGCCAGAGGTCGTGGCAGTCGGCGTTAAGGAGGTGTTAAAATTTGAAAACAAGAAAACTCTTGAAGAAAGGCTTGGCTTAGGCGAAGATGAGGGGCTTGCGTGGGCTATCGCTGGCTATCCCACCGAATACCTGCCTGGCGGCGGGTTTATATACACATATAAGGACTCTCTTGCACTTGGTGTCGTTGTTTATCTAAGAAATTGGTCAAAGTTAAAAACGCCAGTGTACGACTTAGCTGAGAGGCTTAGATTACATCCGTATATAGCGCCTTTAGTTAAAGGCGCTACTCTTCAGGAGTATGGAGGACACATGACACCAGTGGCGGGTATCAACATGCCTCCTCCACGTCTCTATTATGATGGGTTATTGATAGTGGGAGATGCCGCCGGGTTCTTGCTACACACAGGGGTATTAATCAGAGGGGTGGACTTTGCCATAGCCTCTGGCGTTCTCGCGGCAGAGGCTATACGGGAGGCACGTAGTCCTTCTGCAGAGGATTTATCAATATATGAGAAGAAGCTAAGGAATAGCTTCATACTGCCGCAGCTTGAGAAATATAGGAAGGCTGACAGATTGTTAAGCGACGAAACCCTTTTTAGAGATTTAACACTGTTGTCGACAGAGACGGCACATAAGTATTTCAACGTAGACGAAAACCATAGGACACTATTTGAGGCACTACGCGATGCGTCGAAAAAGACTAAGGTAAACCTAGTAAAATTAATGATAAATATGCTAAGAATGGCGAAAAGTCTATGAGTCTAAAGTACTTTACAATAGAGGAGAGGCTAAACGCAAACGCCTGGGACGTAGACATACATAGGCCACATATAAAGATCAAGGATCTTGAACAGTGTAGAAAATGTGAAAAAAAGCCTTGCACCTACATGTGTCCAGCGAAATGTTATGTTCAACAAGGCGACTATGTAGTCTTAAGCACAGAGGCTTGTGTAGAGTGTGGAACATGTCGTGTTGTTTGCCCATACAATAACATAGAGTGGAACTATCCACGTTCAGGAATGGGAATATGGTACAGATTTACGTGAGGCTATGAAAATTGTAGTACTCACAAAAGCAGCTGTCCCACTTTCTTCAGCCATAAAGATAGATCCTAAAACCGGCACGCTTGTAAGAGAGGGGGTTCCTCTCACGGTAAACGTATGGGATAGAGATGCGGTAGAGTTTGCATTAAAACTGAGAGATAGATATGGAGGCGAGGTCATAGCACTATCTATGGCTCCGCCCAGTGGGATCCCCGCTCTAGAGAGCTTAATAGGTATGGGAGTAGATAGGGCAATACTGGCGTCGGATAGAGTTTTTGCAGGAGCTGACACCTGGGCCACTGCATATGTATTAGCAAAAACCATTGAAAAATACATACCTGATTACGACTTAGTTGTAGCTGGCGAAGAGACGATAGACAGTACTACGGCACATATAGGAGCTCAGACAGCTAGCTGGTTAGGGGTGCCATATGTCTATTACGTATATGACGCAGAGGTAAAGGGAAGGACATTGATTGTCAGACGCTTTTTAGAAGATGAGGGTGTAGATGAAGTATATGAAGTTGAGATGCCCGCGGTAATATCCATATTAAAAGGCTCCCAAGTACCTAGAGAGATAAAACTAAGTCGTAAGCTTAATGCAAGGGAGCGCATCCAGATAGTAAGCAATAAAGAACTTAATCTTGAGCAAGATTGCGTAGGTCTCCGCGGTAGCCCAACTATGGTGGCTGGCATGGCGCCTGCAACGTATCCACCTAGGAAGAAAGTGGTCATACAGGGAGAGCCACGTGAGGTAGTGAAGAAAATAATTGAAATATTAAAACAAGAGGGAGTGTTGTAGCTATGCCTTGCTCACTTTGGCCTCCAATAAAGAAGGAGGAATATAAGGGCGTTTGGGTTTACCTTGAGAGAGAGGGGGATAGGCTTAAGGACGTAGGATTGGAGCTTTTAGGAAAGGCAAGAGATCTTGCACAAAAGCTCGGCGGTGCTGAAGTAGGGGGAGTAATAGTTGCAGGAACCGAAGAGATGGCACGTGAAGCTATTTACCACGGAGCCGACAAAGTGGTTATAATAGACAACCCAGAGTTGAAGATCTACACGCCGAAAGAATATGCAGAAGCGATAGCTACAGTCGTTCAAAAGTATAAGCCAGAGATCTTCTTAATAGGTGCTACAAAACGCGGAAGAGAGTTAGCGGCATATATTGCAAACACCTTAACGACAGGTATAACCGCCGACTGTACAGCACTTGAAATAGACCCGAAGACCCGTGATCTAATGCAGATACGTCCCACGTTTGGCGGGACGCAATTAGCTACTATAAAAACGCCCCAGAGAAGGCCGCAGATGGCCAGTGTTAGACCTGGCGTTTTTCCAAAGCCTCCACGTGATACTAACAGAACGGGAGAGATAATCATAGAAAAAGTGGAGGTTACTAGAAAGACCCGCCTCATATCTGTAGAGAAGAGACTTGAGAAAGATGTTGCAGATTTACCTCCTGTAGAGTCAGCAGATGTTGTTGTGGCGGGGGGCAGAGGTCTAGGTTCCGCCGACGGGTTTAAACTCCTCATAGAGCTGGCAAAGCTACTGGGGGGTACTGTAGGCGCTTCACTTATGGCTGTACGTGCAGGCTGGGCCCCCCACACAAGGCAGATAGGACAGACAGGAAAGACCATTAGGCCGAGACTTTATATCGCGGTAGGTATAAGCGGCGCCATTCAACATCTAATGGGTATTTTGGAAGCAAAAACCATTGTGGCAATAAACCCAGATCCTCATGCGCCCATTATGGAGAACGCAGATTATGCAGTTGTAGGAGACTACAAACAAATTATTCCGCTTCTTATAGAGGAAATAAAGCGGTTAAAAAATCAGCAGTAATACCATTCTTCATTTTTCAGCGATCGGGGTCACCATCACTCCATCTAACCTAGAAATATCTTTATAAAAATTTGTTTCTCATGAAATCACGGGCCCCTCATATACTCCTCCACCGCTAGATGCACATGCATCACAAGGTCTAGGACGTCTGGTCTCTCCTCGACAAGACGCCATGGTATTTTCACCTTTAAAGTTCTGTATATTTGGCTCATGGGCGCATATGGCGTGGGAGAGAAAAACTAGGGGAATACGGACTCCTTCCGTATCTCATTCCTAGTGGGAAAACTGGTTTGTTTTACTCTCCTCACGGCGTCTATTGTCAACGCCACGATAGGCATTGCCAATAAGAGCATGGCTTGCAACGGCAGTAGGGGCCCAGCTGTGACGCCGGCGAGAACAAGCACGTTGTTCGCCACGGCAGTTTAGCGACGGCGACGCAACGTGTTTAACGACGCCAATTCTCTATTCTATGACTCCACTTGGTCGCATACAGTATCGCCATTGCGATGGCGAGCCAAGGTACGTCGGCGCTCGACGGCGCCCAACAGCAGTCCGACCACCGTTGTCAACACGTCGCCCAGAGTCGTAAAGGCCGCCGTCTTTAGTCGACTCATGCCCCAAAGAATTCAGAAGAAGAAAGTCGTGTTGGCAAAAGCGGATCACCTGACTTTCAAAGCCGCTGAAAGTCAGGTGATAAAGTGTGAACAGAGAGGAAATCGGAGAAAATGAGATATAGAAAAGGGGATTATTTCAGTTTGTCGCGTATGCCCCCTTCGCGGTGCCCGGCCCTCCCCCGGGGGCTGGGTTTGGCCCGCCTCCGCCAGACGCCCTCGGCGGGCGGGGCGGAGGCGAGAGGGGCACGGCCGTGCCCGGGCGTACGGGCGTGGCTAATCGGCCGTGCCCCCAGGGCCGGGGAATGCGGTTCATGGGAGAAGAAAACTTACGAGGTTAAAAGCGTGAGGGGTGCCGGGACGGAGGAAAAAACGGGTTGTTTTATCTTCTGGAGGATTTCCCAGTACCTCCTCTTGGCCCACAACAACGGGATGTTGTCGCGTGTATCACTAAATCCACAAGAGGGACAACACATTATGCGCTTCTTCTCTCTCTTCATCTTTGCTCCGCAACGGGGACAGACCGTGCTATACAGTCTCTCTTCGAGGTACGGCAACCCATACCACTGGGCGAGGTCTTTCAACCTCCTCCTTAGCTGACCTAATCCATCGTAGAGGTGCTTCTTATCGCCGCTTTCGCCACTCTGCTTCCTCGCAATATACGTCTCGTAGTCCATCGTGTCTACCACTATGGCGGCTTGGTGCTCTCTCGCCAATTTTACGATTTCGCTTGCAATCTGCTCCACAATGGCTCTTATCTTCCTATAACGCTTGGACTTGAGGTAACGCGCTCTACTCTCGAGAAAACTCCTTCTGGTAAGATCCGTCTCCCTTGCGGCTCGCGCATCGAGACGGCCTATCTTCCTGTGGAGCTTCCACAACTTTTTGACCGCGCGCTCGTCGGGGAGCCTCTTCCGCTTGACAATCTTGCCGTCCACAAGGAGACCCACCACGACGCCGTGGTCAAGACGGTTTACGTCGACAACGACAAGCGCCCTGGGCTCCACCGGCGTCGCTTCGCGGGCGAAGACAAGGGCGACATATAGCTTGCCATAAGTCGGCTCCTTGCCCCTCCGCCTTTCTACGCCGAGGAACGCCAACTTGAGTCTGGCGCCCTCTTCTAGTCTCTCTCTTATCCAAGCGACGTTGCCCTTCTTCAACTTGACGGCGAAAGGCGGTATGCCGAGTTTTCTTACTCTAACAACGCCGCTCTCGAGGTCGACAAAGACCGCCTTACTCGTATCTCTCTCGTTTTCAACCCTAAGTTGTGCGTTCAATGGGATTGCTCGCCAAAACGCCGTATCACGCCAGAAGAACTTGGCTTGGTCTATGAAGTACCTCTTGAGACCGTACTTTGGAAACACCTCATCTATTATTTTGACAGCTAACTCACGCCTGTCTGGCGTGAGGAGTCTGTCCAACTCCTCCGCCGTGAGTCTGAGCTCCTCTTGCCCCGTCAACTCTTTCAACAACTTTTTGGCGTACTCCTCAACGGCCAAGTGCATCCTTACGGCGAGGTCAAGGACGTCTGGACGCTCCTCGACCAACCGCCAGGGGATTCTGATCTTCAGCGTCCTGTAGACTTGGCTCATATGCGTACAGGGCGTGAGGGAGAAAAGCTAGTTGAAATATTCGACGTTCAACTCCACCGACTCACCTGCCTGACGTCGTCGCTGTCAGGCAGGTGAAGCGGAGGAGCTGAAAGCGTGTCTGCTAGCTTTTCTCTCCCGCCGCGTAAAGTGGCATGACCCAAATAATGGAGAGGGAGAAGTTCTGGGACTTCGTTAGGGAGAATGGTTTGGTTTTGCTGAAGCCCCTGAGACTTCTCCAAGTTGGCGCTCTTGACGTCGCCTACAACTACTCGCCTGTCGCCGCTGTTTTGTTACGGCCGGTGAGACAAGCCAACTTCAACGTCGCCAGATGTGTCTATGACTACGATCCTGACGCTGATAGCTATTCCAACATCTTCTGCGGAGAGAGGAAACTCCTTTGTGTCGGCCAGGACAGGGACGTCTGTATCGACCCGGCATACTTCAGCGTCGCCTACCGCGCTGTCAAGGCCGGCGGCTTCTACCTCGTCACACCACTTTAGTTTTTTCTCTCCCGTTTCATCTGTGCCAATACCGTACGCACGGGGAATTCTCTTGGCATATAAGAGCGACTTAGACGTTTCACGAGTTGGTTAACGCAAAAAACTACGTCTTTACGCTTTACGTGAGACGCCGACCGTCCGGCCGATCGGCTTGTGGGGTTTTGAGCCACTTGTCTTGGCTCTCGCCGACGTGCCCTACCGGAGCGTTCCCCTAGAGGAGACGCTTAGACAAGGCGAAGAGAAACACGGCCCGCTCCCAGAGAAGCCTTGGCAACCTCTTTTCTCCCCCACATCTATGTCGATTGCGATATGCGTAAAGCCGTCCGAGACCGGTATCTCTGAGATACCACAATAGACCGCCACACGTCAATGTCAAAACCCTCCCTTTTCTCCCGGCCCCCAGATGTGCATATGAGCCAAACCCAACTCCCTATAGAAAAAAAGCTAATTGAAAACGCTATCTGCGAATTGGGAGGAAAGTTGGTCAACGTTGAGACATGTGATGGAAACGTGGTATACATAGAAACAACTGAAGACAGTGGGTGTTTTGCCCTAATACCCGATCCATTTGCCCCACAACATCCAATACCTGTGTCTTGTGAGGAATATTGCAAAAAAGAAGAAGACGAGGAGGAAGAGGAGTTGTGGGAAGAGTTCGAGGAGGAGTGGGAACAAGAGGACGAGTGGGAAGAGGAGTGGGAGGAAGAGGAGGAGTGGTAGGATCAACCCCCTTTTTCTCCGTCTCTCTGCTTGCTTTTCTCCCGCCTGTGTAGTCATGGCATGCGGATTTTGACCGTGTTTCTGGCGGCGATGGCCGTCGCCACAGTCGCGGTGTGGGCCGTCGCCTACGCCATCACACGCTCTGAGAGAGTCCTCTGGGCGTTTGTGGCGGTGTCGGCGCTCTCCGCCGCGGCCCTCGGCGCGCTCTGGGCCCTCCGCCGGAGTTGAAACGTTCACCTGCCTCACGGCGTCGCTGTGAGGCAGGTGTGTCGAGGTAGTTGAAAGAGTGTTTCTGGCTTTTTTGTGTATGTGGTGAGAGAGGTATGGGCATACTGTTGTTTGTGGTTGGGCTCGCCGCATACATCGCAAATGCCGCCGGGCGGATACTAACCGCAATTTCCCCCTATATCCAACAATAGCCTTTTTTCCAAGGCCGACGTCCTACTTGCTCAACAACGGGGTCGTTATAAACGCTACGCGTGAGATTATAAAGTTGGCCAGAGAGCATCAAGCTGCAATCGTAGTAGACACGATGGAGGACGACACCTACCGGGAGTTGAAGGAGAGGAGCGGAAACGGCGTGAGGAAGCACTTCCTAGATGGGCTTGGGCAGTTGAGGAGGAGACTGCAAGCGCTAGCGCGGTGGTATAGGTTGCCGTATTTAGAGGAACGGTTGTACAGTATGGTCTGCCCGAGATGTGGCACGAAATTGTAGGAGTTGAATAACAGGCGGGTACAGTGCCCCTCTTGTGGCTGTCGCGGGCGGGCCCCGCACCCTCTCGGGGAGGACCGGCGTCGCAGAGAGGGGCTATGGATGTTTACCCCTTTGTGATAATTTCGACACCACGCGACTTGAGAAACTCTATTATCTCGCTTCTGGCAGGGTTTTTTACATTCTTTTTGAACAATATAGCTCTTTCTATAGGCGTGGTATGTTTTAGGTAGGCGTTTTGTACTACTTGGAGAGAGATATCTACATACTTAGGAATCACATGGCCTAGGTCTAACTCGCCTTTTAACACTGGGTCTGTCACAGTCACGTAGTGGAGATCGCCTATGGCCATAGCCGGCGTGTTTGGCTTTATCTGACTGTTTAATACTTCTTCAACCGCCTGGGCTAAAGTCTCAACTGCTTTCCTGTCCTTCCACTCGTTTTCTGTACTTCCAACTTCTACAAATGTGGCAGATATGTAAGAGGTATTTGGAGTGTGGTGCGTCGCCTCAAAGGCGCATGTGTAGGGCTCGTACGCTAATTTACACAAAGTTCTAAATATTGAAGATGTAAGTGGCGGATTTGATATAGATACGTCGGGCCAACTGCCAGGAGTGTGAACCGTAAACAACGGCCTTGGATTCGCCATCTCATGTCTAGATATAAAAATGGCATATTTTCCAAAAGAGGCCAGTATGTCCTCGCGGCTGAAGTCAGTGGGCTCTCCTCTATACACCACAACTGGGAAGTCCACAAACTTTCTAATTTCTATATTGCCCTCAGTCTTAACCAACGGCGTAGGCGCAATTACGTCGAGAAATATGCGTGATACAGGATCGTTAAGAGATGCCACTATTACATACATAACTTTAACTCAGGGAATTAAAACTGCTCTTCCAACTACTGCACCTCTCTCCATATCTTCATGAGCTTTTGGAGCGTTCTCTAGCCTATATTCTGTATAAAGGGGCTTTATAAGCCCCCTCTTTAATAAATCTAGTGCCTCATAAATATCCCATGGCCTGAAAGCCATACTACCCAACACCTTTAATTGCCGCAGGATAATCAATGCAGGGCTTATTGAAGCACGCTCGCCTGTGACATTACCAATAACAACTATAGTTCCAGCTCTTTTGGCAAGTTTAAACGATTTTTCAAGAGTGGGGCTGCCCACTGTGTCTATAACTATGTCAAAGTCTTTATCTCTGTCTTCAGCTATTTTAACACCAAGCTCTTTTAACACTTTCGCTTTCTCAACAGACCTAGTTGATACATAGACCTCAGCTCCTCTTACACGAGCTAGTTGTGCTATATAAACCCCAGTGCCGCCGGCGCCTACTATCAATACTCTCTTCCCTTCCACATCCACCTGCCTTAACGCATAAACAGCAGTAGCAAGCGGACATGTCGCTACTACAGCTACTTTTGGATCTACGCCATGGAATGGATGCACAAATCTCGCTGGAATAACTACATATTCGGCATATGTGCCATTACGAGATTCGCCAAGTAGTTCTGCATTTCTACATAAATTCTCTAGCCCCCTTCTGCAATAATCACATGTGCCGTCATAAATAGCCGAGAGAAATACCCTCATACCTACTAAGTCCTTTTCAACACCAGCGCCTACATCAATCACTCTGCCAACTCCCTCATGGCCAGGTATAACTGGCGGTTTTACATGCGGAAAAGCGCCTTTACGCACGACAAGATCTCGGCCACAAACGCCTGCGGCTTCGATCTTCACTACAGCCTCCCCAGGGCCTGGCGTTGGATCTTGCAATTCCACATATTTAAGAGCCTCCCTAGGCTCTCCAAATTTAACAAGTTGAATTGCTCTCATAACTACGTCTTTTTCTAGATAAATAAAAATTTTAGGATATTTAACTTTGTCTTAAAATGTCCTTATATTGCTCTTTTAAAACTTTTTTATCAATCTTACCTGTGCCTGTCAGTGGCAGCTGTTGTACAAATATCACCTTATCGGGCAACCACCATTTAGGTATTTTACCACTCTCCACGAATTTTTCAAGGTGTTTTATGATCTCTTGCTCAGTTACCATAGCACCCGGCTTTGGAACCACTACAGCTACTGGTCTCTCTCCCCATTTCTCATGTGGAACTCCTATAACCGCCGCCTGAGCAACTGCTGGATGAGTCGCAATAAGGTCCTCTAGTTGTAATGACGAAATCCATTCGCCGCCTGATTTTATTACATCTTTAGCCCTATCTACAATTCTGACACGTCCATCTGGCATCCACACTGCGACATCGCCTGTGTGGAACCACCCACCTCTCCATGCCTCTTTAGTTTTTTCCGAATCGCCGAGATATTCTGGAGTCACCCATGGTGATCTTACCACTATTTCGCCCATTGTTTTGCCGTCTTTAGGCACTGGGTTTAGGTTTTCGTCCACAACTGCTAGATCTACCAGAGGTATAGGTAGGCCCGTAGCTGTAAGTAAACTATAGTACTCATCTAAGTCTTGCGGCATTTTCTCCGTCGGCCTAAAGAAGCCGAGTGTAAGTATAGGCGCCGTTTCCGTCATGCCGTAACCTACTCTTGGTATAAATCCAACCTCAGCCGCCTTCTTAGCAAGTTCTTTAGGCAACGCAGCACCGCCAACGACAAAGATCGGCTTGATCTCTCTGATCTTAGCTACATACTTGGGCAAATCTGGAGCCGTCAGTAACATGTAAAGAACTGTGGGCACTCCAGCCATAGTCTTGACTTTCTCCTCTGCAATTAGCCTCACTGTGTGATTTGGATCAAAACGGCCTGGGTATATTTGGCGCCAGCCAAGAAGCGCAAACGTCCAGGGAGTACCCCAACCATGTACGTGAAACATAGGCACTAGTTGTAAAAAGGTACACGGCTCTTCTGCACACTCGGGGCGGGCAAACCCTCTAAAACCAGCAAATGCAACTGCGCTTGTCAATGTGTGTAGCACCAGTGCCCTGTGTGTAAAGTAAGCGCCTTTAGGCCGACCTGTCGTACCGCTGGTGTAGCCTATGGTAGCCACGGTATCTTCATTGAGATCTGGGAAGGGCTTGGGCTGGCCTTGCTTTATTATATCCTCGATTTCTGGGTCTTTTGCCACGGGGCCGGCGCCATCGGATATCTGGATATATAATTGTACAGACTTAAGATGCGGCTTGAGCTTTTCTACAAGTGGCGCAAAGTCTCTGTGATATATTAACACCTTGTCTCTGGCATGGTTTATAATATAGACAAGATCCTCTGGCGCTAATCTTACGTTAAGTGGATGGAGTACCGCGCCCATTCCGGGCACAGCCCAATATAGGTCGAAATGCCAGATTGTGTTCCAATCTAGTGTAGCTACTCTATCTCCGGGTCCCACGCCCATTTGTCTAAGTCCATCAGCTAGACGCATTGATCTTTCGTATTCTCTGCCGTATGTGGATCTAATATTATTGCCATGAGGCGGGAGATATGCAACTTCAACTTCGCTAAAAACTTCCTTTATATACTTCCATACATTATTCAATGTGAGTTGGTATTTTTCCATAGTTATATAGAATTAGTGATTTTTTTATTTTCTTTTCGACACAAGTCGAAGCCTTAAGCTTAATTAGTACCACCTAGTCTTTTCTATGGAAGAAAAGGCCGTATCCCTTTTAAGGAGACTAATCTCAATTCCCACGGTTAATCCCCCTGGCGAGAAATATGCTGAGTTTGTAGATTTCGCAGAGAGATATTTTAAATCTCTGGGTTTAGACACCGAGGTTTTAGAAGTCCCAAAGTCTGAGGTTGCAAAAGTATGTCCCGAATGTGTGGACTACCCACGGCTTATTTTAATAGCTAGGATGGGAGAGCCGAGGATCCACTTTAATGGACATTACGATGTAGTGCCGCCGGGTCCCCTAGAGAGTTGGAAGGTAACAAAACCTTTTGAACCGCTTTATAAAGACGGGCGGCTCTATGGCAGAGGTGCTGTAGATATGAAAGGCGGCCTTACGTCAATTATGCTAGCAGTGGAAAAGGCCGTGACGGCTGGCGTGAAAAATTTCGAGGTTTCATTCGTTCCTGACGAGGAAATAGGCGGCGAAACTGGAGCCGGTTACTTAGCTAGGTCTGGTAAAATAAAAGCACCTTGGGTAATAATAGCAGAGGGCTCAGGCGAGGATAACATCTGGATTGGCCACAGAGGGCTCGTGTGGTTTATGGTGGAGGTATATGGAAGGCAAGCCCACGGTTCTACACCTTGGCTTGGCTTAAACGCCTTTGAGGGCGCGGCGTATATTGCGTATAGACTTCAGGAGTATATCAAGGCGATATCTACAAGGGTAAGTAAATACGAGTATGAAGATCCGCGGGGGGCTTCGCCTACAATTACCATAGGCGGAGAGGTGAGAGGTTCTGTAAAAACCAACGTGGTACCTGGTTATTTCGCCTTTTCTGTAGATCGGAGAGTTATACCAGAGGAAGACATAGAGGAGGTAAAACGCGAGTTTATCGCTTTCGTAGAGAAAATAGCGAAAGAGATACCTCATAGAGTGGAGGTGAAAGTTACAAACATATCAGAGCCTGCCCTGGTAGAGCCAAACCATCCACTGGTAGAGACTCTTGCTTCTGCCGTTGAGGAAGTGGTTGGCAAAAAACCTAAGAGAACCGTATGTATAGGCGGATTAGACGCCAGATTCTTTATAAAAGCTGGAATACCTACAGTCACCTACGGTCCAGGCCCCGTCAATTTAGCCCATGCGCCAGACGAATATGTCGAAGTAAAACAGGTGATAAACGTAGCCGAGACGTACTTTAGAGTTATCAAAAAACTAGCTGTCCGTTAATAGGATGACTTTCTATTGTTTTGGTAAAATTGTATTAATTCCTCTTCTGTAAGTCTGTAGGGTGTTAACGGTTTTCCCACTGGCATAATATACAAGGGAGTTTCCTCGGGAGATAGCTCCAATATTTCTCTGACTTCCTCGTCGTGAAAAGCCCCGACGGTAACTGTGCCCAGGCCTAACGCCGTCGCTTGAAGATAGACGTTTTGTCCGGCATGGCCTAAATCCATTGGCACATATCTCACACGCCCCCTCTCTCCATATACTCTAACAGTTCTGCTATATACAGCCGTGAAAATTATAGAGACGGGAGCCGTGAGTACCCACGGCTGTTCTAAAGCAGCACGATATAGAGCCTCTCTGTAATCACCTCTCTTTTTTAAAAGAAGACAATGTCTGTATACGTCGTAGTAATAGATTCCAGCCTCTAAATAACCATAATCGGCTTTTACGCCACGCTCTCCAACGACGGCATACACCTCCAGCGGGTATTGCGCTCCTGCGCTAGGCGCTGTTCTAAGTCCGTATCTAGTTTCTGATATACCATAGGCTGCCCATAGAAGCTGGCTTAACTCCTCCAGCTCAATCGGCTCATCTCTAAACTCTCTTATTGACCGCCTATTTGCTAAAGCCTCCTCTACAGATACAGTGCCATGGAGACGTGGATATGGAAGCAAAATCTCTCTGGCACCCTTAACGGTAGCTTTTTTCACATTTCCATTTACCAAGTCTAGATAAATTACTACCGACGAAACCAACGTCGCCACTATGCCAAGTAATAGCCGCCCTAAGGGGCTAGCTACTATGAATTTTAAGAAACCTCTTCTCCGCACGTTATATGTCTGGGAGAGCCGCTATAAGCGTTTTTATCCTTGACATAACCGCAGTCCTTCTCCTACTCTTTGGGCTACTGGTCTCAATCTCTGGGCTATGTCTAGCAAAGCCGGAGGTTGTTAAGAAGGCTACTCTAGGCTTAATAGATTCGTACACGGTGTGTGCTAAACTCCATCTTGGTTGGGTTTCACTAGCTACTATAATTATCGCGGTTGTCCATAGCACCGCAGGCTTAGACGTTTGGCTTCTGAAATCTGGAAGAGATTACTGGTGGCTATGGGCCTTGGGGGGCGGTGTGAGTATCTGGTTTATATACATCTATACAGCGTAGACCGTGGACTTTGGATATAGATGGCGTGCGCTAATGGAGGCATATAAAAAGATTTGGAAAGCATACGAGAGGGCAAATTTTATCGCCACTCTAGGCAACGTAGATAGGTGGAGAGAAGAGGCCGTTTCGCTTTTCTATGCCGTTGATGGGAGAAGTCCTGTTAAAGTTCTTGACGCGGGGGCAGGCCCGGGCAATATGGCTAGGCATTTGAGAGGAGTGAGATATGTCGTAGCTCTTGATGCAACACCAGAGATGCTCTATGTAAATACGACGGCAGACGAGAAAGTCGTTGGAGTTTTTGAATATATGCCGTTTAGAGATAAGGGGTTTGACTTATTGTTGGCAGGCTATTCTCTACATGCATCAATAGATATAGAGCGGGCTATTGCGGAATTTAATAGAGTCTCTCTATACCAATGTGTGGTATCTATAGGAAATCCTAATAACAAATTTGTTAGAAAGCTTCTTAGTATATATACAAAGTTTATACTTCCTAAACTTGTATGTCTCATAACGCCAAAAGAGGTATGTAAGGAGTATAAGAAAATACATCTAATAATTTCCTCTATTCCACCAAATGCAAAAATCCGCGAAATCGTAGGTAGATACTCTAAGTTTATGCTATTTAAAGAAAGAGGATTTGGTTCTGTTTATATATACTTTGCTAGTTCGTCAAACTTTACTTAGGCTCCCATATGGCGATGTAATAAGGCATGTATCTAAGATAGCGTCTTGAAAGCCCGTAACCAGCTGCTTTTAGAATGTGTTCTACACCTTTCCAACTAAAGACATGTTTTGCCCCCATTGCTGTTACTAACGCCACCAAACCCGGCGTGGATTCCACTACTTGTTGCCCTATTAGAAGTTTCCCTCCTTGGCCAATAATTGAACGTATACAAGTAAGCTCCTTGACAGGATCAAGGAGCCAATAGAGTGTGTGTAACATCAATACTGCATCTACTCCACTTATGTACTTCTTCGCAAGTTTGACAGCGTCACACGAAGTTGGCGCGTTAAATATGCATATATCTTTACACTCTCCAGGCTTGGCTTTCAACACAGCTGTAGCCAGCTCAACGTTATCTCTCCTGTAGTCAAAACCTATGTACATCTTAGGCTTGTGAAATTCCATAACCGCTAATGCCACCTGTCCCTCTTTTATAATTGGCTCAAAAATTGTCTGGAATTTCTCAATTTCGACAAGCTTTAGAAAGGTGTGTCTTAAAATCTTGTACCAGCCCTGGCTAAGCATTGTGGAGTAGAGTATGGCTATAGTGTTTTCATCGGCTTTATTAGACGCCACATTGACAGCGCCTATTCTATCAAACGACTCGTGTAATTCTACAAACTCAATCGCGTAGCTGTTGGTCGGATATTCAGGTTTCTCAGGTCTCCTCCTTATGTGGCCGTCTTCTCTGATATACCCCCTTATTCGTAAAGAGATAAAGAGCGCGCGGGCAAAAACGCTCTCTCTAATAGACTGGAGACCCAATTCGTTAAATACCTCATCCCACCACTTGACTGCATACCACTCGCTCCACGCCAGCGCTTTTTTAACTTGACCTATGCCGCCGGCTGCCTCTATAAAAGGTTTATAGTAACGAAATACGTTTATCTCCTCTACTATCTTCATGTACAGACTACAATTCCGGTCTCCTTTAATCTCCTCATAAGCGTTTGAAGGTCGCTTGGAACTCTTCCACTCTGTATGGCTTCCAACACTGCTTGTTGAGTTGCTTGCGGCAGAAGGCCAAATCTCTCCCAGTCTCTAATTTCGCAGTCTAAAACCGACTCGCTGTTATTTACAAAAATAGTGAAAACATGACCGTTGGGACATACGACCTCCGTCTCGCCATCTTTCACGGATTCTATAACTGGTTTAAATTCGATACCACATATAGGACATTTTACTATATGGGCGAGACTATACATTGTTTTTGTCCATTTATAATATTTTAATATATTCGGTAGAGTTCCCTTTATATACTAAAAGGCCAATTTGTATATATGGTAAGAGTGGTCTGGTTTATATAGGTTGAATTCTATAGTGTCTAAATGACCCTCGCTTGTCGCCACAGTCACAAATCTCCCCCCGTGTCTTCTGGCTTCGCATATTGCACTCTCTATGGCATCGTCTAGGCTTTCAAGAGATTGCAACCACAGATAATCTATGTTAAAATTCCACCGGTTTAGATACAACAGATAGCGTAAATCAGATCCAGAGGATAAGACTATGTGGTCAGGATCGGGCTCTCGATGGCCCTCCGGCGGTTTTTCTAGATAAACCCCAGTAGCACAAGGTCGAGATGTAGAGTATATATAGAGACCGCCCTTGAGTTGATAAAGCTCTTTACTTATTTCATTTGGCGTTATTAGTATCTTGATCCCTCTCAATGTCGATAAGAAGTCTATCTTTTTCGCATGTCTAAGTACAATTATATATGCCTCTTCAAGTCTCGGCTTGTCGGAAAACCACCTTGCCTTTGTTACACAGCCCTCTGTAAGTCTATATAGTGGGAAAAGTTCTACTACAGGTTTAGCCCAGAAGAGTCTGAGTCTCCCGAGGTGTCTATACCATGTTATAAATTCGTCAGGTGTAAAAGGAGCTAGGCAAACCATTATGAAAAGAGTGAACTACGCCGTGCTACAAGCTTCTCCAGTTCGGACGCAATAGCTAGGAGGGATACATAGTCTTTGTTTGCCAACGCCGAAAGCATAGCATTCATTTTGTCAAATATTATAGCGTCTATTTGTTCAATTTCTTTTTTAGACTCTATCTTCCCCTCTATAGATTTTACCCTAACGGCGATCATGTTTATTGCCTTTAATGCACGGCCTAATTCTTCTACATTGTCAGAATTTAACATCCGCTTACGGATCTCTGTTTCAATTTCTTTCAAGCCCCTGTAAATCATTTGCCTAATTTTAGGCTCGTCTTCTATGCTTTTGTAACCCGGATATATAAAGAAGCGAGGGGCCACAAATTTGCGTTACGCTCCGTTTAAATATCTTTAGCAATATACAAATAAGATATGACATGGATGTGATCGGTTGGATTGACCATTTTGACTACTACGGCCCCCTTGTAGATACTAGAATGTTAGAAGAGCCAAAGTATCTAGTCTCAGCGATTATAGTATCGCAATCAGAAGAGGGATTTGAACACGCCATTAGGGGGTGGAGTCGATTTGGTACCTATGAAATTGTAGAAACTACATATGTGTATATAACTCAAGTCAAAAGAGGCGTGATAGATAGAAAGGAATTACTCCAGAAGTTACTCTTTCTACTGCCGCGTTTTAAATATTTTGACATCCTGGCTCTACAACGGGTTTTAAAACTTGGTCTTGGCATTACTACATGCGATTTGGGGCTTGTTGTTTTGTCGTATATCTCTGTTAGAGGTGGCAGACCCCCTCAACGTCCTCTAGGTACATTATTTGAAATAAGGGGAGATGAACTTATGATATACATCGCTAGAAATAATAAGGGGAAAATGGTATATGATGGAGAAACCATGTGTATAATACCTATGTCAGCTGAGGAGCCACGCCACCCGTTGTACGAGGCCTATCTCAAAGGCTTTAGAATATATACCGAAGGCATGCCAACTGAGAGAGACCTCTGTGTAGTACATAAGAAGTTAAAGCTAAGATGTAAAATCCTACAGCCTAACGCGGGGGAGTTCCCAACCTTTTAATAATGTAACTACTCTAATAGCGGTTACTGCAATAATTGTGGTTAACATGGCAATTTCTCTGCCCAGTGGATACAAAGCTAGATATAATACGCCGCCGATAGCAGCCGCAGATGCATAAACCTCACGTCTTAACACCACTGGGACTTCCCCAGCAAGTATGTCGCGGACTACGCCCCCGCCTGCTGCTGTTATTGAAGAGAGCGTTATAACAAGTAGCCAACAGCTCTCTATCCTGTTGGTGGAGCAGTAAGTAGCTGTAATATCTGCGCCTATTGCCGCAAATGCGCCTAATCCCAGGGCGTCTGGATATAAGACGACGTCTCTATACCTCCTCACTTGAGGATATAAGACAAATGTTACTAACGATGCTATTATCGCAGTAGCCGGATATGGAATATACATTAGATTCGCCGGAGGAACTCTGCCCAACAATACATCTCTAATTATACCGCCAGCTAGCGCCGTCGAAAACCCCAACACGATAAACCCGAGCAGATCCATATCCTTCTCGCCTGCTTTCAATGCGCCCGATACTGCAAATGCCACTATACCTACGTAATTTAAAATCTCGACTATAAGCTCTGCGTACATAAGCCTAGTAATCTTGCAATAGCCACGTCTTCTATAACAGGCTTGACAAATTTAATAAATCGCTTTATATCTTTACTACGGTATATAACAATGAAATTTCTCTCGCCTTTTTCATCAGTAGTTTCAAGAGGATGTATGCCCAATAGACGCAACGACCTTATTAATTTTCTACTCCTAACTTTGTATATAGCTATGACATCTCCCATATGGGGGTCGCCGGCGAAAAACTCGCCATATGTCTCAAAAGCTCCCTTAAGGAAATACACATGTTCTAAAAGAGTAGACGGCGTATACTTACAAAATCTTTTTGGCAAAACTAGCCTATCTTTATACATGCCAAGCGACTTAAGCCACTGTAGTATGTACGGCTTTGGCGACTCTACAACACAACCGCCGACGGCTAAACCCCCCAGATAGGCCTCTATCTCTTTACGCATAAAGAGGAAGTGTATAGAGCGATAAATAGACGCCTCCTGTTGTATCTATGAGGTGTATAGCCTTTACCTCGAAAGCCGTGCCGACATATTTAGATGTCTCCTCAATCGCTGGGGCGAGATCCTCATTTGTAGGATGCTTTAAACGTATGGCATATACTGAGAGATGTGGCTTAAACTCTGTATATCTCTCCTCTACTGCTTCGCCAAGAGACGCCAACAACAACGTACGCAATGCGGCTAATTCCCCGTATGGCTCCACTTTGAGAGCTATATATCTCGGCTTGGTTACGCTGGGTAATAAAACCACTGGGCCGAGTCTTACGACAAATTGTCTATACCTTAGCTCTGTTTTTACAGGTCTTTTGAGCTTAACTAATGTGATATGTGGCTTAACTGGAGTAATGCCTTCAAAAGGCCTTAGAGGCGGCATTGGCGGCAAAATGCCGTATATATATCCCATAGTTAAATATAATAGAGCTCTCCCCTCTCCTTCTGCTCTCTATCGAGAGCAGACCCAGGCTTATTTAACCTCGGCCTACCCGATTTAATATCCCGTCTAAATGACGCATCGGCCCACTTTAGAAACATATTCATTCCTGTCCTCATGTCCGTGGGACCTGGAGAGAAACCCCTTCTCCCCGGCTCACCTACAAAGGGCATAATGGCATTAGACATGTAATCTAGCATCGCAATGTCGTGCTCTACCACAAGCATAGCGGCTTCACTCTCCTCTATTATACGCCTGATTGTCCTAGCCACGGTTATACGTTGTTCAACATCTAGGTAGGCCATTGGTTCGTCTAAGACATATAAGTCGGCTTTTTTTAGCAAAGATGCTGCAACTACAACCCTCTGGAGTTCGCCTCCAGACAGCTCGCCCATTTTACGCTCTAAAAGAGGGACTAAGTTGAACCCGCTGTTTAAATCAGGCCATATGGGATTGTTAGAATAATCTCCAACTTCTTTGGCAAGCCACAGGCCGACGGTAACATCCTGATTTCTCACGGCTATATCTCTAATATATTGTGGCTTATAACTTATACGAGGAATTGAGCTGATCTGCCCCTTAGCTGGCTTTATCTCGCCTACTAAAGCCTTTAGAAAAGTTGTTTTGCCTATACCATTTGGGCCTATTATGCCAACAATTTCGCCTTTTGATATAAAAGACGCTAGAATCTCTAACTGAAAACTGCCTAGGTCTATGAATATATCAGTCCACTCTACAAGACGTGATGCTTTACTTGCCTTTCTCTCAGGAGGTCTCGTCTCAAATTTTATAGGCCTATCTCTAATCCTCATGTTTTCAGACGATATATAGCCGGCGAGGTATTCATTAATAGCTTCTCTAGCTCCGGCGGGATAGGATACAATTCCATAGGCACCAGGTTTGCCATAGACGATTACTATGTTGTCCGCCAGGAAATCAAGAACCGTTAGGTCGTGTTCTATGACCAGCACGTATTTATTGGCTGTATATTCTCTAATGGCATCTGCAACTTTTATTCTCTCTACGATGTCTAGATGTGTCGCCGGCTCGTCAAAGATGTAGACATCTGCGTCTTTTGAAAGCGCAGCAGCTATAGCCAATTTCTGTAACTCGCCTCCCGACAGATTTTCTATTTTCCTATCGAGAAGTTTATCTAGGCCAAACCTCTTTAACAACTGTTCGTTAATCCCTGCCTTCTTCACTATCTCCTCAACAGAACCCTTGAGATATACTGGTATAAGCTCGATATATTGAATCTTGTGAACACTCCTAAGTCTCTTACTATAGAGCTCTGAAAAATACGTCTGTAACTCTGTGCCTTTGAAATATCTAATCACGTCTTCAGGAGTGACTTTGTCCCTCGTGTTACAAAGATTTGGCACAAACTCGCCTGCGAGAATCTTAGCCATAGTGGTTTTGCCAAGGGCGTTGCGGCCTAACACCCCTATGATTTTGTCTCTTCTAAGGATGGGGAGGCGGTAGAGCTTAAATCCACTTGGCCCATATCTATGCACACAGTCTTTTTCAAGCTCGTCGGGTAGATTTACTATAGTAATTGCTTGGAAAGGACATTTATGTACACATATGCCACAACCTATACAAAGAGCTTCTGAAATAACGGCTTTTTTCAATTGTTCATCTATGTATACGACTTTGCCAGACTTATTAACTGGGCAGTATTTTACACACTCTTGACCACATTTTCTGGGTTGACAAGCGTCTCTATCTACGACAGCTATACGGGCCACGTGCAAACCACCACACTTGTTTATTTAGATGTAGCCCAACAGAGCCACTATCATTATCGCCAATGCAAGAAGCGGCCCAATAATTCTCCTAGTCTTCTTAAAGGCGCCAGCTAGGAAAAAGAGAGTTGCAAAAAGCAACACTGCCATTACGCGACCTCCCCACTCCCCCAGGCCTAACATAGCTAGGACACTTACTACGAGGTTGAAAAACGTCTTAAAGATAGCCCAAAGAATTGAGTAGTCTATCACCGGCATATCTTGCGACCTCTCCAATTTATACATTTTGTAAAAACAGAAACCCAAAGCGCTGTGGGAATTATAAAATTACCTATAGCCCAAGTGGCGACGATATCAACAACACTAACTTGTATAGCCGTATATTTCTTCACTCCTCTAGCTCTTATAAAATCTTTTGCAAGGTTTATCGGGTGTAGTGCAAGTCCCGGCAGCAACCAATAATTGCGGATTAAAACGCCTACTATAGGTAATACTACAGATATAAAAAAGCCTAGCGTGTAGATCATAAGTCCTATATACCAACCTAAGCGTGCGTGCCACTTCACCATAAGTATCTGACGCACCCCCCAGTGAAAAGCTTCCTGAATTTTACACTGTGGGTCTGGCGTAGGCGCTATAGCCGATTTAGCAAACCATATGGTGCCGCCGACTTCTTTTATGGCAGAATACACTGCGTAATCATCGCTTATATACTTAGGCAATCTCTCAGCGAGTTTAACTCTCTCGGCAAACTCTCTTTTAAAAGCCGTGGAGCCACCCCAGACAAATCTAGATCTTTTATCCATCATGGCAGGAAATCCCATGTTGCTGATGGCTAGTTTCACCTTATGACAGAGCCCTTGACCAACATACCACCTATACGTAGTTACGGCCGTGTATAAAGAAAGGGGGGCCGTTAATGACTCAAGCCAATTCTCTCTAGGCTTGATGTCGTCATCTGCAAAAACTATACAGTCGCCTTTTGCCACCTTTAGACCTGTCGCAAGCGCTGCGCTTTTCCCCTCTCCTTGGCTTATTATAACTCTACCAAACTTCTGCGCAAGTACATAGGCTGGATCCTCTGGAGAATCTACAACAAATATGTACTCTATCTCTACGTCGGTTTTTTGAGAAGTTATAGCCCTTAAGTTGTCCTCGGTCCAAGAATATACACCTCTCATAGGTATAATCACGCTGATTTTTCTACAACTCTGTCTATGGGATGCCGTCTCGTTTCTCCAGAATAGGTACTCCCTCATTAGCCCTGCGAGAGCCAATACTATGAATGGGGCGAACAGAATTGACTCAACCATCGCCTGCTTGTGCTTCTGTTCTTTTTAAAAAATCCATATTTAAGAACAACGGCTATCTTCGCTTTAGGAATCTCACATGTAGAGTATTGATATAGAAATTAGTTGTTTGAGGTATATAACCCTAGGTACTAGATCTACATGAGTATCCCCATAAGAGAGTTTGACCTAACATATAACGACTTATTCAGAGCGCCCGATAAAGAGGGAGCAGTTGTCTCAGTCCGTGTACATAGAAAGGTAAAACGTGTATTGGAAGAACTTGCTAAAAGAGAGGGGCTTGATGGAGTGTCAGAGTTAGTCAGATATCTAATCGCCGGATATTTAATGGGGAAGTATAACATCGAGAAACCAAGAGAGAAGGTGATAGTAGAGCCCATAGTGCTAACTATAAATGTACAGAAGAATAGCAGTAAGACTATTGACGATGTAGAATTAGATATCGCCGCAGAGAAGATAGTCGCAATTATTAGAGATGTAGAAGACTACTTGAGAAAGGTAAAGGCTGGAATTGTCCCCAGAAACCCCGAAGTGGCAATGCGCCTTCACGAGAAGTTAGCCAATGCGCTAAAGACTGCAAAGAAACTTGGCATGGAAGAAGAGTATATGAAACTTATAAAACTCAAAGCTCAACTATCCGCTATTGAGTAGATAAAAAATTTTTTAAGTTCGTCGTAGCAAGACGCCGATGCCTATATGCACTAGATGGGAACGTCTAGTGACATGGGCCGAGAAAGACGGAAATAACTACAAGGCTCTTGAGTTTAAAGAAAAACTTGTTGAGTGTATCATATATACGGCAACAGAAAAAGTCAAGAGAAAGAAACTTGCAGAGGCAGAAGAGCTGATAAAATATGGGAGAGAGGTGGCTAAGAAATTCGGCATCGAAGAGTTAAATTTCCACCTTTCACTTCTTGAAAAAGAGATAAATAAAATTAGAGAGAGAAGAAAAGCTCAAACTCAAACTAAGTAGATAGAGTCTAGAACTTTTCTAAGTCTGCCTATCTTCTTGCTTTTTCTACTCACCACCGCGTATCTCCCCAACCCAACCGCTAGGAGATCTACTACAACTCCGCCGACTTCTTTATCTACAAGCACAAGATACCCCCTTTCCCGGAAGTGGCGCCAGTAGTAGTATAACTTTCCAAGTTTTTTATTTACCGTGGCGACAATAGGCCGGCTTTCTTCAATAAGTCTAGCAACATTAGCAGAAGTATATAGGTAATAATAGGGCGGTTTTTCGATTCTAACAACCTCTACTAATACGCCATCTACATTTCTAGTCATTGTGAGTTGTATAACGCTCTGCATAAGTCTTCTAGCTTTTGCCGCTAGATACAGCGATTTTCTCTTCTCATCTAAAATTAACGCAAGAGGTGTGTACAACCTCTCTCCTCTTACAGCTGCTGGAAAAGATGCGCCAAAGAGATTGATAAATTCGACGCTATACCCCAGCCGCTCGATAAACTCTGCTACTAAAAAAGCAGACGCCTTTCTTATACTTGCCCTCCCAGGTCTGTATTTCGCGATATTTGACTTGTATATCTCAGTTAATTTTGGCGCCAGGTAGTTAACTGCACTATCTATATCTAGGCCATCCTCAACTTTCTTAAACACCTCTCTCACTAACCACGCAGGTGCGTCTTCAACTCCTATAATTCTTTTGACTATCTTCTCAATCATTTCAACAAGGCAATTTTTATACCAGGTTAATAAGTTTGTTGTGGAATTAGCCGTCGTAGGCCGCATAGACCCGCCTCTTCTCACCCCAGCGCCGTACTTAATAGTAGGAGGTTTTAGAATTGTCGAATTAGCCGCTTTAGCATTTTGCGATATGGGTAGAGTTGTGATATATGTAGAAGATACTGTAGACCTCCCACATATTCTAGAGGGGTGTAGATTTGAAATCAGAAAGGGCATACCGCTTGACGTGCCGAAAATACACGTCGGCTGTATTCCCCACCTCCTTAAATCTAGAAACTTGGCATGTGGAGAGAGTAGACTAGACTTTAGAGGAGAGCTACTTACAGCTGAGCCATTTACATCTATAGCAGACCTTCTCGAAAATAATATTGAAGTTATGAAGTTGGCAATTGGCCGTCTTAAAGAACTTGGCATAGAGATTATGAAAGGAGACGTGGGGGGTGTAGTGAGAGGAGATATCTATCTCCGTGGGAAGCTTTATGAATATACATATGTAGAGGGGCCTGCGGTCATAGGGCCTAGCTCCGCCGTCTTACCGTTTACATATGTACGTCCAGGCACCACGCTTTATTATGATGTTAAGATACGTGACGAAGCTAAAAACGCCATATTAGACTCTTACACACGTAAACAACATAGCGGGTATCTAGGCGATACGTACATAGCTGCTTTCGTAAATCTCGGCGCAGGAACTACAGTCTCAAATCTAAAAAACACTCTAGGACCCATAAGGCCCTCGTATACGTCAAAAACATATAAAAAACTAGGCCCAGTCTTTGGAGAGTTTGTAAAAACAGCTATTGGGACTTTGGTCTACGGGGGGAAATATATAGGTCCCATTTCACATATCTACGGCATAGTGGATAGGGATGTGCCTTCTCTCACAATATATAAACATGGGGAGTTTCTACCTATGGACAGAGAGAAAGCAAAAGAATATATACGACGCAATTTAGCTCAATTTAATAGAGATGACCTCTATCCCTTTTATACCGCTAGGCTACTCGAGAAGTCTTTGCTTTAAATACTCTTTCTCAGCCTCTTGTAGAATCTCCGTGAGTCTATTAATGTCCACGCCATTGATATCGGCCAATATCTTCTCCACAGTCTCTACAGGCAGTCTAGAAGCCAAGGCATAGAGAGCTACCCAGCCATACCTCTTTATAACTTCTGCAGTACGTCTTACCTCCTCCACGTTCCGCCTTATCTCACGCTCTAAATTATCGCTTCTCACCACTCTTACAACTCCAACATTCGCCCCGCCGCACTTGGGACAAATAAGATTTGTAACTTCGCCAACTCTAATTAGCCCATGCCAACCACAATCTAAACATACGGCAAGCATAGTGTAATTGAGCAACCTCGCCTTTGTACTATCTAGGACAAGTTTCTTAAGTCTCTCAGGAGGTATAATCTCAAGTCTATGCGATAGCTTTTCATATAGAACCTCGCCGAGATATGTCGGCTCAACGGAGTGTACTATTGATATTTCGCCTGTTTTTATGCGTTGTAAAACCTCTGCCGTATGTTCTAAATCTAGGTCTCTTTCAAAAGTCTCTCTCAACGCTTCATCAAAGACGACAGTTCCACTAAACGCCTCAACTAGTTTAGACATACTAACACTGTATACATCAGCTTCTTTATCAATGGCCCCCATCCTCTTAGCCACATGTAGAATTCTACGTTTAAACGAGCCTGATTTAACTAATGCAGACCTTAGAAGCTCGGCAATCTCTTGCGCATTTAAAGAGGCTAGTTTCTTAAGATGTTCTCTAACTAACTCCGCCGCTAGAGGCTCGGAAGACTGTATAATTATCCCATAGGGGTCTTGGTAGACACCTATGGGTCTCTCTAGAGTTTTAATAAGAAGCTCTCCAAGCAATTTACCTAGTGTCCTATTTACTCGCGTCCCAAAGGCCGCATGTATTATAACAATGTTGTCTTTAAACTGTTCAATAACTATTGTTTTATCATCGGGGATGGGGCCTTTGTGTTTTGAAATCTCCTCAACTATAAATTTTGCAACCTCTTCGTTTACCCCATATTCCTCGGCTATAGATTTGTAGTCGCCACGAGAGGCCTTAACGCGCAAAACGCCAACTTCTTGCGCAACTTCAAAAGGCACCGGTATCTCCTCTCCTATCCAGCTAGGTATTGCGCCTGTGGGATCAGGCGCCTCTATTACCTTTATAACTCTATCCTCTACTTTCGTTATAAGCCAAGGTCTGCCTCTAAAAATAAACTTCACCCCGACGGTGCCATATTCAGCTACAAACGATTCGTCGAGCGTACCTACTAATTCGCCGGTCTTCTCGTTAATAACGGCATACTGTCTCTCGTCCGGAATCATAGAGAGAGTCTCGTAGAAATAGCGGTAGAAGCCTCGGCTTCTTGGTCTCGCTACTACGTCGCTATCTTCAAAATAGACCGCAAGCCTGGGGTATAGATCTTGCATAAATCTTACAACTCTCCTCAACTCCTCAATCGATAGATCTTTGTAGGGGTAGGCTCTTTTTATTACTTCATACAGCTCCTCTAGTCTCCACCTAGGCTTTAGTATTAGAAAGGCTACAATTTGGTTAACTAATACATCGTATGGCTTATCGGGAATTTGAGTCGGTTCTATAAGCCCGTTTCGTGCTCTCTTTACGATAACCACCGCCTCCATTATATCGTTTATATCTTCGCCAATTATCACGCCTCTAGGCATAGCTGAAAGTCTATGGCCGCTCCTCCCAACACGTTGAAGTAGGCGCGTTACCTGGTGCGGAGATATATACTGGATTACTAAATCGATATGTCCTATGTCTATACCCAGTTCTAAGCTTGAAGTCGCAACAACAGCCTTAAGCTCGCCTTTTTTAAGGCGTTCTTCAACAGAGACGCGAACCATTTTAGATAATGATGAATGATGTACTGCAATGGGCAAATCGCCAAAGAGATAGGAGAGACGGAAGCCCAATAGCTCAGCCATACTTCTGGTGTTTACAAAAACTAGCGTACTGCGGTTTTCTTCAACAAGCTTTCTTATAAAACGTAGGCGGGCTATGACGTCTGGAAACAACCCAGAGGCTTCAGCTAATCTATAGTCTTCCTCAGTCGGCTTGGGTCTTACGACGTCTAACTTCATCTGTCTTGCAAAGTTTACGAGAACTACTTTAAACGGCCTGCTTCCCCCGACGAGAAACTTAGCCACCTCAACGGGGCTACCTACTGTTGCTGAAAGACCAACGATTTGGAAATCTCTGCCGATGTGATACCTAAGTCTCTCAAGCGCTAAGCTGAGCTGTACGCCTCTTTTATCCTCAGCTAACTCATGGACTTCGTCAACTACAACCCACCTAAGCTCCTTTAGATACTCAAGCAGACGTCTGCCGGTCATAATTGCTTGGAGCATTTCTGGCGTAGTAATCAAGATGTGAGGCGGCGATTTACTCTGTTTCTGTCTATCGGCTTTGTCTGTATCTCCGTGGCGCACGTCGACTTTAAAGCCAACGCGCTCTCCCCACCATTTGATACGATCCAGAAGGTCTCTATTAAGTGCTCGAAGCGGCGTGATATAGAGTACATATATGCCAGGTCTCTCTATATTACTTTCTAACATTCTGGATAGAATAGGCAATATCGCAGCCTCAGTCTTCCCACTGCCAGTGGGAGCAATTATAAGGACGTTGTTACCAGCCAATATTTCGGGAATCGCTAACTTTTGAGGCTCCGTAGGCTCTGAAATACCTCTTTCCTTCAACGCCTCCTTAATTAGCGGATGTAGCAAGCAAAAAACCACGCTAAACAAAACGTTTATTAAATTTTACTCATACGCTGGCCATGATGTACAAATTGGCCCTCCTATTCATAATGATACTGGTCTTCACAGTCTGGGGTGGAGTTTTGTTAGTTAAGGGGCCTTCTGGTAACTACACAGCCGCCGTTATAAATGGAACTTTAGTAGTTGATGGACAAAGCATACCCTTGCCACAGAAGGTTAGTTGGTACTTCAATGGGTCTTACACTGTGTATGGCATTTATTATGGCAACCCTCAATGCCTACTATCGCTCTGGCCAGATAGGCCAGAGTTCTACATTACATGTACTGTAGGTACAGATATCGCCATAGTAGTACTAAAGGATCCAAAGGCAAAGATCATATGCAGAGATAAAAACAACATACTCACCCCTACAACGGCAACCCAACACCTAGAGATGTATAGAACAAGAAGCTTGTATGTGGAGTGTAAATCTAACTTCTCTGCCACAGTTTCTACGCCGTCTCTTCTTATAGCTGTAATGGCCGGGGCAACGGCCGCTTCTATGAGTCTTTTCGTGGCGCTGAGTGTTTTACTACTCCGCAGAGCCCTCAAAGAGGAGCATTAAGGTTTTTTCAGTCACCATACCTATAACCGCCGTGCCCTCCTCGTTAACTACAGGGACTCCGCCGACATCATACTCAAGCATTCTCTTGACGACGTCTATAACTGGGTCGTTTGGCTTAGCTACAAATATGGGCGATTTTGCAATATTTATCGCATAGTTACTCACTATATCTTCTACAGCTCCCTGCTTGATTTTCTCAATAACTTCGTCAGAAGCAAAATATCTAAGTACATCTTTTGCGTGTAACATCGCTATCACTTTGCCTGTTTCGTCCACTATTGGATACCTCCTGAATTTATAGATTGTAATACCCTCTAACACGTCCATTACAGTAGAATAAGGCGTCAACACATAGACTATTCTCGTCATTACATCGCGAACTCTGTGTGGGAAGTCTAGTTGTGACGCGACCTTTAACACATCCCACTCTGTAAATATGCCAACTAACCGCCCTGTCTCATCTACTATTGGCATAGAGCCAAAGTTATGGCGGAGGAAAAGTGCTATCACCTCGCCTAATGGGGTCTCAGGACGTGCAGAAATTACACTTCTAGTCCCTATTTCAATCACGCTCTTCATATAGATATCACTATACAGAGAGCCCTCGGTATTTTTATCGCTAATCCAGGAATATATCGCATCTAATATATCAAGCATTGTTATTATGCCTATTAACTTATCGCCACGTACAATAGGCAACCGTCTGATATCTAGGTTAACCATAGTCTTCATAGCATTGAGCACTTTATCCTTCTCACTTGCTGTAACAACGTTTCTAGTAGCAAACTCTATTACAGGCCTTCTAAACACATCCACAGCTTAAAATACTTCATCTTTATTTAAATTTAGATATAAGCCAGTTGCCCAAAGCTGTAAACGCCTTAGCACGATGCGAAACCTTGTTTTTTGTTTCTTCATCCATCTCTGCATATGTCAAAGTCTCGCCCTCTGGCACAAACACGGGATCGTAGCCAAACCCTCTGTTGCCCCTGGGCTCACGGGTTATATAGCCCTGCGTCTCGCCGATAAAAATGTGAACAGTCCCCTCTACACATATAGCTGCGGCGCATTTAAAAACAGCCCTACGGTCGACAATGCCCTCCATTAGCTTTAGCAAGCCTTTCAAACCGATGGTTCTATATACATACTCTGCATAAGGACCAGGAAAGCCGCCTAGCGCTCCTATATAAAGCCCCGTGTCTTCAACCACAATGAAATCTCCGTATATGGGACATAAGATTTCGGCCGCGTTCTTGGCTATATTAATTACGTCGTCATCTTGAATTTCTATTTTTTTGACGTCCAGCCTCTCTACAGAGATTCCAAAAGGGGCTAGGATTTTGGAAATTTCTAACAACTTGTGCGGATTTCCTGTAACAACACGTATCTTCATTAAGAGAGACCCATGTGGTTTTTAACTCGCGCCAAAAGCTCGTGCTCTGGGGGTACGCCTACAAATTCTACATCTCCAACTGAAACGTCTTCGGCTTGTAAAATTACAGCTGGAACTCCTGTCACGCCGTACATATCTGCTATATCTGGGTTTTCGTGTGCCTCTACTACAACAGACACAACTTTCCCTTTGCTTTCATATGCAAACATATTTGCCAAGAGGACAGCATATGGACAATATGGGCAGCTTGGCGTAACTACAGTTAAGATGTAGACACGTTTTGAAGCACTCTGTGCAAGTGTAGAAAGCTCAGCCCTAGTTTTTTGCCTAAGCCCTGTCTTACCCGTACTAAGTCTAATAACAGTCTCTATAAACGCTCTGACCTCTTCTCCAAGAGGTGCGCCAAGATACCTAATAAAGCCGTTGCCAAAGTATACCACTGGCACACGCTGAGGTTCCACGCCAAATTTTTTAAAACTCTCTGCGTCTTTTTCATACAAGTATTTATTAAGACGTAGTTTCTCCTGCGGCGCCAGTTGTATTAGTAGATCTAGAAACTCTTCGGTAGGTATACACCAATTAGTCTCACGGCCTGCACAATTCTGACTTGTAAAGAAGTTTATCTCCACAGGGTTCTCCATTTGGGATAACATCTCCCTAATGATCTCCCTAGTCTCTTCGTCTACTTCTATATGAGGCACTTCCTCTTCAGGTCCGCCTATTGGTGTAGCCATGCGCAAATAATCGATGTGGATATTTTAAACTTATGCCACACTATTTTTTCTAAGATTTTTTCTTTTTCGACTTCTTCTTGCTTTTCTTCTTTTTGGTAGTCTTCTTCTTGGGTTCTTTAGCAGAGGCGGTCTCAAGGAATTGAAAAACAGTGTCTAAAATTTCTCTATACTTCTCTATTTTATTCTTCACATAGTCTATATCTATAGAAGATTGTTGTTTCCAAGCGGTCAGGTCGAGAACAAACCCTACTCCATTGACGTATCTCCAAGGATCAAGCGTTTGCTCCCGCAACTCTCTAATGAGAGTCGGATTCGCTCTTTTCTCATATGGAATTACGGCAAACACATGTCCCAGCTCTACATCTTCCATTACTATCAATTTCCCTTTGCTACTAGTTATTTCCAGTAAAGCTTGAGCCATAGGAATTAGGAGAGAAAAGAGGTATAAAATTTACTGGAGATAATTTGACGGTATAGAGGCGATGAGTTTCCTTATCGCCTCTACGCTTTGCATAAACTTCTGTCTCTCCTCTGCTGAAAGCTCAATCTCTAGTACTTTTAGAACGCCGCTTCTCCCAAGTATCACTGGAACCTCTACTGGGACGTCGCGCACATCATACTCTCCCTGAAGCACAACCGAGGCTATAAGAGACCTCTTGGTGTCACGTTTTACAGCCTCTGCCATTAGCGCTAATCCAGCGCCCGGACCCCAATTCGACGAGAAACCCCTTAGCTCTGTTATCCTGGCACCAGCCTTGACCGTTTCTTCCACAACCTCTTTCAATTGTTCCTCTGTCAATAGTCTGCTGAGCGGTACGCCATGTATAAAGCTCTTGCTTGGCACAGGGAACATACTCTCCCCATGTTGGCCCAAGACTATGGGGAGTATTGACGCAGGCGATACGCCAAGTTTTTTGGCAGCATAGTAGGCAAGGCGACCCGCGTCTAACACGCCACTAAAGCCAATTACCCTCTCTCTTGGAAAACCTGTGGATTTCCACATTACATATGTCATCGCGTCGAGCGGATTTGTTGTTAATATTACTACAGAGTTAGGCGCGTATCTCTTAATCTCTTTACCTATTTCACTAACTATCTTGGCGTTTGCCTCCAACAACTGTTCTCTTGTCATACCTGGTTTTCTCGGAAGCCCAGCTGTTACAATTACCAAGTCGCTACCCTCCATGTCTTTATATTCATTAGAACCAAAATACTCTACGTCGAGACCTAATATTGAACTCATGTGATTCATATCTAAAGCCTCTCCCTGAGGCAACCCTTTTATGATGTCTATTAGCAGAATCTTTGTGTCTATTTTAAGCAATCCCATTATAACTGCCGCCGCGGTGCCAACTCTGCCGCTTCCAATTATTGTAATCATGACTAAGGTAGCTTAGACTAGAATTAAAACATGTTTTTACCAAAAAGCTGGAAATCTGCTAGCCAAAAACTATAACTTTCCTCTGCTTAACACCCTTGCCGCTACGATTAATGGATGCCATACGGGAGCTACATCTGGCATATAGCCCAGATCGGAGAAGAATAAATCCTCAATTGTATACCTAGATTGAACAGCTAATGCGATGATGTCGGCATAGGATGCAACTATTTGGCTCTTGCCGACTATCTGTGCGCCAAGTATACTACCTGTAGATTCCTCAGCCACTAGCTTTATACTAACAGGCTCTCCTCCCGGCATATAATGAGCCTTAGTCCTAGCTTTTATCAACGTGCTTTGAACTTTATAGCCCAACTCTCTTGCCTCTCTCTCACTTAATCCAGTCCTGGCAATATAGAGACTGTAGAACTTAGTGACTGCAGTTCCAACGACACCAGGAAACTTTAACACACGCCCCTTGACAGAGTTTCCACCAGCGACCTGGCCCTCTTTATTTGCGGTAGGCGCCAATGGAATCCAAACTCTACGTCCGGTAACTCTATGCGTCTTTTCTGCTACGTCGCCAGCAGCATATATGTCAGGCACAGTCGTTTCCATGTATTCATTTACATAGACGGCTCCCGTCTCGCCTAATTTAGCTCCAGCCTTTACAGCAAGATCTACGTCTGGTCTTACGCCTACAGCAAGTATTACTTTGTCTACTTTATACTCACCTTTCTCAGTAATCACTTTACTAACGTGTCCCGCGCCAGAGAATTCTACAACTTTCTCTCCTAAGTGGAGTTCTACACCGCGATTTTTCATCTCATCTGCGACAATAGCCGCCATATCTGGATCGAGGGCTGTTGGGAGTACTTGGTTAAACATCTCAAAGAGAACTACCTTCTTTCCTAATTCGAGTAATATCTCAGCCATTTCAACACCTATGTATCCACCTCCCACAATTGCAACAGTATTTGCAGTCTCTAGTTGCGCCTTTAACTCTGGCACTTCGTCGGGGTGTCTCATAGTTAATATCCCCCTCAGTTCTACGCCGGGAATTTTAGGTATCAGAGGTTTTGCGCCTGTTGCTATCACTAGCTTATCCCAAGAAATCTTCTCAGTGTTGTTCCCTCTTTCGACAACTACGACACGCTTATCTACATCTATCTCCGTAACGGTAGATCTTATTAAAACCCTGATGTTCCTCTCTTTTTCAAACTCCTCAGGTTTGTACGTCATCAGATCTTCGTGACTTTTAACAACTCCCCCTATGGCATAAGGCATTCCACAAGGTGCGTGAGTTATCATCGAGCCTCTCTCTATTAATATAATCTCAGCATTGGGATCTAGTCTTCTTGCTCTGGCAGCTGCAGAAGCTCCGGCAGCGCCGCCTCCGACTATAACTACTCTTACCATATGAATAGCGCGATACGACTTTAAAACTATTTACAACCGGCGTGGCTAAGTACAGTTTCTACAAATGTCTTGAACTGCGGAGCCGTCATAAAGCCTGGTGCCACCTCTATGGGCTGTCCATTTAAAAAAGCCACAGTGGTCGGCGTCGCCATTATACCTAGTCGAATCGCTATATTGTAGAACTCCTCTATATCTGCTTTTACAAAATTTGCATATTCACGATATTTCTCTCCTATATATCTAAAGATCGGGTCGAACATTTGACAATAGGGACATGTTTTGCCAAAAAACATGACAAAAGTTACTCTACACCCCATCACGGCGTTTTTAAATTGTGAAACATCAGACAAGACATGGCCAGGCGTATAGCTCACTAGACAGCATTTCTGCGTTTTTCTGCTAGTTATCTCAACCGCTTTTTTCCATAGCAACCTATCTATCTCGTCCACACGCTATCTTTACTCCTGGCTTAAATATATTAATCTATTTTAATCCAGTAGTGTAGACAAAAGTGCTATTCGACCCTGAGGTTGTCGGCACAACTACAATAAGAATCCTCAGGTTTATACGAGTAGAACACACTATTTTTACCCTTCCCATGGCATATGCCGCGGCACTACTAACAGGTGGAGTAATCGACTTTTGGAAAGCCGTATTTATAGGACTTGCTGTTTTTGGCCTTAGAACTGCTGGGATGGCTTGGAATAATATTGCAGACTACCCTATAGACAAGCTGAATCCTAGAACTCAAAGACGGATGCTTGTATCTGGTAAAATAAGCTTCAGAGAGGCCTATGGCGTCTTCCTCTTCGGCGTTGCCATTTTTATACTTTCAGCGATGGCGCTTGGAAAATGGCCTTTGACGCTTTCGTTGCCATATCTGGCTGTCGTCATGACGTATCCCTACGCGAAGAGGGTTCACTGTATTCCTCATTTACACCTAGGCTTAGTTTACGCATTAGTACCCCTGGGCGCGGCTATTGCGACATATCCAGACGATATACAAATAGCTTTAGCAAAAACACCATGGATATTAGTTGTAGCTTCGGCATTGTGGGTCGCCGGATTTGACGTCATGTATTCAAAGGGAGATTACGAATTTGATAAAAGACAAAGGCTGGGGAGTATACCGGCGTGTTTTGGATTAAAAGCTGCCGATATAGTAACTGCTCTCCTAATGTCCGCGTCTGCAACTTTGTATATTGTCAATTACATAAGCTACGGACTTAACATATGGGGGCTTGTTCTAACGTCGATAGGGGCTTTCTTGGAAATATACTCAGCAGTACTAGGCATAAGAGGAGACGTAGCGCGCGGATTTAACTTAAACCTCGCCGTAGGCATCTTTATACCTTTTGGAATTTTCGTCGGGTACTACTAGCACTAGTTAAGCATTAAGTCTAGCTATAAAAATACAAAACTCTTAACAAAACGAGGCTTCCTCACTGTCCTAAAGGGCGAAGCTTGCTACATTTGCCAAAGGGCTTATTCCCTCTGCACCTCCGACTAACAGATCTGCTAATTTAAGACTGTACATATTATGATGACATAAAGTGCAGAGACAAAGGCGCAGACGACACGTAAGCTCCAAAAATTTAACTTTTAATATGTTCATATCCAACGACGTAGATTCCGTCGACAATGCCTAAACCGCCTTCGCGGCCGTGTGGAGAGGGCCTCTCGTCTCCTCTCAACTCTACGGCCGACTGTATCGTAGCCGCAAATTGGCTAACAAGATCTTTATCTACGCCCTCTACTATTATATCCTCCTTGCCTTTTACTTCTACCTTTACACCACTGGGTATTGTAAGTACGATTTTTGACTTTCTTCCAAGGAAATTCTCAATTATTAGTTGATTTCCCTGCACTTTTACAAGCATAGGAAAGTGCGTGTATATAACCTTCAGCTTGTACCTCCAGCCCTTGGTGACTCCAAGAAACATATTTCTAAGAATGCCTTTGTAAGCGCCAAGGATGGCATACTCTTTTTTTCTAGCGTTAAATACTTCAAGCACTACCTTTCCATCTCTTAAATTCATAACCACCGGCGTATTTCTAAACTCCTTGGTAATTTCGCCAAGAGGCCCCTTCACTTTAACTACATAATCAAACGGCCCAATCTTCTCGACACTTACTTTAACATTTTGAGGAATCTCAACCTCCTCCACGCTATATACTACATGCATAAAGCCGATTTTTTGCTAAGTTTAAAAACTTAGAGACTTTGGTGAGTTCCCCTTTGCTTCACCGGCCTTCCCTGGGGGCTCGGGGCACGTGCCCGAGTCGCGCTGGACAACCCGGGGCGTGGGGGTCCGGCCGTGCCCGGGCGGACGGGCGCGTCAGACCGCAATAGCCGGCCGGTCCCCAGGGCCGGTTGGTTCGTGGGCGAAAGGACTTACGAGTTTAAAAGTGAGGTGGTCGCCGGACGGAGGAAAAAGCCGGTTGTTTTGTCTTCTGTAGGATTTCTCAATAACGTCTCTTGGCCCACAACAGCGGAATCCGGTCCCTATGGTCAGTGCAGGCGGGGCGATGCGTGATGTAGCTTCTCTCTTCTGCCATTTTGGCGCCGCATTTCGGGCAGGCTGTGCTGTATAACCTCTAAATACGGCAGGCCGTACCACAATGCCAACTCCATCAGTCTCCTCTTCAGTTGACCCAGTCCGTCTAGGAAGTACTTCTTTCCGCCACTCCAGTTGCTCTCCTTGAGCTCTCGGTAACTCTCGTTCTCGATCTTGTCAACCACGATTGCGGCGTCGTTTGCTCTAGCAAGTTCAATAATCTCTCTAGCGATCTGCGTCACAACGCCCCCTATTTTCCTAAACCGCCTGGACTTGAGGTGGCGCGTCCTCTCCTCAAGCCGCCTCCTTCTGACGGGGCCCGTCTCCCTTGCGGCCCGTTCTTCCAACCTACTTATCTCCTCGTGAAGTCTCCCCCGACTCCCTAGTTACAGACGCATCTGGAAGTCTCAACGTCTGTCTCAACTTCCCCTCCACGAGAAGGCCTACTATTATGCCATAGTCAAGACGGTTAATATCAACGGTAACTATCGCCTTGAGCTCCACCGGCGTCGCTTCACGGGCGAAGACAAGCGCTATATAGAGCTTTCCGTATGTTGATTCCTTCTTGCTCCTCTTCACCTCCACACCGAGGAAAGCGAGTTTCGACTTGGCGCCTTCTTCCAACCGCTTTCTGATCCAAGCAATGTTACCCTTCTTCAACTTGACGGCTTTGCCCACGTCTCTCTCGTCTTTGACTCTCAACTGGGCATAGAGCGGAACCGCCCGATGGAACACTACGTCGCGCCAAAGGAATTTAGCCCACTCTGCAAGGTACTTCTTAAGTCCGTACTTGTGGAACGTCTCTTCAATAATCCCGTGCGCCAACTCCCGCCTGTCTAGCGTGAGGAGTCTGTCCAACTCCTCCGCCGTGAGTCTCGGCTCCTCTTGCCCCGTCAACTCCTTTAGCAGTCTCTTTACATATTCCTCGACGGCTAAATACATACGCGTTACAGTGTCTAAGACGTCTGGCCTCTCCTCGACGAGATGCCATGGGATTTTGACCTTCGGCGCTCTGTATGTTTGGCTCATGGGCGCATATGGCGTGGGAGAGAAAAACTAGGTTGTCGGGAACAAGCCTACTCCCATGTCTCGGCGTCTCTCAAGGCGGCGGCCGCTTGTACGGCCTTGGGGAGTATCCAAGTGAGTATGTCCAGAACCACGGCAGAGATGGCCGATGTGGACAACACCACGGCGAGCGCCCGGAGGACGGTCTTGGAGTGCGTCAGTGCGAAGGCAGTGTACCACACGACGGCCGTGACCCCCGCCACCGCGGCCAAGAACGCGGCCAACATTCGCATGTCGCAACCCCCGCCTGGAAAGAAAGGCAAGAGTGCAACACACTTGACTTTCAGCGCCGTCGAGACGAACCAGTACTTCGCAGACACCCCTTGGCTCGCAGTCGCGCTCAACGTCGGCATTACAATGGCGATACTATACACAAGAAGGTGGGCCTATTCGGTGGAGGGGGTCGGCGTTGCTAGACACGTCGCGGCGGTCTTGGCCACCGTCGCTAAACTGCCGTGGTAAACAACGCGCTCGTCCTTGCCTGCGCCGTAAACATACCACTACTACCGCCCCAAGCCCTACTCCCACTGGCAATACCCATCGTGGCGTTGACAATAGACGCCGTGAGGAGGGTAAAAACAAATCCGTATTTGGTGGGCCCGCCGGGATTTGAACCCTATCCCAACCCCCCGCCGAGGGGGTTGACGGGACCTCCCGGTCTCTGACCGGCCGGCTATCAGCCGGGCGCTCTAACCGGGCTAAGCCACGGGCCCTTTGATGCATACTCCCCAACTTATAAATTTTGTCTCTTTGAGAAACTCATGTCAAGTCTATTACGATATATCGCCTTTAGAACTCTTTTAGCGGTGCCGACTTTATTAATTCTACTTACTGTAGTGTTTTTTATACTAAGGGTCATACCGGGGAACCCTATAATAGCGATGGTCGGCATGAAAGCTCCACCAGAGTATGTAGAACAATTAATAAGAGAGGCAGGATTAGACAAACCAATCTATATACAATATTTTGACTACTTATCACAAATCTTTACAGGAAACTTAGGGAGAAGTTTAATATTTGGAAAAAGAGAAGTAGTTAATGAAATCATAGACAGATTGCCGGCGACTGTAGAATTAGCAATCTCGGCGTTTTTCGTAAGCATCGTGTTAGGCCATCTATTTGGATTTCTAGCGGTAAAATACGGCGGAAAATTCGACACGGCCACCAGGGTATATGCCATGGTAGCATATGTGCTTTTTATACCTTTTATCGGCTTAGCGCTACAGCTTATATTCTCAGTGTGGCTTAACTTATTCCCCGTCGCCGGCCGTATAACGCCGGGTCTAGAGCCACCGAAGATAACGGGTCTCTACCTATTGGATTCTCTCTTAGCGAGGAGACTAGACTCGTTTTTTGACGCTGTTTGGCATTTAGCACTACCCTCATTTACGCTAGGTCTGGTGTTATCTGGCGTCTTTGTACGTCTAATTAGAAACAATATGAAAAAGACTCTCGGAGAGGATTTTATATTTGCATATAGAGCTATGGGGTTTAGAGAGTGGAGCGTATTGTGGAAGGCGTATCGTGTAGCTATAGTCCCAACAGTCACAATGATGGGGTTACAACTGGCGCTTTTATTACAAGGCGCCGTTTTGACAGAGACGACTTTTTCGTGGCCGGGTCTTGGCACTCTTCTTCTTGAGAGAATTCAATATCTCGACTATACTACGGTACAAGGCACAGTAGTTGTGTTTGTATTTATTGTTGTATTCATGAATATCTTAGTAGACATAATAAACGCATTACTGGACCCTAGGGTTAGGAAAGGCCTATGATGCTAAAAACCGGCGCCTTCCTAGTAGCTTTCGTCATTATATTCTCAGCACTCGCGCCGGTGGTGGCACCATACGACCCTACAAAAAAAGTCGCAGAGCCGCTGAGCCCGCCTAGTATAAAACACCCCTTTGGGACAGACAATTTAGGTCGTGATGTATTAAGCCGAGTTCTCTACGGAGGACAAGTAATCATAGGAGTATCGCTTTTAGCCACATTATTCTCTGCATCTATAGGATTTACTCTTGGCATGTTCTCAGGCTACATCGGAGGTAAAACAGATAGGGTGTTAAACATGGTAATGGATAGCATGTACGCATTCCCCAGTTTGATACTTGCAATAGCTATCGCAAGCGTGCTGGGACCTAGTCCTTTAAACGCAGCATTGGCAATAGGCGTCGTCTATATACCCACTTACTTCAGAATGGCAAGAAACGAGACTTTAGTAGTCAAATCCAGTCTTTTCATAGAGGCTGCAGTTTCCCTGGGTATGCCACGACATAGGATAATTTTTAGACACGTACTGCCGAATCTCGTGCCTTCTCTAGTCGTCGTGGCGACTATAAACATAGCAGACGCTGCGCTTACAGAATCGGCGCTTGCCTTCTTTGGATATACTGTGACACCGCCAACACCTGACTGGGGTCTTGATCTTTCTAGTGCCAAATCCTATATAATAAACGGCTATTGGTGGCTACTTATTCCAGGCATATTTATAGTGTTAACTGCGCTGGGGTTTTCACTTTTGGGAGAAGGACTAGGGGAGAGACTGGGGAAAAAAGACTAGGCTATTTTTATTGCCCAATATCTCAGGATCATTGTCGGATCTACTACGACTTGTATATTTGGCTTCGTTGCTATAAACAGCTTACCTTGTACAAGAGGAATTATGGGCACATCTTCCGCCAACAGTTGTTGTGCCTGTCTATATAACTGTTCTCTAACTAACCGACTTTCCTCAACAGAGGCTTTGGTGAGTATCTCGTCCATTTTTGGATTGCTATAGCCATTACCCAACCATTTGTTAGAGCCGCTTTTGAGAAACGGCGTTGTGTAATCATCTGGATCCAGGTAGTCGGGATACCAACCCAGCAGAGATACCATCATAGCGCCGCTTCTAAGTTGCTGTACATATGTAGCCCACTCGGCCGACTTCACGGTAACAGAAACAAGCCCTGTGGCTTCCCACTGCTCTTTCAACACTGCTGCAAGATCCTTTTCGGTATCGCCGTAGTGTGTCGGCGTATACCAGAGCTCGATCGACAGTTTCTTGCTCTGGCTATACCCAGCCTGCTGTAGAAGGGATCTGGCTAGGCTTATGTTACAGTCCCCGTACCTCTCCTTAAAGACTGGGTAAGAACCCCACATTCCCTCTGGTATTAGAGTATAAAGCGGCGTAACAGCGCCACGGAATACCGTCTGCACAATGTCCTTTCTACACACGGCGGCGGCCAGCGCTTGTCTTACTCTAACGTCCTTTAGCTCTGGCATATTGAGATTAAGTACTATGTAACGTATAAAAGAACCAGGCACTTCGACGATTTTAAACTTGCCTGATGCCTTTAGCGCCTCAATATCAGGCGGATTAAGAGTCCTCCAGGCTATATCGACCTCGCCTCTTTCTAGGGCAAGTCTCAGCGTCGTAGCGTCTTTATAAAACTTTATGACAACTTTAGATATCTGCGGCTTAGGCCCATAGTAGTATGGATTTGCCTCTAGCACTATCTGTTGGTCTCTCACAAATGACTTTATACAGTAGGGCCCTGCGCCGCCTGCCGTCTGATCCGAGTCGATTCTATCGGGTACATATTTTGGATGTACGGGGAAGTAAGGCGGCGTTGCTACAAGCGCTAGGAAGTAGGAGACAGGTGTCTTCAAGTAGAAGATCACTGTAGTTGCGTTGGGTGTCTCTACCTTTTCTACAAAATCTGTGACAAGCCAAGCAGGGTCCCCGTTTATCTTCATTACGCGCTCGATAGACCGCTTTACATCACTGGCAGTAAGCGGGGTACCGTCACAGAACTTAAGATTTGGCCTTAGTTTAAACACCCACACCTTGCCCCCCTCTAGCACCGTCCAATTCTCAGCTAGGTCGGGCTCTAGCTCTGTTGTTCCCGGCTTGTATCTAACGAGCCCCGCCATTGTGTTGTAGAAAATTTCCCATGTAAAGAAGTCGTAGGCGTTCGCTGGATCTAAGTCGGTGACTTTATCTGTCACTCCGATCGTAAGCGAAGTTGGTTGCGGCGTTGTAGAAGTGGGAGAAGACTTCGGCGTGGTGGGAATAGGAGTCTGCGTTGTAGTGGGACTTGAAGACTGTGGCAACGGACGGGGCGCAGGGGCTTGTTGTTGAGATAGGAATATTGCTATAACTGCCAACACGACAACTAAAACAACTATTCCTACAGCTAGAGACTTATTCATAACTACAAGAATGAGACTGTTAAAATATGTTAAGATCTATATAAGACTATAGAGGTGGTGCGGGGGGTGGGATTTGAACCCACGCAGGCCTACGCCACAGGGACCTCAACCCTGCCCCTTTGACCTGGCTCGGGCACCCCCGCGCTTCCTGCTATAGTATTTATGACGATTTAAATATTTTACACGACAACTACGTCTAACCGCAGGGACAACCCCCGCCACTAGTTCCTACAATTATCTTGTTTTCTGCCATAAGTTTAGACCAACAGTCTGGACATACTAGCGCGGGTCCTATACCCTTTATGTTAGCCTCTAAAAGTGGGGTGTCCTCCCTGCCACAGATTGCGCACCGATAGCCCATAGCTATTTCTTTGATCTTTGAAAATAAATTTTTCGCTATATCCCCAAGGCTAAGCCGTCGCCACGTATATCGGAGACTGCAACTAGTGTGCCGTTTTTTCTAGCCGCTAAAGCCGCTACGCCCATGCGGCTGGGGTATTTTACGATATGTACTCCAGGCCCCCCTTCCCAACCCTCCTCTGCTTGAACCTCGGCGCCACGCAACCAAATAAAACGGGGGGCCCATATGGCTTGGCGTGGATCCATTCCATACCATACTATATTGTGTATTAATTGTGTATAAATGGCAGGTCTATAATGACCGGCGCTTGCCCCGAGTGCATAAATCTCGCCCCCTCTCTCCATTACTACAGCCGAGAGGGTATGTGCAGGTCTTTTGTGAGGAGATGCACTGTTTAAACCATGTGTAAAATCGCTTGCCCTATTGTTAAATGTTATCCCCCATTTGGCATCTGTAAACCCTGCGCCAAAGGGATAGTAGAGAGATTGTATAGCAGAAACTACAAAGTCTCTATCCGCCGCCGCGAGATATGTAGTGCCTGGGGTGGGCTCTGGGACTTCGGCTTCGCCTAGCTCTATCTTGCCACTTAGTAAATCGTCAAGTGGTATATAGCCGTCGTGTAAATAGCGGTCGCGTGCCCAATGCGCTTTTCTCAACGCCGCAACAGTATTCTGAATCCTGGAATAGCTAAACGCCCCCTCGGCGCGTTTAGTCAACTTCACCGCAAGTAACACAGCAAAACCAAGAGAGGGGGGCGGCGCCTCATATATAATCCAATCCCCCAACTCTATATACACGGGCTTTTTCACTTCGGCTTTAAATCTCGAGAAATCCTCTAGTTCAAAATAGTCATATAGTATGTCGTTAGCAATTTCGTCGTAAAAAGACAGTGGGTTCTCTCTAAGTTTGTTCCACAGCTTTATTAACGGGTCTATACGATAAGGCGCGCCAGATAGTCGAGGTAAACTAAGATATATACGGCCACCAGGGTCTGCAACAAGTACATCTTTATGTCTCTCTATTGCGTACGCTAGAGATGGGTGCAACGTCGCTTTTTCCATAGCATTAAGTGCTATGTCTACAACCTCCCTCCACTCTAAAACGCCGTGTCTCCTGTGGAATTCATAGAGACCAGCCACATAGCCCGGCACAGTAGCTGAGCGTAAACCCCTCCGCGGGGGTTTCTCTGGGATTCTCCTTGGAGCCCACCCCAGCCCCAATATAGCTTCTACATTACTGCCGCTATGTACAAGCGCCAGAAAATCTCCTCCAACACCGCCTAGATGTGGCAACGTATATGTTAATACTATAGAGGCACAAGTAATAGCATCTATAGCGTTGCCGCCAGCTTTATAAGTCTCGTAGCCCGCCCGCGTCGCTAGATAGCTCTCGCTGACAATTACGAAATCTGTACCTATGTACATACCCTCCCACCAGATTAAAGTTTTTAAATTTAGGCGAAGATTAAAAAGAACCCCCGGTTCCCCGCCCGCCAGATTTACGCCCGCGTGACGGGCGAGTATGAAGGCGGAGCCGGTAGGGCCGACCGCATATTAACAGGGTTCTATAGTTGACGGCGGTTTTGTAGTGACGGCATATGTAACCATAGTCACTTGGGGGATTTCGGAAGTTATACGTGTTGAGATTCTCTCTATGACTTCATAGGGTAAACGCGACCAATCTGCCGTCATCGCGTCTTCACTCTCTACAACCCTTATAGTTACAATATAACCGACAGTACGTCTATCACCCTTCACACCCACCCATTTGTCATCGCCAACTACTGCAAAAGCTTGCCACACCTTTCTCAAAATACCTCCTTTCTCCAACTCCTCTTCTATAATTTTAGTAGCCTTTCTCACAATTTCCAACTTCTCTCTGGTAAACGGCCCGATTATACGTACTGCTAAACCAGGGCCTGGAAATGGGTGTCTGTATACCACCTCGTCTGGCAAGCCTAGGGCCCTTGCCAATTTTCTTACTTCATCTTTGTAGAACTCGCGAAGCGGCTCGATAAGTTTTAAGTTAAACCACCTTGGTAAACCGCCTACGTTATGATGACTCTTTATTTTATCTGCTCCCTTTACCGCTCCGCTTTCTATAACGTCAGGGTACAGAGTGCCTTGAGCTAAATATTTCACCTCTGGGAACTTGGATAAAGTCTCTGTAAATACTTCTGCAAATGTCTCCCCTATTATTCTACGTTTTTCTTCACAGTCAGAGACGCCCTCTAGCCGCTTTAGAAATCGCTCACGCGCGTCAACGTAGTAAACTTTTATGCCAAGCGAATTTAATAGTTTCACAACTTGCTCAGGCTCTCCCTCTCTAAACAACCCATGGTCTATAAACACAGCCTTTGCCCTCTCTCCAACTGCCATATGTACAAGTACAGCAACTACAGTACTATCAACGCCACCGCTTACGCCGATAATTATATCGCCATCTTTTACCTCCTTTCTAATCTCCTCAATGAGTTTGCCTATCTGATCCTCTGGTTTCCACACATGCTTTACCCCGGCTATTTTCCTAGCAAAATTCTCCAACAATACACCGCCTTTTGGCGTATGGACAACCTCTGGGTGGAATTGTACACCGTAGATATAATCCTTCTTCATAGCAGCCACGTACCCATTCTCGCTTACTGCCAAAATGGTAAACCCTTCTGGAGGTTGCGCTACATAGTCGCTATGGCTCATCCAAACTATCTCTTCGCTTTCCCATGTGTCGAAAATATGGTCGTTTACCAACACCCTTACCAACGTCTTACCATATTCACCCTTACCCCGCCTTACCAAACCCCCCAACTTTTTTGCAATCAATTGGTGTCCATAGCATATGCCAAGTATAGGCTTACCAATAGCAAATAACTCATCTGGTACGTCAGGCGCACCTTCTTGATAAACAGAACTAGGGCCTCCAGAGAGAATTATTGCTTTTACATCTGGCGCTTTGGCTATTTCAACGGCGTCTTCAGGCGTAACAATCTCCGTATACACCCCCCTTTCTCTGAGACGTCTGGCAATTAAATGGGCATATTGCCCGCCGAAATTTACAACTACTATTCTCTCCACAGGATTGTTAAATCATTTAGTTAAAAACTATTCTATAGATAGCACGTCAAGCTCTAACACTTCTAAGTACGTGTTTAAAATTTCAGCAACGCTTGGCGTAGTTCTACCTCCATCGCCGTGAATAAACTCTTTTACATAGAGCCCACCCTGACATCTTACATAAAGCTCAAAGACGTGAGACGATATAAAACGCCAAACGATTTCATAAACCATCCTCGTCCTCTTCTTTCTTGGATTAAGTCTCTTAATTCGACGCGGTGTGTATTGGACTACTGTCTTGCCCGAAAGTTCAGCAAGTTTTCTAAGCTCCTCCTCAGAAAGCGGGCGATCGGAGTATACTAATGCACGATATAATTTTATATCTGTCTTAGCCTTTTCTTTTAGCTTTCTGACTTCATCTCTAGTGGTAAAACCAAGTGGGATAAAGATCACGTCCCCGTCGGAGTATAGATGTGGGAGTCCTTTGTATTTAGTCGGCTGTTTGATTTCCACAACAAGAGGTCTGCCGGGCCCCAACATTCTAGCGTCGCTATCCTCCCTCCCTGATACATGAATTATGTGTTCTACGCCGCCATACATATCCCTGATGTACTGTAGCTTCTCCAACAAGGAGGATTTTACATTACCGAATTTCTTAGCTTGAGAAATCCTCCGGCTAAGTTTTAGATATACCCCTTCTATAAGAAGAGGATTCTTCACTATATCTATCTTACCGTTTATCAAATCTATCTTTATTAAGATATTTGGCCGTTGTTTATCAACGCGTCTGCCTAGTAGTCTTAAAAGCTCCTTGCCGATTCTCCTATTAATCTCATGTTTAATAGATTCTCCTGTAGAGACGAGGAATTTTTTTACAACCTCTGACTCTCTTTCAAGAATTTCTCTTGGTATTGTGGTACCTACTGCAAAAGTTTCAAACTCTATTCCATCGACTTTTGATACAGCCTCTTTAGCAAAACGTTCAACATTCGAGAGAAGACCTCCGCATATATAACACTGAGCCTCCTCCACAGTAATTCCAATAGTTGAGAGAAAGCGCCTAGTAGGTTTATGTATACGAGCTAGGCTTTTTAAATCTGTAGTAACATCAACGCCTTGGCGGAAAAGTGTGACTAATTTCATATGTAACATCGTCTTTATACTAAAACCCCTTTCCCAATTCTCCAGCGCGTAACCCATTTGTGCAAAAAGTCTACCAAGACAAGAGTCACAAAGTGGGTAGGCCTTGAGAATTTCAAGAGATTTTTCTAGTATATCCACGACGTCCACAACTAGAGATAATATTTAACTTATCGCCTGTGGTAGAGAAGTCTATCAGTTTCAATATTAATAATTACGACTTGGTGATGTGGTGGTAGTTTTCCTAACCCAGCATCACATTCCAAGTCTATGTCAAATGGCTCAAACACTACCACGTAGGTAAAGGGTGGGTTAGGCATACACCTACGTCGACCTCCCGGCCCCACTGTCGTTCCTATAGTTAAGTCAGAAGCCCCCCTCTTTACTATCACACCTGTTAATTTTTCGCCTGCAAATGCCTTTTTTAGAAATCCCACTGAGGAGTCTTCATCTGGAAAAAGTCTCTTTACCCGGCTGCCAAGAATTTTTACTGTCTTTTGTAAATCTACTAGGTAAAACACAGCTTCGGCGTCTTTACGTATGCCATTGGAAATCAAGAGGGCGGCGACAAGCAGTTTTGCATGTATATGCGGCTCCGCCGTAAATCTTCGTAATGAAGTCACTACGAGAAAACGCCTCACTTTGGTATCCTCATTCTCAGCTGTCTCTTTAAAGTCTTAGACATCTTCTTCAGGTTTTCATATACAGTTAGCATCTCTTTTACGTCTTTAGGTGTAACGCCAGCGCCAAGCGCTATTCTGCGGATTCTTGAAGCATTTAGAATATCTGGGTTCTTTAACTCTTCTATTGTCATAGAACTTAATATGGCATACCACTTCTTTAGATTCTTTTGCGAAAGTTCAACTTGCTCCTCCGAGATTTTTGCGGCAAAACCCCCTGGCAACAGTTGAAGTACCTTACTCAGCGGCCCAAGTTTTAACAAACCCTCTATCTGTTTTTTAAAAGTTAAAAGATCTAATCTCCCAGACTCTATCTCCTGTAGAACCTTCTCTTCTTCAAATACGGCTTTTATCTTTTCTACTAACGCGTCTAGGTCGCCCATCCCGAGGACTCTTGCCACAAACTTACGTGGGTTAAACAAATCGAATTCGTCTACGTCTTCGCCAACGCCTATAAACTTCACCCTAGCCCCCGTTTTAATAACAGCGGCTAATGCGCCGCCGCCTCTCGCAGTGCTATCCATCTTTGTAATTATTACCGAATGTATCGGTAGATATTTCATAAAGGCCTCCGCTTGTGCAGCCGCTAGTTTACCAACTGTCGCATCTATTACAAGTATAACCTCGTCGGGGTTTACAGCTTCATATATCATCTTTACCTCTTGTAGTAGAGCCTCTTCGTTTTTATGACGCCCTGCAGTGTCTATAATTACCACGTCCATATTTTTGAAATTTTGGACACCGCGACGTGCGATTTCTACAGCATCTTTACTATCTCTTTCGCCATAGAAAGGGACACCTATCTTTTCCGCAAGTTGTTTCAACTGGTCAAACGCGGCGGGTCTTATAGTATCTGTCTCCACAAGCCCCACTCTATATCCTCTCTTTACCAAATATCTAGCTAATTTTGCGGCTGTCGTTGTTTTCCCGCTTCCTTCGACACCTAGGAGGAGCACCAAATAGGGTTTTTTAACTGGTTTAAACTCGGCGGGTTGCTCCCCGCCCAACAGCTTTACTAATTCATCGTATAGGATATATAAGACGTATTCCCTCGGCGGTATACCGGCAGGCGGCTTCTCCTCACGCATTCTCTTTACTGCATTTTCAGTAAACGTCTTTACCATATCTAGAGGAACGTCGGCTTTAAGAAGCGCTCTTTGAATCTCTCTTGAAAGCTCTTGTAACGTTGCTTCGTCTATATAACTAACACCTCTAATTTTTTCGACAAGCTTACTAAATACTTCGCCAAGCGCCTTCACGTAGTAACTGCAGTGGGAGCTTAAATTTATTGTGTCACCGGTGGCGCTTGCGCTTGCTGACTTAACGTCGCGTACCAAATATCTATTTGTTTCATAAAATTCTCGAGACGATCTAAGATGTATATGCCATAGTGGGGATATATCTCAAAGACAAGTTTCTGTGGCCGCACCGCTGTCCACCTCATCTTTCTTATAAACATAACTCTAAATACAAAGCCTCTGTATTCCATAAGCTCAAGCTTTATCACGCCGCTTGCTAAATACTCCTCTACACCAAAGCGGCTTATTTTATTCTCACCAGTAGGAATCTCAGAGGTCAGCAGTGTGGTTATGTCTTTTATCTTTCTCAGCTGGAATACAAGCTCCCTCATATACTCTCTCACCCATAAGATGTCTGTATGCGATGTGATAATCAAGGGAGCTATTGGATCTATGACAAGTCTCTTTATTCCAAATTTTTTGACATATTCAAGAATTATTTTAGCAATATCTCGTGGATCTGCAGTTACCTTTTCCTCTTTAGCGTACGTCCTAAAATGCGTCCTGAGGTCTACAAATATTAGCTTATTCTGGTTTTCAAGTATGTCGAGATCCCAGCCAAGAGAGTCTTTTACTCCACGTTTTACATCCTCAGAGGGTTCGTCTATTGTAATATAGAGCCCGGGCTCGTCATATATCTCAGCCCCGGTTTTTAGAAATTGAAGACTAAATATTGTCTTCCCCTGGCCTGCCTCTCCTGCAACTAAATAGATCTCTCCCTTTCTAAAGCCGCCCTGTAGTAACTGGTCGATATACCAAATCCCTGTGGGCGCTCTGTTATCATATACTGGGTAATAATCCTGGTATTCATAGTACTGTTCCTGAAAAGACATACGCCTCCTGTGGCGAGCATAAATATATTTGTTTTGTTCACATATCCATACGACATATTAATCACTTATTTAACTTAGTTACGTTGCTCAAAAATACGCCATTTGCCACGGAATTCGTAGAAGAATTTATATGCGATTTGACGCCAAACAGCGTGAAGTTTCTCAAAGAGCTCCGGCTCTACAGATGAAATAAAGAGGGCAGAGATAAACGCATTTTCCCTAAATGGCGGCAACCAATAATCGGCAAGTATCAAATCGCCCCACTCTCCACTCTTCGCCCTAGCTCTTTCCAACATGTCGAGAGATATGTCAAGACAAACCACGTAGCTTTTTAATACCTCAAAAGCCAGCCCAACTCCACATCCGGCGTCTACTACCTTCTCGCCCACCTGTGACAGAATAAGCCAATACTTGAGACGTTGCTCCACGCCATACACCTCTTCGTATATTGGGGCCAACCTCCTATAGAGCTCTATTAAGTATTCTCTCGCCATAGTAACACCAAAGAGATAAAAGCCGAAGCAGTGGCTAATATAAAAATCGGAATACTTGCACCTATGTCAAAGAAGTAGCCATATAAAATACCGCCTACGAGAAGACCAAAGCCCCACATAGCATTTATCACGCCCAGCGACGTCGCGCCCCCAAGTCTAGCGGCGTGTGCTTTCGCAACCACGTCTGCGTATGACGTCACAACAGAATAAAGCACGGCACCTAAGAACAACGCTGGAATATTTCCAGCCACAAAAATAGCCGCCAACAGGATTGAGAAAAGTGGAGCGACCAATAGGGCTTTGGCATTCTTATCATAGAAATGCCCCAGTAGCAAAGACACAGGCACCTCCGAAACCATAGCGACTAGATAAAGAAGCGAGGCCATCCAAGCAACTTCAGCGAGTTTATACATGAAAAGAGATATGTGAATTAGAGATAGCCCCAAGAGAAATTGGGTCACGCCAAATTTAAAAACAGTTAAATCCATAAGGATTGTAGACTTCCTCTTCTCCGGCTTTAATTTGCCAACCCTATATGCCACATACAGCGTAAATAATGCGGCAACCCCTGGAGCAAGCGATATGAGAAATACGTCGCGTGGCGTGAATTTATAATATAACATCGCCGTCGCCATAGCTACACCAATAATCGCCCCAATTTGGTCAAGAGAGGCATGTATGCCAAATGCCCTCCCCCTAGCTTCCGCTCCCCCCGCCGCGGAAATTATTGCGTCACGCGCCGGCGTACGCAACGCCTTGCTAAACCTCTCCAAAAATATCAGGCCAGCAACTTGCCACATATCTCTAGCAAACACAAGCCCCGCCACTGCCGCCACTTGCAACGCATAACCAAGGAAAGTCTCAAGCCAGTAACCCCCTCTTTTATCAGCAAGCGGGCCTGTTATAAACCTAGCAGCGTAGCCCAAGGCATCGCCAAGGCCAAAGACAAAGCCTACAAAAACCGCAGAAGCGCCTAGGTAGTATAGATACTGCGGAACTACGGCACGCACGCTCTCATAAAGCCAGTCGGCAAGAAGCGATACTAGGCCAAGAATGAGTATAAGCCTGAGATTCATAACGGGCCCAACTCTTACGTTTTTTATATAATTTTCCCATCCTCACATGACCAAAGAATAATTGTGTATAAACGGGTTTGGCGCCGGGGGTGGGATTTGAACCCACGCCCCCGAACGGGGACGGGCTTAGCAGGCCCGCGCCTTGGACCAACTCGGCCACCCCGGCTCTACCCCTATATTTTTCGGCCTTTATAAAGTTGAGCCCAATCAGACCTGGCCACTACGGACATCCCCATCCCCAACTAGGCGTTCATCACCACATCTATACCAGCTTATGAAATTTTTACAGAAACTGGCGCCGGGGCCGGGATTTGAACCCGGGCCCCCTAGACGGGGACGGGATCTCCAGTCCCGCGCCTTGGGCCGCTCGGCCACCCCGGCTGAGTCTTCTTGGCGGTATGTTTTTAAGCTTTATCCTCCGATATACACCTCCTTGACCTTTGGGTCGTTAGCAACTTCCTCTGGGAGGCCTTTGGCTATTACTTTACCGCTGGCCATAGCGTAGACATAGTCTACATATTTAAACGCTATATCAATACGATGTTCTATAACGAGAAAAGTCACGTTTTGTTGCTTATTTATGTCACGCACTATTTTAAACACCTCGTGCGCCTGGTCGACAGGTACGCCAGCTATAGGCTCGTCTAATATTATAAGATTTGCCCCCGCCATCAACGCCCTGGCAAGCTCAAGCAACTTCATTTCACCGGCAGATAATAAGTATGCGGGAACATCCCACTTATCTATAAGTCTAACAGCCTTAAGAATTCCAAATGCCCTTCTGGCCAACTCCTCCTCTTCTTTAACCCAATTTTTTAACAGAGCAGATATTACACTCTCCCCACGTTGGCCTCTGGCAACAGCAAGTAGGTTTTCAAGCACAGTAAGCTTCTGGAAGATCTGCGGTATCTGGAAAGTTCTTACAATCCCAATTTCGAAAATCTTGTGCGGAGGCCACCCCGTAATATCAATCATCTTGCCATCCGGCTTTGTGTAAAACACCCTGCCTGCCTCAGGCTTGTAAACTCCTGTAATAACATTGACAAGCGTAGTCTTTCCAGAGCCGTTAGGGCCGATAATCAGCGTCACTCTCCCCTTCTCTATTTCTACGTCAACGCCATCAAGAGCTCTAAAAGCACCAAACTGTTTTACAATACCTTTGGTAACTAAAAGAACCATTTGGAAAAAACACTATTTATTTTTAAAATTAACTCTGGAATAGAGACTTGCCCTGGTCAAAGATTGTGATCCTCCTCTCTGCGCCGTAGTAGTAGGCAGCGTCCACGTATTTAGCTGTGCCGTTGACGATGGCGACGCCCCATATCACGTAGTTGGGGTAGGCGCGGTCTCCCGCCTGGTCTAGATATACCTTGCCTGTGGCGCCTTGGTATGTGCCTTCTTTACCCCACTGCTCTAGGGTGGCGCGTACTTTCTCTGGGTCGTCTGTGCCGGTCTTGCAGATTATCTGCATTAGCATCATGGCGGCGTCGTAGCCATATGGGTCGTAGGCCACAGGCTCTCTGCCGTATTTAGCCCTGTACTCCTTCTTGAACTCCTGGTACTTGGGGTCGTTGGGGTCTGGGGCGGTGATAGTGCCGAGCAACTTACGGGCCGCCATCTCTTTCCCAACCTGTTTAATCAAGGCGTCGCTGTAGGCAATGCCGTCTGTGCCAATCCATCTGACCTTGCCGAGGACTGGGTCTTGCGCCGCGGATTGCATAGCCACCACGCCGTCGTCTTCAAAAGTCACAAATATAACTGCAGAGTCGCCACTCGGCTGGCCGAGGGCGGCTGAGAGCTTTCTAACAACTTCTGGAATTGCGGTGGGGAAGGCCTTGGGGTCTGGGTCGTAGCCTTGCGCTGAGGCGATCTGTATGCCGAGTTTCTCAGCCTCCTTAGTTATGGCGTCTTTAAGGCCGACGCCCCACTCGTCGTTTCTATAGAGGATGACGGCCTTCTTAACGCCCAGTTGCTTTAGGAGGTCGGCTATCGCCGCCGCCTGGGCGAAGTCCGTAGGCACTATCCTATAGACCCAGTCGTTGGGTATTGCCAGAGCTGGCGAGGTGGAGGAGGGGCTGAAGATTATGATCTTGTTCTGGTCGGCGAAAGGCTTTACTGCTTTAACCTCTCCGCTGGCCATAGGCCCTACAACAAAACGCACACCTTTAGCATACAAGACCTGCACCTTCTGAAGAGCCTGCTGCGGATTAGTCCCAGTGTCTTCCACAAGAAGCTCAAACCTATAGCTGGGACACATCCTATTGGCATCCTCCACAGCCAACTCAACAGCATTCTTAACACCAATGCCGTAGGACTGCAGACCACCAGTCAAAGGCAACGCAGCACCAATGTAGACAACTTTCCTAACTGGGGTAGGTGAGGGAGATGGTGTGGGAGTTGGTGTAGGCTTCGGCGTTTGTGTTGGACTTGGCGTAAGGGGCGTTGGCGTGGTTGGCGCGGTCTGTTTACCGCCTGTTGCTAAAATAGCGACTATTGCGACTAGTATTACCACTACAACTGCTATTCCTATGTATAGTATTTTTGATGCCATAGCGTGTAGATAACGAGAATTTAAATACTTTGAAAATCTATATAATACTGTATATTGTATAGAGGTTTGCATAATAAGATTTATTTATATTTGCTTTTCTCGCCATATGGAATTCCTGGGCATCGACTATCCTACATTAGCTAGAGCAATAATATTCTCAAATATATATGTACTGTTAGGTCTTGGCTTAAATCTGACTTATATCACTACTAAGATCCCTTCTTTTGCCCATGGCGATTTAGCAACGGTGGGGGCCTATGTTAGCTACTTTACTATAGTATTTCTACTTCAACCTTTCGGGCTTCCTGCGAATATCTATCTGACTTTTCCATTAGTTGCACTAGTCACAGGTCTTGTAGCTGTTTTAAGCTACATAGCTGTCTTTAAACCCATGATTAGGAGAGGTGCTGGCATAACTCCTCTTATGATTGCGTCTTTTGGCCTACATTATGTAATATTTGCCTCTATAGCCATAGTGGCCGACTATGTACAGAATACATTTGGATATCTCACGAGAAACATACTTCTAACAAGGTGGGAATATATATGGCCTGGCACAGATTTTTTAACTTCCGCGTTGATAAACACCACCATAATGGTGGCCATAATCACAACACTTCTCTACTTCCTATTGTATAAGACTCGATACGGCATAGTCATGAGAGCCAGCATTGACAACCTCTACTTAGCAAGAGCGGTAGGCATAAACGTAGAGAAAGTATTTACAGCCGCTTGGCTTTTAATTGGAGCTGTGACTGGTATAGCGGGGGTCTATATGGCTATGTTTTTCCCCATGACAGAGGAACTTGGATGGCTTAGACTCGCAGTTGTGTTTATAGTGTCTGTTGTAGGCGGCTTATCGAATATCTATGGAGCTGTGTTGGGAGGTTATGTCGTTGGATTAAGTCTCGTATTAGGTGCGACCTATATACTAACACCATTGAATATACCTACAGAATTCCAACTTGTGATTCCCTTCGCGTTTGTTATTGTAATACTGTTGTTTGCTCCACAGGGGCTTGTTGAAATTATATCATCATTAGTCCAGAGAATTAGAAAATGATACTCCAAATAGACCCTGGCGCATTAATTATACTTTTTAGAGAAACCGCCGTACTTTTTGCAATATATGGAATATATGTCTTAAGTCTTAACTTAGAGGTAGGCTACCTGGGGCTTCCTCAATTTGGAAAAGTCATGTTTTTAGCACTGGGCGGGCTAACCGTGGGAGGCATAACGACGAAAATAGCTCTTGAAATTTATAAAGCCACTATTGCATCTCAACTTGGCATAGATCCCTTAGCTGATATAGACAGGTATTGCTCGGCCTATCAGTATCAAACCGTTACGATTATAAATAATATATTTAGTATGTCACCGCTTTATGGAACGCTGTTTTTCCTACTTTCCATAACTCTAGCAGCCCTGTTGGCAGGCGTCTTCGGCGTCCTTATGGCAGGTCCCGCATTGAGACTACGCGAAGATTATTTAGGCATTCTTCTTCTTGTAAGTGCAGAGACTATTAGAGTAATTACGACATATACGCCCCCCATTGCATGCGGTGTTTTCGGCGCCGTCGTACCAGATCCGTTTGCGTGGATGGGAAGTTACAGACCCTGGGGGTATTTAGCAATCACGGCACTCTTTCTCCTCCTAACATTAGTAATATTGGAGAGACTTGGAAACTCGCCCTTTGGCCGCGCCTTAAGAGCTATACGTGATGCAGAAGTCGCCGCAAGAGTTTTCGGCAAAGATATCGTAAAGTTTAGAGTTAGAGTGTTAGCCACAGCATCTGCTCTCAGCGGAGTTGCCGGTGCGCTACTTGTCTTCTACAATAACTTTGTAAACATGGGTCAGTTTGTCCCACTCTATACCTTTATTGCATGGGCTATGTTGATTATAGGCGGGACTGGTAATAACATTGGCGCTCTTATAGGTGTCGCAGTATATTATGCTTTAGAAAGAATAATAAGTATCTACAAAGAAAGTATTAGATCTATCGTAAATGTAGATCCGATTTTCTTCCAGTATATAATATTTGGTATAGCAATAATTCTTGTACTTATGTTTAGGCCCCAGGGTATATTTGGAGAGAAACCTTCTAAAACTTTAAGCCGCAATATTTTAGAGAAACTACGTAAAGAGGTGTAACCACAGCGTGAAGCTTTCGCCCATTGCTCCTCATAGCGGTAATAGTCGGTCGCTCGTTGTGAAATACACTTTAGTTTTTGACGACGATAGTCTGAGCTTGCGGCAGTATTTCTGGCTATGTTTATATCGGTGTTCAGAACAACACCGAACCTCTCTTGTATAGACCCTCCCATCTTCAAGATTACATCACAGAAAGGATACTTCTTTGACGCCTAGACCCTCATACACAACGTAGAGCTTTATCCCACTATATACCACCACATCATATTCTCACTCCCTTGTCATCAAAAGAAGACAAGCGATTCATATGGCGGATATAGAGACAAGGCTCCGCCGAGAGTCTACTCGGTCTTGTCCCGTTCTACGACAGAGTTTATGAAATTAGATTGGAGAGTAAAAACTCTTATTCACCACAGAGCAAGATTTGTAGATGTAAATGGGTGTAAATACTTATATAGCTTTTGCTTTTTCTAAGGCCATGTCAGTGACAATAGACCCAAGAACGTTCTACGCAAATCCACCGCCGGGGAAGCCATTTTATGTACGATTTGAAGTTCCAGCCGAGGTTGCTGAGAAAGCGTTGGAAATACTGTCAATAGCTAGACAAACAGGGAAGATTAAGAAAGGGACTAATGAAACTACAAAGGCCGTGGAAAGAGGACTTGCGAAACTTGTACTTATTGCAGAAGACGTCGACCCGCCGGAAGTTGTGGCGCATTTGCCACTTCTTTGTGAAGAGAAGAAAGTTCCCTATGTCTATGTGCCATCTAAAGAGAAGTTGGGCAAAGCGGCGGGTATTAATGTATCTGCGGCATCAGCTGTAGTTATAGACCCAGGCCAAGCTGCCGGCGATTTAGAAGCACTAGTGGCTAAGATAAATGAGATAAGAGCTAAACACGGTCTAAACGCTATTCCTCTACCTAGTAGCGGCGCCGCTAAAAAGTAGCTATTTCTGTCGTTTTCTCACCCAAGCGAGTCTCCGAGGGTCTCTTTTGAATTTCACAGCGCTTACAAAACATTTCCTACTACAAAATCTCAGCGTAGTGCCGTCTGTTTTTACATACATTATGCCGTAGCCCGGCAAGATGTCAGCCCCACAGAATGCACATTTATAAATCTTCATCGTGCCGTAATTCTCCGCGCTTCTCTTTCGGTTTCTCTTAACATCACTATGTCGCCGAGTCTCACAGGCCCTTTAATATTTCTAGTCAAGATACGGCCTTTATCACGGCCTTCGAGAATTTTTACTTTGACTTGTGTGACCTCTCCAGCTACCCCGGTTCTTCCAAGTATTTGTATAACTAGAGCCGCAACGGCGTCTTCATATGGCGAAAATTTTACCTCACTCGACATGCGCACGGTATGAATATCGATATTTAAAATTTTCTTTCTAGACTTCAACCGCTAGAGTTCCTCATAAAGATAAACCTCACGAATGTGAAAATCGCGATTTTCTACGATCAATTTCTCAATAACGATCTCGTCGTATCGAAGGATCGTAATGACGATTTCAGAAGACTTTCTTATTTATAATCCCTTAAGTATTTATTCATGTGGATCCTCTAAAGCCTCCGCGGGAGGAGTTTGAAAAATTTGTGGCAGAGGTGGCGTATGCTATAGGTATCGGCGAGGTGCCTGAGATAGAGAGATCGAAACGCTTTGGTTACTTTTCTGCAAAGTTTCATAAGTATAGAGTAGACGCTGGAAAACTTAAAGAAACAGTAGACTCTCTTAAAAGCCGTCAGTTTAAGTACCTCACATCTATTTCTGTAGATGGGCTCTATCTAAACGTTGACTTGGCAGTAGAGAAAGTCGCAGAATTGACTTTTAGAGCAGTTGCCGAAATGGGCGATAAATATGGCTTTACTGATGAGTGTAAGATAGGGAGTTTTCTTGTTGAACACACGTCGGCTAATCCAATACATCCTCTGCATATTGGACATGGCAGAAATGCCATATTGGGAGATTCTCTTGTTAGATTGTTAAGATTCTGTGGTAATGTTGTTCAGTCTCATTTCTATGTTGACGACTGTGGCGTCCAGGTGATGTATGCCGCTATTGGATATAATGTGGTAAAAAAGTACGTAGATGAGGTTCTCAAGAGGACGAAACCCGATGTTGTAATAGGGGCTATTTATTCCGCAGTTAATGCAATTGCTGAAATAAATAGATTAAAGAAAGAGTTAGAAAAAGAGAAAGACGATGAGAAAAGGAGAGAAATTATAAACGAAATAGATAGTTGGGTCTCTGTATTAAAGCGCCTTATTGACACAGAGGGGGAGGTTATTAATAAACTCGTGGAGGTTCTTGGACAAAGAAATATTGTAGAAGAGGCAGCTGAGCTTAATAAAAGGTATGAAACAGGCGACCCGGAAGTGAAGAAAATTGTTAGAGAAGTCGTCGAGTTAGTACTAAAGGGGCAGAGAGAGACTTTAGCCAGATTGGGGATAGAGCTAGACAGCTGGGATTATGAAAGCGATATAGCTGTATGGTCTGGCGAGGCAACACGTGTGGTGTCCGAACTACGGAGGAGGTGGCCACAGTATATTGACGATAGAGGTGGCGCCGTGGTGTTCCGCGCCGATAAGTTTGTAGAAGATTTCAAGCTGTGGGACGTGTTAGATCTCCCGAAATTCATACCTCCTGTTACGTTGACGAGGTCTGACGGCACTACGCTCTATGTGACAAGAGATGTAGCATATGCGCTTTGGCAGGCAAGACGCGGATTTGACAAAGTCATACGCGTGATATCTACAGAGCAGACACATGAACAAGCGCATGTTCGTATTATCCTCTACGCTCTTGGATATGAAGATGTCGCCAAGAAATTGATACATTACGCTTATGAAATGGTGAATTTACCTGGCATGAAAATGTCCGCAAGGAGGGGTCAATATATATCTCTAGACGAGATTTTAGATGAAGCTGTTGAACGTTCGGCAGATCTTGTAAAAGAGAAAAACCCGGAGATCGCAGGTATTATAGCGGAGAGAGTTGGAGTGGGGTCTGTGAGATATGCCTTTTTATCTACAAGCCCTAGAAAACCTATAGAGTTTAAGTGGGAGACTGTGTTAAATATGAGACAAAACTCAGGCCCCTTCCTCCAATACACATATGTAAGAGCCTATTCGATTTTAGAAAAAGCTCAAGAGATAGATCTTAAAAAAGTCGCCATTCCCAAAGAGATACTCCCAGAGGAGAGAGAGCTCATATTAAAAGTTGCAGAATGGCCTAGCGTCGTTAGAGAGGCAACTCGCGCGCTTAGGCCTGACTATGTGGCAGAATTCTTAGACGGACTTGCGCTTATATTTAATAGCTATTACGAAAAAGCGCCAGTGTTAAAAACAGAGGAGCCTGTGAGAAGTTTTAGACTTGCTTTAGTAAACTCTGTTAAGACAGTACTAGCCGCGGGGTTCTATATCTTAGGCATACCCACGCTTACAAAGATGTGAAGCCGCAAGAATTGGGGCAAATTGGGGAGTATGTGGCGGAAATTTTTCTAAGGCAAAATGGCTATATCACATGGAGACCTGTCAAATTCATACGGTTTTTAGAACTAGCGGTCGCATACGAGGGTATAAGAGGCGAGAGTTGTGAAAAAGAGCCGCCAGAGCCGCTTACTTTAACTGTGCCGACAGACGTCGGCTATATAAGTCTTACGTACTGGAGGGGGCGCTGTCTATCTATAGACGGTAGACGTATAACACAGCTAGAATACAGCATATATGCCCCGTGTGTTAAAAAGTGTATTAAAAAAGCCATGGGGCCTCTTCTTGAAGTCTTTAGGCCTATTGCCAGAGAGTTGCTCAGCTATAGGCGCGTTCTTAAAACATTTGACCTCTTCGCCTTTAAAAATGGCGTAATCTATGCAGTTGAGGTAAAAACTAACGGTGGAAAGATCTCAGATATACAAAGAGAAAAAGTTGTAGTTTTGAAAAATATCAGACATCTCTTAATTCACGTATATCTCCAGAGCCCTGTCGTGAAGTTAGAGAGGTTATAACTTGCGCTGTTTTCTCAAGACATATAACTACATCACGCGCTAGAAACTCCCTTGTCTCAGGCGAGAGCGTTTCATATATCTCACTTTGGGAGAGGACATATGCCGCTGCGAGAAACTTAGCCAACACATATTCTCCACTTTGTTGTATAACCTCTTCCATTTTTCTCCAACACTCCAGCCAACTATCTGCCTGTAATAACTCGAGACAGAGACCTGAAAGAGATCTATAATCGCCCTTTTCTAACGCCGTCTTTATACTATGTCTCAGTGATTCCCTCATCGATAAGTATGTTTTCTTCTCTAAAGCCCATTTCTATTAATATCTTCTTGATTTTCTGACGGTGGTCGCCCTGTATTTCAATCCAACTGTCTCTTATAGTGCCGCCTGCGGCTAGTCTCTTTTTTAACTCTCTGGCCATGTCTTTTATGCCCAATTGTTTTGCGTCTTCTGAATTTCCAAAATCTACTATAGTTACGTAATGCCCCCTCCGGTTTTCTAACCTTATTCTAACTAACGCCTTTTCTTTAGTAAGCGTCTGCATTAACGTCTCTTCCTCAGAGCCGCCCAACAGTTGGTCTATGATGTCTTCGGCGTCTTGGTTTGGAAGTTTTATCTCCATTCTATGTCTCTATCTCCCCTCAGTATTTAAATGTTCCTCTTAATATTTGGCGATAATGTCGTCTTGATTTTTTGTACAATGTTTATAGGGGCATTTATAAAAACTGCAATATATCTAGCATGGAAAACTCTCTCTACACAATCTATGACATTTGGTTTGTCTGATAAAAGAAGTTCGACAGGCTTTACCACAATATACGGAGCCAGCTGGAGATATAACGGCGTTGTATAAACCTTGTGTACACATTCAAACATCCTACGCCGTCCTGTTGCAATATAACCTATTCCAAATTCTCCGCTGGGGTCTACAAATGAGACGTAGGCTTCCCACGGTGGAACAAGCCCGTCTATTTCGACACCATCTACTACATATTTCTCTCCCGGCGTAAAAATAAAGTTTATCTCCTGTTTAATAACCCAGGGCAGATTTATGGCAGATATCTCGTATTTATCGTCTATTTTCCTCGCCCCGAATCTTTTCACAAGCTCTGTAGGCAAAGGCGCAAAAACTTCCACAATTGTTAAAACACCGTTAAATATTACCTTTATGGTCATAAAACTCACACAACCACCTAAAGAGCCAAAAGAGTTGGGGGTCGAGGAATTTCCAAGACTAGGAATTATAGGAGGTAGCGGTCTTTACGACCCTGGCATATTTGAAAACGCCGTGGAGGTACAAATACATACGCCATATGGTCTACCCTCTGACAATGTAATAATTGGACGTGTATCAGGACGTGTCGTCGCCTTTTTGCCCAGACATGGCAGAGGACATAAGTATCCTCCGCATAAAATACCTTATCGCGCTAATATATACGCGCTTTATACATTAGGAGTTAGGTCTATAATAGCCGTAAGTGCTGTCGGCTCTTTAAGACCTGACTACGCTCCCGGCGATTTCGTCGTTCCTGATCAATTCGTCGATATGACTAAGTCGCGTGAATACACATTTTACGACGGGCCGCGTACGTGTCATATATCAATTGGGCTAGAGCCTTTTACCCAGGAGATTAGAAAAGTTTTAGTAGAGGTGGCAAGCAGATATAATAGAACACATGACGGGGGGTGCTACATATGTATTGAAGGGCCTCGGTTTAGTACAAAAGCTGAATCTAGAATATGGCGGGAGGTTTTTGGATGCGACATAATAGGCATGACTCTTGTGCCGGAGATTAACTTAGCTAGAGAATTAGGCATGTGTTATGGCTTAATCGCCCTTGTGACAGACTACGATGTGTTAGTTCCTCACCAACCTGTGACAGCAGAGGCTGTAGAAAAAATGATGACCGAAAAAATCGACATTATAAAAAGAGTTATTGCAGAGGCCGTACCAAGAATTCCGGCAGAAATTCCCAAATGCGGCGATGTATTGAAATATGCCTGTGTCTAAAGTTTATATATCAGTGCCTTAAGGGAGGCCATGTCAACTAAGTACGTTGAGGTAGGAGAGCTAAAGGAGGGCTCCTATGTGGTAATAGATGGAGAGCCTTGTAGAGTTGTAGAGATAGAGAAGTCTAAAACGGGGAAACACGGTAGCGCGAAAGCGCGAATCGTTGCCATCGGCGTTTTTGATGGTGGAAAAAGGACTTTAAGTCTCCCGGTGGACGCCCAGATAGAGGTGCCTATTATTGAGAAGTTCACGGCACAAGTGCTTTCGATCTCTGGCAACGTTATTCAACTGATGGATATGCGAGACTATAAGACTATCGAAGTTCCCATAGATTACGTTGAGGAAGAGGCTAAGGGGAGGTTAGCGCCGGGAGTTGAGGTAGAGGTGTGGCAGATATTAAATCGATATAAGATAACTCGAGTGAAATAACTGGAGCTGAGGTAAAGGTCTAACAGAAATTCCCAAATACGACCCCTCCCCGCCCTAAGGGGCGAGGTTTTCAGTCGCTCCACAGCTTGTCGTAGGTATCCTTTACGCTCTGTTGAATGGACGTTCCGCCGTATAGGAATCCATGTCTGCTAGGCCTGTTGTGTGTTGTACAATCAGGTCTATACCTCCCCGTTTGTGCGTTGCACATGTCGGGCGGCGTGTCCGCCCGCCGAGGGTTTTCAAGAAAACTTCAGAATATGATGCTTTGAATTCGTCAAGAATCTACGTCGCATCTTGGGTAGGCGATGAAGAATTGAAGTTTGCGATGGCGCTTGAAGCCTCAGCCACGGCTCAAGCTAGACGAGAAGAGAGACGTCATCTGGATTAGGCGGAGGTTAGAGGAGGGCGCTGGCGGCGGGCCAAGTGCTGCCAGACACCATGACCCCATGCCTGAATTATCGTAGGTACTGGTGACGGCGTGGGCGGAGAGAAAGTCCCTAGGCGTCGCCTAGGGATAGGCTGAAATAACTACTGGCTTGTAGCAGGAGGAGGCGATGCAAAAACATAATACGGATCTTCTCCCGCTATTTCTCTCAGAATTCTATCGGTAATTAATTCAACAAGATCTATACCGACTCTCTGTTTTACATCTTCATATGATACAAAGGGCTTTTTTCTCCTTTCTTCTATTATCTCCTGCACTTTCTTCTTCCCCACGCCTTTCAACAACTCCAGACTATGGAGTTTTAAAGTGATAGGCCCCGCCTCATTGAGCCATTTTATAAAACGCTCCTCTTGCTGTTCTACAATCTTTCTTATGATCACACGAAGATTCTCTTTGCCCTGTGGTTGAAGATCGTCGTATCTTATCCTTCTCACAATTTTGTCAACCTTATCTCTAGTCCCAAGTCCTACGTATAATCTCTCTCCTATGTCTACAGTAACTCCTTTTTTAAGCGTCACTTCCAAAAGCGTAAAATGGTTTTCACCAACTAAATGGGCATATGTCGCATCATGTGGGAATTCCCTTCTCATTTTCGGTGGGAGTTTGTAAACTGCTACTTCCGGGGGTAGTATGTCTATTACATATGCATACTCCTCCTTTCTCCCCTTCATTGCCCAGTTAGTATCTTGTATATTTCCTTTAGCTCACTATCTGAATACTCCCTTTTCTCAAGATATGAGAGTATAAGTTTTAACTCATCTAAGCTTTCTATAGACAGATTTGTTAACTGAACTGCTGTAATACGTGTGAATCCAAATTTTTCAATTAGCTTTTTCACTATAGACTCTGCCTCGTCAGGCTTTCTCTTTGTTACCTTTTCTAAATAGTCAAGCGTTTTTCTCTGGTCTTCTGAAAGTTGAGTTGTAGTAGACAACGTCCTTAGTATTTCCAATGCCTTAGCATTAGTTATCTCCTCCGATTTGCGTATTTTCTTAATGCTCACTACACGTTATCATATCTCACCTTTTTAACTTATTCGCCGAAAACTAAAATTTTAATAACTGCCGAGTTTTAGAGACGTATGGTTAAGAGAACACATGGCTATCGTTACAAGAGCAGAAAGTTATTAAGAAAGAAACCTAGAGAAAGAGGACTCTCCGGACTTTCCCGCCTTTTATATGAATACAAACCTGGCGATAGAGTTGTAATAGATATAGATCCGACCTTTGTGGAAAATGCGCCGCATAGACGTTACCAGGGGAAGGTTGGCGTTGTGATCGGTACTAGGGGTAGAGCGTATGTTATAGAGACCTATTTAGGAGATAAGAAGAAGATTCTTGTAGTAACTCCTGAGCACCTCAAGCCTCATCAGGGAGGTAGCTGAACATCTTCGCCCCCAGTGTAGTGTAGTTGGAGTTGGTAGTAGAGTTTGTCTATGCCCTCGCTTGTTTTGGCAGAAACAAAAAGAGGTTCTATAAACCCTCCCATATTGGCGACAGAGCGTAAGATTTCCTTTTCATAAGGTGGTAAATCTATAGACTCAAGTAATGTAGTTGGATCCTCTACCCAGTTTAAAATATTTATACGTACGTCTTCTGACAGAAGGTCGGATTTGTTGATTACCAATATCTGCGGTTTTTTAAACCGTATCCTGGTAGACAGAGCAAGCAACATAGTCACAGCAAAACCATCAACAGACTGTGCATAGACAGCATCTGCCACATATACTACTAAGGTGTGGACATCAGATAGTTTTTGTACTAGATATGCACCGCTCTGTCTAAACGCAAAAAGCTCCATTTGGCCTGGCGTATCTATTAGGTAAATGGGGGCCCCGATTATCTCCATCTCCTCCTTAATTCTCTCGGCCTCAGTCACTATCATATCAACAGCCGCAATTATAGACGCGTTCGGCCCTAGTTTAAACTGCTTCATTATCTTCCTGGCGCTAATCCTATCCCTTATGTCAATATCGGGCACATAAGGTAAGTACTCTACCGCAGGATCTAGGTTAACTATGCCGACGTCAAAACCTTGGTCTTCCATCCACGTGGAGAGAGTTGATACAAGAGTAGATTTACCAGAACCTGCTGTGCCTACAAAAAATACTGTATACATTAACGCCTGAGTTTTCTTACCTCTTCCGCAACTTTAAGCGCAAGTATACGTAATTTTTCACTAGTTTCTACCACGATGTAGCCCTGCCGCTCTTCAAACCAAAGCGCCGGATACTTTTTATCTTGGTACACTTGATATCTATACCCCAGTCTCTCTAAAGCCTGTATAACTTCTTGTAAAGTCGGCTTACTCACAGCTTTACTTCGCGGCAAAATTCTACCCCGAGAACGAGGGACCGACGAGTCTAGGTAAACAAGCCAGAGTATTCTCCCGCCTCGTTTCTTCATTCTATAAGCACTGCATTTATAACCCCGTCTTGCCCAGGTCTCGACGTGACGACAGCTCTGCCAACCTCGGTCTGTATCACCGCACCTTTGACTATAAGATTGCGACGCGCAAAATCTGGATTTGCTGGCGTTGACAAAATTGAGAGTATCTTAGCTTTTACATGCCGCCTTTCCTTTGGAATGTAAACGTTCGCATATCTTACCTCCCTGACTCTAACCTTTAAGTTACCTCCTGTTACTCTCTCTACAAGTCTCAAATCTCTTTCACCTAGTTTAGGTATTTGTGGAGGGCCTCCACACAACGCCTTCTTCTTAGTTTTTCTTACTCTTCCCTTTTTCCCGCCGCTGGGCTTTTTTAAATCTCTGCCTTTGTAAAATGCGGCTAGCTTCACAGCCTTTTAATAACAGTGGGGTATTTAAACTTCTCTCGTATAGCCGTCGAGAATTTGCCAAAGGAGATGTCGAAGTATATGATATTGAGAATTAATGACCCAAGCTCAGAGATAGAGTCTATAGAGTTAGGTTTATGATTATGTTTAAGAGAAATTATACAAAAGGCTAGAGAGGGGAAGATGCCAATCGTCAAGGTCAACCCGAGGGGGACTTCCTCAATTTGCCTGCGGTGTGGGGGCGTCTTGTGAGGGGCTCTGTCTCGAGGGCACTCCGTTGCCCCGCTGCGAGTGAGGGGGTAGAGACGTGGCGGCCGTGATAAACATCGAGGGAAGGGCGCTGGTGAAAGGCCAAGTGCTGCCAGACACCATGACCCCATGCCTGAATTATCGTAGGTACTGGTGACGGCGTGGGCGGAGAGAAAGTCCCTAGGCGTCGCCTAGGGATAGGCGGTGTTTGAACTCAGGTCCTAATAAGCCGGAGATCCTCATATTACCTAGATATTGAAAGGCATAACTATTATTAATTAGGGCGCGATGGGGTTTTAATGAAACGCATTGGAACTGCTCTTCATTATTCACGTCTCGGGAACCTCGTGGTAAAACTTAACGAGGTTCCCCCCATTTATATAAACATCTATACTTACACGATGAAAAAAGTCGGCATTCTCTACGATGTAATAGGTAATATAAAAAATCCGTACGGGCTTGTAAAACCTTATGTTCGCGATGAATCTTTAATAGGGCAACCACTGTATGTAAAACTACAGGACTTAGAGAAGAGGAGAAAATGACTAGAAAGCTGATATTTGAAGTAGAGGAGCACCGCTGCCCGGTGTGCGGCGCAGTTAATGACGTAGTTGTTGATTACGAACGTGGACAAGTTATATGTAAGAATTGCGGAACTGTCTTAAGAGAGGGAGTTGCAGATTTAGGCCCTGAGTGGAGGAAACCTGAGTCATCAAGGGCGTATTCAGGCCCCATAGGCTCCTCTATGGGAGATATAGAATTCGGCAATGTGAAGATAGCCGATAAACTTAAGGCGCTTAGCTTAAAGAAGTTTGCACGACCTATCTCTACACCACTTGAACGCATAGAGGTAGACATAAGAGAGTTTTTAGAAGCTGCAAAACAGAAGCTTAACATCCCAAAAGCTGTGATAGAGGATACTGTCATGTTGTATAAAAAGTTATATGATGCTGGATATCGGGCGCCAAGACTTGAGGGGTATGCTGCAGCTCTATATTTCACGCTCAAGAAACATGGGGTAGCCGCAATTACTTTAAGGAGCCTAGCAGAAAACCTCGGAATTAACCGTTCGTCTTTTATCTCAGCATATATGGAGCTTATGCGTGTTGCAAATAAACTTGGTATAAAACCGCCGCGTATAGATCCAAAAATATACATACCCAGGATTGTATCGGCGTTGGGTATAGGCGACGAGAAATCTGCAGAGGTGCAACGTATAGCCGTGGATATATTACGCTATATTTTATCATCACCACGTATTAGAAATGGAAGAAAGCCGCAAGTTCTCGCAGCATCCGCTGTTTATTACGCCTGTTACATAGCCGGCGTAGAGGTGACTCAGAAAGAGCTGGCAAAAGCTACAGATACCACGGAAGGACCTATACGAGATCTATTGAAAGAACTCTCGGAGATCCTATATATTGAGGTCACGGTGTAGTTTAAATTTTTAAATGGAGACCACTATTTTAGTGACGTGGCGACACAAGAGTTTGCAGAAGAGTCTGATGTACTTACTGAGGTTGAGATACAGATATTACAGGGGCTTGAGAGACTTGGCGGTAGCTATCAACAGAGGAATCTCTGGAAGTACATTGGAATAGATAGTAAGACCGGCCTACCCATACTCGCTAGACTTGAAAAAAGAGGACTCATAGCGAGAGAAAGAGTTGGCGGAAACAAACGAGGTGTATACATAGTAAGATTGACTGAGAAGGCATATAGACTGCTTAGTAAAATACATGAGGAGACAGTAGAGGCCTTTATAGTAGATTTTGACGCCCTCCCAAATGAGCTTAGAACTTTGTTATCAATACCCTGTGTATATTGTCCATATTCTGACCGATGCGGCGTTAGTTTCATAACCCCCCTTACATGCAACTTATTGACTAAGTGGCTACATAACCTGAGGTCATGACCTTGGTTAGAGCTTTTGTAGCTATCGACGTCGAAAATCCGGAGATTGTTAAAAAAGTAGAGGAAATACAAAGAGAGGTTCTAAGACTTGGTCTCGACATAAAGCTTGTAGAAAAAGAAAATTTACATCTAACTCTGCGTTTTTTGGGAGAAATTCCTCAAAGCCGAGTTAATGATATTGTTAAATCCTTAACAACCATCAGATTCAGTAAGTTTAAAATCGCGCTTTCTGGACTTGGCGTATTTCCGGACTTGGCTAAACCTCGTGTATTATGGATTGGCGTTTCTAAGGGTTTAGAAAATCTTGTCAATCTCGCAAATATAGTAAGAAATTTAGTAGATAAATATGCAGAACATAGAGAGGATCGCGAATTTTCTCCTCATCTTACTATAGGGAGAATTAAATCTGGAAGAAACATAGATAAACTCAGAGAGGTTATTGAGCGCTATAGAGAAGCCGAATTCGGCGTTATCGAAGTAGATAAGGTGAAACTAAAAAAGTCAGTGCTAACGCCGAGAGGGCCTATTTATAGTGACCTCTTTGTACAATATCTCACGTGAGCACTTTAGAGGAGGTACTTAGAGAGGCCTATAAACTCGTTACGCCTAGCGAAGAGGAAGAGAGAGAGTTAAAGAAAGTTACGGAGAAAGTTAAGGCCTTAATCGCCGATGCAATAAATAAATATGGGATAGAGGCGGAGATAGGCGTATACGGCTCTAGTGCACGTTCTACATGGCTACCCGGGCAACGCGATATAGATATCTTTATTGTACTCACAAACAGAAACATAAATATAAAAGATGTTATAACGCTGTTATCAAGATACTTTTCAGAGAGGGGGGTCACATGGAGCATGCGTTATGCGCAACACCCATATCTTTCTCTCCTTGTCGATGGATACGAAGTAGACGTTGTTCCATGCTATAAAATTAGCTTTGGCGAAAGACCTATAACGGCAGCTGATAGAACGCCACTTCACCATAAGTTTCTAGTTGAAAAACTCAGCGAAGAGCAGAGACGAGATGTCAGATTGTTAAAGCTCTTTATGAAAACAATTGGAGTTTATGGGGCTGAAATAAAGGTTGAAGGCTTTTCTGGATATTTAACTGAGCTTCTTGTTGCATATTATGGCTCATTTATAGATGTTCTTAAAGCGGCATCACGATGGAGGCCTTATCGTACATATATTACTTTCTCTGAATCTAGGGCGAAGTTTAAAGCGCCGCTTGTTGTTGTAGACCCTGTAGACCCTGAGAGAAACGTAGCCGCAGCTGTTTCGTTGACATCTATGTCAACTTTTATATTGGCATCACGACGATTTTTAAAAAACCCCTCTATAACATATTTCCAACAGAGACAAGGCGCCGTCATTAAAACAAATGTTGTAGAGGTGGTATTCCCATACCCTAATGAGCCTCCCGACATCGTCTGGGGACGTTATAAGAGAATTGGGAGATCAGTTTTTAATTGGCTTAAACAATGCGGCTTCAGGGTGTACCGATGGGGTGTTGAAAGCGACGAAAAGTCTTACGTCTCTCTTATATATGTAGTGGAACAGATCGAGCTTCCGCCTTATATGTTACACAGGGGGCCCCCTGTCTATGACGGTGCAGTTGATGCATTTGTAGAAAAATATTTAGATAAGGACATAATAGGGCCGTTTGTACAGGGCTCTAGGGTCTATGTAATCAAAAGAAGACGTTATACCAATATCTCCGACTGTTTAAAAACGTATCTAGGCAAGGGTGATTACACTATCCGTATAAATTTATACGAAGGGGCACTTGTAAGGAAAAACGCTTGGATTACTTAAGCGTTGTGCTTATAAATGGCTATAGGCATATGGTATATGGATGTATATACTGTGAAGACTTATAGTGATGCAAATCAGTTTTTATCCGAGCTTGACCAGAAAGTCAGAGAATTAGAAGAGTTGGTTAAGGCGTTAAGCACAGAGTTGGAAAATTTAAAGCCTTCACTAGAGCGGTATAAAAGACTTCAAGAGTTATTGAGGAAATTTAGCACTGGAAGTTCAGAGAAGAGTCCACCTCTTGAAATCACAGGTCTCCAGCTATATATAGACCCTAATCCTATGACCAGATACGAGATTTTGGAAGAATCTTATAGACACATGGTAGATCTGCTAAGCGTCCTAAAAAAGGTGAGAGAAGTAGCGCAATCTATCATAAGAGAGGGTGGGCTAGAGTCTCTAAAAATCACCATTCAATATAAGAATGGAGTGCCTGTAAAGCTTATTGTGCTAGGCTAATAGCCTTAGCCTTCTCGCCGCTGATAATAATAGGCGAATTTCTAGGGACTGAAAATACCCTGGAGAGTACATCACACTTTGCCCTGAACAATAGAAGCGCTGGTACCTCTCCCCATTCTATATATGCCTCAAAATTGGCAATACCCTTCGCTATTATGAATCTATCTCTTATCCATCTGATGGGAGATATATTGCCGGGCGTAGCTATCACCCTGTATCCTGCCAGATCGCTTTCTGTCATGTCTATTTCATAAGGTTCCGAACGGACGACAAATATGGGTTTAATACCATTTCTCTCTAATGCCTCAGCTACAACAAAGTCTATTTGCGCCTCTCCTGCATTATCAAGCACATAATATAATTCAGAGGGTAACTCTACGTACTCTTCTATTGCTGGCAAATCCCATATGGCTTCCTCTAGTTTCTTAGGTCTATAGCCCAATACGCTTGTATCAACGATATTCGCCGCAGCCGCTATTCTGAGGGCAGTTTTTAAATCCCATGAAGTTTGTTGAAGTTTGTGTCTCACGATCTCCGCAACTTTTTTGCCTATTGTAGCTAGTCTCTCCTTATATTCTCTATAGGGATCCTCTACGCCGACAAGCTTAGCTACAGATCTAAAGCTCTCGGAAAATGCTTCACTTCTGCTAGACTTTTGCAATAGACGGGAGAGTTCGCTTAGAATCTCAGGGAGTTTTTCAGGTCTATTAAGCCTTACTAAATCGCTGGTCCTTGATGAAATTATACAGAGCTTACAATTAACTTCGTCAATCCACACGATTAATTATATCAACAACTCTTCTTAGATCCTCCATGGTTATATCTCCCATTACACCTATTCTAATTGATTTTTCTCTATATTTGTACATACCGCCTGAGATGACGTACCCCGCCTCCTTTAGTTTAGCAATGATTTCTTTTGGCTTTTCACAATAGAAAGCCGTTACTGTAAAACTACGTAAACCGGCTGGCGGAATAGGTCTTAACTTCAGCGCAGAATATAGATATTCTACTCTCTCCCTGTGGATATCTACATACTTAGGCCCTAGTTCCAGTATATAACTCAGGGAAACGTCTAGGGCGAAGAGTATAGAAATCGGTGGAGTATACGGCGTTTCTAGATTATCTAACATTTTTATGAACTTTCTTAAGTTCATAGAAGGAGGTACGCCTGTCTCTGCCTTTGGTTCTGTAGAGAGGTATAAGATGGAGGCCCCTGGGGGCGCTAAAAGCGCTTTGTGCGACGCCGTCGCAACAACATCGATGTCCTGTGGAAGAGGCTCTGCAGGAAATCCAGAGACGCTGTCTACAAGAAGAAGGACGTTATACGACTTTGTAATATCGATAAGCTTCTTTAGTTGCTTATAGGCGATACCAGTGCTAGTCTCATTGTGTATCAACAACAGAGCCCTAATTTCACGATCTCTCCGCAAGATGTCTTCAACTTCGTCGGGAGCTGGCGGCTTGTCTTGCTCAATTTCAACCACATTTGCGCCTCTAATCTTAGCCGTCTCTACAGCCCGTTTTCCAAACTCACCATAGACAAGCGCAAGTATTTTGTCCCCAGGGTTTACGTAATTGTATATCATTGTATCAACAGCTAGAGTACCTGTGCCAGGCATCACTACGGCTCTAGTTGGATACAATGAGTGTAGTTTATCTAATACAGATTTGAACAACTTTTTAAATTCGCTATCTCGGTGAAACGGTGGTTGTTTTGCCATCGCATCTATTACAAACTTCGGCAATTGTACCGGCCCTGGCGTTAGATACTTCATAGCCTTATTCTCGAGACCACTTCTTCTATGTTTAACACAAGCTCCTCGGCTAGTCTTCTCATTGCTTCATAAGTCTCGGAACCTACATGTGGCGTTATTACAACTTTTTCGTGTGTTATCAATTTTCTCAGATAGGGGCTTTTGGGGGGTTCCTCTGGTAAAACGTCTAGGCCAACGCCCCATAGTCTATCTATGTGTTGTAGTAACGCTTCATGATCAACGACCTCACCCCGGCTTGTGTTTATCAATATGGCATTATCTTTTACTAAAGCGAGTCTATCGGCATTAATTAATCTATATGTGTCCGGTGTTAGAGGTACATGGATAGACAATACATCGCTTTCTTTTAGAAGCTCTTGTAGCGACACTTGTCTACCTCCCAGTTTCTCCACGTCGGAACTTACATCTACTATGTCACTTGCTAGAATTTTCATACCTAAGCCCTTAGCTATTTGAGCTACAGCCCTACCTATTCTACCAAATCCTAAGACACCAAGAGTTTTTCCGCTTAGTTCAATACCTATATATTTGCCTTTAGGCCACTCGCCCTCCTTTACCTTGGCATTCAGCAACGGAATTCTACGGGCGACTGCAAGCATAAGACCTATCGTTAATTCGGCGACGCTCTGTGTAGGTGCGCGAGGGGCGCTAACAACTGCAATACCCCTTTTTACAGCATATTCAACATCTACGTTATCTAACCCAACGCCATATCTTGCTAAAATTTTCAAATTTGTGCCTGCATCAATAATCTCTCGATCTATTCTTAGCCTTCCCCTAAAAATTAAAATATCATAGTCTCCTATTATATTTAATAACTGCTCTCTTGAAATACCTGGTTTTATATCAACTTTTATTCCAATTTTCTCTAGCCTTTCTTTTATGAGTAAATCGACATTGTCTACGATAAGTGCTAACATTAATGCGTGGATCGGTCTACTTTATAAATCTTGCCAGAATTTTTTCCTAGACTATGATGAGAAGATGGTCTAGCGATACGATGAGCAAGAGACCGATCGCTGAAGCATATATAATCTGCCTACAGAAGTATATTTATATTGGGGGGTAAATTCTAAAAGATGGTTAACTTTTCCGACTCCGTATATAGTGTATTAAAAGTGCTTGTTGAACTATATAATAAAGGGAATACTCCCGTTAAATCTAAAGATATTGCGAGCGCGTTGGGTATACACGAGGGCTATGTGCGTAATATGCTCTCAATTCTCAAGTCTATGGGACTTGTGATAAGTAAAGCGGGGCCTCACGGCGGGTACATACCTACTTCAAAAGCCACAGATATGTTATCTCGTCAAACGTTCTCTGTGCCTATAGTTTCGCTTAGTAACGTCATCGGATACGCATTAGATGTAACTCTAATAGGTTTGCTGTCAGATAAACCTCTTGCTTCAATGCGCGTTATAGGGGATTTAACAGAATACATAGAACGAGAGGTAAGAATAGGACCTCTTCCTAACGGCTTAGTGTTAATTGGAAAGATAATAAAGGCCGATATAGAGGCGTTGGTAGAAATAACTTCGATCGTCTCTATACCTAGGACATCTGTGAAAAACATAATGACGCCAAATCCTGTGGTGGCTAAGCCAGACGATACAATAGCTCCTTATGTAAAGCTATTTATAGAGAAGAGATACAGGGGCATACCTGTCGTAGATGAAAATGGAAAGCCTATTGGTCTTCTAATGGCTTCTAAACTAATGGAGACTTTATCCTTGTGTAAACTTGATGCTAAGGTTAAAGACGTAATGGTAAAAGATCCTCCAACTATATATGAGGATGAAGACATACATGAGGCAATACGTTTAATGGTCGCGGGGGGTATTGGCAGACTGTTGGTAGTAGATTCTGAAGACAGGTTGGTCGGTATTATAACTAGAACAGATATTCTCAGAAGAATAGCTACTCTTGAACAACTTGTATAGTACAATCATACTCGTACCGCTGGACTCTTCTAGTTATTAAAAACCCAGCCGTATACTTACTAGCCTCACATACCGAAGCTAATAAATCCATGCCTCTTATATAGTGGTAGAGGGTTAAAACCGCTAGAAATACGTCGCCACTACCTGTGACATCCTCTACGTTAAGTCTTGCACTGTTTATATAATACAATTTGCTACCCATAACAACATATGAGCCCTCTTCGCCAAGTGTATATACAACATATAGCCATCTCTTAGCGAAATTTAGGAGTTCTTTCATCGACATTTGTATATCGTCATATGAAAAATGTACCAAATTTGCATCAGGGAGCGGTATTTTAGCACGTAAATACCCCTGTAGGTCTGCCACAACAATTCTTGCACGTATCTCTGCATCCCTAAGCTCGTCATACACTGGGGACAAAATTACAATGTCCCCCTCTACTCTCTCTATACCTCTCGAAGGCTTTTTTACTAGTCTAACATTCCTGGGCTTTGTTCTGTAGTCTAGCTCAAATGTTGTAGTGACGTCCGCCTCTATTAAATCGGCTTTTACACCCATTTCTTGAAATATTTTTCTTAGTTCCATTGCTACTTCCGATGATACAACACCTAAGACTCTTACATTATTATATAGTGCGGCTAGTGCAAGAGATGCATAATATGTAGGCCCGCCGTATCTCTTAAAAATACCTTTGTTTGTGTATATGATGTCAATTGTTGGATTACCCACTATTGTTACTTCCACACATGGCAAGAACGAAATAAATATATATAGTATTATTTAGAGCGTTTTATGCCGCCTTTACTCGAGCTACGCAATGTAAAGATGTATTACAGCACATCTAGAGGTGTTGTGAGAGCTGTTGACGGAATTTCCTTTAGGTTAAACAAGGGGGAGGCTATGGCTCTTGTAGGCGAAAGCGGTAGTGGCAAAAGTTCACTAGCATTTACAATAATAAGACTGTTGCCACGTAATGTCGCTGAAATCGGCGGAGAAATTTTCTTTTATGACGACGAATTAGGAACTATAGACTTGATGAAGATGAGCGAGGAGGAAATTAGGAGAAAGATACGTTGGAAGAAAATATCTATGGTGTTTCAAGCGTCTATGAACGCCCTGAATCCTGTATTGAGAGTGCGTGACCAAATGATAGAGCCCCTAGTCTTACATCTTGGTCTTTCAGAAGATGAAGCTTTAAAAATTTCCGAAGAAGCTCTCCGTTCCGTAGGCCTTACTAAAGATGTATTAATGAGATATCCTTTTGAACTTTCTGGAGGCATGAAACAGAGAGTAGTAATTGCTATGGCCATTATGATGAAACCAAAGTTAATAATTCTAGATGAGCCAACTTCTGCTCTTGATGTAATTACTCAAGCAAATATTATGAATTTATTAAAAGAACTAAAAACAAAATATAATTTATCATACATCCTTATTACTCACGATATAGCTTTAGCCTCTGAAATAGCCGACAAAATTGGCGTTATGTATGCCGGAAAACTTGTAGAACTAGCGCCTGCGGATGTCTTTTTCTATAAACCAAAACATCCATACTCACAGAAACTACTTGCTGCTGTGCCTACATTACGTGAAGAAAAGACTATAGAATATATCCCAGGCGATGTACCTAGTCTCATCACGCCGCCGTCTGGCTGTCGTTTTCATCCCCGATGTCCCTATGCGATAAAAGGCAAATGCGACAAAGAAGAACCTGTAATGAAACATATAGAAGAAAGCGAGGTTGCATGCTGGTTGTATTAATATGTCGTTGTTAGAAGTTAAAGAACTTAAGACATGGTTTCCTGTAAAAAGGGGACTTTTTAGCCCTGTGAGATATGTGAAAGCGGTAGATGGAGTTAGCTTCTCAATGGAAAAAGGCGAGGTTTTAGCAGTGATTGGAGAGTCGGGATCTGGAAAGACTACACTAGGAAGGACAATTTTGAGACTTATAAAGCCCACCTCTGGCAGGATAGTATTTGAAGGCAAAGATGTTACGTATCTTCCAGAGTCTGAACTTAGGTGGTATAGATTTTCAACCGCAATGGTGTTTCAAGACCCCTTCAGTTCTTTAAACCCATATCATACAGTACAGTATATACTAGAGGAGCCGCTTATACTCAGAGGCGTAGATCCCAAAGAGAGGTATGAATTTGTCATAAAAGCTCTAGAGGAGGTAAAACTTGTACCGCCTGAAGACTTCCTCAGAAAATATCCACACATGTTGAGCGGCGGTCAGAGACAGCGTGTGGGTATTGCGAGAGCGCTTATTACAAGACCCAAGTTTATTGTTGCCGACGAGCCCGTCTCAATGCTCGACGTATCTATTAGAGCAGAGATACTTTCTCTCATGCGATCCTTACAGACTAAATACGGCATTACAATGATGTACATTACCCACGATATAGCCACTGCGAAATATTTATCTGACAAAATATTAGTTATGTATGCTGGAAAGGTTGTAGAGTATGGTAGATTTAGAGATGTTATAAAGGAGCCTTTACATCCATATACTCAAGCTCTAATAGAGGCTCTGCCTGATCCAGATCCCTCTAATAGATTTAAGGTTAGAAAAGTGCCGCCTGGCGAGCCGCCTAGTTTGTTAAATCCGCCGTCTGGCTGTCGTTTTCATCCTCGATGTCCCTATGCGATAAAAGGCAAATGCGACAAAGAAGAACCCAAATTAATAGAGGTGAAGAGCGGACATTACGTAGCTTGTTGGCTGTATAATAAATAAATAACGTAGTGTTAACACATACTATGCGAATTGAAAGAACAGGCCAGCCTGTCTCGAAACTTCTACAACTTCTTGAAGAAGACTTAAAGCGAGAAGATATAATATATCTTGAGAGGGTGCCATCTCCTAAGGCTAACGAGAGATATCGGGATGTAGTATCACGGTTTTTTACAGAATTTGGCATAGCTACTGTATACATTAAAGTCAGAGGGTCTACGTTTGAAAGACGGTATGTGATAAATGCAAAATACGATTGGGCAGTAGGGGGCGTTGTAGAGGGGTGGGTTGTGGAGGGCGACGTCGTGCGAGTGTATGAACCTATAGCCATTAGCCTAAGTGATATAGGAAAAGCTCTTGATTACTACGGAGATGCGTATTGGAAAGCCGAGGAGAGAATCTTATCGAAGAAGATGGCTGAGGTTTATACAGAAGAGAAGCCTCCTGCTGATTAAGGAGAGATTTTTATAACAGGAGCTTCAGATCCTGTTATCATTATGTAATCTAGAATTGTTCTTCTCACTTCTTCATTTCTTTTTAACGCGACAACGGACTGTCTTCTTTTTAGTGTCCAAACAATTTCATATAATTTTCCAGAGAAGCCTACATTACCACCGCGGGTGACTACAGCATAGGCTCCCAGCTTAAATGGTATATGCATTTTTATATTTTTATTCTGTAAATCGTATAGCACAGTATCAAAGGTTTTTATATGACGACCTACGTCTTGAGATACTATTAAGTTTCTACCATCGTGGAAATGTAGTTGCAACTTACCACCTTTTACTGCAGTTTTCCCCTCTACCCTTAGCAATTTCAACGTTGCCTCTTCTGAAGAAATAGGAATGAGGGCATAATACTTTTTCTCGTCTGGCACAACTCTGTAAATTTCTCCCGTTGGCACGATTTCTACAACGTCCATAAGACCCACTGGGAACTTATAGTCTTTTCTAATAACGCCGTCGATTTTTACATATCCTCTCGATATTATATATCTTGCTTCACGCATTGTCTTAGCATATTTTAGTACGTCTCTTATGATTATTGCAAGTGGCAACGAATAGGCAAGACTATGGGGCCCTGGAGAAGATCTTACTACCCATACTCCTCCGATCTTCCGCGGTATAGGCCACCAGTATGGTGCAGTTGTACGACGTAGATGTACCATATCTACTCCTTCTTTCTTCTCTGTATTATTTTCTGTCTAATCTTATCCGATGTATCGATATCTATTATCATCACTTTAGAGGGATGTATTGGGTAATACACGGTTTGACCCTTGCTATTTGTCCTGGTAGCTCCCTCTACATATATTCTCACCTTCTTAAGATCTACTTTAACGACTTTGCCGGTAACACCTTTGAAATCCCCTCTCATTATCATAACCGTATCGCCGCGTCTTACAGGAAGTCTTTTTACGCCCAATTTTTTCTGTAAATCAGGTGAGAGCTTTGCATTGAATAGCTTATGTCTTAAATGTAGCGGCGCCGTGTATAGGCTAAGCCGTTGTCGTCTAGGCTGTATAGATGTAGTAAACGGCATGAGACGCCCCAGTAGATTGATATATAAATTTATCTGCGCTTCCCGAGCTCTCTTTCCCTAGCTTTTGCTAGTACTTCGTTTATCTCTTCCAGCTCTCTAAGAATTCTTCTATTTATTTCGACTATTCTGTCTAGGTACCTACTGACTTCTTCCACAAGGTTAGGAGACACCCCTCTAAAAATAGTTTTATTTCTAAACTACGGCAGGTTTGTGAAGATAAGATTCTTAGGCGGCGCAGGCGAGGTAGGTAGACTAGCTGTTTTTTTAAAAACAGCGTCAAATGGCATATTGCTAGACTACGGCGTATCTTTTGACGCACAAGGCAGGCCGGTATTTCCGCTTCACATACGCCCGCGAGACCTCACAGCGGTTTTTCTCAGCCATGCCCACTTGGATCACAGCGGCGGACTTCCTTTACTCTATATTTCGTCTAGGACTCCTATTTATTCGACATCTCTTACTATGGAGCTAAGCGATTTGATGTATACAGATGCAATAAAACTCTCTGGATATTATCTGCCTTATACGCAAGAAGAGGTTAGAGAAACCATGGCAAGCGCTATACCTCTTATATACGGCGAGCCCGTAGAAATTGGTAGAGACGCTGTTTTAACAATCTATAACGCCGGTCATATACCTGGGAGTGCAATAGGCGTAGTTGAAGTGGAGGGTTGGGTTGTGGTTTTTACAGGCGACTTCAACACAGTGGATACAAACCTACTTAGGGGGGCTGATGTATATAACTTGCCGAAAAACCCCGACGTTATAATAATGGAGGCGACATATGCCTCTACGGATCATCCACCACGCGAGAAACTTGAAAGAGATTTTATACAGGCTGTAAGAGAAACTTTAGAGGGCGGCGGCTCTGTGTTAATACCGTCTTTTGCACTAGGTAGAGCACAGGAGATTTTACTAACGCTGGTGAAACATGGCGTAGATAAATACCCAATATATATCGATGGACTTGCGAGACAGATAAATCAAATCATTGCGAGATATCCACATCTGTTAAGAGACCCCGGCCTTTATAAAAAAGCCCTAGAAGTAGCTATAGAGGTACCTAGCGCGTATGTGAGAAAAGGGGCGCTAGAGGAACATTCAGTGATTATAGCCCCAGCAGGCATGTTAAAAGGCGGCGCTGCTTTATATTACTTCAAAAAGATGGCACAAAACAAGAAAAATGGTATATTCCTACCATCTTTCCAAGCTCCAAATACGCCTGGGTTTGAAATTTTAAGCAAAGGATACGCTGTAGTTGATGGTACAATAATAAAAGTTGACGCAAGACTTGAATGGTTTGACTTCAGCGCACATGCTGGGAGGAGGGAATTAGAGCATTTTATAAAGAGGTTCTCTAGAGATACGAAGATCATACTTGTACACACAGATCCTCTATCTGCATCAGTATTAATCCGACGCCTTATAAACGAGGGATATGATAACATCTATCTCCCAACAGCGCCAGGGGAAGAAGTTCGCATCAGTAGTTTAAAAGAGTAGCTTTGTTTAATGTGAAGATATTTGTAAAAAAGATCGACGATACTTTAGTGCCGGAGCTTGTGGAAGTGTCCCCTAAGATGTTACGTAAGAAGAAGATCTCCCTCAGAGATATTTATATTATCCTAGAGGACGATGATATAGACTTAAATTTTATAGAGAAAGAATTACAAGTGCGAACTTTACTGGGAAATATATAAGCTCGGCGTGCCGGTTGTAAGAGGGCCGTCGCTGTTGGCGAAGATTCTTGGATGCCCGACTCAGTGCGATTGCGATGTGGTTATACACGTCAACGACTTAGACAAAATCAAGGAGAGGAAGTGCGTGTGGAGTGTGGAAGATAGTTCCTTTATCCATAGGCATATATGGATAGGCGGTTATCCGCATATATCTCTTGAAGATATGGAAAAGATAAAGGAGAGAGAGGTCTTGGATGTAATTAACTGCATAAAACTAAAGATGAATTTCGTGGATTTTTAGCCTTCTGCCGTCTTCAGCAGGTAGGATAAAAGTTACCTTATACGCATCGCCAAAATATATAGCTGCTAAATCTTCGCCTATGTGAAACTCGCCATCTAGTGTATGTAGTATACATTTCTCACAATTGAGCTTTATATATTCCACAGTATCTCTTAGCGTTTTTATAAGGTCTTTTGGAGCCCCCTTCACTGCAAACATAACACTGCCATGGTTACTATGTAGATGTGGATGGATGTGTACGCCATAGGTTTGTGCTATGTGGTCCATCAGTTTTGCAACTTCCTTTGTAAATTCATTCTCTTCAAATGTATGGTGATGATACTCTTCTTCGTCTTCCTCATACTCCTCTCCCTCTTCAGTAGCCACCAGAGTAAGGTTAATAATTATCTCGAGGGGCTCTCCTGAAGATATTCTCATGAGGTCTGTCTCTAGTCTCCTCCATTCTTCAATTCCCAATTTTATCTTACTAAACACTTACTGGTACCATCTCACATTTTAAAAACTTATTGATAAGACTCATGGTTAAGAAATGTGTCGTTGCTAGCGGTGTATTGATAAGGGACGACAGAGTCTTAATGGTAAAACACAGGCGACTTGGCGTATATCTCTACCCAGGCGGGCATGTGGAAGAGGGAGAAACTCCTATAGAAACTCTTGTGAGAGAGTTTGAAGAAGAAACGGGCTTAGTAGTAGAGCCCATAGGATATGTTCACGGCATAAAAGACGATAATGTTGTTGAAAGGCCGCTTCCCTTTGTCATATTAGAGGAGGTTGTACAATACCCAGAGGAGGTGCATATACATTTCGATCTCATTTACTTAGTAAGAGAGGTGGGAGGTGTTCTAAGAAGTGGCATGTGGATTGACATATCAGATATAGACAGCATAGAGACGTATCCAAATGTGCGAAATGTAATAAAATTGGCTACAAGAGCTATAAATACTCTATATAGAGGGAAGAACGTTTAAATATTTGTATTTTTTGCATAGCTAATGTCGGGGGTAATTTCGGGGCTCGAAACGGGGATTCAAAACGAGTTGTAGACAAACTAGTTGAAACATTCAAAGCCTATAAGATAAAACATATCTTGGGAATACCCGGCGGGTCTATAATGACGTTATATGATGCATTATACGACCAAGAGATAGAGCCTATCCTATTTCGCCACGAACAAGGCGCAATGCACGCGGCAGAAGGCTATGCTAGAGTTTCAGGGAAGCCGGCTGTTGTAGCTGTTACAAGCGGTCCAGGGGCTACAAACGTCGTGACTGGGCTAACCAACGCATATATGGACTCTACGCCTCTAGTAGTAATCACGGGACAGGTAGCTACAAACATATTTGGGAGAGACGGATTCCAAGAAACAGATATCCTAGGCGTGGTAACTCCAATTACAAAATTTGTATACCAGGTTAGAAAACCCTCAGAAGCTTCTTCAGCGTTTAAAACAGCCTATGAGATTTCAATCTTAGGAAGACCTGGGCCTACATTAATAGATCTCCCCAGAGATATCCAAATTGCCCCTGCACCCGATTACGAGGATAAAATCGTTGTAAATAGAGAGAAGTTTATACCGCCTCCGCCAGATGTAGATAAAACTAGACTTGCAGCTAAATATCTATCGGAGGCCGAAAGACCAGTAATTCTTGTAGGAGGCGGCGTGTTGTGGTCAGGCGCCACTCCAGAGGTTTTAGAGCTTGCAAAAACTCTATACGCGCCCATCGTTTCTACTCTACCTGGCAAAGCGGCAATACCCCACGACTTTCCGCTATACATGGGACCCGCCGGTATGCATGGCCGGGCTGAGGCCGATGCCGCGTTAGCAAATGCAGATGTCATATTAGCAGTGGGCACTAGATTTAGCGATAGGACGTGGGGACGTTTCAAAGAGTTGATAGAATATGTAAAGAGCGGCAGAATTAAGCTAATCCATATTGATATAGATAAAAGCGAGATAGGTAAAAATGTAAAACCAACTATAGGCATAGTAGGAGATGCAAAAGAAACACTAAGACTACTACTAGACTACATACACGTATCAAGTTTTAGAAATCAGAAATTTATAGATTGGCTCCTAGAAATTCGAAAAAAATATGAAGAAACCATGGCTAAGATATCGGCGTCAACGCCGGCATTTCATCCGTGGAAGGCGTTGAAAATCCTAAGGGCCGCGGCTCCTAGAGATACGATTACTGTCACTGGCGTTGGCTCGCATCAGATGTGGGCAGAAATTGTATGGGACGTCTATGAACCTGGGACATTTATAACATCCGCTGGGCTAGGCACAATGGGCTTCTGCGTCCCGGCCGCGTTAGGAGCTAAACTAGCCGCAAGAGAGAGACCTGTCTTGTGTATTGACGGAGATGGATCCTTCCAGATGACTATGAACAATCTAGCTCTCGTAAGAGATTATAACTTGCCCATAGTGGTCGTAATTTTTGACAACAGAGCTTTGCAGTTAGTTAAACAATGGCAGATATACCTATACCAGAGGAGAATAATTGCGACTGAGTTTAGCAAGAGGCCCGACTTCTTAAAGATAGCAGAGGCGTACGATATAGATGCAATTAGGCCAGAGAGTTACGAACAGCTAGAGAAAGCTGTGGCAAAAGCGTTGAGAAATAACGAACCTTTGATAGTGGACTTGACGATTGATAGCGAATACGACATAGTGCTACCGTGGGTTAAGCCTGGCGATTGGTTAACTTCCGCAATATTACCGCCAGGTATGGATGTCAAATTGACGTATGAGTAATATTAACATAATTGTGCCAAAGTCTTTAGACGCCCTTGGCCGCGTTATAGCAATTACGCGCAGAGCAAAAGTCCAACTGATTAACATGTCTGTAACACTAGAGGACTCTATGTATAAGATTTACATGAGAGTAGAGGGACCTCCAGATGAAGTTCGATGGCTAGTTGCTAAGCTGGATAAATTACCCGAGGTGTTAAAAATAGAAGAATATATAAACAGCTAGAGTTTTATAGATATGGCAAAGATCTATACTGACAAAGACGCATCTTTAGAGCCTCTAAAGGGGAAGACTATAGCAGTAATCGGATATGGCATACAAGGCAGGGCACAGGCTTTAAACCTAAGAGACAGCGGGCTGAAAGTAATAATTGGTTTAAGAAAGGGGGGCAACTCGTGGAATCTAGCAGTTTCGGAGGGGTTTGAAGTATACGAAGTTAGTGATGCTGTTGCGCAAGCAGATGTAATAATGGTGTTGATTCCCGATATGGAACAACCAAAGGTGTGGCAAAACCAGATAGCACCATTTTTAAAAGAGGGCGCCGTAGTTGACTTTGCCCACGGCTTTAACATACACTACGGCCTTATAAAACCGCCTAAAAATGTCGACGTAATAATGGTTGCACCTAAGGCGCCGGGTAAGGCCGTTAGAGAGGAATTTTTGGCAGGAAGAGGGGTGCCTGCGCTTGTAGCAGTACACCAAGATTACAGCGGCGCGGCTTTGAAATATGCGCTTGCTATAGCCAAGGGCATTGGCGCAACCAGGGCAGGAGTTATTGAAACTACATTTGCCGAAGAGACGGAAACAGATTTGATAGGCGAACAGATCGTATTAGTGGGCGGACTTATGGAGTTGATCAAAAAGGGGTTTGAGGTGCTTGTAGAAATGGGGTATCAACCAGAGGTGGCCTATTTCGAGGTTTTAAACGAGGCCAAACTCATCATGGACTTAATATGGCAAAGAGGTATCTACGGAATGTTAAACGGCGTCTCCGACACCGCTAAATACGGAGGTTTAACAGTGGGGCCTAAAATAATTGACGAAGAAGTAAAGAAAAAAATGCGGATCTTTGCACTTCGTGTAAAAAGCGGCGAATTTGCCAAGGAGTGGGTCGAGGAATATGCAAGAGGTGGTCTCACACTAAAAAAGTTGATGGAGTCTGCAAGAACCCACCCCATAGAGATAGTAGGCGCCGAGATGAGAAAGCTGTTATTTGGACGGCAGCAAGAGTAGTTTATTGCGCTAGTCTATATACACCGTCGAACCTGTATATTTCGCCTCCTTTAGAGCTCTCTTTCTTCTCGCTAATTTTACAGCTGCCTCTACAGCACGTCTGGCATACTCTTCTACTCTCTCAAGCGCCTGTATTCTATTTGCGCCATGTCCAATAATCCCGAGAGTAATAGGCTTGTCCACTTCAACTGCGATATCTAGTATTTTCCTAGCAGCTTGAGTAGCGACTATTTCGTCATGTTTTGTCGCGCCTTGTATCACCGCGCCAAGTGTGGCAATCGCATCAACATCGTTTTTCGACGCCAACTCTTTTAACACCATTGGTATGTCAAAAACACCAGGGACTTTAACTACATACGTGACCTCAGCGCCTAAAAACTTCGCATGTTCAAGAGCTTTTTGTAACATTAGTTGTGTAATATCGTAGTTAAACTCTGCTACTACAAGCGCGAGTTTAACCATATAGGAACGATACAACACCATTATTAAAGTTGGCGCCGCTCTCGCCTTAAATCTTTAAATATTGCGGACTTTATTTTTATTTATGCCATCTGGCGTAAAAGCTAAAATATACGAATATCTGTCCCAGAATAAAGGTAAAGAATTTACAGCAGAAGAAATAGCAAAAGTCCTAGGTGTAGAAAAAGTAGCAATTGTAAGAGCACAACTCACCAGGCTTGTGAGAGAGGGAAAGGTAGAGAAAACAGCAGAAGGCCGCTATAGAGCAAAGTAATATTTTTGCGAAAGCTTAGTATTTAATCCACAAAGATTTTTTACCCGTGTCATTACCTCGCGAGATTCTAACGGCGCTCGAACAAGTCAGAGAACTTCTCCAAAACGTTGGAAAGAGTGTTGAGCCTAGATCTCTTCGCGACGTTATACGTTACTACATAGAGACCCCAGGAAAACTCCTTAGGCCTATTCTCCTTCTCACATTTTCCTATAGTCTTGACAGAAAGTCTATATTTGAAACAAAGATTATACAAGCAGCGGCTATAGTAGAGTTATTACATATTGTATCTTTACTTCAGGACGATGTCATGGACAAACACGACGAAAGAAGAGGGGTTAAGACGCCACGGGCATTATATGGGGATGGAAGATCTATAGTAGCAAGCGACTGGATTATTGCAGAGTCTATAAAAAGGGCGTTGCAGCTTGGGCCAGAAGTTGTAGAATATCTAGCAGATGTCGCACAGAGACTATCAATAGGGCAAGCCTTAGATCTTGACGGCGAATACAAAAAAGCCGCAGAGTTTAAAACTGCACCGCTCATTGAGGCCACGCTGGTGTTGCCGATCATTCTATTAGGTAGAAGAGAACTTTTTGATACCGCTACAAAACTAGGTCGCTTGCTTGGCATATTATATCAGTATTCAGATGACTATAGCGACGAGAAAAGAGAAAAAGACGATATGGTAAATATCGCGATAGAAATAAAGAAAATGTTAATGAAATTAAAAAGTACATTAGGCGAGACATTCACCCCATTTGAAAGACTTATAAAAGGTATTATTGAAAAAGCACTAGAAGGTACTTTAACGCCATCAAGAAGTTTTATATCTTGATATATCTCCAAGACATATGATGAAGCTAGACTAAGCCGAATATATGACGTTGCGTGAAAGGGCTGAACTTAAATTAGGAATCTCCGGTATGCCGGGTGTTGGAAAAACAACACTAGTAACAAAGGTATTGGAAGTAGCTAAATCTAAATTTGCCATATGTGGGTTTATAACAGTAGAAGTAAGAGATGGCGGAAAAAGAATAGGATTTGATATAATAGATGTCAACTCCGGGGAGAGAAAGCCCTTTGCCAGAGAAGGAATTGGCATGCCTTCCGTCGGCAAATATGTAATTAATCTAGGTACGTGTACTCTTATAAGCAAGGCCTTGCGACATAAGCCATGCAACTTAGCTATAGTTGATGAAATTGGCGCCATGGAATTCAAGTGCCCAAATTTCACAACTGACTTGGAAGAAGTAGTATCAAATACCCCGAGAATTTTAGCGACCATACATAGGAACTATATAGGTATCGCGAAAAGATTGGGGTTTGAGGTCATTTGGCTTACGAGAGAAAACTGGGAAATGACATATAAACAAGTACTCAAACGATTAGGACTTTCTATATAGCCGCACTTTGATAAATAGACATTAAGTATTATACTCTAAAAATTTAGATCGCATAATGCCTAAAGCAATATTCTAATTGTCTAATCATAGTCTCCTAATATAATTTTTACAAAAACCTCAGGGGGTCTCTGACGGTAGATATATAGTATACCTCTTTGGCACCTATAGAAGTTGCAATCTCGTTTGCTTCAATATAAAACCCTATCTCGGTCGTAAAATCCATCTTATTACCGACAACAACTACCCTTTTGCTACTTGAGAACCCCTCTCTATGAATAAAGTATGTAATTCTGAAATTGCGAAAAGAGACTCGTAATTTGTCACATCGTACATATAGATAAGTCTGTCAATAACCGGTATTTTAAATGAGGCGAACTTCATCGCCACGTCAAATACGCGTTGACCTGGCACATCTACTAAATCGACTTCTAAATCTCCGAGGTAAATTCTATAATAACTAGGTCTTAGCGTAAGTACAGGCGTATCCGATATCTTAAGTATTCTATAAGCAAAAATGGTCTTTCCGACTCCGCCAACGCCTAATATAGCAACAACTTTTCTATACACCATATATATCGATAAGAGAGCCACGTCCCTTTAAATACTGAATGTAATGTATTTTCTTATCTTTACTATTTAGATTGAGGCCTACAAAAAAAGGTCTAGAGCAATATAGAATATACAGAAAGAGAAAAACTACATAAATAAAACAAAGAAGAAATAGAACATCCCCAATATTTATTTCATAAAGAATACTGTAGAATAAAATACAGTATCCAAATTAAACAAAAGCTTTATAAACCAATGAGTATTGTCAACACATGTCCAAGAAGCAGAAGTTGAAGTTCTACGATATTAAGGCGAAGCAGGCGTTTGAGACTGATCAGTATGAGGTTGTTGAGAAGCAGACTGCCCGCGGGCCGATGTTATTTGCAGTAGCAAAATCCCCATACACAGGAATAAAAGTCTACAGACTAATCGGCAAAAAGAAATAAGGAAAAATAAAAATATTTTTTAACCTCCACTCTTTTTTATGCCATATAGGTTCAAAAATCTGACCATATATTGGTTAGGGCATGACGCTTTTAGAATTGTCGGAGAAGGCGCGGTTTTATACATAGATCCATACCAGATACAACTTGGCGAGCCTAAGGCCGATATTGTGCTTATTACTCATGAACATTTTGACCATTGCGATCCACCGTCTATTCAGCGGTTAAAGAAGCCGTCTACTATAGTGGTTGCGCCAAAGATCGCCAGGCAATGTGTAGGCAAAGTTGTCACAGATATCGTAGAGGTGACGCCAGGTGAGACAAAGAGCATTGAAAATATCCAAGTTACGACTTATCCAGCGTATAATATAAACAAATATAGAGATATTGCGCGTGGTGTGGTATTTCACCCCAAGCAAGATGGAAGAGTGGCATATCTTATAAAGTGGGGCGACGTTAGTATATTCCACGCTGGAGATAGCGACTTTATACCAGAGTTTAGAGATATAAAAACAGACGTAGCTCTAGTGCCTGTGTCTGGCGTATACGTAATGACGCCTTCTGAAGCCGCCGAGTTTGTAAACACAATAGAGCCAAAGGTAGCTATACCAATGCACTATGGCGCAATAGTGGGCTCGAGGAGAGAAGCCGAAGAGTTTAAACGGCTTGTTAAACCAGGGATAGAAGTAGTGATTTTAGAGCGGGAAATATAGCGGCGGCTATTAACGCTATAATTATTCCGACGTAAGCTCTTACGAATTTCTCTATCTTTATTAATCTTATACTAGAGCTTAATGAGGCAACTAACATCGCAGAGTAGGCGACTAATGTAAATGATACAGGTATGTTAAATGATATTCCAATAAACGCGCCAATTATAGTAGCTAAGTTTATTGCCACTACGGTTCTTGGCCTGAGCGCCGCCAGATCTGCCACCCACCGTGAAAAGCCGAGACCAAGATATGTTCCGACTACAACCGCTAATGTGGCTAGTGGTATATTGCGTGAAAATAACGCCACGTTGTTATATCCGAATACGTACATCAGTAAGAAAAGCGATGGTAATATCATTATGTCGCTTCTTTTTAATAATTTACATAGTGGGAAAACTATAAGAGAGACTGTGGGCGATGTCAACCACAGAATTACGGCGTCTGGCCTGAGTGAGTATATAGCATATCCTACTATAGATATTGGTATGCTTATCTTAGCTATAGACAACGCGGTGTAAAGGGCCGCGATATATAGGAATTCGCTTGTCCCCACGTGTATGTGTGACATATGGCTTGTGGATATGCCTAGAAGTTGTCCCGCCACGGCGATTATAAAAGATCTTCTAGGCCCGACGCCCGTGCCCCATGCGGTGGGGCCTAGAAGCACTAACGAATTGTTATATATCAGTATGAGGGCTAGTAAAAATGTGTATATATCTTCTAGGTCTTCCATTTATATTGATGTTGAGATAGTTGCCAGGTGGTAGGCCGCGTCTTGTATATTGTCGGCTATTTTATCAGCTGTATATACCAAGGAGATTAAATGGTTGAACTCTACGGCGTTTAGTTGGAGCCCGTAGGCTTTGTCTAATATATTCTCCTTTATTTCGTCAATTTCTTCTTCGAGAGAACTTATGAGGCGCGCATATCGCCTGATATCCTCATCTCCTTTTGCATTAAGCATGTTTTGGAAATATTCTAGCATAGTTTTTATAAGATCGAGCATTTCTTTTACCTCTGTGATAATAATTGTATATATCTGGTCGCTTGACCACAAGTGGTAGCCTCTTCTGATTTCTTTAATCGCGAAATATATCAAGTCGAGGATATTATCTACGTTATCAAGCAGAATTAAAACCACATTTGTGATTGTCGGCACAACAGCTCCCTGGGCAACTCTATCTACCAAGTCTCTGACTATCTCGTCGCCCTCTCTCTCTAAAGCTGTCACTTTTCTCAGCGCCTCGTCTACAAAGCTCTTGTCAATAGATTTTGCAGATATCAACTCCTGCAATATGCGAAGAGATTCGAATGAGAGACCTATGTGGACTTTTAATTTGGTCCTTATGTCTTCTAAACCGCTTGAAAAAATCTTTTTCAGCCGTTGCACCACTCTATTATATTACTATTTATTAAGATTCGCGCTTGACCCACTTGGCAAATGCATGTATCGGCACATAGACAAAGCGAAACTCCTCTCTCCACGTTGGCATAATACGCCCCTTTATGTTAATCTTGGCGCCACAGAACTTACATCTGTATTCTCCCCCCTTCTCTATAAGGTTTATTTCTAAGATGTCAAAGCCCCTTCTCTTGATTACCACACGCCCACACTCTGGACAGTAGGTGTGTTCATAACGGTGGCCAGGCACGTTGCCCACGTAGGCATATTTTGCCCCCTCCTCCTTGGCGACCTCTACATGTTTTTCCAAGGTCTCTATAGGTGTTGGAAAGAGGTGGCGCATGTTGTAATCTGGGTGGAAGCGTAGGAAGTGTATTGGGACTTCTGGCCCTAATATATCTATTATCCGTCTCACGAGTTTTCTAGCCTTTTCTAAGTCGTCGCCAACTTCAGGCACGACAAGATCTGTTATCTCTACCCATATGCCATATTTTTTCATCTCTGCGAGAGTCTCAAAGATGGGCTCTGCGTCAGTAATATACACATATCTCCTTAGGAATTTCTCGTCTGCATTTCCTTTGAAGTCTACAGTTGCCGCATCTAAAAACTCGCTTGCGTATTTCACAGCCTCCGGGGTCATATAGCCATTGGTGACAAAGGTATTAAAGAGCCCTTTTGAACGGGCTAATATGCCGACGTCGTGGGCAAACTCTATGAAAATTGACGGCTCGTTATATGTGTATGTAATTCCGTGGGCTCCGTAGCTTTCTGCAATCTTTACCAATAACTCCGGCGTAACTTCAAAACCTTCAGCTCTCCTCCTCTGGCTTAGCTCGTAGTTTTGACAATATTGACAAGCCCAGTTACATCCAAAAGTTGAAAACGAGAGAACTAAAGCCCCTGGGTAGAAATGTGTCAACGGCTTTTTTTCTATTGGATCTACAGCTATGGCAGAAATTAAGCCGTATACATCGAGCCTTAAGACTCCGTCTCTTACAGTTCTAACACCACAGAACCCCGTCTGGCCCTCTCTTAACTTACATCTCCTGGCACAAGCCAAACACTCTATTCTGCCATCTGACAATTTCTTACTAAGTACAGCTTCCACAGCAAAACCGCTTTTTATAATAAAAAATGTTTGGTCAGCGTAGCTCAGCGCGTTCACAATTCACAAAGCTTTTCTCATCAACCCGTTTAACTCAGCTGTTCCAGCGCCGGCCATATGAGGCCATAAATGCCTTGTCATCACTAAACATATATAGTTTAGAGGTTTAAAACTTCAAATGTGCTACACCTCTCTAACTTAGCTATTTCCTGGATCTCTACCTCATGATAATGGCGCATTGGAAAATCCATGTTTTCGCCGGCAATGATACGTATTGCTGAAAAAATCTCTCTAACATCTCCACATTTGCTAACTATGATTAATTTGCGGGCTTTTATTCTAGCTTGTTTAAGCAGATCATTAGGAACTCCGCGAGAGTTACGATTACTACAAAAGTCAAGTATGGTGAATAGACAGTCCTTTTTCTCCATTAGACTCTCCTCCCCTTGCGCCCGCTTGGCGGCCTTATTGTATCATGTGGTATTGGAGTGACGTCTTCTATCCTCCCAATTATAAGGCCGGACCTAGCTAGGGCTCTTATTGCAGCCGAGGCGCCGGGGCCGGGCACTTTCATGCCATAGCCGCCGGGTCCCCTCACTTTTATATGTACTGCATTTATACCTCTTGCAAGAGCTAATTGCGCCGCTTTGTAAGCAGCTTGCATCGCCGCCCAGGGAGATGGTTTATCTTTATCTGCACGTACTACCATGCCGCCGCTTACGCGAGCTACAGTTTCGGCACCTGTTAAATCTGTTATAGTAATTATCGTATTATTTGAAGATGAATATATCCACGCTATGCCCCACCTCAACTTCTGTTGTTGCTGCTGCGGCTGTTCTGTAGCTGACATCGAAACTCGATATGATGAGGGCTATTTATCTTTTTCACTCTGAGGATCTCGGTCTCTTTTTCCCAACATATTTAGGCAAGGCGTTTGCTTCCTCTAGCGCGCTTGCGATAGCCACAGCTAGCGAAGGTATTACAAAATCTGTGGCAATGGTGACCTCGGGCACTAAATCTACTACTAGAGATGCGAAACGAAATACGCCAGGCGGCACCCCCTCTCTAGACCCTATTAAAAAGTTTACTCTCTCTGCCTTGAATAACTCTGCTAATTTATCTTTGACATGTGTTATATAGTCCCCCTTAGGATCTGTAACTACCAAGGGCTCTCCCACTCTATCTCTTACATATTGATATAACTCGTAAACATATATGGGGACTTTCCACACAGCTCTTCCATAGCTTTTCACCTGTATTTGGTATCTACTCTCTATGCCCTCCTCTACAGCTTCTAAAAACAACCTCAGCGTTTTTCCAGACGTCTGCTTGTAAAGCAAGATTGTAAGCTCACCAACTTCAAAGGTTTGTGCTGCTCTGCCTATTCTCTCTCCCATTTTTCGCACAGCCTCCTCATCTCCTTCATAGATAAACTGGCCTATTGCAACTTTTCTAAACGTCTCTAACGGCAGTGGTTTGTCACGTCTTAGTTTCCTATATTCTCTCGTGGCCGGAATACAAATGGCGGCAATATCTTGAAATATCTCAATATATAACGGCTTAGATGGTTCTTCTAGATCGACCTCGGCGTCTGTTGCTTCTTTCACGGCGGCGCCAACTCTCACATTTACGTCTATAGAAGTAAAGCTGTGTACCCCCCTTCTGGTAGTTCGAATTGCAAAGGTGTCGCCGCTCTTTATATACCTCTTAGCAACTTCCACAGCAACTCTCTCTATTTCGGGAAGTTCGGCTTTTGTCACGCCCTCCACCACAAGCACTTTGTCAGCTTCTGGCACCTTTTCCACTAACATTTTTGCAATTTCCCACTTACCGGCACCAACTCCATTTACAAAAACTATGCCGAGATAACCTTGGGGCGCGGGAGTTACCTCGACAGCAGAACCCAGAAGCTCCTTTATTATCGAGGCTACAACTTTCTCAAACCCTCTTCTCACCTTTATTATCAAATCCATAAACGGTACACGCGGTAGACAAAAAAATCTAACTTAATAACTTAAATATATAATAATATTTAGTCATGGCAGCTTGGAAGCTAGAGGAGAACATACAGAGAGACCTTGAAAAAGCGCAGGAAAATGTTGAGTTATACGGCGGACATGTGGTCAAGGCGCCAAATAGGTATGAAATTAGAACCGGCGTAGTTGTGGCGGCTAGGTTTGCAGATAAACTAAGACGGACTGCTTTCGCAGTATTTGGGGGTGTACTACCGCGGGAGGAGATAGTGAGGGCAACCTCTGAGCTCAATAAGAAGATCTACGAGAAGCTTATTTCCATGGGCGTTGGAAAACTTGATATTGTACGTATAACAGTAGAGGCTATAATAGAAGGCGGAAAGTTAACGTTTGGAGAGCCTAAGATAGAGTGGTTTATACCCCACTCGGAGGTTGAAAAGAGAGTTGTAGAGTGTGAAAGAAGAATAAATGAGATTAAGCAAAAAATCGAAACATTGCTAAGAGAGCTACCTTAGTCGATCTTTATCTCAAACCCTCTTTTTTTCTTCTCTACCTTCTCTAGCTCTACGGAGAGAACACCGTTTTTATACGTCGCCTTGGCCTTGTTTGGATCTACGGCGGCTGGCAACCTGATCTCCTTATGGTACTTCCTCTCCTTACCCCTAGCGTCTATTGTTAACGTCTTCCCGTCTTCGCTTATGTAGAGCTTTATATCCTCCTTCTCTACCCCTGGCATGTCTACAACAACCTTTATCTTGTCGTCCTCCTCTACTATGTCCGTAAGCGGATCAATCTCATCTACGACCTCTATACGTTCGACATCAGGTCTTCTCCTTACATTTCCAAATTCTCTAACTACGGGTCTTCCGTCGGGTCCCACAGTAATTTCAAAGCCATAGTAATAGTAGCGTGGTCTCCCACCGCCAACTTGTGAAGAAAATCTTCTAAAGTCTTCCTCTATTTGTCTCTCTATCTCTTCAAAGAATTTCTGCCATCTCCTCATGAATTTCTCAAATTCATCAAAAATCGACATAGTAACCCTTCCTGTGCTACTATTTAAACTTTTTATAGACCAACAACAGCACGTTTAATTCTTTTCGCCATTTCCTCGTAACGTCTTATATCCTCTGGGGTGAGCGATGGTGGTATTCTTTTTAGCGCTTCTTCGAAGTGCTTCCATGAGACTGGTTTTGCCTTTGGCGTTTTCTCTTTTATGGTTTCTCTTAGGGCGAGCATTGCCGCCTCTCTTACAAGCGCCGCAAGGTCTGCGCCGGTGTAGCCTTCGGTTTTCTTTGCTAACTCCTCCAGATTTACATCATCTCCTAACTTGATCTTTCTTGTATGGACCTTCAGTATTTCTATCCTCGCCTTTAAATCAGGCGGTGGGACGTAGATTATTCGATCAAAACGGCCCGGCCTTAATAATGCCGGATCTAAAATATCAGGTCTATTGGTGGCAGCCATGACGACCACGTTTTTGAGCGTGCCTATTCCGTCCATCTCGGCGAGTAGCTGATTGACCATTCTATCTGTGACTCCAGAATCACCAAGTCTGGAGCCTCTCGCAGGCGCTATTGAGTCTATCTCATCAAAGAATATAACGCAGGGAGCAGCCATGCGGGCTTTCTTAAAGATCTCACGTATGGCTTTCTCAGACTCGCCGACCCACTTTGAGAGAAGCTCGGGGCCTCTGACGGCGATGAAGTTAGCGCCCGATTCCGTGGCCACTGCTTTTGCAAATAGTGTCTTCCCCACGCCGGGCGGCCCAAAGAGGAGGATTCCCTTCGGCGGCTCGACTCCCAACTCGTCGAAGTAGTGTTTGTACTTCATAGGCCACTCTACGATCTCTCTCAGCTCCTGTTTTATAGTGTCGTATCCCCCGATGTCGTCCCAATGCACCTCGGGAACCTCAATGATTACCTCCCTTAGTACTGTTGGGTGTACATATTTCATAGCTTCTAAAAAGTCAGACATACCTACCTTTAACTTATTTAATACCTCTTGTGGTATGACGTCTTGTTCAATATTAATTATGCCCTTGTTCATAGCCTTTCTTAACGCCGCCATGGCGGCCTCTTTTGCAAGCGCCGCGAGATCCGCGCCGGTGTAGCCGTGGGTCATCTCGGCAATTTTATCTAGGTCAACCTCGTCACCTGGCGCACAAATCCCACTCTCAACATCGGCTTTTGTACATAACGGCATATTGCGTGTATGCACCGCCAGAATTTCACGTCTAGCTCTCTTGTCTGGCATAGGTATGTGGATTTCTCTGTCGAATCTTCCTGGTCTTCTTAGTGCTGGGTCTATTGCGTCTGGGCGGTTGGTTGCTCCTATTACTATTACTTGTCCTCTCTCTTGTAGTCCGTCCATTAGGGTTAGTAGTTGTGCCACCACTCGCTTTTCTACCTCTCCCGTGACTTCCTCGCGTTTGGGGGCTATGGCGTCTATCTCGTCTATGAAGATTATGGCGGGGGCGTTTTTCTTCGCCTCTTCGAAAATCTCCCTAAGCCGCGCCTCAGACTCGCCGTAGTACTTCGACATGATCTCGGGGCCGTTTATAGCGACGAAGTAGGCGTTGGCCTCGTTAGCCACAGCCTTGGCGAGGAGAGTCTTGCCCGTGCCAGGGGGGCCAATCAAGAGGATACCCTTCGGAGGCTCAATACCCAAATGTTTAAACAACTCAGGATGCCTAAGAGGAAGCTCCACAAGCTCACGAATCTTCTGTTTAGCATCCTCCAAATCACCAATATCCTCCCAAGTGACCCTCGGAATGGAGAGCTCTGTCTCTTTTACAGGCTCTTCGCGTACTGTGACCTCTGTGTCTATAGAGACGTAGGCCGCTGGGCCGGGCTGCACTTGCACCACGACGAATCTAATAGCGCCGCCGTAGAAAGGTACGTCTATCGCCTGTCCCCTGGCCACTGGTTTGCCAAGGAGTATCTGTTTCTTTAGATACTCCGGGTCTACTCTGACAGGCTCTGTGGGCGCTAAGACCACCCTCTGGGCAGATTTTAAGACTGCCTTTCTAACTTTTACAGTATCTCCAATGCCAACGCCGGCGTTCTGTCTAATGATGCCGTCCATCCTAATGACGTCCTTATCCTCGTCCTCCGGATACGCCGGCCACACTTGGGCGTAGGCCGACTTTCTACCAACGATTTCTACATAATCGCCAGGCTCTATGCCGAGTTTCCTCATTATACGCACAGGGATTCTAACAATACTTCTACCAACATCGCGCGACCTAGCTTCGGCAACTTTCAGAGTAATCTCACTAGACATACAGTAAGTAATGTCCTAGATATAAAAAGAATTTCAAGACTGTTTGATCTCTCGTTCCATCTCTTTTACCTCTGCAACTTTCTCAGGCATGGCGTATGTAATATACACCCTGGCAAGGTCTTTTACTATGTCCATTTTATTAAGAACACCTACTAACCTTCCCTGTTCATCAAACACCGGCAATACTCCGTTTTCAAGTAATTTATCTATAATTTCGCCTACGTCGTTGTTAATAGAGATGTTTAGACTTACGGGTCTCATAACATCAAATGCCATTAATGTGCCGACTTTAGAATAGCGCAATCTTCTTAGACCTGTTGATACTTTTCTTAAAACGCCAGACTTCGTGAAGAAGATGATTTTCTCGCCTCTTAACGTTTCCTCAATAGGTCTTAAAGCGAGGTCGTCTACAGATACCACGCCTTTTATATCGTTACCCTCTGTTACAACAACACCATCTAGCTCATATGCATTTATCTTCTTTATCACAGAGTGTAAGCTGGCAAAGAAATTCACCGTGGCGATTTCCGCCGGCGTCATTAACTCTCCTACTTTTGCTTTTCTGCCACGCTCTTTAAACGCCTTTATAAGCTCATCCTTTGTCACTACGCCAATTGGCGTATTGTCTTCGCCTACTATTACTACATAGTCTGTACCAGCGGCTAACATCTTATATGCTATCTCCTCTACTGTTGTATTTGGAGCAACAACTGGATAGTTTGTCTTCATTATGTCTCCGGCAGTGCCCTCCTCAACTAGTATTCTCACCGTCTCACCTGGCGCCACCTGTTCCTTCAATATTAACATCTTGCCTTTTTGTCTCTTCCAGTACCCCAGCGATTTCTCTGCTATATAGGTAAGGAAGTCGCGCCTAGTTATAAACCCCACTATCTTTCCGCCGTCGTCTAATACAGCGACTATACTACTGCGGCTTCTTAGGAAAACTTTACGTATTCTCGAAAGCGTATCTCTGATATTAACAGATGGTATGTCGGTTAACATTACGTCTCTAGCTCTTAAGCCTGTGACGTGTTTAGACGGCCTAATCCCTATTGCGGTTTCTAACGTCGGTTTTTCAACAACTATCTCTATAGCTTTTCTAACCTCTATATCCTCCCTCCCCTCTTTAGGCCCATATAAATATGCATGTAGTATGTCCCACACAGTTACAGCTCCTATGACCCTCTGGTCTTTGTCGACGACTGGTACTACATATAACCCAGTCGTAGCCATATACTTCGCCACCTCTTCCACAGGTGTTTCAGGCGTTGCTACAGCTACGCCTCTAAACATAATTCTCCACACTCTTACAACTCCCGTGTGCTTACTCTCGCCTCTAGTCACGCGAGTGCCAAATAGCGGCCTGGGCTCGCCTGCGCCTCTGTACCACCTCCGCGACTTTACAAAGTCCCAAATCGTCAAAATCCCAACGGCGCCGTTTTCTCTGCTGAGAACTACATAGCCATCTACCTCGCCCCCGACAAGCTTTTTGAAAATTTTAGATACTCTCTCAATAGCTTTCACAAACCCCGCTCTGCTTTTCTTCTCGCCTAGGGGGGTGTAAATAGCGGCAACAGACTTAGCCTTAGGCTCTTTTAGCGCAAGAGCCGACAGGAGACCTCTCAACGTCACAATTCCGACGTATTTCCCCTCTTCATCTACTACAACTGCGCCCCACTTAGATTCCGCTATTAAAATCTCGGCAACGTTCTCTATTTTCCAACTCTCCTTGACTACGATCGGCGGATTTAAGAAATCGCCTATTTTGGCATCTAGCTTCTTACTTTTTATCAAGAGGGATGTATGTGGATATACAACTCCAGCTACGTCTTCTGAAAAGATAGATTTAAACACAGGCACTACGTCGATTGGGAATTTTCTCAGATACGAGGCGAGAGTCTCCAGAGTCGTGTTTGTAGTAACTCTAAACGGAGGATGTTCAACAACGTCTTTCACATATTGAGGGGCTTCGGGCCTCACGACTTTTTTAACTTCTTCTTTCTTTAACACACGTCGAGCTACGTATCACTTTAAAAAAATTACAATTCGTCTGCATAAAGCGCTCCGTTTAAATGTACGATATATCTGCCCCCCTCTATCTTGAGCTCCCGATCTGCTCTTTTGACAACTACAGGGCCTAGGATTATGAAATTGTCCCGGGGACTGTCTGTGATAAAAAAGGTTAAAATACCTAGCTCGGCCGCGATATTTGCTATGTCGGCTCTATCGGTCAACACCGGAATCCTCTTGGTATATGCATATAACAGAGACTCAAACGTCCCTATCTGATCTGGAAAAATACTTTTTACAATGCCTATAGGCTCCTCACCCCCGTCCCAAAGATCGTAAAGAGGTCTGAGCCAGGGATGGCGTAAAGACCATGTTAACAACTCCTCTCTAGATCCGCGAGATAACAGCTCTCTTACTAAAACGCTTTGTTCCACAGACAATCCCATAACGGTCCTAAATACCGTAGCGACAACATCCGGCTTTAACTTAGAAATCGAAACTAGGCGTCTCTGTGACGCTTCTATATTGCCTATCACCACTGCCGTTTTAAAGTACTTACCTACAATCCTAAGCGCGGTTTGAGACGGAGCGACTATATGTATAAGCCCTTTGAAATCCTCGGCAACGGGCTCTGGCAGATATCTGTCTAGCGTGCCTACCTCGCTGTAAAACGATTCTTTATCTACAGCTCTACATATAGCATATGTGCACTTCACGTGCCAATTGTTATAGCGGAATAGGAGAGTGTGCATATCGTTGCCGTCCTTCTCAAATACACAAACTAGACCTAACTGTGGTATATAGCCTAGGTCTCCCTCCGGCGCCGTTGCAACCTTTTGACAAATATAGCCACACGAAGTCGCTTTGTAAACTAGAAAAGCTATGGAAATAAAGAGTAGTACTGTGAACAACTTAAATGGCGTCTCTATCGACAGTCCAAGCGTAAATAGAGAGATGGCACGAGAAAGGCGGGGCATCGTGGGAGCGAGATATAGGGCAATTCCTCCCAAAGAGATGACAATTGCCTTAGCAATGCCCGCGTGTGGTGAAAGAAGCGATGCGATAAGGCTCGCTGATGTAATCAACGGCGTGAAGATTTCACATTTCAACAGACGTCGCCACAAAACAGCATATGTAATTATGTAGCGTCTAGTTATATAGAAAAACGCCGTAGTGATACCTAAAACTGGATTTACCAAGAGGAGGGCTATAGTTATTAAAATAACGATGGCGCGCCGCATTTTTATAAACATAACCCCGAAATATATACGTGGTGACTCAAGCCAGAGTACAGATAGGCATTGTAGGCAAGCCAAACGCCGGCAAATCAACTTTTTTTGCAGCAGCAACTCTAAAAGATGTCAAGATTTCTCCCATACCATTTACCACAATAGATCCTAACATAGGCATTGGATATGTAAGAATAGAGACATGCCCCTGTACAAACATTAGATGTAACCCCAGAAGCTACATAGTGCTTGACGGCGTGTGTTTTGCGCCAGTGGAGTTAATAGATGTAGCTGGGCTCGTCCCTGGCGCGTGGCAAGGGAGGGGGTTGGGAAACCAGTTTCTAGACCACTTAAGGAGAGCCCCCGTCCTTATACACGTCGTAGACGCCTCAGGGTCTACAGACGAAGAAGGTAGGCTTGTTAAACCGGGGTCTCACGACCCTGTCTCAGACGTTTATTTCCTTGAGAGAGAGATAGATATGTGGATTGCATCTATACTCCGTAGGGACTGGGACAGGGTTGTTCGTTATGTCGAGTTTAGCAAAAGAGACATAACTGAAGTTCTGTTAGAGAAACTAGCTGGGTTAGGTATGGGGCGGGCACACGTAGAGGCAGCGCTTCAAGATGCAGACCTAGCGAAAAAATCTCCAAGCAAATGGAGTGACGAAGACCTCGTAAAATTTAGCCACTTAGTTAGAGAATACAGCAAGCCTATTGTAATAGCGGCAAATAAAATCGACCTTCCAGAGGGCGAAGAGGGGTATAAAAAACTAAGAGAGACGCTTCCTAATAGAATCATTGTGCCCACATCCGCCGAGGCTGAATTGGCCTTAAGACGGGCGGCGGCAAAAGGGCTTATTAAATACAAGCCAGGCGACCAGAGTTTCGAAGTAGTGGGCCAGCTAACGCCACAACAAAAATCGGCGTTAGACAAAATAGCGGAATTATTAAAGAAGTGGGGTTCGACAGGCGTGACCAAAGCTATCAACGCTGCAGTATTCGATGCAATAAAATACGTGGCAATTTATCCCGTTGAAGATGAAAGAAGGTTAAGTGATAAGAACGGCAACGTTTTACCGGATTTATTGCTAGTGCCGCATACATACACCGCAAGAGATGTCGCTTATGCTATACATACGGAACTTGGCGAAAGATTTATCGCAGCAATTGATGTAAAAAGCGGAAGAAAGTTGGCCGCAGATGAGACAGTTTTTCAAGGCCTAATTATAAAAATACTCGCCAGATGATTAAACCGCCTTGTTTCTCAGAAGCGATATCCATATGTTTTTCTTCAATAACTCAGGCATATGGCCATTTCCATTACGGCCCTCCCCCTCAAGTCTCACATATGTCTGGTTAGAAGTCGTATTATTTTGAGCCGTACGCGGTTCGCGTCTCTCTGAGCTGAGCAAGGCGAGGATCTCGTCAAGTTTCTTCAGGATCATGTCATGGAGATTTTGTACAAGAAACGCCCCGCTAGAAGATATAGATACGGGAGTGGCGGAAATATTTATGGAGTATGTGTATATGGGGAAGCTAAATATATAATGGTTAGCCGGGGGTTCTACTACCTCTAGCGTTTTACGCGCTTTCGACAAAGCCTTATATACCGTGTTTATAGATATACCGAGCGTCTCGGCTATTTCTCTAGGTCTTAAGCCTCTTGAATATAGTTCTGCAACTTTCTTTTCAGTCGCAGTAAGTTTCACCGTTGTAGTAGACGTACCTAGCTAAAATTACCTACTTAAAATACTCTGGTAATACTCTTTGAAGTTTTTCTACAACTTCCCTAGCCTCTTCCTCTCTAATCTCCTCTCTCCCATGCCACGTCAACTTGCCGCCCCATCTGGGGATCACATGTATATGTAGGTGATATACCATTTGACCTGCGTCACGCCCTGCGTTTGTTACTATGTTTACACCAGGAGCTCCTAACTTAGCCCAAGCTTTTGCAAGCTTTGTGGCTATCTCAAAACCTTTAACAACTTTCTCCACTGGGGCATCTATTACATTAGTATAGTGTTCTTTCGATACCACAAGTAGATGCCCATAGGATGCTGGATATTTGTCTAATATAACTATGAACTCTCCATCTTCATATACTTTCCACGCAGGTGCCTCCCCTCTCACTATTTTACAAAATATACAATCCATAGGGTCTAGATATTAAAGCATTTAAAACATGTGGTCATCTAAAATTTGGTGGGGGGTCTAGAGTAGCCCAAAGTAGGGCGTCTGTGAAAAGACCCCCTGCCGCGGGGTTCACACACTTCCTAGCATGTTATTTTACTCCCCGGGTTCTCTCCCCTCATAACAGCCTCTATATGCTCTGGCTTTCTTCCATCGAATATATATGTGGTGATACAATTTCTCTTTAAAATCGAAATGCTCCATGTGTCCATTAATTCATAGCCCCCTGGTAATACAGACGACTTAAGTATTCTTTCGAATTCGTCGTATGTCAGAACTGGGAGTCTTTTAGCGTTTGGATTTATTTTTGGGTCTTCGCTATATACAGCGTCAATATTAGCTGCGTTCAACAAAACAGGCGCTTTCACAGCTTCTGCTACGAGTGCGGCGACGGTGGCAGTAGATTGGCCTGGCTGAAAGCCTCCAGTCACTGTTATCCGACAGCGGCGCCAAGCGTCTAGAAACTCCTCTATATTTGTAGGCACAATGGGACATGCGTCTTCTAAAAGAGAGATGAAAAGTAATGCATTTAGGCGGCTGGCGTATATACCGAGGAGATCTTGAAATGTATAAGATGCACCCCCCCGTTTAGCTATAGAGATATATCTCCTCGCTATCTCCCCACCGCCTGTTACCACACCAACTTTGCCGCTGTACGCTTTGATCACCCGAGCGTATTTAAAAATCAGCTCTTCATCTTCAAACACACGTCCCGAAAGCTTAATTACCAACGTCATTTACTCAAATAAGTCTCTATTCCTCTTGTAACTCCTTCAATAACGTAAGTTGGTACGTCGCCAAAGACCAGCTTTGGAACCTCCCTTGAACAAACTTTTCTTATTTCATTGAAATTCCTCTGGACAACTTCAATTAGATATCTATCTTCGTATTTATAGAGAGTCTCTATTAGAGCTTGATCAGAACAATCATTTAAAAGCCAAGACACCCTCGACTTTGCCTTAGATATTTCAGACAGTAAAGAATCTACGTCAATTTCTCTTCCAAATAGCCAGACCTTTATCTCACGCCTACCTAAAAACTTCTTTTGCAACCTTACTACCACGGGGCCAAAATCGCCCTCTCGCCCCTCTGAAATCGCCTTTGTAACTTCATCAGCTACTTTGGCAAGTTCAAAATCTTTAACATGCAACTCTTTAAGCTTTTCACATTCACACATCCTCTTTAAAAGGTCTACAAGGGCCTCCGAAATTATGCCGACTACAACGTTATGCGCCGACACGGCCAATAGTCGTCTATAGTTAAAAAAGTTAGTGCTAGATTTTTAAGTTAGGTGACGACTCCAGGCTAACTGACTTATGACGAGGGATCTAAACGCTGACTAACTTCTCTTCTTTGGGTATATATAGTCCTTGGGAGCGGCCTTAATAGGCTCTAAATATGGCCTTAGTACTTTTGGTATTTCAACTACGCCATCTTCTCTTTGAAAGTTTTCTAATATCGCCGTAATAGTACGCGTAGTGGCAAGCCCAGTGCAGTTTAGCGTATGTACAAACTCGCGTCTCATGCCCTTCCTAGTCACCCTGATACCTAGCCTATACGACTGCCAATCTGTTACGTTTGAACAACTCGCCAACTCTCTATACATGCTTTGGGCTGGGTACCATACCTCAATGTCGTATTTCTTTGCCGCAGGCGCGCCTAGGTCGTGAGCACATATGTTTACTACTCTATACGGCAGACCCAAATCTTTTATAAGCTCCTCTGTGTTTTTTGTTATCTCCTCATGCCACCTCCAAGAGTCTTCAGGGAGCGAAAATACAAACTGTTCCACCTTGTGGAATATATGGACTCTAAAAATCCCCTTTAGATCCCTACTGCCGGCCCCTGCCTCTTTTCTAAAACAGGGAGACCACCCCACAAACAAGAGCGGGAGCTCGTCTTCTACAAGTTCTCTCTTGTATAGATAGGCCGCTATTCCATGCTCCGCCGTCGCTATTAGGTATAAATCCTCGCCCTCTATCTTATAGATAGCATCTCTAAATGTGTCAAAGTCGAGCACTCTCTTAATTACGTCAAATTTTAACATATATGGCGGTATAATTGGTCTAAATCCTTTTTGAGCCAGACGATCCATAGCGTACATAGCTAAGGCAAAATCTAGCCATACTAAATCGTCAAGAAGATAGTAAAAGCGGCTTCCTGCCACCTCCCCTGCCTTGAGGGTATCCACCATCCCTAGGACAACCTCGGCCATATCCGCATGGCCTATAGGGAGTTTATCCACTATTACATACTCTACGTCTTTGAGAGTCCCCACGGCATCTTTAGCGACTTTGACGACCCCTCCATACCTTACTGGAATTGAATCTACACCCTCTGGACATATGGGGACAGAGTCATGAATTAAGTTTGGAAAACTCCAGAGAAGGTCTTCCCTCTCTCTTTCAATTTTTTCCACCTCTTTTTCCAAGTTTTCAAGCTTTGCCGCAAGTTCACGTGCCTTTTCTACAATCTCTCTTCTTCTTTCAGGAGGCGCCTTTGCGCCCTCTTTTGAAAGCTGGTTATAAACATGTCTTAGCTCATCAACCTCTTTTTTCAGTTGCCGCCATTTCTTATCCAGCTCTAAAAATTTGTCTACCAGCGACGTGTCGAGCCTTCTTGCAGTTAACACCTTTTTAACATAGTCAGGGTTATTCCTAAGCGCTTCTAATACACTGTAGGACATTAGTACGGGAGGTTGTATATTCTATAAATCTTTACCCGCCAGTTAAGGACTTTAAAAGAGTGAAAACTCTAGTCAGCTCCTCAACTCTAGAGATGCGGAATATAAGCAATGGGATTGCATATCCCGGGTGCCATAGCTCGATATACATAACGTTTCCGAGTACAACTATATGTACGAAGTACTCGCGGTCGTTTGCCAGAAGTCTGTAGATATAACGACGACCTTTCTCAAACCGCAGAATTTCCACTAGTTCATAAGGGCCTTTCTCAAATTCTCTAATCAACAAAACACTCTCCACAACGTATAAATGCGAGTAATTTTATAACTTATAACTGTCGAACATATAAAGAGACCTACTTAAATAGTCTCAACGTCGTCCTCTTTGTTGTCTTCCACTAGGTTGAAATATAATATGCGGGCCAATTTTTTGCTTTCAGGTACTATCCCATTTAAGTATATTAATGCAGATAGACCAAGTAATACAAGCGAGAGAGCTAACACGCTGTCAAACCTTAGTTGTGAAATAGAGAAAGGCACTACGACCTCCCTCAAGTGGCTTAGTTTAACTATTGCCGCGATAAGAGAGGCGAGCAAAGTCAGAGAGAGTCCCACTGTGATAACCCACCTCCCATCCCCCCTGTTTCTAAGGGCTATAACAACGTTTATAACTATGTATGGAACGACGGAGATTAACGTCATCAAATAGACCCCCACAAGCAATGGGAAGACGTCTAATACGCCAGCCCACCACACGTTGAATAGTGTATAGAATACACTAAAAATTACAAAAACAAGCCCTATCCTCACAGATCTAGATATGATATCTAACATGTGGATAGCTTCCCTCCCGGCTTATTAACTCAACTTTGAAAATCGCCTAACCACACTCCCCAGTTTTGCAGTAGGGGTCTTTGCCCTCCTCTAGGGCCTTCAGCTTGGCCTTCTCGGCGACTTCCTCTATGGCTGAGTCCAGGGCGATGGGTTTCACTATTATCTTCGTGTCGGCCAGCTTCTTCTTTATCTCCTGCTTCAGCCCTGTGTATATCACCTGCACAGACTTGGACTTGTCTCTATACACCGTTATGCCCTTAACGCCGAGGGCCCACGCGAGGGCGAAAGCCCAGTATACGTCCTCCTTTGGGGCATTGGCGGGCATGTTTATGGTCTTGGATATGCCCTGATCCACCCACTGTTGTGCGCTCGCCTGCATTAGGACGTGCCACAGCCAGCCGATCTCCATGGCGGTGGCGAAGAGGTGCTTCACCTCCTCCGGCAGAGGGGCGTCCTTGAGCATGCCGGTCTCCTCCACCGTCTTCCTCACCTGGGGCGTCCAGAGGCCCCTCGCCCTCAGCCACTCCACCGCCGGCCAGTAGTACTCTATGAGGGTGCCGACGGTCACGTTCCTTATGAAGGCCAGGGCGAAGACGGGCTCCACGCCGCTTGTGGTGCCGGCCAGTATGCTGGTTCTGCCCGTGGGGGCTATGGACAACACCACCGAGTTCCTCACGCCGCCTTTGACCTTCTCCCTCAGCGCCTCAAGCCTCGGCCTCAGCCACTCCCTCGTCCTCATGGTTATCTCGCGGAGGCGGTCGCCTGCCTCCCTTAGCTCAGGCGGGAAGGCCCCTTTGACGCGCTCCCACCTGCCCCAGACGTAGTCCTGGAACTTCAGAACCGGTATCTCGCCTCTGGCGTACGCCGACTTCTCGAAGAACTTAAACGGCCCCCTCTCCCTGGCCAACTCGGCGGATTCGTCGAGGGCGTTGACGTATATCCACGCCATTATTCTGTTTATCAGCTCCACCGCCTCCCAACTGGCGTAGGGGATGCCCAGTTTTATCAACAGCTCGGCGAAGCCCATGATGCCGAGGCCGTTCTTCCTCGTGGCACGGTTCATCTCGTCTATCACCTCTATCCCCGTGTAACTACGGTCTATCGCGTCGTCGAGAAACCTAGTGCCTAGGCGGGCCGCCTCGGCGAGACCCTCCCAGTCTATACACGCCAGCTTCTCCTCGAAGGTCTTCCCGGCGCACTCCCTGGCGAATTTGACTAGGTTTATGTGGGTGAGGTTACACACCTCGAAGGGGTTTTGGTGGGTCTCACTGCAGGGGTTGACGGCTCTCCAGATGTATCTAAACCTGTGGCCGGCCACCTCTATCTCTTCGCCGAGGAGGGGGTTGGAGGCGTTTAGGTTGTCCTTATATATCACGCCGGGGTCTCCCGAGTCCCAGGCGCCCTCCGCGATCTCGCGGAAGAGCTCCCTCGCGTCTACCCAACCGGCCACCGCCTCCTGCGGCGGGCTGACTCGGGTCTCCTCCACGGGCTTCCTCCCGGTCCTCTCCAGATATATCCTCGGGTTCACCAGGGGGTACTTCGGGTCTTTGTCGAGACCCAGCGCCTTCTCCATGAAGGCGTCGTCTACGAAGACCGAGATGTTGAAGTTCTGGAGGTGGGCGTCTTTGAGCTCCCCCGTCTTGGCCTTTATGAACTTCCTCACGTCGGGGTGCCACACGTGTAGCGTGCCCATCTGGGCGCCCCTCCTCTTGCCCCCCTGTTTAATCACCTCGACGTTGGTGTCGAACAGCTTCATGAAGCTGACTGGGCCTGAGGCAACGCCGACGCTCCCCCTCACCACGTCGCCCTCCGGCCTCAGCAGGGAGAAGTCGTAGCCGACGCCGCCGCCCAACTGCTGTATTATGCCGGAGTAGGCAAGGGCGTCGTAGATACAGAAGCGGCCTGGGTGGGAGAGGGAGGATAGGCAGTCCTCCACCTCCAGCGTGAAGCACGAGGCGAACATCTCCTTCTTAGTCCAGGCGTTGAACCAGAAGGGCGACGCCGGCACTATCCTCAGTGACGTGATTGCGTCGTAGTACCTCCTCGCCGTCTCCACATCCCGCGCGACGGCTGTGGCGACGCGCCAAGCCGCCATGCTGGGGGTCTCGGCCAGCCTGAAGTCCCCGCCCCTCAGGGCGTAGTTGCCGTTGGTGAAGAGGCGGAGGGCGTTGTAGCTGAGCGATCTGTCGAAGTCGGGCCTGGGCTCGAAGGCCTCCAGCAGGCGTAGAGACTCCTCCTTCAGCAGGCCGGCCTCCGCCAGCTGTCTATACCTCGCGAGAGCCCGCTCTAGATAGCCCGACTTGTGCTTGAGGAAGTCCTTGCCGAAGACCTCCTTGTAGATCCTGCCCAGGAGGTGGGACTTAGCCACCTCCGCCAACTCTGGCCTATCTATGGCGCGCTTGAGCAACTCAAGCTGGACTAGATCCGCCAACTCCCACGAGTTGACGTCCCTATTTATGTTTATCTCCACCTCGCCGTCTACCTCAACGCCCACCTCAGACGCTGCCTGTCGAATTGATAGTCTTAATTTCTCAAGTGAGAAAGGCTCCAATAAGCCGCTGAGTTTAACAACTGTATACATGGTATTTGTGTCAATTTCTGTATATATTCACTTCAGTGAAAAAGTAAGTGGAGAGAGCTTTCTGAAACTTTTCAATATTCCTGTATTAATGCGAGAAACTCTCTGTCTGTAGCAATGATGTTTTGCTCCTCGGCTATCTTGTCCATATATCTCTGGCCTGACTCTTTCAATGTGGCATACACCGCAGTAGCCACATCGTCTGGCACTGATGGCTTTGGGTATGGCAAACCCAATCTGCCTAATGTAGCTTTTGCTAATAGCCACATTTTTATATGGCTAATCTCTAGCTCGTTTATATCAATGCCGAGCCAATACAGCTCTCTAACAAGTCCAAAAGTTAGCAACTTGATAAAACTCTCCCAGTGTTCTTGCAAAAGCTCCTCTCCTCTCTCCTGTAATTTATGTACAATCTGACCAATTTTGTCTTCTTGTTCATGATATCTCGCTCTGGAAAGCACTGCGACAAGCTCAGGATCTAGCACAGGCTTGAGAGATTTATACAACATAACAGCTGTTAAAATAGCTTGACTCGCCATTATACCTCTTACAAAGTTTTCTATAGCCTCTTCTATGTCAAGCTCCTTCTTTGTTCTGCCATCTTTTAGAGCAATTACATCGCCTGGCTCTACCGGGTCTACTAATACAAGTTTCCCATTAGCAAAAACTGCAGGCACACTCAATACGTAACGTTTGAGATATGGGAAATACAACGTGCCCACCATTTCAAAAGTTATACCTGGCACACCCCTGAGGGCTTTGTATAATACATATGACGACTTACATGTGTGGTGAATTACTATTTTAATCATTAGCACAATCTTTGATTTCTATATTTAGATTTTCGCGTAATCGTTCCCCTCGTCACTATTCAGCTAAGACCAATGTCGTCACCGTTGAAATGTTTTAAACAGCTATTTGTTTTTATCGCCGTGTTTTTCAGAAAGTCTAAGCTCAGACTCACGCCACTTACAAAGACCGAAGTAGTAAAGAGGTTACTTGATTTGGCAGTAGTAAAGGTAGGAAATAGCGAGAGAGTTGTGTTAGTATTTTTCGATTTAAAATGTCCTTTCTGTGCAAAGTTGTTTAAAGAGACGGAAGAGCTTTTAGTAGATATGGCAAATAGGGGGCTTATAACATACGCAATGTGTGACTATGTAGTTCATAGAGATGCCGAACCTCTCCATAGAATGCTCAGATGTATTTCTGAAAAAGAACGGTTGAAGTTTGTAAGAGACGCCTTTGAAGGCAAAAGGGTTGAAATCGGCAACTGCCCCGAGGGTAACTTGAGGATATGTGAAAAGATGGCAGAAGAACTCGGTGTTATTGGCACGCCGACACTTCTCTTTTACCACTTAGCCAAGGGCAAGGGATATATACACTTCGGCTATATATCTCCAACCGAAATTTTGGAAGCTATATCTTCTTTATGATCTTGGGAGAGGTTCCAGAGAGGTATATCTTGCATGATTTCTATACATACCTTTTATTTGACGTCACAAACGCGCTTGGCGATGTCACAGTGATACCTCCGCCGCCTGGCTCCTCATACCAATTCGCTGTAGTTGGAGCCTTAATTGCAAAAATGGGTTATAGAGTCCGCGTTTTAAACATGTCAACATGTAGACGGAGGACAATTTCGCGTATATTATCACACGCCGTCGGCGAGCTTATTTATGTCGGCTACGCGCATAAGTTAGCGTATGCAGGACCCGGCGCTGTAATAAATCAAGAAGAGGCGACCTTTGAAAATGTGAGACGTATAGCCAGGGGCAACGTTAGATTTCACGTTATGTGGGAGAAATGTCTAGGCGGCGACTTACGGCAGAGAGAAGTCGTAGACTTAGGAAGACTCCCAGAGGCGATAACTAGGCTAGAGATCTGGCTGGCAGAGAGGCTTGGGATAAGGTAATTGATAAATATTGCCTCTAATCCTCCTTACCCCATATATTTTCCAACTTCCGGGGTTGAGTATTTTCTCTTGCTCATTGACATAGGGCACGTGGCTGTGGCCATAAACTAGCCAAACCTCGTCGCTTAATGCCAACTCTCTCCTCAACCATCTGCCGAGCTGGCCTCTTCTGACGAGATCTATAAAATACGCCAATACCCCACTCCTTATGGCTCTGTCTCCATGTGTAACTACAATTTTTTGAGGGCCCTCTATAAAAACTTCGCCATTATAAGCAAAGACCTCAGTATCGCCTATTTTTGTAATAAGGGGCCCTGGTAGCTGTGGGTCATGTGATGACTTACTAAAAGAAATATACAGTCTCCGTGGTTGAATCTGTAGAATCCCCATGGCTCTTCTTATGAGTTTAATAGCTTCGTCGTAGCTAACCCTCCTATACTGATTCTCAAAAAGATCGCCGGTAATAACAACTTCCTCTACATATGTAGCTCTGAGACATTTTACTAGCTCCTGTATTTTCGAATATCGCGAGCCTATGTGTACGTCGCCGAAAAATATCACATAAGGCCGATTTTTGCGTCTTTTAAGACTGGCTTCTATTTAGTAATACATATAAGCATATAGCTTCTAGATTAGTATGCGTAGAGTCGCAATTATAGGAGCTGCAGGGAGAGACTTCCATGTGTATCACATGGTATACAGAGGGTCTAAAGATTATAAAGTAGTTGCGTTTTTAATGACACAAATTCCTTTGCCAAATAGGAGATATCCGCCTTCGCTCTCTGGCATACCTGAGGGCATACCTATATATACATGGAGAAGCTACGAGGAGCTTACGCGGCTTCTAAAAGAGCTTCGCGTAGATGAGGCTGTTCTTGCGTATAGTGATTTGTTATATGATGAGGTTGGGCATATAATCTCGGCCGTGCTTGCCAGCGGAGCCACATTTAAAATTCACGGGCCTAATGACACATATCTCAATTCTATAAAACCTGTCATAGCTGTCACGGCGACTAGAACAGGCGCCGGCAAATCTACTGTTTCTAAGGAGGTGGTACGAGAGCTCTCTGCCAAGGGGTATAGAGTTGCCGTAGTGAGACACCCAATGCCATATAGAGATCTAGAAGAGAGCATAGTTGAGGTATTTAAAAGGCCGGAGGATCTAGACAAACTGACCTTTGAAGAAAGAGAGGAGTTTGAGCAATATGTGGAGATAGGGGTCCCTGTGTTAGCCGGTGTAGATTACAGCGCTGTATTAAGAGAAGCAGAGCGTCTTGGAGATATTATACTGTGGGATGGCGGTAACAACGATTTCCCATTCTTTAGACCTAATTATATGATTGTTGTAACCGACGCGCGTAGAGCAGGCCATGAGGTTAACTCATTTCCCGGCGAGGTAAACCTCCGCCTTGCAGATGCAGTAATCATAACTAAGGTTAGTGATGCCAGTAGAGAAAATGTCGAAAAGGTCGTTAGTAACGTCCGACGGGTAAATCCAAGGGCATCTATAACAAAGGCAGACTTAGAGGTTTATGTAGATAAAGATATAACGGGTAAACGCGTGCTTATAATTGAGGACGCGCCTACAGTTACTCATGGCGGTTTGCCATATGGCGCAGGCTATATAGCTGCGGTAAAATACGGAGCAGAGGTTGTAGATCCGAGACCCTATGCTGTCGGCACTATAAAGAAGATATATGAAGAGTATAATATAGGGCCTGTATTGCCAAGCCTAGGCTACACTCTTGAACAGAGAAGAGATTTAGAAGCCGTAATTAAACATATTGATGTAGATATCGTACTTGTAGCCACGCCAGCTAAAATAGAGAGAGTAATAAGCATAAACAAACCCATTGCAAGAGTTAGCTGGAGGTTAAAGATAGTAGAGGGGCCGACAGTAAAGGATCTTGTAAATGCCTTTTTAGAAAGATTAAGCTAATCTCACATCGCCATCGGCGACACCTCCCAAAAGCGATAAAAGTCTGCGGAGGTGTAACGTTGCATTTATTAACCGCTCCTCCTCAACTCCCGGAACTCCTGCCACTACGATTAACACGTCTTTTGTTGACACGTCTATTTTTGTCTCTACACTATCCCTATATGGATACACATGGAGTATTTGGTCATTTGACGCAAGGACTATCTGATCATCTAGCTCATGCGGCTGACCTCCTATCGGGTGGAAGACCTCTCCTTTTCTTGACAGCCTAATGCGAAGGGTTTTTCCGTGGATCTTCGAAATGTCATAAAGCCCTATGGGCACTATATATTTTATTGATATGGCATTTCCAGCATCTACAACGGGGTTTATCCTCGGCAGAGACTCCCCGCGCAACACTCTCCTGAGGAGGGCCTCTTGCGCAGGCCGTTGCTTTGTTGGATCTATTTTAAGAGTCTTCCAATAGAAGTCGCGATACGCTCTAATTATGTGGTGATCTTTTAGCGTTTCTAAAGAGAGAGCCCCTCTAATCTCTTCCACGATTCTATTAATCTCTTCTTCAAGTTGCGACGTATATCTCGTATTGTCTACCCCATATACTACGTCATAAGCTACGAAAACTCCCAAGCTTTTTACCTCGTTTAAAATAGTAATCATTTATACTAAAGCCAGCTTTGAATTTCTGCAAGCGCCTTCTTTACTTTTTCTATTTTATCTTTCAGTTCAGTTATCTGTTTTGTACACTCTTCGGCTAGTTCTGTCGGCAATTCTACCTTAAAGCCTTCTTTAGATAACCTATCGTATACTTTCTTCACTAATTGTCCAGCCCTGGTTTCACCTTTTAAATGGCGTCTTACAGTAGCCTCGGTGACTCCAAGCTCTTCAGCTATTTTAGAAGTAGGAATGCCAGCTCTCTCTCTAGCTAAGGCAGCCGCGGCGGTATAAAGCGAGTCTACCCAAGTCACTCTAGTGGCTGGGTCTTTAATTGCTTCAAGAGTCTCTTTGTCAAACAAAGACATTACTAATAGCGCTGACTCCAGCTTTCTAATCTCCTCACGTCCCGTCGGCTTTAACGGAATCTCCGCCATGGCCCTAATCCTCCACCTCTATTTCAACTTTTCTCTGAGCTGGCTGTTTCTCGGCCTCTTCCACAGCCTTTCGCATAGCCTCTACCTCCTCCTTAGAGATCGGCTCTATTTTAACGGTATTTCCTACAATCTTTAGATATCTGTCCCACATCACCTCTATCCCGCCGTCTTTTATCTCCATGGGGTGGCGCAACATCGAGTGTTTTGTATCTCGCATTTTCCACACAATGATCGACCTGTGTAACTTGCCGTCTATCTCGTCTAAGTCGAGACGGATTATGCCGTCTACTGCGTGTTCTACGCCGGGGCCGCCAAAACCGCGTTCTCCCACCGAGACTTGAGATACGAAAAACGCAGTACATCCAAGACCTGCTATAACTCTCTTTAGTGTCATAATCGTAGCCCTAGCCACAGCTGGTTTTGTTAAGTAGAGGGTAGATACTGAATCTATTACCACGCGACGAGCGCCGATGTCTTTAATTGCTTGTCTCAACACATCGCTTAATTCATAGACGTCGTCTACCTGCTTCACTATGTATTTTTCCCGTTGTGCCGCAGTACCGACGCCACCCGTAAACGCGTCTATTATTGCAAATTTCCCCTCGCGCTCATATTGAGAAATATCCCATCCAAAGTGGCGAAAGCTACGGCGGACGGCAACGGGGTGTTCTTCAAGTGCTACAAAAACGCCTGGCTCTCCCCTTTTTAAACCGTTATAGAGAAATTGTTTGCCAAGTATAGACTTGCCTGTCCCCGGCCCTCCGCTTAATAAAACAACGCTTCTCTCTGGTATACCGCCGTATAAAATTTCGTCGAGCCCAGGTATGTAACTCCGTACTCTTGGTACCATGTTTTTCAACAATATAGAATCTTTAAATTAATTTTATGTTCTATATGCCGATGACAGAATCTAAGGTAAAAGATCTCTCGCTAGCCGAAAGAGGTAGGGAACAGTTGTACTGGGCTGAGAGAAATATGCCCGTATTGTTAGAAATTAGGAAGCGTTTTGAAAAAGAGAAACCTCTTGCAGGTCAGACGATAGCCGCTTGTTTACATGTCACAAAAGAGACAGGAGTTCTAGTACGTACTTTAATCGCAGGAGGAGCGCGAGTTGTAGTTATACCATCTAACCCTCTTTCAACTCAAGATGATGTAGCCGCCGCTTTGGCACAAGAAGGCGCATATGTCTACGCATGGCGTGGGATGTCTGAACGAGATTATTACAATGCCATTGGTTTCGCGTTGTCTTTTTACCCCACGATTACTCTAGACGACGGTGCAGACCTAACAGTGACAATACATAAGCTTAAGCATGAAGCACGAGACAAGACAATTGAGTACGTACTAGAGACTGCGGGGTCTATAGACCCCGATAAATTAGTGGCCGGACTCCGCGGGGGCACCGAGGAGACCACCACAGGTGTGTTAAGGCTCCGCGCGCTGAAGAGGGCTGGAAAGCTTCTCTACCCAATCATAGCAGTTAACGAGTCCTATACGAAGTATCTATTTGACAACAGATATGGAACAGGCCAGTCCACTTGGGACGGCGTCTTGAGGGCAACAAACCTCCTCATAGCCGGCAAAAACGTGGTTATTGCCGGGTATGGTTGGGTTGGCAGAGGAATCGCAATGAGGGCTAGAGGCCTCGGCGCAAGGAGAGTAATTGTGGTAGAGGTAGACCCCGTGAGGGCTCTGGAGGCTGTCTTTGACGGGTTTGAAGTTATGCCTATGGACAAGGCAGCTGAGATAGGCGATATATTTATAACAGCCACGGGCAATATAAGAGCAATAAATCTAGGCCATATTTTTAAGATGAAAGACGGCGCAGTTCTCGCAAACGCTGGTCACTTTAATGTAGAAATCGACGTCGCAGGTCTTGAACGTGTAGCAATCTCAAAGAAGTTAATAAGACAGTACCTAGAGGAATACACGCTACCAAATGGCAAACGTGTCTATCTCATCGGGGAGGGCCGGCTAGTGAATTTGGTAGCCGCAGAGGGCCATCCCTCTGAGGTCATGGATCTATCTTTTGCAAACCAAGCCCTCGCCGCCGAGCATATTGTAAAAAATAAGCTAGCTATTGACGTCTATAAATTACCCGACGAACTTGACCGCGAAGTAGCGCGGCTTAAGCTCAAAACTATGGGTATCGAAATAGAAGAATTAACCGAAGAACAGAAACAATATCTCACCTCCTGGGAGTTGGGCACGTAACATTCATACCGCCGCTTCTCTAAGACGTAAACTCTAAGACCCAACTTTATGATAAAACAGGCCTACCCTAGTAAGACTTCGTCTATCAGGCGAGGTAAATCCCCTCCTTTGAATAGGAGACGTTAATACATATCGTTGTTTTGATAAGTGCCAAGCCAGTTTAGAACCTTTAAAAACGTAGGGAAATAGCCTATCAAATGGGACTCGAGCTTGCCTAATGCTTCTGCTCTGATGCGGCGTGGTCGTTCACGAGGGCGTGAATGAAAGAGAAGCCCTTACAGCCTAAAAGCAGCTGAAATAAGAGACATAGCACTTAAATCTTGATACTGAGTACTCTTTTGTGATGTAAACTCTGGGGCCTGATTTAATGACGAAACTGACCTGCCCTGATATTCCCAAAGGTTCAGCGATACCGTGGAAAGCTCTATAAATGTGTCAACGTCTATGTTAGACTTCTGGAAGTGATGCTTGACATTTTTTCATAATATCTCTGTAGATGCGTATCCTCTTTCTCACTAGCCTAATTTTCTTCTTCAAAATCTCCATATCGCTTGGCGCAATTCCCATTGTTTTAAGCTCTCTAAGGAGGGCTATCAATCTCATCTCCTCCTTTTTATATAGATCTATAAGGCCCTTAATTCTAAGACATTCAGCTTCTGTAGTTTCAGACTCCTCTATCTTTATCCCAAGTATTCTCTCGGCGCCGACAGGTTTTGACCTCAAGCTATGTCTCACCTTCTCTATGTCTATGCCGCCTAGGTACTGTCCTAACTTCTCTATAAGGTATTCGACTTCCATATTCTCTCCACGATTTTTTTACCAACATATTCATCGTCTTCTAAAATCTCTAGAATTTCGACGTCTACCTCTATAAGATCCTCTACTATGTCTCCTTCGTCCTCAATTTTTTCGTCTACTGTGTTAACAGAGACCCACCTCTTTGGGCTTTCGCTTTTGCTTAAGTCTATGCTTAAGAGAGTTGCAAGATGTCTAAAGTCCTCCTCACTAACTAGACTTCTTAATTTGTAAAGCGCTAGTATCTTTTTCGCCGGAGAAAGCTTAGTGAGTCTCGGCAGTAGAGTCTCTAGCTCTGACAAGGCCACGTCTATCTTATACTATAGCAATAAAAATCCAGCAGTTATAACTAAGACTCTAGAGAGTATGCTGAAAATTTAAACTATTATAGATGCTAGGTTTGCGATTGTCGGCCAACGCAATGTTGCCTCCATAGCAACAGGGCCGTGGATCTCCGACCCTTTAGGATCTCCTTCCGGAGTTACAATAACTACGGCGTTGTCTTCAAAAGCGACCCATGTTCCATCTGGTCTCCTGTAGGGCCGCCTTTGTCTCACAACAATCGCTCTAAATATCTGTTTTCTCAACTCAGGCTTCCCCTCTCGCACTACTACGACAACCATGTCGCCAACGCCTGCGCCAGGGATCCTCCGATGCACTGTCTTTGAATAATGACCTACAACACCTATAACGCGGACAAGTCTAGCGCCGGAGTTGTCTGCAACCGGCACTAAGCTGTTTAAGAATATACCCGGAGTGACGTGGAATCTATAAGACACGCCCACTGTTCTCTTGCCGCCACGTTTTGCCATAGCCGCATATTTGCTGATATTTATATATTTTTATCAAGTACTTTTAAAGCGGACAATAAGAGTCAATAAAGTTTTATAACATCAGTCCGTCCGTCGTCACTCATCTATCATCCACCAACGCATTCATCATGTTATCCTCTTTTCCAACTGAGGAGTATCCCGATATTACTCGTAAGCTTTATTTGAATTTTGTTTTCTTCCAGAAGCCTTGGCGGCTTTATCTTTGGCCAAGAGCCACCGAAGTAGAAATATAGGTAGCCCAAGTCCTCTGGGTTTACGCCAAGGGCTTGCGCTGTTATATAGTCAACTTCGCCACAGTTTTCGCCGGTTACTATCACCCCCCAGTATCTCTGAAATCCCTTTATGGGTCCATCGCCCTCAATGACAAATTTACCATCTGTAAGACAAAAGGTGTTTTTTTCTAATTTGTAGATATTTGCAATATATTTATAAAGCGCTCTAAAACCTTCGTAAAGATTTTGTGCGTCTTTTGGCTCTAGTACTTGTAGAGCGGCGGTGGGCATTGTTAAATACAGAATAGTCTGAGGGTGGCTTACAGGTATTGCTACAACTATTTTTGTGAGAGACTCTTCGAAAGCCGCCCTGAGCGCCCTAACGGTAATTTTTGTGCCTCTAGACGTTTCAAGTTCTATCTTATAGTCCACATGTTGTTGAGGCTGTATTATTCTAGCGCCGTATTTAGCGGCAAGTTTTTCCAAGCCCATAATTTTCACTGCTTTTTCAAAATAAGACTTAGGCATGGAGAATGTTATAGATACGTCCCTCCCTTGCAGAGTCTGTAGTAAAGTCTCTATCAGCTCGGGACGGGGGTTCGCTTGAGATGGTATATAGCTGTGCACCGCCAGTATTATTAATGCGTCTCTCTTTGGTATTGGAATCTCGGCGTCCGCCGGATATGCGTCAACCACGTCTAAATATTAAATCCAGAAATAAAATATTTCTACGGCTAAAACCCATGTCTATAAGGTTCCTCGGGTTTTACAACCTCCCTGAGAATTACAGTGGCATAACTACCCCTTGGTAGAGTGAAACTGACCGTTACTTCTTTATCTACAGCGTATCTAAAATCCCTTAGAGTTAGGACAACCTTCCTATAGCCTCCATATACCCTGAGTCCTCTCGGCATTTTTAAAAACATAGACGGCTCTACCCCCTCTCTCTTTAATAACTGCAATACAGCTTCTCCCACTTTACCCCTGGGCATCTTTACGCCGACGCCAACGGTTGGCAATACTACCTCGCCGCCGAGACCTTCTGCGTAGTGTACAACCTGTCCGTTAATTTCGACTAAGTCGCCCTCTATTGGCCTATTCAAAGGACCTAACTCCATGCGTTTAGATAGAAACAGGTTGAAGAGATAGGATTGTAAAGCCTCTACATATATCCGAAGTATTTGAATCGGTATAGACATGATGGCGTTCCACAAGTCTAAACCTCTCAAAAGTCCCCTCAATACGGCTCTTTCTTCTATAAACCTTTTTGGAAATATCTCTAGGGCTCTCCGATAGTCTCCTTTACAAGCCGCTTCTCTCGCTTTTTTTGCGACGTCAGATTCGTAGGCGAAGATTTTACAAAACATAATGTCGAAGAACTCTTCTGCGTCTTTTTTTACAAGCGCCTTGCCTAAGAGGTGACTGACCGGCCGTATAGTTCCAAAACGTTGATAGCCATAGTAATTTGGCAAAGCGATATATTGGAGCGTCTTTAGCGTAGCCTCTGCACAATCTACTTTCTCAACATTGCGAAGTGTTATGGTAAATCTGTTGCCGTAGATTAGAGATGGCGTTATAGGCTTGTCCATAGGCCAGAAGCTGAGGAACTCCACATTACGTATCTTTGGCAAATTTGTCACATCCCCTCTTATAGATATTATCTGTGATGTGACTGCTCTGGTGTCTTTGATCCCCCCTATAGATATGTCTCTGGCTTTTAGGCCGAGCGTCTTAGCTAGATATAAAAGTAGCTTCAATGTGTCAGTATTCTTTTTAACGACGTGAATCCATGTCCAACTTCCCACTCTTGGCTTTAGAGAGATGCCTGTGAGCGCTACCACTGTGCCATCTTTAAGCACCTCCTCTACTATAAAATCCTCAGGTCTCGCCTTTATTACGCCGCCAGCGGGACATGTATCAGTAACGTAGTACAACATTCCAAGACTTTTATCAAAAGGCGGAGCCTCTATCACAACAACATACAGACACCACCTTAAATAATGGATTCCGTTTTTGAATTAATGGCTAGAGTTTATCTAGGGCCCGCTGGCATTCCACAATATGTCGCAAAAGCTAGGTCTACTCTTGACGCAGTGCGTGTTGTTAGAGAGTTGGGGTTAAACGCGATGGAGGTAGAGTTTGTACAAGGCGTTAGAATGTCGAGAGAACTTGCCAAACAAGTCGGCAAGGCGGCGCAGGAGTATAACATCAAACTTTCTGTACATGCGCCATATTTCATCAACCTCTGTTCTGAAGAGACAGATAAAGTTGAGAAGTCTAGACAAAGGCTAGTAGATTCACTCGATAGAGCATATTATATGGGGGCTTGGGTTGTGGTAGTTCACGCTGCGTATTACGGCAAACTAGGGCCTCAGAAGTGTTATGAAAAAGTAAAGGAGGAGTTAGAAAAGGCGTATAAAGAGTCGGGGGTGGGATCCGGCGTATATGTCGGCGTAGAGATCACTGCACGGACGAATCAATTTGGGAGTATTGAGGAGACGTTTAAATTGGCTAAGGAGCTGCCATTTGTTACGCCAGTGGTCGACTGGGGGCATTTATACGCTAGAAATAACGGCGTTTTAAACTATGGCGAAGTATTAGATCTTTGGACTAAGGAGTTTGGAGACAGACACATGCATACACACTTTACGTCTATTCGATACCGCAACGGGAAATATGTAGATGAACACGAGCCCATTGAACGTAATATGCCGCCTTTTGAGCCTTTGGCAAAAGAGCTGAGCGCCAGGGATATAACTATTACACTTATATGCGAATCGCCGTTGTTAGAAAAAGACGCACTTTTGATGAAAGAAATTCTTGAAAAACATGGAGTGAGACTAGCTACCTAAACTTTTTCTATATCTAACAATTTACATAATGTGAAGAAAGTTGTCACGGCGTTAGATCTTCTAGCTTCAGCTGTAGAGATGTCTAATCTGATCAACAATAGAGTTGAAAATATATACAAGACAGGAGCTGGGTTTTTGTTTAAATTTACATCTGGGTTTATGACTATAACTAAGTTTAGGGCTTCTCTAACTGGTGTTATACCTGAAAAAAGCCACGAGGGGGCTGAAACACTCAGGGGGTTGTTTCGAGGTGAAAAGCTAGTAAAAGTTTACATGCCTCGTTTTGACCGTATTTTAGAACTTGAGTTTGTGTCTGGAAAAATAATTATCGAACTGATAGAGCCCTTTAACATTGTGTCTGTCAGAGATGGAAAGATAGTATGGCTTTTACATAGCTATAGAGGTAGAGACCGCGAATTAAAGCCGGGCCTGTCCTACGTTTATCCACCGGCAGCATTTATTGATATCTTTACTGCAGATGTTAACGCTATTGAGAAGGCGATAGACCCTGGCGATGTAAAGAAGAGCTTAGTTAGACGTCTGGGCACAGGTCCTGAGCTTGCAGAAGAGCTTATTGCACGAGCAGGCTCTTCGCCGAGAGCTCTTGCGGAGACGCTGAAGATTATTGTAGATCAGATACGCATTGGCAAAATAGAGCCCACGGTATGTATAAAAGAGAATATTCCTGTCACAGTCCTCCCTATAAGACTCACCGCCATACAATGCGACGAGTTAAAACAATTTACGCATTTTTGGGAAGCCCTAGATTACTACTTTTCTCCAATGGAACTGGGGTCTACTCTCATCCAAGAGACTCAGGAGTTAATACAGAGACGTAAAAAGCTGGAAACAACAATAGCAGAACTAGAGAAGAAGATCCCCGAGTATAAGAAGGAGGCGTCTCTTCTGAAAACTACTGCTCATAAACTTCTGATGTATAAATCAGAGATAGAAGATGCATTAAGGGGTTACGAGACTAGTATACGTGTAGTATACGTAAACAAGAGGGTAAAAATAGAACTTCCCGATGGCACAGTTGTAGAACTTGAGAAAGACATCCCAGTGGGACGTCAAATATCGCGGATGTTTGAACATGCAAAAGAGTTAGAAGAAAAGGCGAATAAGGCGGCACAGGTTGTGGAGAAACTCAGAAGAGACCTGGCTAAGTTAGAAGAGGAGATACACCGCGCCGAGGAGAAAGTTAAGTCTTCTGTAAAAATAGTTGTTAAAAGGGCTTGGTTTGAGAAATTTCGCTGGTCTATTACCACAGGTAAGAGACCGATAATTGGGGGTAGAGACGCGTCGCAAAATGAGACTATTGTAAGAAAATACCTTAGGGAACACTACCTCTTCTTTCATGCAGATATCCCAGGCGCTTCAGTGGTTGTAATGCCCCCATCAGAGGACCCCCTTGAGTTATTACAAACTGCACAGTTTGCCGCTGCATATAGCAAGGCATGGAAAATTGGGATACATTCAATAGATGTATACTACGTCCGCGGCGAGCAAGTCTCTAAACATGCGCCCGCCGGCCAATATCTTGCCCGTGGCTCGTTTATGATATATGGCAAAAGGGAGTATATTAGACACGTCCGTTTAGAGCTGGCAGTGGGTTGTAGAAAAGATGGAGATATCTATAGAGTAGTGGCGGCACCGCCAAAATCAGCGCAACTATTAGCTGATAGATACGTTATCATATCGCCAGGCGGCGTAGAAAAGAGCAAATTAGGTAGAGAGCTAGCCAAGAAGTGGGGGGGATGTTCTCTCGAAGAGATAGTAGCCGCTATCCCTGGCCCCTCACAGATAGCTGAGGAGGGGCGGGGATCGCCCCTCTCTTGGGAGGAAGTGGAGAGAGTCTTTGCCACGTGGTAGACTGCGAAATAAAAGGCGTGCCGTATCTCCACTGTATATATATAGACTCTATGTTGGGGTGGCTGGCCCGTATGTTACGTATTCTATTTGGACTCAAGGTGATATACAGCTCAGACTTGGGGGATACAGAGCTCTTAAATACAGAATGTCTAGTAGTTACGCGAGATGAGGAGCTCTATAAAACAAGGAGAGGTCCCACTATTTTAATAAAGACAGACGACCACATTAAGTGGATATCTATATTTCTAAGACTTGGTTTAAAACCTCTTGAGAAATCTAGGTGTCCACTTTGCGGAGGCGACGTTGTCGAAGTAAGTTGTAGAGAAGCGGAAAAGGCTGTGGGCCATAGGATATTTAGCGAAAAATGTTGGCGTTGCACATCTTGTGGACGCTATTACTGGGTTGGCGCACACTGGCGCCGCTTGAAGAAACTTGTTGAAGAAGCCTATGAGACTACTCTCGACTGTATAAACATCGGTTAAGTATCTTTAGGATATATGGAGTAAAGTAGAGTATTGATGTTAAAATTTCGGCGGCATTTGCATATTTCAAAACTTCCCTTAGTTGGCTACAGGAGAAGAGACCGCCGCTGTATATAATGGGGATATCCGGCCCTGCGGCTTCTCTGACTTTTACTAGAAGTTTAAAGCCATATTTATATAGTAAGAGACCACTAAGGCCTCCCCTTCCTACGCTTATTCGATTGTCCTCTATTGGGAAGGTATTTGTAACCACAAGCCCCCACCCGAGCCTTCTGACATCTCTTATGACAGAGGCCACATCTACAGAGGGGCCGACTTTAATAAACATAGGCATGTCTATATCTATAAGCTCTGGTAAATCGCGCCAAAGTCCTTTATATGTGGGGCTAGATATATTTACCTCAACTGCTGTTGGTTTATAACGCCGGAGGTATATAAGTTGTGTTAAAAAATCCTCCTTTGTAAAGCCAGCTATACTTATAAATATTGGATAATTTAAGTTCGTCAATTTGTGTAAAACTGCGGCTATGCCAGGGCTGTTAAGCCCCATGGCGTTTACAAGAGAATATGGCCAAATTCTAGCTACTCTAGGCGGTTTATTCCCCCGGCGTTTATACGGGAGTGTAGAACCCACCACTATGAATCCGGGACAGAAAAAAGAGAGAAACCGAGAGTATCTCCCAGTCTTATCTAAACCGGCCGCTACGCCGACAGGCCCACAAACTTTTACATCGCCAATCTCCCACTGTTGTACACAACGACATGTAGGGAGTGGCAGAGAAAATAGAAGTGAGCCCAGCCTATGGCTTATCTCTGGGTGTACATAATGTAGAAGACGGCCGATAATTATTAACAACGCCATTGTGCCAAATAGTTGATGACCGAGCGGTATTGTTCCTCATCTATATAATCTTTAAGCCTATCTAACAGACCCCTCATCTTATATACGCTATACACTTCTACCCCCGTCGCAGTTTTTATATTTCTGGAACCACATTGTTCTCTGTCTAGAAATACAACAGCTCCGGCCACAATGCCGCCGGCTGATCTTATAGCATTTATAGCTCCAATAATGCTCTTCCCTGTGGTTAAAACATCGTCTATTACTACAACCTCCCTTCCTGAGACTTCTGCGCCTTCTATCAAACGACCAGTCCCATGTTCTTTGGCCTCCGGTCTTACATAACTAATGGGCTTACCTAGAGTATAGCCTAGAATTGAAGCATACGGAATTCCACCTGTAGCTACCCCCACAATTATGTCAAATTTCAGTCTCAAGAGGATTTCACGATATTGTTCAATCACCCAGCGGAGTAATTCGGGCTCTCCTAAGACATTACGTAGGTCTATGTAAAACGGGCTTTCTAAACCGCTTGACAGTCTAAATATGCCGAACTTCACTACGCCAAGCTCTAAAAACTTCTCTATCATATCAAATCGCTTAACTCATGATATCTGCCACAATATGCGCAGATAAAGAGAGGCGGCTCTCTCCTCACTAGATAAAAAGTAGGCTCTACAGGCTCTCTAGGCGCGTTAGTTATACAGGTGGGGTTTCTACACTTAAACTTCCCTCTGATTACCTCAGGAGGCGTCACCTTAAACTTCCTAACCACCCTAAAGTCCTCTATGATATTTATCGTCGCCGTGGGGGCTACTGCTGAGATTATATTTACCTCTTCTGGTGTTAATTCGCGATCCTCTATCTTTATAATATCCTTCTTCCCCAGTTTTTTAGATTCCACATTCATTACCAGCGCAATACGGACGCCCTCCTTTCCCGTAATTCCTAAAATACGTAATACTGCAAGCGCTCTGCCAGCAGGTATGTGGTCTATGACGGTACCACTCCTTATTTTACTAACTATAAGCTCCCTAGACATTAACAACATTACGGGACCAGTTAATAAAGACTTGGTGCGGGGGGTGGGATTTGAACCCACGCAGGCCTACGCCACAGGGTCTTAAGCCCTGCCCCTTTGACCTGGCTCGGGCACCCCCGCCTTAAATCCTCTCTACCTGAGATTTTAAATTTTTGTGCCTATCGTGACTAGGCAAGTGTCTGGGGAAACATGCGGCGGCCGGGATTTGAACCCGGGATCAACGGCTTGGGAGGCCGCCATCCTACTCCGGGGCAGTGGGCTTTAACTCCCCCACTGTCCAAACCAGACTAGACTACCGCCGCGTAGCTCTTTATTTTTTTCATTTTTAAATTTTTACTGCAAAGACGCCTTTACAGAGTTGTCAACATAAACGTCGTGGGAAAAACCGCTTTATTAGATTTCTTACTTTCCGTAGAAGTACTGTTTACCTTCTGGAGTGAACTCTATAGAGTCTTTATCGTAGTCATAATATCCCACTTCTATATACGTAGAGGTGCCGTTCTTTATAGTGACGCCCCATAGTAAGAAGTTCGGATTAGCTCTATCTCCGTTTTCATCTAGGATAACCACGCCTGTGGCGCCCTTGTAGCGGCCTTCTCTACCCCATTGTTCTAGTGTGGTGCGTACCTTGTCTGGATCGTCTGTGCCTATCGAGGCCATTATTTCGCCAAGCATTTTAATTACATCATAAGATTGAGGAGCTGGTGTTATAGGCTCTGCTCCACATTTAGCCTTGAACTTTCTGTAGAACTCCTTGTACTCAGGCGTAGTTGGAAGCGCCCAATTGGCCGTGCCCACTATTTTGCCCTTTGCCATCACAGCCCCGCCTTCCTGTAGTAATATGGGAGAAAATGCCATGCCCTCAGTACCTATTAACCTGGCTTTTGATAAAATGGGGTCTTGGCCTATTGCTTTAAGTACTACGGCGCCGTCGTCTTCAAAAGAAACGATTACAAGCGCAAAGTCCGGCCCCACGAGGTCTTTAACTTCGGCAGATATCTTCCTAACAGCCTCAGGCGCGGCTTGTGGAAACGCCTTAGGATCTGGGTCGTAGGCTGCCACTGAGACGAGCTTAAAGCCGCGTCTTGTAGCCTCTTTTTGTAACTCAATATATAGACCCTCTCCATAGGGGTCTTTTCTATATATTAAGGCGACATTTTTTACACCTAGCTCTTTTAAAATAGCGCCTATTGCTCTTATTTGTTTGGCGTCTGTACCCACAATTCTATACAGCCAGTCGTTAGGTATGGCGAGTAGAGAAGAGGTAGACCACGCGCTAAATAGGATAATCTTGTTCTGATCTGCAAAAGGCTTTTCTCCAGAAGCCTCTCTACTTGTGAGACCCGCGTGGACGGCTCTTACGCCCTTTGCATATAACGTCTGTAGTTTTTGTAATGCAACATTAGGATCTAGCTGTGTATCTTCTACATATAGTTCGAACTTATACCCCTTATTTGCGTATTCCGAGTTGAGGTCATCTATGGCTAGTTGTGCGGCGCATTGCGCCAACTTAGCATAGCTACTAAAACCGCCAGTAAGGGGTAGTAAGGCGCCTAGTTTGAAAACTTTCTGGGCTGTTGGAGGAGACGTAGTAAGTGTTTGCGTTGGCGTAGGAGTAGTTGTCGCAGAGGGGGCTTGACCCCCTGTTGACATCAGAATCCCAATTATAGCTAGCAAAATCACTATACCTATTGCTAAGTACAGAGTTTTAGTTGCCATAGGTATATTGTATCTTAAGGATATTTATCAATTCCCTCCTAGAAGGCTTATTAAGAAAGAGTTTTTAAGACGCATGGCGGAGGTTTTAAGAGTTGAGAAGCTTGAAGCTGGATATGGTAAGTTTCACGTCCTTTTTGGAGTTGATATTGTAGTAAACTCAGGGGAGATCGTCGTTTTGTTGGGGCCTAACGGCGCTGGTAAGTCAACTCTGTTAAATAGCATAGTGGGTATGGCCGACGTATATTCTGGCAGAATAACTCTACTGGGCCACGACGTTACAGGCAAGCCGCCGCACGAGGTTATGAAATTAGGTGTTGCTTATGTAATGCAGTCGCCAAATAACTTTGGCACGCCGAATATATTCGGCGAACTTACAGTATTTGAAAACTTAATAGCTGCATCTGCGGGTCTGTCTAAAAAAGATGTTCTAAAAAGAGTCGAGGAGATATATGAAATATTCCCTAGGCTAAGGGAGTTGCGGGATAGGAAGGCAAAGTTTTTATCAGGCGGCGAGAGACAGATGCTAGCCATAAGTTTGGGCTTGATGAAAAATCCGAAGTTACTTATGTTAGATGAACCCACTGCAGGACTTGCGCCGAAGTTAGTAAGCGAGTTTTTCTCTGTTATTAAAGACATAAGAGACAAGTTTGGGATCTCCATATTACTTGTCGAACAAAACGCCAAGAAGGCATTAGAAATAGGCGATAGGGCTTATGTCTTAGTAACAGGCAGGATAAGATACAGCGGAGATACAAAATCTATAGATGAAGATAGGTTAGCAAAGCTATTTCTTGGGCAGTAGTTATAAAAGGCCGTATTTGCAAAAGTTCCATGGAGGTGCCACAGGGGAGATATAAAATATTTAGGACAAAAAAGTACATAATCTATTACTTATTAGACGATGTTGAAATTAGGAGTAGCCCAGAGAAAAAAATTGTAAAGGGGGGACATGAATTTTATTACTTCGGCGATGTCGTGTTAATAAAGCCAATTAAAGAGTTTTCTCAAGCTCGAGGAGTTCTCTCAGCCTAATCTTTATAGCTTTCCCATCTGGAAATTCTCTTACAATTATGAAGTCGAGAAGTCCACGTCTAAACTCCTCTAGAGCTATTAATACGGGGTCTGTCGTGCCGAGTTCTCGTATGTCGATCTTCGGTTGCGCTCCCATTGCTAACTGTAGCGCTCTAGCGCCTATGATACGTGCAATCTCGTATTTAGTAAGGCGAGGCGGATAGAAATCTCTCTTGACTAAAGCTCGCTCTAGGAGTTCTACTAGCTTGTTTATTCGCTCTAGGAGTTCTGACGTAGATAGAGTCTCCACGGCAAGTGGCAAATAAATCCGGTATATAACATTTACAGGTTGGGAAAAACTAGTCGAATTTAGTTTCGCTCTTCTCCTCTCCCTCTTCTCCCTCTTTCTTGCCCTTCTTTTCCTCTTTCTTTGGCGCGCCTGCGGCTATAATGTCATCAATACGCAGAATCATTATGGCGGCTTCTACAGCAGATTTGATGACTTGCTTTTTCACAAGTAACGGATCCCATACATTGAGCGCCGCCATGTCGGCGATTTTGCCACCATATACATCAATACCGGTGGTAATCTCGCCATTGTCGTGTCTACGTCTAAGCTCTGCTATAGCATCTACTGGATCTAGTCCTGCTGTAAGCGCTAGGATTGTTGGAATGTGCTCTAGGGCGTCGGCGAATTTAAGTGCAGCTAACTGCTCTTTGCCAGGCAGTTTTCTAGCGAATTCTCTAACTCTTCTAGCGACTTCAATTTCAAAGGCGCCTCCGCCAGGCACTATCTTCGGCTCTCTAAAGAGATCGCGTGCAACATGGAGAGCATCTTGGAGAGACCTTTCAACTTCGTCTAATATCCTGTCGCTACCGCCGCGCACTAATATAGTTACAGCTCTTGGGTTTGGTATATCTTCTACAAACACCATCTTTTCTTCGCCTACTTTTCTCTCCTCTACTAATCCCGCAGTGCCTAAGTCCTCCGGTCTGGCGTCTTTAATAGATGTAATTATCTTAGCGCCTGTGGCTCTCGCAAGTTTCTCAATGTCGCTACGCTTTACTCTTCTAACAGCCATAATGCCTTTCTTTGCTAAGAAGTGTTGTGCAACCTCGTCTATGCCCTTCTGAGTTATTACTACATTGGCGCCTATTGAGGCCAAGTGGTCAACATAAGATTTCAAAATCTCCGCCTCTTGGTCAAGAAACGCCTTAATTTGATCTGGGCTTGTTACAGATATCTTTGTAGTCCACTCTGGTTTCTCTATCTCAAGCGGGGCGTCGAGAATAGCTATTTTAGCGTTGGTTATACGTTTAGGCATTCCTGGATGTACAACCTCTTTATCTAGCACTATGCCCCTTACAAGTTGCGTCTCATATATAGACTTGCCCTTCTTTTTCTCAATTTTAATCCAGTCTAAATCTAGATATGGCTTTCCGTCTCTTGTTTCAACGGCTTGTAGAGCTGCTTCTACAACTATATTTGCCAAGTAGTCTCTAGTTTCGGCAACTACTTTTGAAGAGAGAGCGTTGGAGACTACTTTTAAGAGTTGCTCCTTAGTGAGCTCAACTGGTTTTGCAATCTCTTCAGCAACTTTAAGGGCGTAATCAGCTGCCTTCTTGTAGCCATCTATGACGATAGTGGGGTGTATACCCTCTTCTAATAGCTCTTCGCCAAGTTCAAGTAGTTTGCCTGCAAGAACTACAACAGTAGTTGTGCCATCGCCAACTTCGGCATCTTGAGCTTTGGCAACTTCGATTAATAGCTTTGCGGCCGGGTGTTGTACTTCCATCTCTTTTAAAATTGTGGCGCCATCGCCTGTTATTGTTACATCGCCAAAGGCATCGATCAACATTTTGTCCATGCCTCTGGGTCCTAGCGATGTAGCTAAAATCTCGGCTATAACCTTAGCGGCTTGTATATTGGAGCGACGGGCGTCTACGCCTGTCGTTCTCTGACTCCCCTCTTTTAATATCATGATGGGGACCCCTGTCCTAGGAGCTTGCGTTTGTGACATGGTTTGACAAAAATTGTGCATATAAAAATTTTTCGCAAAAATCGCAAGGCAGTGTGTAATAAGTTAACGACGTGAGAAAGATTGTGAGAGCGCAAGTATAGTCTGCCATTTATCTTCTAGGTCTTCTTCCAGCGCTTTAATATCGTCTTCAGTAAGATGGGCAAATCTACCCTGTAGTTTCAAATATTCCGACAATGGCCTCCTCTTTGTTTTATCGGCGTATATCGTACTCGGTGGGTTTAATCTAAACTGCCCGTGGTCGTATTCCCACAATATCCAAGCGCCTGTCTCTACAGCAAGTCTTGCAACTTCTACGGTTTTTGCGGGGTCAAATCTCCAGCCGGGGGGACAAGGGGTATGGAGGTGTATAAATTTAAAACCGTCTATCTCAGTAGCTCTCTTCAGCTTTCTATAGAAATCTTGTGGATACGCGATACTGGCCGTGGCTACGTAGGGCACTCCGTGCATAGCCATGAGGAGGGCTACATCTTTTTTCCTCTCGCGTTTTCCAGCCGGAGTTGTTGTAGTCCAAGCAGCGCGCGGCGTTGAGCTACTACGTTGTATGCCTGTGTTCATATACGCCTCGTTGTCGTACATGATATAGATTATATTACTATTTCTCTCTGCGGCACCGCTCAAGGTCGCAAAACCAATATCCGCAGTACCGCCGTCGCCAGCCCATACAACTACATGTCCCTTTATGCCGAGTGTTTTAAATGCTTCTGCCACGCCTGTAGCTACTGCGGCAGAAGAGGCAAATGGCACATTTAAAATGGGTATCGCAATGCCGGTTTTCGGAGCTAGGCCTTGGACAACAGATGCACAACTCGCTGGTATTACTAGCACAGACTCGTCGCCAATCGCCATGCCCAAGACCTTCAAGCCTATCATCATACCACACCCAGCACACGCCGCATTGCCTGGTAGTATGTATTTTTTCTTCGGCAACTGATCTATACGGAAGCTCATATTATGAACTCTAGTTCTCTGTATCTCCCCTCGACAGCATTTCGTATCGTCTCATAAAATCTATGACTATCAAAGTCTACGCCCGCTATACCGGCTATTATGTTTATTGTCTTTGGCCTAGAGACTAGGGAATTAATCTCGATGCCCAAGATTCCCCCGAGGGGAGTTATATCTCTGTCATATATGATAACGGTATCATAATCTTCAAGCTTTTCCACCTCCTCCCTTGGGAAAGGTCTAATGAATCTCAGCCTCATGAGACCAATAGACATGCCGTCTTTTCTTAAAGCGTTGACTGCGTGTTTAGCATCACTACACCAAGCGCCGGCGCAAACCACGATGTGTTTAGCATCTTCTGCTCTATACCACTCCACAAGTCCTCCATATCTTCTGCCTGTAATTTTTCCATATTCTTCATCAATATGGTTGATAATCTTCTTAGCCTTCTCATGTGCTTCATATACTGTCGATACCTTATGCCTAGCATGAATCTTGTTGTCAGAGGGCAAGTTACCAAATGTAATAGGCTCCCCAGGGCGGAGTAATAACGGTATATCTGGTTTACGCGGCGGTAGGAAGTAGTCCACTATTTCTTGTTGTGGTATCTCCACAGGCTCTGTGGAGTGGCTAAGTATGAAACCGTCTACTCCGATGGCAACGGGGAGAATTGCCGTCTCTGCTATTTTAAACGCTTGTATTGTTAGATCAAAGGTCTCTTGTACAGTCTCGGCCATTGCTATAATCCAACCTGAATCTCTGAGAGTGAGAATATCGTTATGTTCTACGTGGATATTCCAAGGGGGCCCTATGGTACGTGTTACTACGGCCATAACTACAGGCGCCCTACTAAGCGCAGTCCACCAAGTGACTTCATACATATATAAAAGGCCGTGTGACGAAGTTGCTGTAAAAGCCCTCGCGCCAACCATTGCAGCGCCATAAACCACAGACATAGCGGCGAACTCTGACTCCACATTTACAAAACGCGCATTTAACTCTCCTCTCTCTACAAACTCAGCGAGTTTTTCGACAATTGACGTCTGTGGTGTAATAGGATACGCCGCTATCACATGCGGCTTAGCCATTTTAACTGCATACGCCACTGCATAATTTCCTGTCAGAGCTGTTTTTTGTACTGAAAGTGTTTTCATACTACTTCTGGAACCATGTCAATAGCTTTTACAGGGCAGACATTTGCACAGATTCCACACCCCTTGCAATAGGTATAGTCTATCTGTATCTTCTGTCCCCTCTCCCATTCAATTACCGACTCGGGACAGTAGAGCCAACATAATCCACAATCTATACATTTCTCAAGTTTAATCACGGGTCTATAAACACGCCAAGTGCCTGTTATGCCGGCCGACGCTAGCGCAGGTTTAGATATGGGTAACACGCTTTTTTCTCGTTCCCCATTTATATATTTTATATTGGTATATAGAACCGTAATACATGAAGCTAGTTTGTATAAAATACAAGTCTCTGACTATGTACACTATATTATTGCATTTTAAACTAAGTAGAAAAAATTATAAATGTATGTAATTAGAAACGCTATGTATGAAGTTATCTTTTTAGGAAGAGGGGGACAAGGGGCTGTAACAGCAGTTCAACTATTAGCCCACGCAGCAGCACTTGAGGGTAAGAAGGCGCAGGCATTGCCGGAATTTGGAGCAGAGAGAAGAGGAGCTATTGTAAAAGCATATCTGAGAATCGGCGAAGTTCTTCTCCACTCTTCGATTAAAAAAGCCGACTACGTAATTGTGCTAGATGGACGTATCATAGATCAAATAGATGTAAAACAATACGGCAAAGAAGGCGCTACGTACATAGTAAATACAAAAAACCCAGCCGACTGGTATATATCAATAGATGCCACGTCAATAGCTCTTAAACACGGCCTAGTTGTCGCCGGATGGCCTGTGGTAAATTTAATAATGGCTGCCGCGTTTGCGGCTGTTAGTGGCGCAGTCTCTCTGGAAAGTTTACTAAAAGCTACAGCTGAGTACGTCCCTAAGAGATATCTAGAGGCAAATATCAAAGCTATTGTTGAGACTTATGACATTGTGAAAAAATTAAAAATAAGTTAGGGCCAATTCCCCGAGTCTATCGCGTAGATCTCCATATCTGGTATTAATACACCTCTGGCGTCTATAACCACAGGGGTCTTCATGTATTTAGCGATCTTGCTTGCCTCTATACGGTACATAGAGTGATCTGTAGACACTACTACTATGTCCGCCCCCTTTACAGCAACTTCTAGGTCTTGTGTAAGCACAACGCCCCACGTGGATAATTGACGGTCTTGCCTTATATATGGGTCGTGTACCACAATCTGTGTAGGTTTAATACCAAGCTTAAGCAACGTTGCTATTACGCCATAGGTGGGACTCTCACGAGAATCATCGACATCCCCCCTAAACGCGAGCCCCAATATCGTTATTTTTGCCGTAGCAGGGTTAATGCCGTGTTTTAACATGGCGCGGAGTGTTGCAAACGCCACCTCCTCTGGCTGTCTTTCATTTATCTGCCTAGCGAGATATGTCAGTCGTAACTCTACGCCGTATTTCGCCGCAGTCCACATTAAGAAGTATGGATAGACCGGTATGCAATTGCCCCCCACGCCAGTGCCAGGCTTATGTACGTGGCTATATGGCTGGCTGTTTGCCGCCTCTCGAGCCCTTCTAAAAGAAATCCCCATGGCATTTGCTAGTTTGGCCATTTCATTAGCTAATGCAATATTGACATCTCTATATACGCCCTCTAGGAGTTTTTCGAATTCTGCCTCTTTTACATTCCGTAATGTTATAACGCCCTTTTTAGATATAAGTCTATATAGTTCCGCAGCCTCCTCTGTACTTCTAGGCCCAATTCCGGCGACTATTTTAGGGTAGTTTTCTGTAATATCCCGCAGCGCATGGCCAACCATGATACGTTCTGGGCTGTAGGCTAGGTAGAAATCTTCTTCTGCGACAAGACCTGAGACCCCCTCTAGTATAGGCTTTACTACATCTTCTGTTGTACCTGGCGGAACGCTAGACTCTACAATGACTAAGTCTCCCCTCTTAAGACCAGCGCCTATAGCTCTGCTTGCGGATGTTAAGGCCGAAAAGTCTACCTCTACTGCAATAGGTGACTTCTTAAGGTAGACAGGCACCGCAATTATCTTAACATTGCTCCTAATAGAGGCTATTATTCCATCGGTAGTCGCCTGAAATTTACCGCTCTTTATAGCCGATGTGAGAGTCTCAACAACGTCGGTTTCTGGAAATTCCACCACGCCTCCGTTCAACTTCTCTACTTTTGAAAGATCTACGTCAACGCCGATAACCCTAGCTCCCGCAAGCACCCACGCCGCAGACAGCGCAAGTCCTACATAGCCCAAGCCGTAGATCGCTATTGTTAACTCACCCCTCTTTAAGAGGTCTGCCAGCATGGCACTCTTAGGGATAATGTTTTTAAAAAGTGCGCTCTTTGACGCGGTGGAGATATATATAGTGGGATACGGAGGGTGGATATCTTCTCCCTATATCGGCTACGCCTCTCTTTATGTTAAAACAGATATAAATATACTTTTAGACGTTGGCGAGTGTACATATGCTCGTGTTATACAATGCAATCTTCCCTGGCCCGACCTTATATTCATAAGTCATAGACATGGAGATCATATACTCGGCCTTCCCACATTTATGCTTATGGCAAAAAGGCTAGGTAAAAAGTTGAAGATAATAGCCAACAGAGAAACGCTAGAGGCGGCAAAGGCCTTAGCTATAGCCACTGGTATAGAGAATACGCTTCAATATGTGGAATTTTTGGAAGCAACAAGGGAAGTTACAATGGGGCAGACAAGACTGAGGTTTGCAAAAACAAGTCATCCTATAGACACGTTGGCTGTGAGAATAGAACATGAGGGTAAATGTGCGACCTATAGCTCAGACACGGCGCCAGCCGACGTTGTTGTAGAACTTGCACGCGGTTGTGATATACTCATACATGAAGTTTCGGGAAACCCAGGGCAGGAGGATGAGGTCCATAGGGTTGGCCATAGCACCACTGTAGACGCTATAGAGATTTCAAAAAGGGCTGGCGTAAAGATGCTGATACCTTTTCACTTTTACACAGAGTTGCCCATAGTGCCGCCGGGGATTACTGTGGTTTTGCCCACGCCTTGCGGCCGTGTTGTAATATGACGTGTTTTAAACTCTGCTGTCGGCGTGACCTATTCGCTTTCCCATATCCCGTAGCGATATGGAAGGAACCTCCCCGCTCTATAGAGGTAGTGAGAGACCTTGTCGAAAGTTATGGAATTGAACAGATATATACCGTTGGCGATATTGTAACAACAAACTTCCTCAAATACAGTCTCGCTCCCACCTCTGCTGCGGTAGATGGAAAAACTCGTCGCGGTCTCAAAATCGACAAACCAACTTTCTTTAGAAAAACAATAGAGGTTTATAATCCGCCTGGTTATATAACAGAGGAGGCGTGGATAGCCGTCGAGGAGGCTGTAAGAGACAACGTAATGATAAAAGTTAACGGAGAGGAGGACATGCTCTCTCTCGCGTTTATAAAACTAGCCCCTCCACACTCGGTGGTAGTATACGGTCACTATATGGGCGCATTGATAGCAATACCGGTAGATTGGTATAGAGACGCAATATGTAAACTCTTTGAGTATTTAGAGAAGTGTTAATAATACAGTTACTATTCAGCGTTATGCGGCCTAGGACTTTATTCATTACTGCTATAGTGGTCTTTTTAATTATCGCGGCGACAATAATATACAAAAATTTATCTACATCTACGTCTCAAACCGCCGTTTCTAGCGCATTACCAATTCCAAGTTGGGCTATCTCTTTTGGCAACCCAAATGCCCCCTTGGTCTTAGTAGAGCTATTTGACTTACATTGCCCCTATTGCGCTATAGCACATGAGAAACTAGACCCCCTCTATCGGCGGCTTATGTTAGAGGGAAAACTTAGGCTTATATTTGTAGACTTTATTGTACACCCAGATGCTGTTGTAGCCCATAGATATCTTCACTGTGCATATAAGCAGTTGGGCAACAAAACATACGACTTGTTAACACAACTGTATACTACATATTTAAACGAGGGGCCGGAGAAACAGCTCGAACTCTTACGACAATATCAATGTAGTAATGCACCAACACAAAACGATTTTGAAGATGTAAAAAGAGCCATGGTAAATTTCCTTATACAGAAAGGCTTGGTACAGATAGGTACGCCTACCTTTATAATAGTAAGAAACGGTAGCATAGACATAGTGGTAGGCGCGGATGTAAACAGAGTGTCCTCTCTTCTTAGTCAGTAGCAGGAGGTATTAACATTTCTCTTTCTTTCATCAGTGCAAGAATTCTAGCGCGTTCGAGTAGCCTAGCCACCTCAATATAGCCGTTTTCATAAAACTGGCTTATCAATTTTGTTAGTTCATCGACTAATGACGAATTTGGTTTCATGTAAAGTCAAATTTTCACTCATATATAAACATTTCGCATAATGCGATCTCAGTTATAGCAAGTTCAGTCAGCTGCCGCGTCTTCACTCTTCGTGTTTGGTCGGGCTCATCATTTACATTACCTAACAAGTTTGTGTTGTGAGATATGAAGTAGATACGAAGCGCAGGATTATAAAACTGGTGCCTGAAAGAGAAGAAGACTTATACTTCATCTACCTACTTATAGACAAGGGAGATATCATAAGGGGATGGACGGTTAGAGAGTATAAGCCAGATGGCGTAAAAGAAGGCGAAAGAATCAAGATATATCTAGCCATAAAGGTAGAGTCTTTAGAGTATCACAAGTTTCGCGGTAGTTTAAGAATTAGGGGGACTGTTGTCGAAGTGCAAGACGGCATCGAGGGGGTAAAGGGCAGAAGACATACCTTTGATGTAACTCCAGGGAGGGAGATAGAAATAGAAAAGGCATACGACTATCCCTTAGACGTCGTGATAGAAGTTCTTAACATGGCAAAAGCAGTATTGCCAAGGGTTTTGCTGATATCTGTTGATGATGAAGAAACCGTTTTTGCATATATAACGGCGCTAGGAGTAGAAATCCTACATACTATGTATAACACTGGTAGGAAAGACGATAGCATGTTTGAAGAGTACTTTACTGCTATTAAAGAGGTTGTAGACGAGTTAAAACGACGTCATAAGCCCGACATAGTCGTATTGGCAGGACCTAGTATGATAATAGAACAAGCAAGTGAGTATATACAGGCAATAAAAGTACCGCAGGGCTCTGGCGGTCTTGCAGGTGTTTATGAATTCATTAGAGGCGGTCTCTATGAGAAGTTTAAAATTGAAATGGGGATAAATGTATATCAGCGATTTATACACAAACTGTCAGTAGACAGACTCTCTGTGGCAATAGGTTTAAACGAAGTTAGAGAAGCTACCGATGCCGGTCGCATAGAGACTGTGCTAGTGCTAGACACGTTGATTAAAGAAAGACCTGAAGATATATGGCCCCTTCTTGCTCAGGTATATAAGACGCGGGGCAAAATCCACATAGTTAAAGAGGATAGCGAAGTAGGAGCAGGACTAAAAGCTATGGGAGGAGTAGTTGCATTATTAAGGTGGTGAGAGAAAAAGGGGGGTTTATTTTTATTTCTTTTTGCCGATTAGTCTGTAGACTTTTATTCCTGTGTATGGGGATTTTGCTACTGCAAATAACATCGGCCCGCGGGCAGTCTGCTTCTCAACAACCTCATACTGATCAGTCTCAAACGCCTGCTTCGCCTTAATATCGTAGAACTTCAACTTCTGCTTCTTGGACATGTCCCTTGAAAAAGCATTACTATTTATAAAGAACGGTTAAAATAGCAAAAGAAAAACTTAAAAAGTAACGCGGTATGTCCTACAGCGGCGGTAGTCTAGCCTGGTTTGGACGGTGGGGGAGCCACCGCCCCGGAGTAGGATGGCGGCCTGCCAAGCCGTTGATCCCGGGTTCAAATCCCGGCCGCCGCACCATTAATCTTTATATAGCGTGGTGTCCAGCTGGTACGGGGCCCGTAGCTCAGTCAGGATAGAGCGGCGGAGGACCCAGCTAGGTCCGTCGTGCCTCCGGAGCCGTAGGTCGTGGGTTCAAATCCCACCGGGCCCGCCAGTTACGTTTTAGAATATGTGTCAATTTGCTCCTGTGAAGAGGGTTTGTTTTAGGCGTGTGGGTTGTGTCTCTGCAGTGGGGCTGGGTACTTGGGGGATTGGTGGGGGTTTTTGGGTCTCGGATAGAAGTAGGGACAGGGAGTGGATAGATGCGTTGAGGTACGCAATAGAGCGGGGCATAACTCTTATAGACACAGCTGAGATGTATGGAGGTGGGCATACGGAAGAGCTCGTGGGTCTTGCGATAAAGGGGTTTCCAAGAGATGAGCTGTTTATTGTTTCTAAGGTGTGGCCTAGCCACGCGCGTTTCGAGGATGTGTTGAAGTCTGCCAAACAAAGTATGGCAAGGCTCGGCACATATATTGACCTATATCTGCTTCACTGGCCTTCAGAGATAGTCCCCATATGTGAGACAATACGGGCGTTTGAAACTCTTGTAGATAGAGGTTTGATTAAGTTTTTTGGCGTTAGCAATTTTTCACTTAGACAAATCAAGGAGGCTGAAAGTTGTACAAAGAAGTACGAGCTGGCGGCAGTTCAAAACCGCTACTCTTTATATTATAAGAGTGATGATGCAAATGTCATACCGTATGTCTTGTCAAATGGGATTATGTACATGGCGTACACCCCTCTTGAGAAGGGGGCTATTGCTAGAGATCGGAGGCTTATGGAAATTGGAACAAGGTATAGGGCTTCGGCGGTTCAAATCGCTCTTGCTTGGTATGTCAAGAGAGGCGTCGTGCCTATTCCTAAGGCCGAGAGGAGAGAGCATATCGACGAGATCGTAAGGTCTCTAGAGATAGAGCTCAGCGAGGAGGATTTTCTAGAGATAACGCGGTGGAGTTCGTAATAGACAGAGAGACTGCGTTGAGACTTGTCGGTCTTTATTATAGAGGCCCTGTTAAATACGCAAAGGCGGTGTTAGAACGATGGCCTGGCTCAAACGCCGTTACTGTCTATATAGATGGGGAGCCTGTGGGGGCTGAGGTCTTCTACGCAGTCCGTCTTGCAGAGATGACGTGTGTACACTACTATATAGTTGTAGCGCCTAAGCATAGGAGACGGGGGATTGCCACTTCGCTTGTTAGATATGTAGAGGGGCTATGTGGCGCATCTACATATCTTGCAACATCTGCGATAGATAACGTCGCAGTAGCGAGACTGTTTGAAAAACTGGGCTATGCCAGACACGCCTGGAGGGAGTTGCCTCCTAGCGTTAGGGAGGTTTTACTAAAGGCGACGTGTGGCTATGACGACGACGTCTTATATATAAAAGGCGGTAAACCGGAGGAGATAGCCGCCTATACCGGCGATGTGGAAGTGCTGTGGCGGGAGACTTGTCTAAAGCCATATCTTGGCGTATGACCCCCTCCCCGCCCTAAAGGGCAAGGCTTTCGGTTGTAACTACGTAATATCTTATAAATTGGATGTAGGGCTATGGCATGGAGGTAGTTGTTGTATTTAGGGGTCAGCCGCCAGATGAGTGGAAGGGGGTTCCTGGCGTGAGGGCTTTATCTATGGGAGAGCTCGGAGACATAGAGAGGAGGCTTGTGCTTGTGGTTGGCGATAGAGAGTTCGCTGAGAGATTGGGCGTTGGATATCTCACAGAGGAAGAGACAGAGGAGCTTTTGGCGTATATAAAGGCGAGGTTGAGCGAAACGTCTAGCCGAGTCAGTGAAGGGCGTTGCGCTCATTTTTCGCCTACCGTGAGGCTCATCACATATATACCTCTGTGTAGAGGTAAAAAAGTGATGACGTCTTGGGGAGCCTGGAGGTGTGAAGAGGCGGTTATCCCTCTGAATAAATTTAACATAGAGATAAACTGATTTTATGTCCAGGAAGAAAGCCGATTTATCTTCGCTTGAGGGCGTGGGTCCTAAGACGTTTGAAAAGCTAATGGAGTTGGGTATTACATCTCTAGAACATCTATCTGAATTTACGGCGGAGGAGTTAGCTGAGGCAGGTATCGAATATGAAAGAGCTGTAAAGCTTCTACAGCAAGTTTTGCAAAAAGTCGGCGGGGTGAAGGCGGTGACATTTGGCGAGTTTAGACAGAGACAAGTCAAGACTTTTAAGACTGGGCTTGTAGAATTTGACGAAAAAACTCCTTGGAGAGGGATAAGGGAGGGCTTTATATATGAATTTGCTGGCGAATATGGCACTGGTAAGTCAATGTTTGCACATCAACTTGCCGTGGTAGGACTTAAGGAGGGTTTTACTGCGAGAGTTGTATATATAGATACAGAGGGCACGTTTAACCCAACGCTCGTCGAGACAATTGCGAGGCGGTTTGGTGTAGAAATTGAGAGATTAGACACGTCGCTTGTTTTATATCAACCGGCTAATGTAATGCAGTTAGAACAGATAGTGAAATACGACATCCCACGCCATATACAAGAGGGTTGCCGTCTTGTGATAATAGATACAATCACGGCGTTGTATCGTGCTGAGTTTCCCGGTAGGGAGATGTTGGCGGCTAGACAACAGCGAATTCACTATCTCGTCGATTGGCTGAGACGCCATGCGAGGACGTTCGGCGTAACTTCTATTTTGGCAAATCAAGTGATGGACGTGCCCGAGATTTTTGCCGGCGGCGTGAAAAGGCCGGCGGGCGGCAACGTCTTGGCACATACCGTAAACGCGAGATTTATGATGGTGCGGCCTAACAAGGCGAAGCTAGAGGGTTACATGTGGCCATTAGACGTGCCTGGTATGGCTCCTGACGTAAGGATAGAGTACAGAATTACGGAAGCCGGGCTTGAATAGATGTCTCTTGTAGCTATTCTCATCTGTGGTATAACACGTCTTGTAGTAGGAGAAAGCTTAAAAACTGTGAGCTAAAAGTAGAGAGGGGCCGTAGCTCAGCCAGGCAGAGCGGCGGGCTCCAGACCCGTAGGTCGGGGGTTCAAATCCCTCCGGCCCCACCACTACGGCATCTTTAGTATGAATCTTGCGTCTACTACATACGCTCCTTTCCCCTCTTCAAGTGCTATTACTGGGTTTAAATCGGCTTCTCTTATCTCTGGGTTTTCTTGTACGAGTCGTGAAAACTTTACTAGTATGTCTACAACCGCGGCTACGTCGCGCGGCGGCATGCCTCTATAGCCCGTAAGTATTCTATAGGCTTTTACCTCGCGTATCATTTCCCATGCGTCTTCTTCAGTTATAGGCACTATACGCATGGAGACGTCTTTGTAAACTTCGGTGTATATCCCGCCTAGGCCGAAGAGTATTACGTGGCCAAAAATCTCGTCGTAGACTGTACCTATTATAAGCTCTACGCCTTTTGGCACCATCTTCTGTATTAAGACGCCCTCAAGCTCGGCATATGGCACCTTTTTGATAATTTCCTTAATTTGTACACAAGCCTCTCTGACCTCCCGTTCGTTTGACACCCCTAGGATAACTCCGCCTACATCCGTCTTGTGTACAATCTGTGGAGATACTATTTTTACAGCTACTGGATAGCCTATTTGTTCAGCTAGCTTGACCGCCTCCTCTTCGTCGCGAGCTAGGGCGAAGTCCGGAGTTGGTATTCCATATGCCTTAAGTAGAGCTAGCGCCTCATCTTCTCTCAACTTGTTTCTAGCTTCGGCAAGGGCTTTAGCTACAATTGTGTGTGTCATATTTTTCTTTTCACCTCTGCGTATTTATATAAAGCCCACAGGGCTTTTGCCGCTCTTTCCGGTGTTGGATATACAGGTATTCCATTGTCCTCTAATATGTCTTCAAACTTTTGGACAAGTTCGCTACCGCCGAAGTTGACAACAACAAGAGGCTTGCCATATTTCTTGCTGTTGATTATATACTCTGCGAGGTTTTTCGTAAGACCTGGCACTTGCATTAGAGTAACCACTAGCGCCATGTCGAAAAATGCTGTTGGGAGCAACGTATCTAGCACTATTTTATAGTGTTCGTCTGTGGCGCTTCCAGTTACATCTATAGGGTTTGACACCGCCGCAAATGGGAGAAGCTCTCTCTTTAGCTCGTTGGCTATACTTTCGGGGACTTCGGGCACCTCAAGCCCAAGTGCCTCTAGTGCATCTACCGCTTGTATGCCCATGCCCCCGCTGTCTGTTACAACTAGCACCCGCTTACCGCGTGGAATCGGCTGATAGGCAAGGGCCTTAGCCATGTCAAACATTTCTCTAACAGACGAAGCCTCTATTACTCCTGCCTGTTGGAAAAGTCCGTGGTACATCTCGTATGTCCCAGCCATAGCCGCCGTGTGGCTTTTCACTGCGCGTTGAGCAGCCCTGCCTCTACCTGCTTTATAGACAACCACTGGTTTTTTCGGCACTATTTTTCTTACGCTTTCAAGAAACCTAGAGGCCTCGCCAGGATATTTAAAACCCTCGATATATAGTGTTATTACTTTTATTCTGTCGTCTGCCGCAAAGGCCTCTAGTAGCTCTACCTCTGTTATGTCTATTTTATTGCCGTAGTTTACCATAAGGCCAAGGCCTATTTTTCTCCTAGCAGCCCAGTCCATAATTGCCGCAGCGACTGCGCCGCTTTGGCTAATTAACGCAAGGGGGCCTGGCGGCGGTCTACCGGCTCTATCGGCTGGGAGGAATATTGTATCGAAGTTTGTATATGCGTTGTAAACACCTATGCAGTTGGGGCCTAGTACTCTTATGCCATATTGTTTTGCCACAGCCTTTGTCCAGTTTTCAAGCTCTACATTTCCAGCTTCTGCAAAGCCGCTACTTACTACAATAGCCACTGGGACGCCCTTAAGGCCAGCCTCCTCAAGTATCTTAGGTACAGTAGGCGCGGGCGTTGCTATAACTACGGCGTCTATTGGCGCATCTATCTCCAAGATAGATTTGTAAAATTTAATCCGACGGCCCCAAAGCTCTACTTCGTCATATTTTGGATTTACTGGATATACAACGCCCTTAAATCTAGTGACTAAATTCTCTAGGATAACATATCCGACGGACCCTTGTTTTGTTGACGCTCCTACCAACGCCACGCTCTGGGGGTCGAAAAGTTTAGAAATCACAAGCTATCTATAGCCAATATATAAATATATATGCGTCGTGTAATTAAACGATGGTTTGAAAAATTTAGGCTCTATACCGAGTGTTGATTAGGGTAAATCTGTTGGAGACACTAGGCGCTGGAATAGGCTATTTTGGCGAGTATATATTTGCGAAAGTGTTACAGAAAGTATCCCGCGGTGAGACTATTGCAATGTTAGTTGAGGGTTTATACTCTGCGGATAAGATAGCGCCTCGGGGAACGTCAATGCCGCACGAAAAAGGTCGTGGCGTGTATTCTAAACATGTGCTTTCTGAATGGCCTATACATAAGTCGTGGTTTGTCCCTGTGGTTGAAGACGGCGCGCCTGCAGTGATTTTAGACCCGCCGAGGGGACTTGTGAAATATATAGGGAGGGATACAGAGGGCGTCTACGCCCTACTTCTCTCCTTGGGGCTAAAAGAGTTAAAAGACTATGTATTAAAGGGCGTATCGCCCACGCTCCTAAAAGACTTCGACATTTTTACAGAGACAGATATAGAGATAGCGGCTGTTATCTATGAAAGACTTAGAGGCGAGCCTGATTTTGTCGCATCAGTGATAGAAACGCTTAGAGAGGTGGATTTTCTACTAGTTGAAAATGGGGTGGTCTACCACGTCGAGGTTAAAACCACAATGCGCCCCACAGATCCAAAGCTTAGGAAAAAGAGAACTCTTCTACAGAAGAGACAACAGATAATGGAGAAGTTGGGTTTGAGGCCGGCGCTCGCGGTGGTTATCCCAAGAGAAAATTGGGAGGTTGAGGTATGGTTTGAAAAAAGCTAAGACTTCTTTATCTTCAGTATATCGCCTATTAGTTTGTTGTTAGGTATTAAGATCTTGTTACCCTCGGCATCTTTAACAACAGTGTACATAGCGCCTATGTCTTCGACTATGCCTTCTTGGCCGGCGCCTACAATTTTGTCGCCAATTTTAAACGGCCTTGCGAGAAGTAGAAAGATGCCGGCTACCGCTTGGCTAAGCACTTGCTGAGTTGCAAAGCCTATTACCAATCCGATAAAACCGCCTAAAGCCGCCGCAGCGGCGCCGCCAGAGACGGCGCCTGCTAGAGATGCTACCAGAGCGCCTATGCCCAAAAGTTTTATTAGATTTGCCACAGCCTTTCCGGCGGTCTCTCCCTGTTTTTTAGCAACAGGCAACGCCACAATATCTGCAAACGCTTTTACAATCTGCCACCCAAAGAATAGAGTGAGTAGAATATCGACGTAGACCTTGTAGCTCATCGCATCTTTATATATGTTACTAGTTACAAATTGGAAAGCGTATTGTACAACAGCCATTACAACAATGTACATCATTATCCACAACGCAAGTCTTCCTACCGGATTCATACGCGTCTTTTTTCACTTATTTTTAAATATAACGGTGGTTAGAGAGACACTTCCTATTTATATAGTGCCTGTAGATGTGACGTGTGCCACATCGTTGCCCTCTTGGGCGTCTGTAGTGTAGGCAAGACAACGCTTACATATAGGTTATGGGGCTGTCGATTAGGCCTACTGTAACTCTGCGTCCTGGCGTCTACTGCCTTTATATTGCCAATAGAGAGGTAAATCTCATCGATGTACCAGGGCAGTATGTCATTGAGGTAGTCCAAAACTTTGCCAAGATGTGGACTTTTTATGTAGACAAGGCCGTATATATGTATGATTTACTTCACTACGATACTCTGAAAGCTTTGGTAGAAATACACAGCGACTTGTTAGATAGGGGGATAAAGCCGTTTAAAAGACTAGCTGTCGTGGGAAATAAAATGGATCTCGCGCGTGAATACGGCTTCTATATTGAGGCTGATGAAATCGCTGTAGCGGTAGGAGCACAGGAGATATATTATATATCTGCTTTAAAAGGCGACGCCAGAGACCTAATAAAGGTAGTACTTTAAACAATAAGCTCTAAAGCCACTTGCCGATAGAGCTCCTCTACCTCTTGGATAAACTGTGGTGTATATTCATGCCGTGGGTCGCCACGTTTAACTTCTGTAATTGTGACGTCGAGAATTTTTAATACTTCTTGAGACCGGTCAGTCTCCAGAAGCTTTCTAGCTATTTGATACGCGGAGAACGCCCTTAGATAGGGACAGTCGCAAGTGGGCAGTAGACTAGCGACATCTTCAGACGTCAAAGTAGCTAGAGACGCTAGAACCGTCGCAACGGTCTTGTAATCTTCTTGCGCAACTTCTAGTATCCTCTTTAAAATCGGAGTGGCTTCGCTTGGCACAACGCCATAGTAATGCGCCAGCGCGAATTTTCTAAGAATAGGCGTAGCTACCCTCTCCGCAACTATTTCCATATAGTCTCTATATAGTTTATAAAATTTAACAAGACTTTCTGGATTTTTCTGGACTGTGCTATAAAGAACTTCTATAAACTTCTCTAGACATTGAAGCGGGGCTCTTCTTGCATCTACAGCAGCTAGTTGAGTCAGTAGTTCAATGCCATCTTCAAGACAGCGGGGGGTAGGCGACACAATATGTGTCTCAAGAGTTATTCTCTTATCGCCGCCCAGTGCTTCGATAATTATCTGGGGTACCTCCCCTCTGTAACAAAGATATTTACCTATATCCTCTTTACATATATCTATGCCCAGCGCTATTGAAGCTACTGCCTTAGCTAGATCAATAGCATATCTATAGTCTAGAGTCATAAGGCCTTTGTAAACCGTCCTTATTTTATGTATAGGGCTTCCTTGTATATTAGTACAACGATCTTCTCTAATAGATAGCTTAAGCGATTCCACTACGACGCTTTCCTTAGGCGCAGAAGCCCACTCTGCTATGTCGACAAACTCTTCCTGTGGTTGATATAGCTCTTTTAGTTCTTCAAGTATCTCTTCTCTAGCCGCCGAGTCTAGGGTTGCAGAAGCTCTGCTCAATATATACAGTCTCCTAGAAATTCTATCTGCATTTGAAAGCGGGTGTATAATTGCCGGTGGTATATGTTGGCCCTGTAGACTTAATAAAAGAGGAATAGCTAAGGCTCTGGCGATTTGGCAAGTTGGGAAGAAGAGTTCTCGATATAGTCTGTAGTATATCTTTGCAAGCTCTTTTATAACGTCTTGGTATAACACATCTGGTTTGTATGGGGCGCATCTATTTCTGGCATAGAGCCTACCGCCGTATGTCGCCAAGGCAAAAACTCCACTTAAATCGCTGTGTTTCTGCAAGACGTAGTCTATGTATGGGTCTGGGTTTGAAGTCTTGCAGCCTAGAGCTGCTGCATGTGTAGAAAACACGCTCTTTAATATAGAAGGCACATCTATGTTACGTAGATATTCTGCTATGTCGACAATTTTCGAGTTCTTCTCTATGTATGTCTTACACGGGGAGTAGCGAAACAAGTCATATGGCAATACTAATAACGTCGGTATGTCACGTGTGTTTAGATAAAAGGCGCGGTCTATTATATACTGACACCGCCGTATCCAGGGCACGGCCAACTCGGCTCTTGGGAGATGTGGATTGTCGTAAAACGATATCCCAAGAGGGTCGTAAAACCCCATTGCGTTGGGTACCTCGGGAAGTATTTCGAGCAAGTTGTCAAAAGTGACAACATCTACGCCTAGGTCTATGACTGCGTAATACTCGCTTACAAACTTTGCGGCTATATAACGCGCGAGTACAGATTTGCCAGAGCCGTGAGGCCCCAGTAATACAACCGACGTGCCTATCTTAAGTGCGGCAGAGATACGGTTTTCGAGATCTCTAAACCAGTAAACAAGACGTGACTTGTAGCCCTCTGTAATATTAAGAATATAATACTCATCGCCGTCTCTTGCTATGCCTAAAAGAGAAGTAGACACATGTTCGTCACTTTACAGTTATTTAACTTCATCGATCTTAGATCGTCTCTTCTCCCTTTTCGGTCTCTCGGAGAGGCCGTAGAAGAGAGAGAAGTGGAGTGATAAGTATATAAATTTGAAATCTCCAAACCACCTATGCCTATCACGCTAGATCCTGAGAAGTTGGCTATAGTAATGAAACACAAATTCCAGTATAAGATCTGTAGAGAGTGCGGCGCGCGGAATCCCCCAGATGCGGAGAAATGCCGCCGCTGCCGCTCTAGAAATCTACGGCCTAAGAAGTTTAAGAAGAAGTAACCACATAAAACCTAGGCGGCTCAATTCTCTCACTCTTACAGCGCGGGCATCTACTCGGCTTTTTCAACTTCTCTCTATCTGTAAACTGATAGCCGCACTTTTTACACGTGGCTGGCACTATCACTAGGCGGTACCCCATTCTTTTCAAAGTCCTTCTTACATGTTCTAACTCTTCATATAATTCGTTTGGTTTCAACTCTGTCTGAGCTAACGACTGTAGTTGGTGTATAGTGAGCGGCTCCTTACTCTCAAGCAGAATCTTTATAAGTCGCTCTCTGATGGTTTCCATTACTTTTCAATTACGGCGGACTGAAGCCAGAGAGGCTTATAAACTCCGCCTGGCTTAAGTAGTGCAAAAGTAAATATGTGGAGGTTTTTATCTCCCTCTCTACGGGCCTCAAATCGTATAAATCTCGCTTGTTCAAGCCTCTCGGCGGGGTCGACATTTGCATCTAACAACTGTGTAGTCGTTGGAGTGTATCCGGCAGACCTCAGCTGTTCAATTATACAGTTAACTACATCTAGTGGAGAAGCCCCCGTGCATTGGGCTTTCTCAATTAGCTCTTTCACTTTTGCATGTTCCACACTGTAGTTCATAGTAGAACTTTATCACCTATATAAAAAGATATAGATCAGTTGCTCAGCCCTCCTCATCTGTCAGACCTTGTAAGCGTCTTCACATACATATGTCTAGTGGAATTTAATAAATCTTAGCGATGGTAACATATAAATAGTCCTAAATAGCTATTTATATGGCTTCTAAAACATTAGCCCTTGGGGCTATTGTCGCAGTTGTTATAGCGGCTTTAGCTATACTGTATATAACTCAGCAGCCAAAACCCGCCCAGACTACTGTACAGACTAAGAACGTATATGTGGTATATGACATTGGAGGTAGGGGAGACCTCTCGTTTAATGATATGGCATATCTAGGGGCCTCAAAGGCGGCAAAGGACTTTGGACTTGGCTTGAAGGAGGTACAAAGTAGAACACAAGACGATTATGTGCCTAACTTAAGAGCTGCCGCGAGGTCAGGTGATGCGGCTTTAATAGTTGCTGTAGGTTTCTTAATGACAGACGCCGTTAAACAAGTATCGCAAGAGTATCCAAATGTCAAATTCGCCATTGTTGATGGGTATGTGCCAGATAGGACAAATGTGGTTTCAATACTGTATCGGGAAAACGAGGGCTCGGCTCTCGTTGGTGCTTTGGCGGCGCTTACAGCATATTATTTCAACTGTACAAAAGTCGGTATTGTATTAGGCATGGAGATACCCGTCCTCTGGAAGTTTGAAATTGGGTATGCATACGGCGTGAGATGGGCCGAGCGGTATATCAAACAGAAGTTTGGCAAAGATACAAAGTTTGACATCTTGTACATATATACTGGGTCTTTTAACGACCCCGCCAAGGGTAAACAAGCGGCTGAAGTTATGCTTTCGCAGGGAGTATGTGTGATATATCAGGCTGCAGGCGCTACGGGGTTGGGAGTTTTTGAGGCTGTTGCAGAGGCTGGTAGGAAGGCTGGGAAGAATATGGGGCCGCCTTTTGCAATTGGAGTAGACGCAGATCAGGACTATATTAAGCCAGGCTTTATCCTCGCTTCTATGATGAAGAGAGTAGATGTCGGCGTTTATACTGCAACCAAGATGGCAGTTGAGGGGACATTCAAAGGCGGTGTTTTAGAACTAGGTCTTAAAGAAGGCGGCGTTTCTGTGAGTACACTTGACGATTTGTCGCAGTTTTTAGAAATTGGCATTAAGGCGGGGGCTGTTAGACAGGAGGATGCTCAGAAAATTATTGAGACTGTCAGAGAGATGAGGTCTAAAATACCGGCGTGGATTTGGGATGCTATTGGTATGTTAAGACAAGACATAATCTCTGGCAAAGAGAAAGTGCCTCTGCCCACTACGCAGGACCAAGTTGTTCAACTTAGAAAAGAGCTTGGCCTTGGCAGAGTTAGCTAAATGAAGGTTTTTCTCAGGGAAATACACAAGATTTTTTCAGATGGTACATACGCCCTTAGGGGTGTCTCTCTTGAAATTTTTCCAGGCGAGATTTTGGCATTGTTAGGCGAAAATGGGGCTGGGAAAACAACTCTAATGAAGATATTGGCGGGAGTTTACAGACCTACCTCTGGCGAGATATATGTAAACGACAAGAGGGTGAGGTTTAGAAGTGCGAGAGACGCATTAAAGCTTGGAATTGCTATGGTTCACCAACACCCCTCTCTTATACCTGGACTTACAGCTTTGGAAAATCTGGCTATTTTAGAGGGAGCAAGTTTAAAACCTATATCAACGGTGTTAAAAGAAAGAGCTGTTAAGATATCGGAAGAGCTTGGATTTGAAATTGAGTGGGATAGAGATGTGGAGGAGTTGCCCCTTGGTGTAAGACAGAGAGTTGAAATAGTAAAGGCTCTCTACTGGGGCGCGGATTTGCTTATATTAGACGAGCCTACCACAGTGCTCTCGCCTCCAGAGGTGAGATCTCTTTTCCAAGTAATAAAAAAATTGAGGAGCCTTGGCAAATCGATAGTCTATATCACTCATAAAATACCTGAGGTATTGGAAATAGCTGATCGCGTCGTAGTATTGAGAAGAGGCGTAAAAGTTGCAGAATTTCTTCCTCCCTATGACCCCAGGGGATTAGTTGAATCTATGGTCGGCGAGTTAAAAATAGAACGTGTCGAAAGAATTCAGAAACCGGGGGAAAACTTCGTGCTTGAAGTAGAAGATTTATGGATCTACGAGGGCGGCAGAGCTGTCGTACAAGGCGTGAGTTTTAAAGTGAGAGAGAGGGAGATTTTGGCCGTTGTTGGTGTAGAAGGCAACGGTCAGGAACATTTAGTTGAAGCTATAGTAGGCTTAAGGAGGTGGAGAAGGGGTGTGATCAAAATATACGGCAGACTGGCTTATATCCCCGACGATAGGTTGAGAAAAGCGTTGATACCAGAATTTACGCTTGTTGAAAATGCGATAATTGGTAAAGAGAGTGAGTTTGCAAAAAGAGGGATAATTTCATGGACTTTGGCGAAACAATTTGCGACAAAGCTAATTAAAGAATTTGGCATAGTAGCTCCTGGCCCCAGGGCTTTTGTACGTCACCTATCGGGTGGGAATCAACAAAAACTTGTAGTTGGGCGTGAGCTAAGTAGGGGGGCTAAGCTAATAATAGCGCATCAACCTACACGCGGCTTAGACGTAGCTACGACAGAGTATGTCCATCAGTTGCTTATGAAGGCGAGGAATAACGGAGCAGGCATTTTACTTGTGACAAGCGACTTAGATGAGGCATACAAATTGGCGGACACCATCGCGGTTATCTACAGAGGCAAAATAGTGGCTTTAGGCCCTGTAGAAGAGATGAGGGTAGACCTAGTGGGTAAGAAGATGGCAGGGTTATGAGGATACCTCTTCCATTGTTAGACGTAGTTCTTACGCTTGTCACCGCCTTTGCCATAGGCGCAGTAGTTATGTGGATCTCTGGATACGACCCAATAATGTCGTATAGATCTATGTTATTTACCCCGCTCTTAGACTATACATATTTCTTTTCTGCACTGGCCTTTTCGGCGCCAATAGTTCTAACCGGTCTTACCTTCGCCGTAGGTTTAAGAGCAGGTTTGTTTAACATAGGTGCAGAGGGCCAAGTATATATGGGGGCTTTGGGCGCTGTAGTTGCGGCATATATTACAAAGAGTAGTTTGGCGTTACCTCTTGCGTTGTTTATAGGGTTGACTTTAGCTTGTGTTTGGTCTTTAGTACCTGCTCTTCTTAAAATCTGGAGAGGGGTAAACGAGGTGATAACTACTATAATGATGAATTGGATTGCGTATTGGGTTGTAATAATGGCTGTGTCTACAGTATTTACAAATCCTCTTCAGCCAGAGGAGTCTATAAAAACACCTGAGCCAGCGCGTCTAACGCCGCTAGTAGCTGGGACAGATCTCACGGCGGCAGTTCCGTTGTCTTATATAATAGCTTTGTTTGTTTATATCTTTGTTAAATACAGTGTATGGGGCTATCGAATTTCTATAAGCGGTCAAAACCCAATAGTAGCTAAGTCCTACGGCATTGAGCCTATGCGGTCGATAATGCTGTCGTTTTTAATAGGCGCATTAACGGCGGGCGTTGCCGGCGTTATGCAAGTGGTCGCCAAGCCGCCGTCTTATAGCTTAATGAGAAATCTCGCCAATGTTTATGGCTTAGGTTTCGACGGAATTACCGCAGCTATGTTAGGCCGCGGACATCCCATAGGCGTGGCTATTGCGGCGTTATTCCTCGGCGTTTTACAAGAAGGTGCGAGACATATGCAAATAGAGGCTGGAACGCCCTTTGAGTTTGTGAGGATAATACAAGGCGTTATAATATTGTTATTAGCTATACAGATGTTAAAAAAGACATGACAGAACTACTCCTTCTTCTAATCATACAAGCGCTTTTGGCATCTGTGCCGATTCTTCTCGCTTCTTTAGGCGAGATTCTAATGGAGCGTAGCGGTGTTGTTAACATAGGGCTGGAGGGGATAATGTTACTGGGTGCGTTTGTCGCTCCTCTAGCGGTAGATTATCTCCGTTACCGCGTGGGGATGTGGTTGCCAGACCTCGTATGGCCGATAATTGCTATGTCGGCTGCTATTGCCATAGGCGCCTCAGTGGGATTGATACATGGCTATATCTCAACATATCTAGCCGGCGATCAGATTATCAGCGGAGTTGCAATAAACCTATTTGCGGCGGGGGCTGTGGCCTACGGTATACAAGCTTATTGGGGTGTGGCTGGATATAAACAAGTACCAGATTGGGCAAAGGCAGATCCCATGTGGGTTACTGTTTTTACATTTATCGTTGCGGGGATCATGTGGTATGTCTTATTTAAATCTAGAGTGGGCATTATAATTAGGGCGTGTGGCGAGGATCCAGACTCGGCGTATAACATGGGCATAGATGTATACAAGGTGAGGTTACTCTCTACGATTATTGGGTCGGCATTGGCATCTTTAGCCGGGGCGTATCTAAGCACCGCGTATCTCTCTGTCGTTACAAAGGAGATTTCTGCAGGGAGGGGGTTTATAGCGCTTGCCAACGTTGTATTCTCCAATTGGAATCCCCTGTTGGCCATTGTCGGAGCTTTTATATTTGGCTTTTTTGACGCTTTGTCATATTGGCTACAGACAGTGGGCGTAGCTAGATATGAAATAACTAGGATGATTCCGTATATCGCAACGTTGTTGATAGTTGCGGGAGTAATTGGGAGGGCTAAGCCGCCGAGGGCCGTCGGCAAAGTCTTTAGAAGAGAATAATTAAAATACAAACTGTAGCTAGAGATATGGAAGATTTCAAAAGAGCTATAGAAGAGGTGACAAAGTCGTTTCAAAAAATGATTGAGGAAATTAAAGAAAAGAGAGACTATCATCTCGTTGAAGAAGGCGACGGGATTAGGATAGAGATAGATATGCCGGGGCTTGAGGCTAGCGATATATCTCTTTCGGTAACAAAAGACGGCTCGTTAATTAAGGCCGAGGGCGCTAGAGGAGATAGAAAATATTCAAAACTTATACGTCTGCCAGTTAGGATAGACCCCTCTACAGCATCTGCTTTGTATAAAAACGGCGTGCTTATAATTACGGCTAAGAAAATCAGAGAAGAGGAAATAAAAATCCCAGTCCGTGGCTAGGCGCCTAGTAATCTATATAGCGCAATCGCAAGCTGTCCTGTTGAGCCTATGTCTTTTGCCACGGCGTGGCTCATAATTGCGCCTGGGGGTAGTTCTCTAGGCGAAAACGACAAGTCCGCCCCATGTACTAATAACATAATTTTCCCATCTACCTTCTCTATAGGTTTTGTATCTCTGTCGGGGCGCCCTAATGCATATATAATATCTGGTTTTAAAATATCCACTGCATCGGCTATGTCGTTAAATACTAATACCTCTCCGCCCATTTTAAACGCAAGCTTAAAGAGGTCTCCTATCTGTTGCGCCGCCGCTCCAAACACCTTAATGAGTATAAATCGTTTTAAGCCAAAGCCATATGTAACTTTGGCTAGTTCTAACATCTTTGGCACAGAACTTACATTATATGCTGCCACAAGCACCTCCATGGTTTTAGCTAACCGGCGGCATTTTTATACTTGCGCCTTAGCAGCTATGCAATTCCCCTCGTCACACTCGATAAAAAATGGGGTTTTCTCCAATAGGAGAAGCCCCCTTTTAAATTCGCCTATCTCCTCACTTAGGACGTACGTCTTGCCGCAAATTTCTAGTTCTCTACTGCTAATCTTGAAAGTAAATACGTCGGCACAAGGCGGCAGGCTAAGCTCTATAATTGCTGTGTCACGTATTTGAACTACCTTTATTATCATACTCAGCTAATATCCTCACGGCCTCATTTGCGACTCTTACAGCCTCCTCAACGCCGACTTCTGGAGAAAATTCGTCTGTCTCTCTATTTGCAATTACTGCGTAAACTCCGCCGGCTCTTGCGCCATAGATAGAGGAGAGGGTGTATATAGTTGCGCTTTCCATTTCAAAAGATAGTACTCTGAGAGCTCTCAGAGTTTCTATAAGCCCTTTTGCCCACGGCGGCATAAAACCGCCATACCCAGGCCGTTCTTGGCCAACGTAGAACGAATCTGTAGATGCTACAATGCCGACGTGATATCTAACTTTTAGAGCTTCCGCCGCCTCTATCAGCGCCTTTACTACTAACCAATGGGCAACAGCCGGATACTCCGGCGGCGCATACCATTTTGAAGCTCCATCAAAACGTACTGCGGCGGCTCCAATTATCACGTCGCCTAGTTTTATTTCTCTCCGTAAGGCGCCTGTAGTCCCCACTCTAATAAAGGTGTCTGCGCCGGCGTATAATAACTCTTCGATAGCAATTGCGGTAGAGCCAGAGCCTATTCCAGTAGAAGTGGCTCCAATTTGAACGCCCCTATATGTACCCACCCATGTAACAAACTCTCTATTTTTTGCAACCTCTCTGGCGTTATCCCAATATTTTGCAATAAGCGGCACTCTCCCTGGGTCTCCCGGCAGAAGTACATACCGCGGGACTTCGCCAGGCGCCAACAAGAGGTGATACGCCTTAGCTCCTATCTTAGGTCTTTGTGCCATATATGTGTTTAGCCTTGGTTTTTAATACGTAGTGCCCGTAGGAGATTAATAAGGGAGAGCATACTAGATACAGCATTTAGTACTGTGAAGATAATGTCGCCAAGTATTAATGCATAAACCGTAAGTACGACACTCCCCAGGAGATACAAGAGGGTGAGATCAAGCGGAGGGGGAGGGCTTTTGCGAGCTATATTGACAGCCCAAGCCGAAGCAATTAGAAGTAGCCCAAGGAGGCCCACTATCTGAGTCATATGGCAACCACCCCTGTCTTAGAAATAGAGACCTTGAAATATGTATAGCCGGTTGCCGAAAGTATTTTCTCTACTACGGTCTCGTCTTTAGGTAGTATTAACACCACGCCGCCTCTGCCAGCTCCACTAATTTTTCCGCCATAGACAAACGTCTTAAGTAAATCTAAGAGCGTCATCACTCTGTTGTCTACAACTCCAAGAGCTCCCAGTAGCCAATTGTTTAAAATCATTAACTCTCCGACACAATTTAAATCGCCGCGTCTTAAACACCCCTCTGCCTCCTCCACCACCTCGCCTATTGCATTAATTACAGATTGTGCAGAACGCCGTCTATCCAATAGAGCTTTTACGTCAGCTACAATTTCGCCAGTTGTGCCTCTGCGGGGGAGTACCACTATGTAAAACTGTGGAAGAGACACGTCTAGTTTTTCAACTCGAAAGGGGTGAGCCCAGATTTTTAAAACCCCCCCTATCGCCACAGCGGTAGTGTCCATAGGCGATGCAATTCCCTGTACATTAAGCTCCACTTGATGTCCAAGCTTGGCGAGTTCCTCTTTACTAACTTCAACGTTGGCGCATAAAGAGTATGCTTTTAAAATGCCTACAGAAACGGCGGCTGATGTCGCAGCGCCTATGCTAGGCGGAAGTTCGCTTTTTATAGAAAACCTAGCCTTAAGCTTGCCCCATCTTTCTCTAGCAATTTTAAGAGCGGTATTTACATATGCAAAAAAACGTTCTGCGCCTAAAGCCTCTAAACGCCCCTCTTCTGGGAGGTACACAAGCGTAGATGGCGTGCCTATTGACTCGATAATGAGACGGTCGCTTTTTTCACACTCTATGAAAACTCCTCTGTCAATTGTAGTTGCTATAGCCGGCTTGCCGTATACAACGGCGTGTTCTCCAAATAATTTTACAACGCCGGGTGCAAAAACCTTTACCATTTAAAAGAGAGACGCCAAAGATCCCGCGATTTCCTCCTCGCTAGGTCCCTCCTTTTTCTCCTCGGCGCTCTCTTTTGGAGTTTCAGTAGGTTGTATCGGTTGTTGTGACGTAGGTTGTGGCACTGTTGACACAGATAGACCGAGTTCCGGTGCCTTAGATGCAACTAAAGCCGCCAAGGAGTTAGCCTCTGCAATTGCTCTGCTTAATAACATTGGTAACGTCTCTCTAGTCACTACGCCGAGTCTAGCTGCAAGAGCAACTGCCCTCATATGAGCCGCCGGTATAACTATTTGCAATACCTCTCTAGTTGGGTAGACTATGTTAAGCGCTAAATTCTTTGCATAAACAGCTGCGGCTTCAAATAGCTCTTTGTACTTACCGACGTCTACGGCAAGCTCGGCTATTTCTACAAATCTCTTGCCCTTCCAAATAACGCCTATAAGCCTTAGTTGTTCAAATATAGGCTCTATCCCAACTACTCTGAGAACCTCAGCTATTTCTGGCGTAATCTCTTGACCGGCTTTGGCAACTACAGTATCTTTTACAATCCAGATCTTACCTTCTTGAACTCTAGTGGGGATTTTCAATTTGCCGAATTTAGAAATTATAGGGCCTGGCGATGCGTTTGTAGGACCTGCTGGGACGACTATATCAAAAGGCGCTTTGTCTCCAGGCTTGGCGGCTCTTCTAACGCTATTTTCAGCGATTATTTTAATAACCTCTGCAGGGTTGGCATTTGTGAAAAAGAAGCCTATTTCGCCCCGGACTTTTTCTGCGATATCTATTGGCACACCTCCGTAGGCTTTAGTAAACGCGATTTTAAATAACGTAGGCTTTATAATCTTAATCTGACCATATGGTCTTAACCTATATCTGTATTCGTGTAGAATTCTGGCAGAAAGCCCGTGTAGGTCAAATAGAAAGATATATTGATAGCGTTTTAATAAATCTATGGCCTCTTCTACTATTTTAACCTTACGCCGTGGATATGGCTTAGTTCTTACATATCTCCTCTTGCCTATGGCGAGCATCAAAACGAAGAACTTGCTGTATTTAAATAATTTAGCGAACTAAAACCTCCAGAGCCCTAGCGACTACGGGAGGCCCCATTGTCTTTTTGATATAGATCCCCCTTAAGTGTTGGCGTAGTGGGAACCTCCTATTGAGTTCCTCAAGTATTACAAGGATATTTTCTAAAATCTCTTCAGGCTTCTGGGTCTCAGATCCAACTCTGACTTTTACCACGGCCTCGTTTCTAAGCCTAACTCTTACAGACCGCTTTAGTCTTTCTACAAGCGCTTTTATGTCTACATTAGGCGGTGCGACCTCCGGCATTTTGCCTCTGGGGCCAAATATGGGACCTATCACTCTGCCTAGCAAAGGCATTAGATCAGGCGGAGCTATAAAGAAGTCGTATTGTTTTGCAAGTTTTCTAATAGCTCTCTTATTCCCAGCTAAAGACTCTATTTGATCTCTTGTAATTATCGCGTCTACGCCGGCATTTTTAGCTTGTGTTTCAAATGCGCCATGCGCAAAGGCAGCTACTTTGTTAGGCTTAGGTGGATGGGGGAGCTCAACCAATAGATTTATACGATTCTCAGGCTTGTTCAAATCCACATCTCTTAATACTACAATAAGCTCTACGCTCTGTCTAAACCTTCTCGGCTTTCCGTTTCTCAACGCCTCTTTAATCTTTGAAAGTAGAACCTCTTTATTAATTACGGCGCTCATTGCGACCACAGTTTTTCAAATTTATTAATTATTTCGTCGTATTTCCCTGCGTCTACTTCCTTAATAACTTCGCCAGCCGGTTTCCCATCTACTGTAATTCCCATTGCCTTACATGTACTAAGTAGTTGTTTTATCGCCGATTTTAGACTCTTAGATTTAAGCTCGTCTTTCTTAAATATTGCAATTTCGACAAGCTGGTCAAATGACAAGTTTCCAATAACTTCATTTCTGGAGTCGTGAGCGCCGGTGTCTTTTCCAAGTATTTTTAAGAATAAGTCGCCTATTGGCGGAAGATATATCTTAACCTCGTATCTAGACGGCGAAAAGACCTCTAACTCTACCTTCTGGATAGGGTATTTGCTGTATCTCTTCAACTCTTCTTGTATTTTTTGAACAACGGCGTTTGGGTCAAGGCCTATCTGTTTAAGTGAGTCTTGAAACTGTGGATTTACAGCAACTTTACCGCCTTGTAACGGCACAGTTATAACGCGTTTAGACATCGGCCTCTCAAAGGGCTTAGTATTAAAGCTTTATCCTTGTGACGCCTTCTTTACTAACTTCACTTCGTTAATTCTGAGATCTAGGGGCATGGGGAAGGCGCTGTCTAGAAGCTCTACGCGCACAATTCCCTTTTCTCTGTCTACAAAGGTAACCCTCCCCCTACTCCCCTTTAATACATCTGCGATAATTTCTACCTCGTCGTTTATATCTATTTCAACGGCGGGTTTTGTAGGCCTTACCACCCTTAATACCTCTTCTACATTTGTCACTCCCCTCATAATTCCTTTGATATGTTTCACACCGTAGATGGCACGGCTGACTGCGGGAAGAGACTCGCCCTCTATAAATAAAATCCCAAAAGGCTCGGGGGGTACCACAATAGAATATATTGGAATTTTGTTAGACTCTATGCGCATCTTTAATACTATCACTATGTTGTACTCTTGCCGTGAAACGGCGCTGACGCTATAAACAGGGCACCTCTCTTGCGACATCACCTCAACTTAGCCATGAGATATATCAGCCCTACTAAGATCACCCCTATAGACACAAGCGCGGTAACAGTCTCTTTTATAGGATCGCCTAATGTTGGAACTGTTTGTTTGTAAACAGCGCTGTTGATATAAACGCCAGCTAAGTGAAAGACTAACTGAAACGCCCCGGCGACAAATGCTAGAAGAACCAAAAATCTCGCTGTAAGTTTAAACTCCTCTTCATCGGGTTTTGTTGCCGTAGAAATAACCCACTTAATATCTCTCCAGATATTTGCTATCTTCTCTTGTAACGACGACACATGCTATAATTCGTAATATTATAAAAGCTTGCCGCTGTAGAGACACGGCATTTCTGACTGCGCTCCTGTCTTAGAGGGCGAGGTTTCTCCTCGCCAACGCCTTCATTAGTAATTAGGCCACCTCTGACATGGGGTCATTGGTCATGGGGTCAAGCGGCCCTCCTTCAGCGTCTCATGGGGCAGCCCCGCTTTACGCCACTTCCGACGGGGTTATGGGCAGGTATCTCGGCGGGGGCGTCTTCCCGCTGGGGCGATCTGAGGGGTTAGTTGACTCGTCTTGCTGTACGCAACGCCGATGTTTGAGTCTTTTTTCCTCACCTTCCTATGTTGATTGTCGAGATTAAAAGTCTGTCCTAGAGGCAAGACTTTCGGTTGTAAAAGTCGTTTGTGTCTCGGGTAACACACGGCAACAAGTATAATACCCTCGCTTACAGCTACCTTGTAGAAATACAAACTCTTGGAAGAGCTAAACGCTGAGAGAACTAGGAGGTTAGGTTAAGGCTAATAGCTGACTTATATACTCTGCTTTGGAAAACTTTACCAAGTCTCTGTAAGTTTGGCCAACGCCTAGGAAATATACTGGCCTCTTCAATACATATATAAAGGTAAGAATAGAGCCGCCTTTTGGATATGCATCTACCTTAGTAGCTATCATACCATCTATATTGACATATTTAGAGTAATATTTAGCTATTTCTAATGCCTCGTTGCCTAACTGTGCGTCAAATACAAAAATTGAGCGGTGGGGCTCTGCCACGCGCTGTATTTTTCTAAGCTCATCCATTAGGTTTGTATCAGTGTGCATACGCCCTGCAGTATCTATAAGTACAAAGTGGTACCCCCTGGATTTAGCGTGTTGAATGGCGTCGTAAGCAACTGCAGCGGGGTCAGAGCCGTAGGCGCCTCCCACAACTCTAAATCCAACTCTCCTTCCATGCTCCTCTAATTGTTCTCTTGCTCCTGCTCTAAACGTATCGGCGGCAGCGGCTACAACTCTAAACCCCATTTCCTGTAGGTGAAATGCCAATTTTGCCAACGTAGTGGTTTTTCCATAGCCATTGGGCCCGAGAAACATTACGACAAATGGCCTAGTCTTTTCAAGCATTTCTCTTGCCTCTTTATAGAAGTCTACGTCAGGCACGTCGCCAAGTACATTGAGTAGAGCTTCATATACGGCTTTTTTAACTGCGGCCTCTCTATCTCCAAATCTCGGCACTTTAATCCCCACAAGCCTCTTCTTAAGTTCTTCAACTACTGCGTCGGCGACATCAACAGCAACATCACTATCTACCAAGTCGAAATATAAATCGGAGAGAAGTTTTTCGGCATCGCGCTCATCAAGTTTCTCTTCTTTTACAACACTAACTACAGACTCTACAAACTTAGAGAATGTTTTTTTAAGTTTTTCAAACATTACTTAATACCTAGCCTCTCTAGAACCTGGCGAATTTGGGCCGCTCTTTCTATAAGCTTCTCTATATTTTCTTCAAGAGAGGTCTTTACCTTAGAGTACTCGTCTATCCTCTCTTTTAGAATTCTTTCGGCATTTTCTAGATCTAAAAAGGCATGATAGCCGGCGCCAAGAGGAGTGAGAACTTCTCTTGCGTTAAATGTGCCCAATACAAAAAGACCGGCTCCTATATGAACAAGTCTCTCTCCGCCTTCCGTTTTCAACAGCCTTACGCCATCTAGTGCAGTAGTAAGCTCCTCAAGAAGCTCAGATACTGTGGTATGTTGAGCTTGAAGTGTAGCTAAGAGTTCATTAATGACTTGATATTCCTCAAGAAGTCTCTGGACATCTTGTCGAGACATATTAATACTTGATAACTCGGTCTATCGCCATTAGCATCTTTACACTGTCTGAACGAGCTTCTTCTGGCTGTACTGCTGTAACTTCTCTTATCTTTATCTGTACTCTCGAAAGCTTGTGTCTACTGCCGATGAGAGAATACACCTTTTCAATTGCGTCGTAAGGCTTCTCGGCCGTTACCTCTATTTTAAACTTCATACCTGTGGTAGTTTCGCCAACTATGCGGTAAATCTTAGGCATGTCGTATAGAGACGCAAAACCTTAAAAAATTTACCGTCTGTGCGCGTTACGACATACTCATTCTTCTTCTCTGTGTCTTTCTTCTTGCCTCTCTCGGCGCTTTTTCTGCCCCTCTTCTTGCCCGCGCCTTTCTTTGGCCCTCCCCCCCTCTATCCTCCGTTTTCATGTAAAATTATTGTTTTTAAGCTCCTGCTGTGCTGTAGACGGCGGCTTCCTCTTCGCCCCGTACCGCTATTGGTTCCATGGTGCTTCCTGCATGGAGCTTGGCGATATGCGGCCGGCGGCCTTGTGTACGCGGCCTTGGCTTTTACCCCAGGACCTGAGTTATTCTCATTAACTCAGGGCCTGCTGTTTCGTCGCCGACAAGCGCCCCGTTGTCATTAACCACAATGCCGCCTCTAATAAAGCTTCTCCCCTTATTAACCGTGCCTACGTCAACTCTCGTCTTGAAGTACTCCGAAAGTTTTTTCAAGTCTTCGTCTGTAGCCTCAGGCGCCACTAAGACGCCTCTTGAGTTAGCTACTGCGAGTGAGCCGACAAGCGGGTTGCCAGCTATTGTGTCTACAATTACCTCTACGCCTAGGGTGTCTACAATTATCTTCCGTACCTCAGGCTCTAAGAGTGGCGAGACGACAGCCACTTTATTGTTCGCCAATATGAGGTTAGAGATGGCTGTGTACTTGCTATTTACAACACCCACATTCAACCCAAGGGCTTTAAAAAGTCTTACCTCTTCCTCTAGTGCTAATGCGGAAAGTAACACGCCGTTGTCGTTCAGTACAAGAAAAATGCCAAGTAAAGGAGATTTGGCAACTGTAAATCTGGCGATAGATGTGCGGAGAGTGTTCCGCACTACATCGTCAATTTTTTCAGGCGCATCAGGCGGTAGAAATGTTACCGTGTTGTTTGTAGCTATGAATACCCCCACAGAGGGGCTTCCAAATATTCTGACGGGAGCTATATCAAAGGTCATTCTTTTAGTTCTACCTTTACTACGCCATCACTATATTTCTCAACAACCACGTGGACTTTTCTAGGCGGCTTTTCAATGCTACGCGACCATATCGCCATATTTAACCGCTGTCCAATTTTCACAGCCTTAGGCTCAACCTTTAGATGTCTGGCGATAAATCTTCTGACTAAACCAACCGCATACTTTGCCCTCTTAGTTCTTGAAACGACATACGCCCTCCTTAGGTTAATTATATATTCCCTAGTGAGTACGACCTTCTTCTCCTCAGACACAGCTAAGCAGAAAAAGGGACGTTTTAAAATTTAGCCGCCGTCGTCAGCCGGCAGCACCTAGGGGCTTTCTCCTCTATGCCGTCATTGACGCCGGGCCGCCTGGGCATAGGGCCGGCGGTGCACAGCCTTTTGTAAATACCTCCAAGGCTCTTCTCTTGGTGTTTATCATCGCGGCTACGTTGCGGTCTCTCTTCTCATGAAGTTTAGAGGCAGGTAAAGCGACGACCCCACCAGTGACAGACTCTGCCGCATTAAAAGGACGAGGTTTACTTGATCTTCACCCTAGTGGCTCAGCCGTTAGCCCCAATATAGCTCTGGCCTTTTTTCTCTAACTTCTTTTACGCCCTTTTTAGGAAAACTTATTTCATACACGACATATTGTGAAGATACCTTATTATATGTTCTTCTGTAAATTTTTCAAGCAAAGTAAATTAAATAAATACAATGACAGTATTTAATGTGATAGATCCGGAGAAATTGCTTGCGCTTGTGGAGAAGTATGCTGTGAAGACAGTAGATGGCGTTATATATAGGCGGTATAAACGGTTTAGAGCGGATAGATGGTATGGAGGTATTGCCACAGCAGACGTTGTCGGCTGTAACCTACGGTGTGGTATGTGTTGGGCGTGGAGAAACACTTCGTATGTACTTACGGCGGGGGCGTGGATGTCTCCATACGAAGTTGCAGACAAGCTTAGAAAAATTGTAAAAGAGAAGGGATTTAATCAAGTGAGGATCTCCGGCGGCGAGCCCCTTATTGCGCCTAAGCATTTAATTAAAGTAATAGACGAGCTGAGAGACTATGTATTTATCGTGGAGACAAACGGCATTCTCATAGACAAGGCGGTTGCGAAAGAGCTTGCGGCAAGGCCAAACGCAGTCGTTAGAGTTTCAATTAAGGGGGCCGCCCCTTGGGAATTTGAAAAAATTACTTGGTCGCCTGGAGTCTATTTCTACAGACAGATAGAGGCTATTCAACTTTTGATAGAAAGCGGCATGACGCCTTGTCAAGACGTATATCCCGCGGCGATGTTAGGATTTTCGACAGATGAAAGCATAAGACAGCTTGAGAAGACTCTAGAAGAGATAGACAAACGGCTGTCACAATGTATTGATGTAGAATATGTAATACTGTATCCTCATGTAGTTAAACTCATGGAGATGCGGGGACTTAGGCCAACTCACGCAGTGACCCCAAGTGGCGTGCCCACCTTTATGATATGATGCGACACAGTAGGGAAGACCGCTGTCTTAGTCTCACTCTTTATCCAAGTCTTACGCTTTCACTACTAGATGAGAATTATGTAAAAATCTTTGGGGTGAAAAAAGGCGTAAAAGCGTCGGAGGATCAGTATATATCTGGCCGTTGGTACAACCCTTGGAGATATATAAATGATGTAGACGGCGATTTACGCAACAGAGTACATAGGCTCGTGGAGTTATACGGCGATTGTATTGGCATTTCAATCTCGCCTGGAGATGAGGATCTTCTTTTTGTAACTGCTTTCTTAACGCAAAATACAAACTATCATACTAATGTCCTACGGTGGATACGTCGCATTTTTTCATTATCAGAAGACTTGAGAGAGATTGTAAAGATAGCGTCTCAAATTGGGCGAAGTTATCAACTACAGCGGCTTCCACAAGCCATAGAGGATTATATAAGACTGGGGAGACCCCGCAGTAGGGGGGAGTTGCTTAAAATAGCAGGCGTAGGCCCTAAAGTCGCCGACCTCTTTTTGCTTTTTACAGGCGATGTCACATCTGCCCCCGTAGATAAACATTTCATGAGGACTGCCCCAAAGTTGGGCTTAGCCGGAGAGACGCCAAGGGCAAACTACTGCCGCAAGTACACATGTGAGACATGTCCTCTCTCTTCGCGCTGTCTCAGAGGGCTGTCATATAGAAAGCTAGGCCGACTCGCAGGCTGGGTGCAGACGGTGTCGTATCTAATCGATAAGGGACTCGTCGGCGGTTTAGCTTAAATACTGACTAAAAGCACCAAAAACTCATGGGGTGGACGTAAGAGGAAATGAGGAAGAGTTTGTCGTTACGCCCTGGGAGGTGAGGGGGAGGGTAGACTACGATAAGCTTCTTAAACACTTTGGTGCGAGGAGATTAACACCAGACGAAGTGGCGTTGCTTGAGAAATATGCCGGCGAAGTACATCCACTAATTAAAAGGGGGTTCTTCTATGCCCATAGAGACTTCGACACTATCTTGAAGTGGCACGGCGAGGGGAAGCCCTGGGCTTTATACACGGGGAGAGGGCCAAGCGGGCCTGTACACATAGGCCACATGGTCCCGTGGATATTGCTGAAGTGGTTCTCGGACAAGTTCAACCTTGAGGTCTACTTCCAGATGACAGACGACGAGAAGTTCTACGACGACCCGGAGATGAAGCTAGACGAGGCCACCGGCTGGGCGTATGAAAACGCCCTAGACGTAATTGCCTTGGGCTTCACGCCCGACAAACTACACCTCATAGTGGACACAAAAGACATCGAGCCGCTCTACCCCATCGCGGTGAGGGTAGCCAAGAAGCTCACCTGGAACACGGTCAAGGCCACCTTCGGCTTCACCGACTCCACAAACATAGGCCTTATCTTCTACCCGTCGCTGCAGATAGCCGTCGCATTCCTCCCCACAGAGCTCCGCGGCCAGCCCACCCCCGTGTTGATACCATGTGCCATAGATCAAGACCCCTACTTCAGGCTGGCCAGAGATATAGCGGACAGCCTCGGCTACCCCAAGCCCGCCACCATATACTCGAAGTTCATAATGGCGCTTACGGGGGAGAGCAAGATGTCTGCCTCAAACCCGGACTCAGCAATATATACAACAGACGACGAGAAAACCGTAAAGAGGAAGATAATGAACGCCTTCACGGGGGGCCGGCCCACGGCGGAGGAACAACGTAAATACGGCGGCAACCCCGATATATGTCCTGTCTTCCACTACCACATGTTGTTTGACCCAGACGACGCCTCTGTGGAGAAAATCCGGCAGGACTGCAAGTCGGGCGCTATGCTTTGCGGAGAGTGCAAACTAAAACTCTACGAGAAGATCTCGAGGTTTCTAAAAGATCATAGGGAGAGGAGAGAAAAAGCACGCGGGAGAGTCGACGAGTACCGTATAAGCGCCAAGCTCAGGTGACCACCTTACCTATCGCGTAGGTGCCGCCTACTTTTTCTATCTGTATCTTCACTCTCTGGCCAGGTTCTGCTCCTGGTATAAATATTACAAATCCTTCAACTCTTGCAACCCCATCGCCCTTTCTAGATTTTTCTATAACTTCCACCTCTAATACATCTCCTTCTTTAACAGGCTTCGGACCAGACGGGCTGCGTCGTCCACGAAACGGCCCTCTTTTTGGCCTTCGTTCCATCTACCCCAAGGAGACCCCCTATATAAACGTTTCTGGCGGTTGTAGATGTCTATGTTTTACACATGCCGAGATGAATCAGAGATATAGAAAAGCTTATAAAGTTGGCAACTCTTGAATGCAGGGCCCGTAGCTCAGCCTGGTAGAGCGGCGGAGGACCCAGTCGGGCCTGCCGAGGCTCTTAGGGGCGGTTGCCGCCCGTAGAAACCCGTAGGTCGTGGGTTCGAATCCCACCGGGCCCGCTACGTTCTCTAATCGTGCTTTTAGCAAAAAGCTTAAAAAGTGTGGGTAGGACATCTACGGGGCCCGTAGTCTAGCGGTAGGATGCCCAGGGGCAGAGCCCCGCAGAAGCCTGACGCGCGGGTGATCCCGGGTTCAAATCCCGGCGGGCCCACTAAATACCCAACATCCTTATTAAGACTGCTATGAGAGGGTAGAGTGTCTATGTTCGAGATATTTTCAACAGTTTTTCTAATAAAGGGGAGGGACTTCGAATGTATAACTTCGATAGGAGATTATCACGTGGCTGTTACTGAAAACGGCGCTGTTTACGCCATGTGGTGTAGAGAGGGGGGCGTATGTGAAGATTGTGTAGAGTTTCCGATATATGGAGATGTTGTCGTATATATACCAAGACGTTTCTACAAATGTCTAAGTTGTCTACTAGGGGAGCTCTTTAATGCAGGGCTTTTTAACATCTCTGTCGGCAAGCTAGTGGTGGTACAGCGACAAGCATTTCTTGTGCCTCCTATGGTGAAAGAACGCAGAAATCCAGAGCGTCTCGCCAAGAGAGCAAAAGGAGTTTTGGAAAATTACATGCTTAAGATACTTGCGTCTTCTCTCAGTTCGTGTTGCAAATTTTAAAATATACACCGTTGCACCTATGTGTTTGTAATTCAGGAAGTGGCCTCTAGAGGCCTTACTGTAGTCTACGGGCCGCCTGGAAGCGGAAAGACTAGCGTTGCCGCTAAACTTGCCGACAAAGTGACAAATAGAATACTGTGGATTAGTACAAATGAACCGCCAAACATACTAAAGACGACTTTTGCTAGAGTTGGCGCCAACGCCGAGAAATTCTATGTATTCGACTTCCCAAGAGCCTTTAGAGGGAATATAGCTAAGTTTATTGCAGACCATATCCACGAATATGAGGCGCTAGTAGTAGATACGATAAATGGGATTGCGCCACATGAAGAGAAATTAGAAGAATTAGCTCACGGCTTTCTCTACCAGCTTTCTAAAGATATGCCAATCATAGCTGTAGTAGAGGGCGTGTCAAAGCAAGTGTTTTACATAGCAGATAACTTAGTCAAAGTGTGGAGTAAAGAAAACGCACTGGGCCATACAGTTAGATATCTTAAATCTTGTTAAATCTAGACATGCGCCCCCTAGTGAACGTTTTCTTTTCGACTTTCTAGAGGGCATAGGGCTCGTCTACGTATATCCGAATAAAAACCCTTGGTCATAAAGTCGCCGATGCCTGAAGACGCAACGCTTCTTGGCGTAGAGGAACTATACAAATCTCAGATAGTAGGCATATATGGGACAGATAAGAGAAAGCTTGCGAAAAAATTAGAAGAGCTCGCTTCAACGCGTGATCTATTCTACCTTTCGCTATTTCCGCAGACAACACTCCCAGTGGAGTTAGAGGAAAATAGAGTTAAAGTAGCTACGACATTTCGTGATATTATAGAAACTATATATAACATATACTCTGGGCGTATGAAAGTCAAAGTATTTGTGGTTTCGGGCATCAGAGACATAGAAAGAATTCTGGGCAATGACGTTGTTGATTATATAAACGCTGTAGCTAGTGTCGCAAGATTTTGTTGATTATATAGTAGACTTCGAGTTGGCAACAGAAGGGGCTTGGCTTTCAGAAACTTTTCTTGATATAAGGATTCGGCTTTAAAAAAACCCTATAGACGCAATTACAAACCTCTTCTTTGGCTTTTCCATATGTCGTCAGACAGCTAAGTTTATAATTGCTGCGACTATCCATCTGCACTATTTAAATAAGATATAGAAAAGTTGGAAATGTGTTAGGTATATTGGAGGCGGTTGTGGCGCGGGCTTCTCAATACTTACTCGATAGCTTCAAAAAAGGTCGAGGTGTCGAAATTATTTTAGACAAGGGAGATGATGTAACTAGAGAAATCGACTTAGCAATAGAGGAGTTGGTGTACTATATGTTAAAAGAAAACTTTAGAGAGGGCGGGGTTCTATATGCAGAAGAGCGGGGGGTCTATAGATGGGGAGACGAGCGGTATATGTTTGTTCTTGATCCGCTAGACGGCTCGCTTAACTATACTGTCGGGATACCAATCTTTGCCATTTCTTTAGCAGCTGGAAAATACAGAGAAGGAACGCTTGGGGATTTAGAATACGCAACGGTATCTATTTTACCAATGGGAGATATATATACTGCCAGTCCAGAGCTCGGCGCTCGGAAAAACGGAAGGCCTATCAAAAGAAGAAGGAAAAGTAATATAGTTTTTGTAGCCATTAGCAACGGATTTCCTGACAAGACTTGTGAAATTTTGCGAAAAATGGGGCTAAAGGGGAGGAGTTTGGGCAGTTCTGCCGCAGAACTAATATATACAGCCGAAGGAATTGCAAAAGGCTTTGTAGACCTCAGAGGGAGGTTACGTGTATTAGATATCGCGGGGGCGTTGACGTTTTCAAAATATATCCCCGGCTTTAAATACGTAATCTATGGACAACAATATCCAGATTCAAGAATCTCTATTATAGCAGGAGATGAAGATTTTGTAGATGCAGTATCAAATTGATGACCAGATTAAGAACTTCCTATTGGCCCTCTCTAGAGTTTTAGATATAAGGATAGAGAAGGTTCTAGATCTATATTTCTATGTAACTCCTGAGACTGTGAGAATAGTTGAAATAGTTGAGAGAGGAAGTAAGATAGTTGGACTAAGGCTGGCCGTAAGATCAAGGAAAAAACCAGATGTTTGGTATTATGTCGCAGTAGGCGAATATGGGGCTAAGTGTACGTGTGAAGGTAATACAGTAGGGGGAAAGATTTGTAGACACATCATCATAGGGGTAATAACCTGGAATGTCCTCTCTCTTATAAAACACGGCGAGGGAATAGATCTCTCTAAGCTTACATGGCTGTATACTAGAGAAAAAGACGTCTGATTTTCGTCCGCCCATCCCTAGACGATGTCTAGAAACCTCCTTCTCGCCTATGCCGTTGTCGGCAACCTCGGACGTGGGGCCGGGCGGCACGTAGCTCCCTTTTAAAGCCGTACTTCGCGAGCTATTACGACATCTCTGTGTGTCTCTTTGATATGTTACGTCTGCACTGGCTGAGTTGTTGTTAGACACGATGATGGTGTGGATACGGCAACTAGGTATTAATTTTTATCTTTCTGTGTTGTTTTTTATGGGTGACGAGAGGCGAGTGGCGATTGATGAGCGAGGATTTGAACGCTGATAACCTCGCCGATATTTTTATCAAGATATCTCCTAGTAAAACGCTATATATCAACAGTAGTAAGTTACAATTTGGTGGTAGTCGTATATTGGGAAGAGTAGAAATTAGAGAAGATGGCGTCTATCTAAACGAAAAATTGGTTGTATTTAGACGCGCCTTGAGATGTCCTGTTAAAGTTGGCGGGCTATATCTCTGTAGCGACCCTCCTGAAATACCTAGGTTTTTCTACCGTGAGGTTTTTACAGAGGGGTTAAATAAAGCTCTTAGAATTTCTGAACTTTATGCAACAGATAGGTTAAATAGTGGCGATTGTCTCGCCGAATATCTATATGCTGTTATTAAAGGGTCACGTCCTCTTTGGGATATCTACCGCAGGGGGGAGCCTATAGCTCTGCGAAGATGTAGAGAGACTCTTGGTGTATTAATTGCCAGGGGGTTAAGAGAGCGTAAGCTTTACACGCCGCCAAATCTAGACAAGATATCTGCAGCTCTTCTTGGGCTGTTGAAGTTTAGAGATGTGCTTGAGGTAATAGACCAGTCGTGGCTTGGATTTGCTATAGCTATGCGATATGGCATCTACAGCGCGTTAAAATGGAGACTTTCTCTGAGCTATGAGAGTTGGTTGCTTCTATTTGGGATCTATGCCGCATTAGATCCTGTGGTTATGCCAGGAGGCGTTGCCGTAGACTTGGGGCTGTTGAGAGCTCTTCCATATATTGTTGCAAAAGTGATGGGAAGGTGGCTCGTTGCGTTTAATGTAGCAGGGCTGTATATTGCAGCCGGCAATATAAACATGATGGTAGACGGGGGAAGAAAGAGGGCTAAATACGCATCATGCGAAGGCGATAGATGTGTAGTGGGCAACCTCCTCTTTAACCAGTGTGTGGATATGGAGTGCGGTATTGTTAGGACATCGGATTTTGAATTTAAAGGTTTAGTTAAATGTCGCAATTTCGGTACGACGTTTATAACTGTGGAGCCGTGTAAATAATACTCTTGAATGTATATAAACTGGGTAGGAACTTACCTCAACGTGCCTAAGATCCCTGTAAAAGTTGTGACATTTGACGAAATTGTTGAGTGGAGTAGGAAATTAGCAGAGAAAATCAAAGAGAGTAACTGGCAACCAGACGTAATAGTAGCTGTGGCCCGCGGCGGTTATGTACCAGCGCGCCTTCTCTGTGATTGGCTTGGCGTGAGCGACCTCCTCAGTGTACAAGTGGTACATTGGCCTTCTGCTGCACAAATCGCTGAGAAAGCTTATGTGAAATATCCAATTAACGTAGATCTAAGTGGTAAAAGAGTGTTGGTAGTAGACGATATTGTCGACACTGGCGATAGTATCGAGCTTGCAAAAAAGAGTCTCGAAGAGTGTTGTAGACCAAAAGAGGTTAAGACAGCCGCGTTACAGGTAATAACAAGCGTTGCCAAATTTATGCCGGATTTCTACGCAGTAGAGGTTAGAGAGTGGATTTGGTTTGCCTATCAATGGAATGCCGTAGAAGATGCCACAGGCTTTATTATGAAGATCGTAAAAGAGACTGGAAAAACCGAGTGGTGTCTTGACGAACTAATACAAGCGCATCTAGAGTGGTACGGTAGTGAATATGTAGAGAAGAGATTTGGCTATATGCTGTACGCTTTGGATATGCTTGTTAAAAGAGGCTATATTAAGCTTAGCAAATGTCTAGCCTCTCCTAATATCGCGGTACGTTAATACTAGAACTATATCTCCTCTTTTTACGCCCCCCGGCGGTATTAAAGCTACACCACACGCATCCGGCTCTGTAAAACTATGGTGTCTAGCCTTAATAGGTATTGCATGAAGTCCGCTTTCAGTAACCTCAAGTTTTACCCGCACAATCTGAGCCATCTCGCCCTGTATATCTTGTGTAATTACCGCATAATGCCAGTCGTGGCCTGGCGCTTTATTTACATTCGCCATATATCTGAGAACTGGCTCTACGATTCTAATAACGCCGTGAAGTGCGCTTATCGGATAGCCGGAAAGTCCAAAGACAGGCTTCCCTCCTACTACTGCCACACTCGTAGGTCTTCCAGGCTTCATGCGAAATCCTCTAAGCCCCCCAAAGCCTAGTTTGTAAAAATGGTCTATCTCGCTAGGCCCTGCGCCGCCGGTTATAATAACTGCATCGTATAGCTTAAGAAATCTGTCTACTACTGCTCGCACCTCCTCGTGTCTATCTCCGGTGATTATTTTTTCTCTAACTTCTACATATGGCATAAACGTCTGGATATACCACGCAACTAGAGATCCCGTCGATTCAATAACCTTTCCACGTAACACTAGTTCACTAGCTGTATCTGGATCGATAGGCGGGGCGATTAATTCATCGCCTGTTGTAACAATGCCGACGCGTACCCTTCTATATGCATATAGCGTAGTGATGCCGACGTCGAGAAGACCTACAACATCAAACGGCGTGACTACAGTGCCTTGTTTTAATAATACAACACCCTTACGTACATATGAGCCAGGAGGGTCTACATTGGCGTATTTTTCAAACTTCCTATCTACCAGAATGTACTCCCCCTCTCTTTTTACAGCTTCCTCAGGCACAACAGCGTCGGCGCCCTCAGGCAGAAAAGCTCCCACCGTGACATAAGCGGCCTCGCCGCTATTCAATACTATATCTCTCCTATATTGCCCTACGAGAATAGTTCCGACGACTCTGAACTTTCCCGGCGTTGCGCTAGAGTTAACAGCATAGCCGTCATAGGCGGCCCTAGGATATGGGGGATAGTCGTGAGGCGCTATAACATCTCTGGCAACTACGCGGCCTGCCGCATCCCATACGGCGATTTTCTCCACGTCTTCTATTTTGTTGACTTGTGGTAAGATATCTGCCACTTTATAAACTGGGTTTAAGCCAGACAGATATCTCATAGGTTTCATTACGCTAAAGTTTTAAAATTTGTATAAAGTGCTCTATGGTGATGCCGTCAGGGTTACGGTGATTTGGTGACCGAAGGCGCTACAGCTGACGTATATTTATATTTACGGTCTCCCCACGAGTTATATGGGGAGACGAAGAAAGACTAGAAAGATAATTCCAAAGCTAAAGAAGACATTACCAAAAATCTTTACCTGCCCCCACTGTGGCGCTCAATTAGTTACAGTAAAAAAGACAGAAAACGGCTATTTAGTAATATGTGGCAACTGTGGCTTACGTTACGAATTTGAAGAGCGGCCGGGGTGGATGGCTGTGGATTACTATAACGCTTTCGTAGACCTATATCTAGAGGGCAAAATAACACCACTGCAAAGAAAACAAGAAGGAGTTGATGGCAATGAAACTATATGAATATCTAGTAGAGGGTACGAAACACTTCACATTGATAGACCCAGATAAATCAGTTGACTATCTAAAGATTGCTAAATACGCTTTAGAGGCAGGGACTGACGGCATACTAGTCGGCGGATCTTTAGGCATTAGAGAGAGCCAGATTACACAAGTTGTCAAAGACATAAAATCAATAGCGCACGTCCCAGTCGTAATTTTCCCAGGCTCTATTTCGCAACTCACTGACGAAGCAGATGGCGTATTATTTCTCAGCGTGCTAAACTCGCTAGACCCCTATTATATAATTGGGGCTCAGATACAAGGCGCTGTCCTATTGGCAAAGCACTATCCCAAGTTGGAAGTTATATCAACAGCTTATATTATAATAGGTGACGGCGGCGCCGCAGGTTTTGTCTCAATGAGTAAGCCAATACCATACACAAGGCCCGACATTGTTATGGCATATGCATTAGCTGCAAATTACATAGGTTTTAAGGCGGTGTATTTAGAAGCTGGCAGCGGGGCGCCTCAGCCAGCGCCCCCAGAGATGGTAAGAGCCGCGAGAAGAGTCTTTCCAAGAATTTTAATTGTGGGCGGCGGTATTAGAAGCGGAGAGGTAGCTTATACAATTGCGCGGGAGAAGCCAAATGTGATAGTAACTGGGACCTTAGCTGAGGAGAAACCTGAGAAACTCGGCGAGATAATAAGAGCAATAAAATCTGCCTAAGCCTTTAGCTTCGTCCTACGCCAGTGTCTACGTGTGGGAGATCTAGTGACTCTTCTCTTAGTTTTCACAACAACCCACACAGGGGGGTTTCTATTAGACTTAAGCGCGGCGGCTAGTCTTAACTTTTTGCCAAGAGGCTTATTACGGGCCATGGCCGTGTTTTAATCAGAGAGTTTAAAAACTTTAGAGACGAAATCTATACTCCCGGCGTGTCTGGCTATAGATAGCCTCTAAAATTTTCTTTAATGTCTCATCATCTATAGGCACTTTTACTCTCCCAGAGGAAGCTAGAGCAATCAGCTGTTGCTCAAGAGCTTCCGCCAGCTCAGGCCTCACAACTCTGATATTATCTAACCTTGCAAGAGCTTCAGGAGTGAGTATTCTTTTCAATGCAACTCTTCTCTGAGCTGCCGCTATTTGTGCCTGCCGCTCAAGCTCTGCCCTTTTTTGTAACTCCTCCAGCTTCCTCCTCCTTATCTCCTCTAGTTCTCTATCTTCAAAACCCCCCTCAGCCATTACTCCTTAGGCGGCGCGATGTATTTCAAAAGCTCCGGTCTTGTCTTTGTAAGCTCTCTTCCAATTTTTGCAGCTATCCTGTCGACAAGCGACTTGCCCTCTGGAGTCAATATTCTCCCCTGTTTGGTCTTAGCGACTAGACCAGCTTGTTCAAGCTGTTGTAATATCTTTCTAATTATGGCGCCCCCCGCTTTTCTAGTTCTTTCAGGTCTTGTCTTATCGCCTATCTTAGCCCTGTAGCCATAGGCCGTCCTTAAGCTACCGACGCCAACAGGCCCATATAGGTATAGTTTTCTCATTATAGATGCTGCTCTTATATACCACCAGTCTTCGTTCATAGGAGGCCTCTCTTTGTTAGCCCCAGTTTTTACAAAAGGCGCCCATACCGGCGGCTTTACCTGCGGTATATTCTCTTTTATATATTTAGCTAATTCAGCTATTAACATATCGGCAGGAACTTCTTTAACTGACGTCACGCCCCAGTTATAGCCCCGATTTATAAGATTTTTGTCTCAAAGAATTTATATACCACACGTCGTTTGTAGCGGCATGAGATTTTGTCCTAACGACAAGAGTTTGTTAATCCCTGTAAGAAAGGGGGATAAGACCGTATTGAGATGTCCAAAATGTGGATATGAAGAGGAGATTAGCGGCGATGCGAAAAACAGATATCAGAGCAAGTCTATTGTAGAGAGTAAAAACACTATCATAGTGGTGTCTGATAATATAATAAATCTGCCTAAGGTTAAGACTAGGGGATGTCCCAAATGTGGACACGACGAGGCTTATGTATGGGTTCAACAAACTAGAGCGGCAGATGAGCCGCCAACGCGTTTCTACAGATGTACAAAATGTGGATATACATGGCGCGAATACGAATAATACCAATCTACAGACTTAAAAATAGGGTGGTGATATAATAACATGTCGAAACACATATTAACATACCTAGACGCCAAGGAATTTGCATATATAGTAGACTCAATTTCTGTATTGGTAGAGGAGGCAAGTTTTATCGTCAGAAGCGACGGCCTTTACCTCAGGGCACTTGATGCATCTAGAACTGCGATGGTAGATCTTTCAATACCCAAGGAGGCGTTTGAAGAATTTCCAGAAGTAGAGGAGTTGCGTATTGGCCTCAATTTCAAAGACTTGAAGAAGGTCTTGAGACGGATTAAGAAGGGGGATAAGATATCTATGGAGATTGAGGAGGGTAGAGTGAGAATAAAACTAGTTGGGAAATCTGTGAGATCTATTACAATACCGACGATAGAGGTTGTCAGCGAAGACCTCCCAACGCCAAAGGTAGTATTTACGGCAATGGTAAAAACTGCCAGCGATGTCTTAGCTTCTGCAGTAAAAGACGCAGATGCTATAGCAGATGAGATAAAATTTGAGGCTAATGAAGAGGCGTTGTTAATGAAGGCGTCTAGCGATAAAGGCGAGGTAGAAGTTAAGCTTGATAAAAACAGCGAGCTCGTCTACGAATTTGATGTAAAAGAGCCTGCTTCCGCCCGATACTCTCTGGAATATCTAGTTGATATTGTCGGAAAGACGTCTAAAATCAGCGACATAGTTACAATTGAGTTAGCAACGGCGAAACCCCTACTGTTGACCTTCGACATTCCCGCGGGCGGCAAAATCTCCTACTTCCTAGCGCCTAGAGTAGAGTGATCGTCGAAGTCTTTTTCCGCAACTTCTACCGGAATTATGCAAAATTTGACATAGACGCGGTCGAGAAAAGAGAGTTTGCATTTCAATATTTTGAAGGCGGTATAGTTAGACATAGAGCTTTCAAAACTTTGGAAGAATTGAAAAAATTTGTTATAGAAAAAACGCCAAGACATATATACCACTCTTCGGCATATTACGAAAGGCCGGGCGAAGAAGATATGGAACGAAAAGGCTGGCTGGGGGCAGACTTAATATTTGACATAGACGGTGATCACCTTGATACAGAGGCTTGTAGAGAAAGCAAACTTGTGTCCATAGCTTGTCTTAATGATGCAAAAGAAGAGGCCAACAAGCTAATTGACGTCCTCACAGGAGAGCTAGGGCTGAAGCCTAGGCGTGTTGTGTTTTCTGGCAACAGAGGTTTCCACATACATGTGTCTGAAGAGGAGGTGTTAACATTAGGGGCTAAGGAGAGGAGAGAGCTTGTCAACTACCTAAAGGCCGTGGGTTTCGACCCCTCTCGTTTCGTCGTAAAGAAGGGGAGGAAAAAAGTCGTTTTGTACGAGGAGGAGGTCGGCGGAAACCTCTTTAGAATTAGACAGGGAGTTGAAGACCCAAGAGCTTTAAAAATAGAAATAGACGAAGTTGTTACCCAGGATATACACAGGCTAATTAGAGTACCCGGCTCTATAAACGGAAAGACAGGACTGTTGGCGCTCCCCCTCTCTCAACAAGACCTCGAAAAAGATGTAGAGCAGATTGTAGAACGCGCAATTGTCTTTAAGAAGGGCAACTTAAAACTTAGATTTAACAAGACATTTGAAGGCGCTGTCTTATTTGAAAAAATAAATGCTAGAGAAGGCGATGTAAAAGTACTTCCTGCATATCTTGCAATATATTTAGAACTGCAAGAAATAGGTAAAATATATGATTGAGAAACTAAGACTTTGGCTTACGGCGGAGGTAAATTCACGCCTATTAACAGAACCCCCCTACAGCTCATACGCAGAAGTGGCCGAACGGTTTATAAAAGAGCTACAAAACTCGCCCCTTCCCCAGAGTCTCCAAGACAAAGTAAAAGACCACATAATCTCGACTCTATTAGCTATTGTAGACCTTAGAATTAAGAAAATACTATGGGAGCTCAGCCAGGGTAGAACTCCTAGTAACATGACTGCAGAAGAGGAGAGACTAATAGGCCCCCTGCTTAAGATAAGACAAGCCAGCCCGCAGAGGAAGAAATCACAGAACTACGTGGTGGTCCAATTTTTGGTGTCTCACCCAGCCATAGTAACAGAGGAGTTTATCCAAATAGGCCCCTTTGCCAAAGGAGATTTAGCTAAGCTACCGGCGAGAGACGCCAAAGATCTAGAGGAGAGGGGTGTGGCAAAGAGGTTTCCATAAGACTTTGTCAGAGCGCCATTGGGAGGAGCTAGTTTTCCATGTTTGTCAGGAGACCTACGGCGCGAAAGATTTATTTTTTACTCAATTCCAGCGTTGGTTGATGAAATTTCCCAAGTCTGTTAATAAGTACTGCCCACGTTGCAACACTTATACAAAACACACAGTATCTCACTACCACGCCGGCCAGAGGCGCACTTTAGCAGAAGGCCAGAGAAGATATGAGAGAAAACTAAAGGGGTACGGCTCTACTCCAAAGCCTAAGCAAAAACGTTTTGCAAAAGTAAATAAGAAAGTGACTCTCGTCTTTACATGTACTAAATGCGGTTATAAAACTGTGAGAAGTCTTGGTAGAATGAAGAAAGTAGAGCTAGTATAGTATGCCAGTTAAATTTAGCAAGGTCTTAATCCCACAACCTCGGTCTAAGTTTATAAAAGTCAGATGTCCAGACTGTGGAAATGAACAAGTAGTATTTTCCCACGCGGCTATGGTAGTGCGCTGTTTAGTTTGTGGCAGAGTACTCGCCGAGCCAACCGGTGGAAAAGCTAGACTTGCGGGACACGTAGTGAAAATACTAGAATAGCTAAACAGATTTATACCAAATACCCCCATCGCCTTATGAAACTGGTTAAGAAAGATCTCCCAGACGTCGGAGAGCTGGTAATTGGTACCGTCAAAAAAATAGCTGAACACGGCGCATACATTTACCTTGATGAATACGAGCTGGAGGCCTTCGCGCCTACGCAAGAGATTATACAGTCTTGGTTCCACTCGATTAGAGACTACGTGAAGGAGGGGAATAAGACAGTGTTTAAGGTAATTAGCGTAAACCCGAGGATGAGAGTCGTGGAAGTGTCGCTAAAGCGCGTCCGCGTCGACGAGAAGGAGAAGAAGCTCTTGCTCTACCGCCACAAGGTCAGAGTGCTCAAGATGCTCGAGATAGCCATGAAGAAGCTGGGCAGGCCGCCGGAGGAGGCGCTTAAGGCGCTGTGGTACCTGGAGGAGCAGTTCGGAGACCCCTTCAAGGTGTTTGAAGAGGTCGTGAAAACCGGCCCCCACGTCCTAGATGACCTGGAGCTAGACCCCCAGCTCAAGGAGCAGATTGTGGAGCTTGCGAGACAACAGGTGGAGATACCCCCCACCAAGATATCCGGCATAATAAAGGCCGTCAGCGTCGAGGGCGACGGGGCGGAGAGGATAAAAGCCGCCCTAGCGGAGCTGGCGAAAACCCTACATGAGAAATACCCCAGCGTTTCTGTGAAGATATACGTGGTGGGGCCCCCGAGGTACCGCATAGACCTTGTAGGCCAGGCGCCTAAGCAGGTGGAGGCCGCCTTCACAGAGCTGGCAAACATACTACAGACGCTACAGAAGAAGCACAAAGTAATAGCCACGGTGCAGCGCCTAGAATGAGGTCACTCCTGAGGCGTTGCACAAAATGTGGGGCCTACACGCTGTCTAAGGAGAAGTGCCCCAGGTGCGGAGGCCCCGTCAAGGTGCCACATCCGCCGAAGTACTCCCCAGAGGATAAATACCAGAGGTATAGAATCCTACAGAAGCTGTCGACGGGCGCACTTCCCGTCAGAGAGGAGACAAAGGAGAGAATTCTGAAAGACCTCCTCGGAGGGCCTTAACTCCCCTCCACCTCGTACACCACCACCCAGCCGTAGGGCTTGGAGACGTATACAAGCCTCAGAGGCCGCGGGTCGGCCGTAACCAGGGGGATCCTCTGGGTGGTGTTCGTCAATGGGTCAACGACGACGTCTACCCCGCCGCGGTCCCAGCCCTTGATCACGTAGGCCCCCAAGCTCTGGAGCTGCGGCGTTATGTCGGTCGGCAGATAGACGTTGCCGCCGACGAGCCTCAGAGATCTAAATGACGTGAAGCCCCCGCCTGGTTGCTCCACGCCCTCGAAGATCCAGGGGAGGAACTGGCTGTAGTTGCCATATATGGGGAAGAACCTTTCCTTGGAGAAGAGCATGGCGTACAACGTCCTGTTTAAATCCAGCGGGACGGGGTAGTAGCTACCCCCGATGGTGAAGTAGGCGTACGCCGTGTTAGGCGGAGGACCTGGGAAAGACATCACCCTCGTGTATATGTAGTCCTCGGGGCTCATGCCGCGCGCCTTTAACACATCCGCGGCGTAGCCCACGTTCTCCAGAGCTATCTTCGTCATCCAGTAGGACTTTAAGAAGTCGCCGCCCGGCGGATACTCGTGTACGAGGAGAGGCACTTGCTGGCCTGTGGACAAGGTGACAGGGTATATGGCGTAGGGCATGATGGCGAGGACATACTTGGTGCCGAACTGCCTCGTAAATATGGCGGCGCCTATCTGAGGCGGCGCCATAAATGCGAGGCCTATCTTGCCTATCTGTGTCGCGTTTATCGTCGAGTTGTCGGCGAGGCTTGTCTTGTTCCCGACGACAGATATCCAGTAGCCGTAGTCCCACCACGACGCCACGGGCTCGTAAGGCGGCAGACGGGTCTTAAGCCACATCAAGGCGTCTACGAAGTCGTCGCTCACCACTCCCACAGCGGAGGTGGCGATCTGGGTAGGTTGCCTAGCGAGGCCTTGAACAAAGCCCTGGCCTTGCGAGACGGTTGGCATTACGGCGGAGAACAGCATCACAGTGGAGACCACGGCCGCCGCCATTACGATGTGGCCAAACCTCCTGTTGTCGACGAGCTTAACCATGCCTACGGCCGTTGCGAGCAACGCGGCAGGCGCTAGAAGCACGAGGAGGCGGACCATGGTGGCGGCGGAGTAGCCAGCAGTAACTAGGTAAGACAGCGCCAGCAGGCCGCTGGGCGTGAAGAGATACGGCAGAGAGGCAACTATGAACGGGATTATGGGGCCGTACCTACTCAAGATCTGTATAAACTGAGTTGTCGAGTGTTCCGCGACGCTGGCCACGATCGCCGATCTGCCGAAGGGCAGAAGGGTGGCGAGGAACTTCCCGCCGATGAGCCCAGCCGCGATAGCCGCTGCGAACACCGCCACGCCGACGGCCACCACGCCTGCGACAGCCCATATGTAGCGCCTCAGTAACTCAGCGGTTTTGGCGGCGCCGAGCTTTAAGCCAAGCGCCCACGTCAACGCTGCCGAGGCGAGGCCGAAAGTCGGCAGGATGTTGAAGGCGCTCGCCACCGTGTGTACGCCGTATCTAGGTATAGCCGCCACAAAGGCCGCGTATACCACGTAGAATAGGAGGTAGGACAGGAAGAAGTTCCTCGCGTCGAAGGGGAGCTCCGGGGGTCTGCTCTTCTTCCCCGGCTTCGCCAGGGCGAGCTTTAGGTAGTAGTAGGCGGGGAGGACCATGGCGTATAGGCCGACTAAGTTCCAGACGTAGAAGTGCCCGCCCCACGTCCACACCACGTAGCCCAACGCGGCGCCTGCCAGAGCCCCAGTCCACGGCCTCCTAAGGCCGTCTATCAACAGGGCAAGGCCCAGGGGGATTAGGAAGAGACTTATCGGCTCGTCGTCGAACCAAGCGGCAAAGCCGCGTTCGACGAAGGCCGGCGCTATGGCAGTGAGCAACGCGGCGGCTAGGCCAACTCTAACCCCGCCGTTTGGTATACCCAACTCGCTCCCAACCCTATACCCCAGGTAGAACATGGAAAAGACAGCCAGAGAGTTCATTATCGCCGGAGCCGCTATGACGGCGTGCCACAGATCTACCCCGAAGGGGCGTAGGAGGGCGTAGACAAAGAGGCCGTAGAGGGAGGTGCCCGGGAGGAGTACTCTGCCCCAGTCTACGCCGTAGGGGTGCCAGAACTGGGTAAACTGCGCACCGCCCCACCACCACCCAACGCCATGCTCAAGAGTGTACTTGGCCAGGTAGTACCTTATGTAGGGGTCAAACTCGTCCAGCCACCACCCCCAGAGAAACACCCTATACATCCTGGCGTAGAGAGCGATGGCAAACGCCGCCAATAGGGCTGGCACGGCAAGTAGAAGTTTCCCTTTCCTGTCCATGACGGACGGAACGGCCCCTAATATATCTTTAACGTGCCGCTCTCTTTAAGCCTATGGCTATTTTTATCGGCTTCCTCTCCAGCGGCGAGAGACACTTGGGGCAGACTCCACCCCACATTTTATAGACAGCTTCTACAGTCTTAGGCTCCGGCCCCTTATATAGTATAAATCCACATGAATCGCATTTCACAACAAACACTGACAAAAGACATATCCGGCTTATTAAAGTTTCCTAGATAATACTAGTCTTACACCTATCGATAGATTACAGCCTTTGAACATGCGAGAGGCGATCTGCCCACGCACGCAGATTTTCGCTACGAAAACCCCTCGCCGGGGTTAACACCTAAGGCTATGTCTGCTAGTTTAGAAACAGCGGAGTTATAACCCCGGCCTCTGTAGAGTTGTGTAGAGCCAGAAGTTAAAACAAAGGACGAGAAATACACGCCCACCGCAATCTCCCTTGGCCGAAAACAGGGCTTATAAAAGAGATTGGGGAGTCTTTGCGAAACTTTTTCCCTTGAGATATACATTATGAAAATGTTGAAACTTATGTAGTGACAACTGCGACAAGCCTCGCCCTTTAGGGCGGGCTTTACCCCGGCGGATTGTATTTAGCAGAGTTGTGAAGGCTTAGATATAGACGCTACAATTCGGAGACTCTTCGAAGAGCGCCGGCCTCGTGCCAGTGACAGCCAGGCCGTCGGTGAAGGGCGCAAGCGGGGGACTTTAGTGGTGAGTTGTCAACATAGAGATACAGCCACTCCGTCGTGATATGTAAACGCTAGCGCATCTATTTCGTCTTCCTCCAACTCTGGATATTTTGCCTTAAGCCACCTTCTTGTCCAACCTGCGGCTAGCTCGTCCACAAGCCGCACTTCGCGGCATCCGACAAGCGTAGCCGCTTTTTTAACGTCGACGTAAGGAGAAGAGCCTATGTAAATCTGGAGAGGCCCAATATTTCTTAAAATCTCTTCTACAGTCTTCCAGTCTAATACGGCGTGGAGAATAGGCTCTCCTCTCCATACATAAGCCATGCCGTTTCTAGACGTGCCGAGGTCCACCCCCACCTTTCCACCTCCAAGTAGTTTAGGCAAGAGAGTAAACAACTCTTGTGCAACACAACGATAGCTGTCGCAATGTAATACGATATCTCCCCCTTCTCTAAGTTTAGCATCGACAATAGTTATATCCCCCCGCTCAAAAAGAGCTATGTTAAACGATACCCTCCTTACGACTTCAAAGAGACTCCTCCTCCCCAAGAACCCCAGCCTCAACGCTGTAGATAAAATTAAATAAATATATATCTAACGGCGGCGTATGCTCCTTACTGTAATCATAGCTAAACTAACTGGCAGACCTCTCGCGTTGTGTGACGTGGGAGATGTAGACGGGATAGCGTCTGCAGCTCTTTTTAAAAGAGCTAATCCACGGGGGGCGGTCGTACTGGCGGGGCCAGCCGACGTAAAAAAATGGTGGATTAGACTAACGAGGTGGGATTTTGTGGCAGACCTCCCCTGTCCAGGCAGAGTAAGAGTGAGGGCAGATCACCACAAGACTAACAAGCCCTGTGCAGAAGTGGAGTTTTACGACCCAGAGGCCCCCGCATCAGCGCTATTGGCAGCTAAAGCACTTGGCTTAGAAAACGACGAGGCGGCTAAGCAGTTGGTAGACGCCGCTATACAAACAGATACAGCCAATATAACAGACCCCAGAGTGAGGCTTCTAGATCTCGCGATTAGATACGCCGACAGAAGAGAGAAGTTGGCCGCGGTAGAAAAACTTGCAAAAGCTGGACTTGTTGCATTAGAAGAGGAGCCTTTGAAATCGCTTGCCCAGAGAGGTTTAGAGAGGAATAGACAAATCCAAGAAATAGCTACAAAACTGCCGGCAGAGGAGACCCTATTTATATACAGCCCCATACGCTTAGGCATATCCTACCGTCTACTCACGATAGAGCTTGAGAAAAAGGGCGTAAAATTTGTAAATATACTAGTTAGACGAGGTTGGAGAGTCTACAGGCTATACTGCGGCGCGCATAGAGATAGCCCATACGATTGTACAGAAGTTGCAACACGTATGGGAGGAGGCGGGCATAAATACGCAGCAGGAGCCCACATCAAAGCCCCAATATACGACAGACATAGGCCTCTACGACAACTCATACAGCTTCTAAAACCCAGCGTTGTTTATGTACTTGGCAGTTGCAACAATATAAACGTGCCTTGTAGAGCTATAGAGGTGATGAGTAGAGGTTCAGGCGAGAGATGAGCGCCCTTCAGCGGCACTGAGTCTATAGCCCTAAGCGTCCATTACTACAGCCCTGCCCAAAGCCGAGCTAGACGACGATAAATTGTCTAAGGCCGATGTCTATGAAAAACTATTAAATGTAACAATAAATAGACTAAGCCTATGTGTGGTATTTTTGGTATAGTATTTGCCGAGAGGCCTAGGAGAAACTTAGGCGAAATATTGAGAAGAGCTTTAGAAAGGCTTGAATACAGGGGATACGACTCAGCCGGCATCGCCGTAGTAGACAGAGGGCTGTTAATAGTTAGGAAAGACGCGGGAAAAGTCGCAGAGGTGGCCGCGCGGTACAACTTTGACTCTATACAAGGCACAGCCGGTGTGGCGCATACCCGCTGGGCTACCCATGGAAAGCCTGACCAATCTAACGCCCACCCCCATATAGACTGCGGCGGCATAATTGCTGTAGTTCACAACGGCATTATAGAAAACTACGCCGAATTAAAGGAGGAGCTCTTGGCCAAGGGGCACGTATTCCGTTCTGAAACGGACACCGAGGTTATTGCACACCTCGTCGAGGAGTATAAGAGACAAGGCGTAGACACCTTTACAGCCTTTAAAAAAGCTATTTCAAAAATAAGGGGGGCCTACGCCGTGGCTTTGATAGATGCGGAAAATCCAAAGGTAATATACTTCGCCAGAAATCTATCTCCCCTTATAATTGGCGTCGGCGACGGCTTTAATATAATTGCCAGCGATATACCAACAGTCCTCGACTACACGAGAAGAGTCATAGCGGTAAGAGATGGGGAGTACGGCTACATAACCCCCACCCAGGTGTATATTGAAGCAGACGGAGTGTCACAAGACGTATCCAGCCGCATAGAGGAGATCCCCTGGAGTGCAGAAATGGCTACAAAAGGCGGCTATCCACACTTTATGTTAAAAGAGATATATGAACAGCCCGAGTCTTTGGCCACGACTGTCGCAGGGCTTGAGTGGCCTTTGTTAGAAACTGCCGCAAACACTTTGCTCTCTGCCAGAAATGTCTACATAGTCGGCGCCGGCTCGTCACTTCACGCCGGCCTCGCCTTCCTACAATTGCTACTACGTATAAAAGTGACTCCAGTTCCAATAGTAGCTTCTGAATACGCCACATATGAACAGCTTTTTGACAAAGGCGATGTGGCAGTCGCAATTTCACAATCAGGCGAAACTATAGACACAATAAAAGCGGTGAGAACGATGAGGGAAAAAGGCGTCAGAGTTCTAGCTGTGACAAACGTCGTCGGTAGTACAATATCTAGAGAAAGCGACGCGGTTATCTACACACGTGCCGGCCCAGAGATAGGCGTAGCCGCCACAAAGACCTTTACCACACAAGTAGCCACCCTCTCGGCGCTTTATGTAGCAGCGTTAAAAACACTAGGCTACGATACAGCCCCCATGGAGCGGGAGATAAAGGCGCTGCCCGACCTTGTGAGAAAAACACTAGAAAATACAGCAGGCGCGGCAAAAGACCTAGCAAAGAGACTTAAGAATAAGCCAAGCGCTTATTATCTAGGCAGAGGCGCGGCGTTGCCAGTGGCTATGGAGGGCGCTCTAAAATTAAAAGAAGTGGCGTATATACATGCCGAGGCCTACCCAGCGGGGGAATCAAAACACGGCCCCATCGCGTTAGTAGAAGAGGGCTTCCCCGTCCTCTTTGTGTTTTCAGACCCAAACACAAGAGAAAAGACGTTAAGCAACGTGGCGGAAATGAAAGCCAGAGGCGCTTACACAATAGGCACAGTGCCTATGAAAAGCGACATTGCCAAAAGACTAGACTACGCCATAGAGGTGCCAGAATTGGGAGAACTCACCGCGCCTATATTACATATAGTGCCTCTCCAACTACTGGCATATTTCACCGCCGTGGAAAAAGGCTACGACCCAGACAAGCCTAGAAACCTTGCAAAAACCGTCACCGTGGAGTAGTATGAAGATAGCACCAGTTGTATTGGCAGGCGGAAAGCCGGGGCTTTTTGAAAAACTCACCGGCCCCCTCCCAAAGACCTATATAGAAGTCGGCGGAAAAAGACTCTATCAATATGTCGCAGACCCCCTCCTAGCTATCTTCGGCAGAGTGTATATAGTATCTCCCCACCCAGAGCGAGGGCCCTATATATATGTAGAAGAGCGAGGCCAGGGAATAGAACAAGCCATCGCTGCCGCAGAGACCCACCTAGGCGCCGAAACACACATCCTCCTGGCGTATGGAGACGTATATGTAGACCCCTCCGCCTTCAGAGCATTAGTAGAAGGCACAATATCGACGGGAGCAGACGGCGCAATACTCATAGTGCCAAAAAAAGCGACAAAAGGCTACGGGGCTGTAGAGACAAAGGCCGGGGGCCTACTGGCTAGAATAGGCGGAGAAAGCCAGTGGATCTTCGGCGGCGTAGCCCTACTCCCACGAGACATAATAAAGACAATACTACAAGCCACGTTTTACGAAACATTAAACGAGGCGGCGAAAACTAAGAAAATAGCCACAATCCCCTGGAGCGGCGTCTGGCATGACGTAAACTACCCAGAGGACATACTACAACTCCTTGAATACATCGCGCCGAAACACACCTACATAGCAAGCAATACAAAGATAAGCCCCACTGCAATAATAGAAGGCCCCGTCATAGTAGAAGAAGGCGCAGAGATAGACCATTATGCAGTAGTAAAAGGCCCGGCATACATCGGCAAAAAAACCTTCGTAGGAAGCCACACACTAATCCGTAACTACGCCTATATAGAAGAAGACGCCGTGGTAGGAAGCGCTGCGGAAATAAGCCACAGCCTAATAGGCAGAAAGGCGACTATAGGAAGAGCCTCATTTATCTCATACAGCATAGTCGGAGAGGAGGCCGTATTAGAGCCTAACGTAGTCACAATGGCGGTATTGAGAGAGGGAAGAGAAAGGCTAGAGCCCGTAGAAGTAAGAGGCAGGACATATTACAAACTCGGCGCATTAATACCACGCGGCGCCAGAATCCCCGCCGGCACAACACTAAAGCCAGCCACAGGCTGGCAATAGAGACAAAAAACTTAAAACCCACAACCAAGATATAGACGAGCCCGGTCGTCTAGCGGCCAAAGGACAACCCGGCTTGGGATGCGGGGCTTTGGACAGTGCCGCCGGCACCCACAACCCGTGGCCCGGGTTCGAATCCCGGCCGGGCTACCATTATCTTTCTACACTACGTCTTCCTAGCAGGCCCCAGCCAGCGGGGGAACTTATCGGCAGACCCCCTGAAAAACTCCTCGACCCAATCCGGCGTACGGAACTCGTTAACCACATCGAGGTGGTCATAAGGCTTGATATCTAACACCGGGCTGCCACTCCAAGCATCTAGCCCAAGCACTCTGACCCTAGGCGGATCCACCTCCACTATCTTCACAATCGTAAGCGCCAGCGCGTTGGGGCGCTGCGGAAACCGCGTGGCAAATATCCCCACCTCGGGAAGATCCTCCCTCCCCCACGGCCTCAGCCTAAGACGCGGCGCCCCTGCCTCGTGGAAATGCCAGAGGATAAAGGCGTGGCTGTACTCCTCAAGCCCCACAAGGCCATCCACATACTCGTCGAACACCCTAATCACAGACACAAAGTCGAACCTATCCACACTGCCCCACCTAGGCAGACCCACTTCAACAACTCCTATAGGCCTGACGCAAATCGGACACGACATAGCGTCTATAGACCATAGATATTTAAATCAACGCCCCCCACGGCCTTTACATCGTCTAAATACCTCCTCCTAGCCCTAGCTTGAAGAACCTCCCCACGATCAAGCTCAGCTACATAAACCCCAGCCTCAGAACCAAAGCTTCTAAAGCCGCCGTTAGGAGAAGCCACGTAAGAGCCGCCTGCCACAGGCCTGCCGTCGGCATATTCAAAACCCGTCCCCACCGCAGAGGCGACGTAGATCGAATTCTCAAAGGCGCGCACAAGGCCCACAGCCCCCCAGAGCCCTCTCCTGTCGGCAGATATACTCGCGGGATTTACAACTAGCTCAGCCCCCGCCAACGCAAGCCTCCGCACGAGCTCCGGATACATGAGATCTATGCAAATCAAACACCCCACAGCCCACCCCGAGACGGCAAAAAGCGCAAGCCTAGAGCCGGGAGACAGCCACCCCCTCTCCCCCGTGGCAGCCGACGGGAAGATCTTCTCACCCCAAGTCAAAAGCCCCTCCCGCCCCACCACCGGACAAACCCCCCTCACAGACGACCCAACAGCCACAGCCACGCCGCCAGCCACAACAACCCCGCCCACAGCAGAAGCCACATCCACAAAAGCCCCCACAAGCCTGCGCAAGCCCTCTTCATCCAACACAGACCTCCCAAGCCAATACTCCGGCAAAACCACCACATCAGCCCTAGGCAACCGCTCCAGAAGCCAGCGAACCCCCTCCCCAAGCCCAACCCTAGGCATTTGGACAAGAGCAATCCTCACACCGAGTGAACTATAGAAAAGTTAATAAACTCCACCCAATAAAGCAAAGGGGCCGTAGTCTAGCCTGGCTAGGATTGGGCGTAGCCCCCTGAGGCCGGCCTGGGGACAAACCCCGTAGATGCCAGCACGCCGGTGATCCCGGGTTCAAATCCCGGCGGCCCCACTACCTTTATAGTATAAAACAATGTGTCAGCTCCGCCGGAATGGTCACAACTCCGCGCAGCGAAGAGATCATCACTACGCCATCTATACGGCGTCTTATATTTAACTTTTCAAGGTCTAGACCCCCGCCCTACAAGACGCTCGCTACTAGCACCATAGAGTGTACATGCGCCACTACAAGGCTAGAAGGCCCCTACAATTATGGCTAGAAGCCGAGGAGGCGGCGGCGAAGGCAGGGGAGAAGAGACGGCGGAGACCGGGGGCGATTCTGCCGAACACGAAAAGCTATAACAACACCGGATCTAGGCGTTTGGCCCAAAAGGCTGTGGATTAGCGGGGGAGGGCGCCGGGGGGCTATGATTGAGCGACTTCGCACTGGCAGAGGAGACAAAATTTTTAAGGTCTTGCCATTTTCTATCCTGCCCCGGTAGCTCAGCCTGGTGGAGCGCCTCACTGGTAATGAGGAGGTCCCGGGTTCGAATCCCGGCCGGGGCTTTAGCTCCCTGTATAGTAATATCGGTTTTTCGTTTGTCGTATTACCACGTGTAAAACATCGCTTATGTTCCGCAATTCCCCTCAAAATACGTCACTTTCGTATTAAAACAACATGGGTTGCTCTTTGGGTTTTCTGCTCGGTTGTTTCTGCCGGCCATCTTGTCTTTGGCTTCAGCCTCCTGTAGGCTTGTGTCCACCCGAGTCTTGTTATCTTGTGGTAAGCCTCGTCTAGGTTTATGCTGTCTACGATCTGTGTGACGTATTCCACCACCCACTTGGCTAGCTCTAGCTTCGCCTCGGGCGGGAGGAGGGGCCAAGCGTCGCTGGCGAACTCGAGGGGGTTTGGGGGTTGTGTCGGCGCTGGTGGTGGGGGGTCTCGCGGTTAGGCGAGGTGGCGCGGTTGTCAACGTCTGCCCCGTGGTGGGTAGGGGCGGCCTCTTGACGTGGGGTGAGAAGGTGTTTCTCTCGGCGGCTACGGGGGAGAGGGGCTGGGTTTCGCCGGGGGGGCTGGCGCTGTTTAGGGCCGGGGAGTTCGCAGTTTGCTGTCTGGTATGTGTAGACTTGCTCTCCCCGGAGCTTGCGCGGTGGCGGCGGCGGGGGCGGAGGTGATAGTCAACCCCGCCAGCGTTTCCGCAGATCGGCGGGGACTCTGGAGGGCGATAGGGCTTGTCCGGGCGTTTGAAAACTCTGTGCGCGTCGCGGCGGCGCTTGGCGCCGGCTACCGCTACGCGGACGGGCGGCTGGGGCGGGTGGATAAGTACGACTTCGTGTCTGTGATTAGGGTTTTCGACGAGTATGTGGAGGGGCCTGGGAGGCTTGAGGAGTACAGCCACGCCTTCATAATATGGCTCTTCCATGAAACCCCAGGCGTCAAGCTGAGGCTGAGGCCCTGGGGCCGGGAGGACTTCCCCGAGGTGGGCATATTCGCAACGCGCTTCACACAGAGGCCTAACCCCATCGCTCTCTCCATAGTCAAGATCGTGGAGGTGGACCCGCCCAGGCTCAGAGTCCTAGGTCTCGATGCGTGGAGCGGGAGCCCCGTGTTGGACATAAAGCCCTACGACCACCTCGACGTTGTCAACGAGTTCAGAACTCCCGACTGGTTCGAGGAGTTTTTCAAAGAGACACGCGGCGGGCTCCCCAGGTGGCTAGGCCCAAGCCGCTGAGCCGCGCACCTATCGCGCACCTACGCCCCCCCCCCCCCCCCACGAGGCTCTGCCAGTCCACGGCGAAGTCACCAGCGGCCATCGGCGGTGTTCGGGGGGAGGGGATCCGAGGTCTTCTAGTTACGCGCCTGGGATGACGCCGGCGTCGTGAATCGATCACGCCGAGCCGCGGTTGCGGCTGAGACGCCGGCGCCGCTGGATGAATGTGAGAGAGCATCGCGCCGCGGGTCTAGACGGGGTAGCACCTACCGCCCCGTCCTATTTGTTGTTTTACGTTGTATCTCTGCTGCTGTTGTAGACTTGGAGTAGACAAGGCTTATATATCCCGGCATAGCGGCTGGCGTGGCTCCGAAGCCTCAGATAATAAAGCTGGTGGTGTTGGCGGCTTTGGCGGCTGTTGCCTTTGTGATGTTGGGGTTTCAGACGCCTAGCCCGGGGATCACGCTGAGGTTTGAGCTCTACGAGGCCGGCGTCAAGAAGAGCGACCTCTTTACAAGACCCGATGTGGTAGCCGCCGTCTTCATAAGAGCCGTCACGCCGGATGGGGAGGCTGTAGTTTTCTCAGGGCCTACGCGGGGCTCTGTACACATATCAGCCGGCGCCCTAGCCGACGTGGCTAGGAACTGGACTGAATTACTAAAGGCTAGGGGGCACGACCCCGAGGACTTCTTCACAGCGCTTATCGTCAGCCTGGCAGTTATAAACAAAACCAGCGGAAAGCCCCTGTTCTACACCACCTACTTCCTAGACTACCACCCAGCCAAGGTGGTTAGGGGAGATAGAGAGTTGATATACACGCTACATATAGCAAAGGGCAGGGGGGAGTGGAGGGGGCACGTGGTTAAGGTAGATAGAGAAGAGAAGAGGGGGCTGTTTACGAGCTACAGCTTTACACCTCTCTCGATGAAGCTGCCGTATGTCGAGCCGCCGAAAGACACGTGGTGTGAAGTAGTAAGTCCAGATCCCCCGGCGTTTATCTGCTGGTATAGAAAGGCTTGGGTAGGTGTGGAGAACTTAACCTCAGTACTTCCCTCTACGTACTTCACAACCTACAACGGCAAGCTGTATATGAAAATACCCGTCATTATGGCAGTTAACAACTATACCTACAGCGGGTCCGTAGGGGTTGCCATTGGCACTTTACCTGCAACTTCGCAAGTTGCCGTCGGCGCCGCTCTAGCGGTTCCGGGCGACTACGGACCCTCAATTAGCTTAGCTGGCTGGAGTTGGGGAGGCCGGCAGTACTTTTTAGCAAACGGGCTGTTCCTCGGCCCCACTAGATCTGGCTGGATTTGGATATGGGGGAGGCCCGTCTTCGCCTCGTACGACGTCTACTACGAAGGCGTCTTAGGCAGAGACTACATACAAGAGGAGAACTACTTCTACATAGCCGATATCTACATCAGCGGTAGCACGATCGTAAGTGGGAAAGATTTTGGTCTGCCCCAGGAAGTCGCCAACCTCTTCTATGGCGGGGTAGATAAACAACAGCTCGTCATTTCCAACACGGCGCTTTCAGACGGGGCTCTTCAGCCCGGCGAGCATATACAGTTCAACGAGATATTTCCCTATTTCGACAGATGTGAGGCAGATTTTGAAGTGGGTATTCCAGTGGGCGCCGTGGTGTTGGCCGTGTTGGCGAGAGTGCCTGTTCCAGCGGTTTTGCCTAAAGACGTATTCCCCGGCATAGACATATCGCTTTCTATACAGGGCGCCACGATGTACGTCTTAGGCTCGATAAAAAACTACGGCGACCACCCCGACGTCCCCACCGACTACAACGTCCCTGAGTATATATACGCCGCCGTGAGCAAATACCAATACACCGCGACAGACATCTGGGGCAACACATGCCTCTATCAAGTACCCTCCGGCATATACATAGAGGCTAGATAAACCCCTCCCTTTTCCTCTTTTCGTCGAAGGGGGCCGGCGGTGGGTAGAGATGCGTTTTGGCCAAGTGGGAGGCGAAGAAAGGAAGACGGCGGGTTGCGAGACGGGGTACACGGCTTTGGTGGTGCGAGAGAGGCGGCTCTCAGAGGCGCCGGCCAACGCGCCTGGAGCCCTCTTGTGGAGCGGCGTTTTCACGTGGGCGTTGGGAGTGGAATTGCGGCTACAGCCGGCGCCAGTTTGGAATATCGATTGGCGACATGTCGGCGTGTCGCCGTGTTCTGCGCAGGCGGCGCTGGCGCCGGTATCTGCGGCTAAGGCGGGGCACGTCGTTGTGACGGCTCTCTCCTGTGTTTTACGTTGTATCTCCGCCGCTGTTGTAGACTTGGAGTATGCAAAGCTTATATGTCCCGGCACAATGGCGGGCATGGAAAAGAAATCCCAAACGGTCAAGCTGGCGGCGCTCGCCGCGTTGGCGGCCGCGGTGATGGCCGTTGCTCTGAGCGCTGGCGTGTTTAAGGTGACGTACACATATGAGAACGGGGTTGTGAAGATGGTAGATCCCCAGGGCGGTGTACACACAGTTGCGCTGAACCTAAAGGAGGGGGTTAAGAAGGTTGAGGTAAGGCTGTTGCCAAACGGCTCCGCCGTATTGCTAGAGGGTGGGAGGCCCATTGCTGTAGTTAAGATAGTCATGAGAGGGGGTGAGGCCAGACGAGTCGAGTTCAAATTGTTACCAAACGGCACACTTCTGGTGATAGACGGCGGCAGGATCTGGTCTAGGGGTATAATCGAGTGGAAAGGCGGCGCAGAGGGCGCCGGCCAGGCCGGTGATATTCGGGCACGCTAACGCTATACTACTGGTAATAATGTCTCTCCAAAAACCCATCTTTTTTCTCGACGTCTCGGTTTGTTTTTCTGTAAATGTTATTAAGTAGAGCTCCTCTCCGTTCCATGTCTCTACTTTTCCGTCTGTGCAGGTGGGCTCCTCCCCTCCTCTACCTAACCCTGGTTCACGTGTGGCTGTTGCCTGTCTTGTTCCTCCTCTATGTTGGAGGCGCCGTGGGGGGCTTTGTCTTTCTGGCCACGGCCGCCTCGGCGGTGGCCACCGCGGTTGTCGGCCTTCTCCCCGGGAGGAAGGGGGCCGGGGGGCTGGATCTGCTGGAGCTGTTCCACAGACGCGGGGGTGTCTGCGTCGCGGCTCCTGTTTTGTACGTCGCGTCCTACGCGGCGCTTGCGTTTGTCGCAACCACCTCGCTGTATCTCTACACAACTCCCCTGATGGTGGTTGAGGGAGCTCCGGCGTTTCCCGTCGGCAACGTAACAGAGGTGGTGTTGCACGTAAGGGCCGTGGGGAGCGTGGCCCCGGGAGGGAGGTTCATAGCGGTTGCGACGGGGGACGTGTTCTGGGGGTCAGCCGGCTGGGTTTTGTACACGGCTCTGTGGGCCGCCTCCTTCTACAGCGCCTTGGCGGTGGCGTTGGTCCTGGCGTGGAGGCTTGTGATGCGGTCAGCCGAGCTGGCTAGGAGGGCCGAGGTGTTTTATGAAAAGGCGAGGGAGATTCTATCCTGATCTCCACGTTGTGACGAAAATCCTGCTCCTTCTCGCAGATGGACGTAGCAGGAGAGAGGCGGCGTTGCTGTCCGGGGTGAGCTACAGCCGCTTTCAGCAATACGTGGAGTATCTAAAAGAGAGGGGGTTCGTAACGGGCGACGAGGAGCTGAGACTGACGCCCAAGGGGGCAGAGGCCGCGGCTAGGCTTGCCCAGCTTATAAAAGAACTAACGGGAGAGGAGCCTAGAGACGTAAAGAGGAAGTAGCGTGATAACGCAAACGATAAGCCTCGCCCTTTAGGGCGGGGGGTGGGTACGAGTATATTTTTCACGGCAGATCGGTGAAGAAGGCAGAGAAGGGCTTAAACAGCGGTGCGCGCCATGCGGCGGGTCAACGGCAGATGGCCCCCGCGGGGGGACGCCCCGCCGCGATACCCGCCCCGACGCGGCCCACCAACCCCGGGCAGCGGCCGAGACCTGGGAAGGGATGTAGACAGAAGACTTAAACGCGTACGCCTCTCCCCAAATGAGGGGCTCTGTCCCGGTCGTGTCTGGAGAAGGGCCGTGTGTCGTCCGGCCCCATGCCCGACGACCCACGCCCGAGGCATGCTGGATGTCCACGACGGCTTGGGCGAGGAGAAACCCCGCCCTTCAGGGCGGGGAGCGCGGTCGTTGAGGCGGTGTTTGAGGCTTGTCTCCATGAATAAGGCCTTTCTATTTACCGTAGAGTACCACTCAGCTCATGTAGAATAAAGTCTGATTTAATTTCTTTCAGCTACTGGAATTAGGCCAACTGTTGGGTTTAGCCGCGGCGGGGCCAGCGTTGCGGCTCTACGGAGCTCCTCAACGTCTCCTCATCTTTAAAACGCCAGTGCCCCCTCTTCGCGTCGAGTATGACGATGCCCAGCTCCCCAGCTAGGAAGTCGCTTATTAAAACCTCGTCGATGTAGGGGTTCACGAGTATGTTTACAGAGGCCCGCCTCCCCTCCACTTCGATCTCAGCGCCTGCCTCAATATACACCATCTCAACCTCGCCGCCGCCCGTATCGGCCGACACGACTCTGGCCGACTTGGGAGGCCACAAGCCGAGCCTCCTAGCCACCTCTACGGGAACCGCCACGTCAGGAGCAGAGGACTCAAAGCCGGTGTTTACAAGCGCGGAGGTCTCGACCTCGCGCCTTCCGGCCCTAAGTCTTATCCTCACCCTCAACGCCATAGAAAACACCCACTACCCTCTTCACCCTGATGTAACCTATCTTGATCTGGGGCCTCTTAGCCTCCCTATACGCCTCGAGCAGAAGCTCCACCTCTCGCGGAAGCTCCTCCACAAACGGAGTGTCGTCTATATTTTAAAAATTTTGCTATCACGCGGCGGCGTAGAGGCCGCGTGGCTTTTAAACTTCGGCCACACCTAACGCTTTGTGACAGCGTAAACAACAAGCCCCGCCCTTCAGGGCGGGGAGGGGGTCATACCTGGTAACACGCCGTATTCAATTTCGCGCCGCTTGTCGGGCTTTATGTCAATTTCGCGGCTGAGGTGTAGGCCACCTATCAGAGGCACGTCTTGTCTCACAGATATGTCTAGCGTTAATTTACCGCTCTTTGGCTGTAACGAGAGCGCAATCTCCTCTCCGGGCCACAATATGTAGGATTTTGAGATAGTGGATTCTATATCTGCTGCGTATTTTACATCAACTGTCACGCCGTAGCTCTCAAAGTGCTAAGTTGCGGTTACGGTGGTTCCATAAATGTATATAGCTGATAATAACAAAGCAATATACTTCATACTATGAAAGCTAGGGTAAATATATAAGCATCACATTTCCTATGCAATATCTAATTGGCGTGATCTACCCCATTCACTGTGTATACTGGTCGTTATGCGCCGCTAAGTGGGAAATTTTTCCTCACCACTTTGGTTATGGCCCCGAGTTGCCTAGTATTGTCTTGTATGCGTTTTCCCAGCCTTCTCTTATGAGTTTGTGGTATGCCTCGTCGAGGTTTATGCTGTCTACTATATGTGCTATGAATTTGGTGATCCACATGGCTAGTTCTGTCTTCTTCTGTGGGGTGAGGGTGTGCCACAGCTCGTGTGCGGCTTCTATTGGGTTGGGCGGGTAGGCTCCGCATATCACGAGCTCCTCTCCTCCCACGGCGCCGAAGACGAGGGAGGGGGTGGGCGGGGGGCTCGGCGGGCGGCTGAAGTAGGCGTCCCACTCCCTTAGGTCGATTTTCCCATATACCCTCGCCTTTATGACCAAGGCGGCTAGTTTGGCCGTGGCCATCTCCCTCCGCCGGAGGTCCTCGGCGGAGCCGTAGCAACGCCAGTCTGCCTCTACCTCGTGGTAGAGGGCTAGGAGGGGCTCTAGGTACTTCTCCAGGGGGCCTAGGTCTACTGGCCGGCCGGCGCAGAGCTCCCTAGGGAGTGGTAGCCAGAACTCGCCAAGCCTCGGCGCGGTTGCCTCTAGGAAGTCTGTGCAGGCCTCGACGCCTGACCTCGTGAGGGATGTGGTGGCTATGAACAGGGATCTCCGCATCTATACTCGGCGCAGAGGGGGTGGCCCTCCGGCGCCACCACGACTACCCTGTCCCGGGGGAGGCTGGGGAGTAGCTGGGCGAATTCGGGGTAGAGGTATATCTTCTCGGCGGCGTCTAGGAGGAGGATGGCGAGGTTTGGGTCCTCGACGTGTGCCTGGATCCCGCCGTCTATCTCCTCTGGGTTGACCTCCGCGTAGTGGTCTATATGCACCGCGCCTATCTTCTTGGCGCAGAGCATGGCCTCCCTCCCGCCTCCGATTATGAAGACGGTCGGAACCCGGTTCGTCTTCACCTCTCAGCGCTGCGAGTCTTCGTCACCTCACGGCTATAACTGCCACCTCTATTAATACGTCTTTTGGCAAGCGGGCGGCTTGTACTGTGACGCGGGCGGGGGGCTTTTTGAAGTACTGGCTGTAGACCTCGTTGTATTCCTGGAATGTGTTGAGGTCTGCGAGGAAGACGAAGGCCATCACTACGTCCTCTAGGGTGTAGCCGGCGGCCTCCAGCACCGCTTTTATGTTCTCCATGACTTGTCTGGTCTGCTCTCTTATCCCGCCCTTTACCACCTCCCCAGTCTTTGGGTCCACCGGTATCTGGCCGGAGACGAACAACATATTCCCTACTTTAATAGCTTGGGAGTAGGGCCCGATGGGCTTGGGGGCGTTTTCTGTGTAGATGACTTCTTTCATATCTCAAAGTGGTTGATATAGATTTAAATATGCTTCGGAGTTTTGACATGTTGCCTGATTACGTCCGCGTGCCCAGGGTGAATATCGTCGATAGAGTCTCTATCCCATCTAAAAGAGCCGCCGTAATTGTCGTAGATATGCAAAACGACTTTGCCCACCCCAACGGGAGGCTGTACGCGCCTTCCTCCCGCGAGATCATCCCGAGGATCGTCTCCCTCTTGGAGAGGGCGAGGAGGAGCGGCGTGCGGGTGATATACACAAAGGACACACACTACGGGGACGACCCGGTGGAGTTTCCCATCTGGGGGCCCCACGTCATTAGGGGCACCTGGGGCTGGGAGATCGTAGACGAGCTGAAGCCCAGGGAGGGGGACATAGTAGTGGAGAAGATGAGGTACGACGCCTTCTTCGGCACGCCTCTCGACCACATACTCCGGATGTACGGCGTCCAGCACTTAGTGGTCACGGGGACTGTGGCCAACATCTGCGTCCTCCACACGGTTGCCAGCGCTAGGCTGAGGCTCTACGACGTGGTGGTGCCCGTCGACGCGGTGGCGGCGCTGAACGAGTTCGACTACGCCGCCGCCCTCAGGCAGATGGACTTTCTCTACCGCGTGACCCTCACCAAGACAGATGGTGTCGAGTTTGTATAACGACCTGGCGTTAGCCTCTGCGCTCGGCGCCTGGGTCGCCTTCGTAGCCCTTGGGTTGACGAGGTGGCTCTATAAGCCGCTGTCTCGCCTAGGGCACATGAGGGCGGTGTATTTCAACCGGAAGGTTATCCACGTGCTAGCCGGCGGCGTAGTGGCGGTGTTGGTCCCAAGTTTTTCAAGCTGGGTGGTTCCCGCGGCCACAGCGTTTTTAATCGCTGTGTTGCTCTACATACCGCATAGGACCGGCCGGCTCCTCTGGTGGTTTCAAGACCCCGGCAATATGTACGAGGTCTCCTTCGCAGTTATGTGGGGGGTCGTGGTGGCCGCGAGCTGGGGCCTTTTGGGGGACTGGCGCTTGGGCGTTGTGCCGGCGCTCTTTATGGCCGTGGGCGACTCGGCCACGGGCGTCGTAAGAAACCTCCTGTTTGGGAGGAGGACGAAGCACTGGGTGGGCAATTTAGCCATGGCGGCTGTTTCCATACCCATCGGCTGGCACTACCTAGGGGCCGCGGGGGCGGTCGCGGCGGTCTTGGCCAGCTTTGTGGAGAGGTTTGAGTTCCCGCCTATAGACGACAACGTGCTTGTGCCTCTGGCGTCGTTTGTCTTCCTACTCACGTGGGACGCACTCTCCCCACTATAGGCTCGCGGATGGCGGCGCGCGCCTTATACAAGGCCTCCGTTCTGCGTATTACATGAGGCGGCTTGTCTTGATCCTCCTCCTGGCCCTGGCGCTCTACCTCATGGGCGGTTCTTGGCTGTATGGGTACGCACATCTGTTTGCCGCGCGGCTCCTCGACTTGGTTAAGCACCTCAAGCTCGTGCCCGAGGGCGGGCTCTACAACTCCACGCCTGGCCTTGTAACACACGGCCTTAACGTGACTTCTCTCGTCCGCCGGTGGGCGGAGGATCTGCGGAGGGCGGCGGCGGGGGTGTCGCCGGGGGCGTGTAGAGCTGAGGTGAACTACAGCAGGTATGTGTCCTTCGCGGGGTCTGAGGTGCCGGTGCGCGTGGAGTTGAGGGGTGTGCCGCGCGGCGTTTTGAGGGTGGGGGGCCGGGTATATGAGGTGGCTGGGAACGCGACGGTGTACCTCCCGTACCTCGGCGGCGCCCCGGCCGTAAACTACACCTTTGTGCTGGAGACGCCCTGTGGAAGCTACAGCGGAGTGGTCACGGCCCGCTACCTCCTGCCGCCCACGCCGCCGGAGGAGACCTACAACGGGACCCCCAGCGGCCTACGGAGACTCGCCCTGGAGTACCTCAACCAGATTAGGGAGAGGGAGGGCGTCCCGCCGGTCAGGTGGATTCCCCTCAAGACCCCGCAGTACCGCGCCGAATACATGTTGAAGACCGGCATCTACAGCCACTACGACGCGGAGGGGAGACACCCCATCTACTACTACACGAAGCTAGACGGCGGGAAATACGCCGCGGAGGAAAACGGCGCAATGGCGAGATGTCTCCTAAACGGCAAACCCGTTAGATGTGGCAACTTCAACATGACAGACTTCATCGTTGGGTCGATAAGGTCAATGGTCTACAACGATTCGCACGCCAACTGGGGCCACCGACGCTCTCTCCTCGACCCTTGCAACAACTACGTCTCTGTCGGCATAGTGTATAACGGCTCTGAAGCCCACATGACAATCTACATGGTGTCTAAGTGGGTTCGCTGGATCAAGCCGCCGGCCTACAACGGGACGTACTTCATCGCCGAGGGGTACGTGGAGGGGGCCATGGCGCCGTTTAACTACACCCGGTGGTGCTATCCAGTGGCAGTCTTCTACGATGTTCCAACCTCTGCGTATGTGAGGCGAAGTTTCTACACGTTGGGTAATCAAACCGGCTGGTTCTGCGAAGGCGTGGCTGTGGAAAACGGAGGCATGTGGTACTTCAGAGTCGAGGTGCCGTTTAACGCCACGAAGCACGGCCTCTACACCTTTGTCATAGTGGCGAGAGACACGAGAGGGATAACATGGGAGCCAAAGCCCGGCGCCAAAGCCACATCTCAGTACTGCCAACTCGCCACATACACAGCCGAGCGCTGATCACTCCACAGCCTCCTCATAGAGCACGCTTGAGTTTCTACTGACTCGTGCTTCCTCAGGGGTTGCAGATCCGTTGCTGAGCTCGTTAAAGACGTAAGTGCTTCGACCCAGGCGCCGAGGGTCTTCGTGTGGGCTCTGTCGAGGTACGCTGTTGTGAGTGACATCGACATCCTCATTGCGCGAAGGGCAACCGATAGGGAATACGTAATGGTCTAGTCTACAGAAGCGCTGAAGCCCCTGTGTAGCTTCGCGTGGCTGGCCCCGAGCAGAGGCAGAAGGGTTCGTATTATCGAACGGGTTTGTGGAGATCTAGGCCGCCGAAGTCCTGCTCGTTTCATGGTTCGAACAAATCCCCGTTAATCTAGGCAGTAGATCTGCTAGGCGTAATTCTTTTAAGTTCGAAATATCAAACCTAAGCGGCTATGGAGTATAAGCTTGGGAATAGATTGTCTGAGCTGAGGAGGAGAAAGGGCCTCAGCCTTTCGCGGTTAGCTAGGTTGGCGGGTGTCTCGAAATCGACTTTGTGGGAGATAGAAAATGACAAGATAAGCCCCTCCATCAACACGCTCTGGGCCATCGCCAACGCCTTAGGCGTTCCCTTTGGCGAACTCGTGACATACGACATAGTTGTTAAAGACGAGGGGGTTGAAGTTCGATTGATAGAGCGTGTAGAGAACAAGGAGGTATACCTAATGAAGCTGCGCTCCAACGCGATAAAGCGCTCTGAACCCCACAGGAACTCGCCAATGGAAGTAGTGCAAGTTATTAAAGGGGTGATGATCGTCGGGAGCAGGGACAAGCTGTCGTTAGTTGGCGAGGGAGATTTTGCGAAGTTCTACGGAGGCAGGGAGCACCTCTACATGGCCGTAGGAGACGACGCGGAGGCCATCGTAACATTAATCTATGGCTCAAAAGATGAATTACCAACAATCGAGTATAAAAACACAAGGAAAGTAAGTATTCCCAGATATAGAGATTTAATATATGACGAGAACGTTGAAAACAAATTTTTAAAGATGCTAATCGACGCAGTAAATAATCTCCAAACGGTTGAGGGGTTAGAGGAGAGTTTAACTGCCGATGTGCTTAATGCGGAAATCCTAACGCTTAGGGGGAAGTTGACAATTCCCAAGGCGATAAAGGAAGGCGTGAGAAAGTTCAGCCAAAACGCGTTATTAAGAAGATCATCATTTGAGCGGAATATAGATCCACTAAAATACCTTTTGTATGAGCCGCTACACCCAGGCTACGCGGAACAAGCAGTCTACGTCGCATATGAGTTGGAGAAGAGGGGTATCAGAGACGTTGTGAGCTTAGGCTGCGGCCCGGCATATCATGAGAGGATGCTGACGGAGATATTGGATTTAGGCATAACCTGCGTAGAGACTTCTAACTTATTTAAAGCGATCTCCACATTCCCAACGCTTAATGAATTACCGGAGAAAACGGATGCGATTATCTCATTCGGCTCCTCCCACCACATAGACAACTTCCTCGAGCTGACCTCCAGCCGGCTGAGTAGGGGAGGGGTTTTGATAGTGGCTGACGAGTTTATAGACGACTTTGCCAGTGAAAGGGCGAGGAAGTTGAACGTGGTTAAGCACCACTTGGTGTATTTGCTCGATATACCGCTGGAGACTTTTCGAGAGGAGTTGCTTTCAGCCTACAACGCGGCTGTTGAGGGGAAATTGAGAGTTGCGCTAAACATTTTATCTAAGGTTTACGTCGATATTAGCGAGGGGACAAAGGATGAGAATAGAGTTGACGAGGAAAAGGCCTTCCTGAACTTCTACCACCTAGAGCTGACATCGCTATTACTAGGCGTTATCGAAGAGAGGAAGACTTCCGTTGCGAAGTTCATCTCCGAAGCCGCCGAGCGTGGGCTGAGACTTGAATCTCACTACAAAATCTATTCGACGGGCGAGGGGAAGCTGGGTGGTGGGACTCACGTGTTGGTGTTTAGAAGGGTATGAATAAAAAGGCGGAGGGCGTGCTCGAAATGGTTGTAACCACAGCGATCTGGGGAAGCGTATCTATACTCTCCATATACTCCGGCCTGCCGTCTCCCGTGTTTGTATTTTTCAGAGTCTTCTTCACAGCCCTCTCTCTGCTCTTGCTCCTCAGAAACGTCAAGGTCCAGCTGTTGAGGGATAGGTTCATCGCGGCTTCAGGCGTGTTTTTGGCGCTTAACTGGATCTTCCTATTCTACTCCGTGGCGATGCTCCCAGTTTCTATAGCTGTTATGATCTACTACACGGGGCCCGTCTTCTCCATGTTCGTGATGCACTTCGTCGGTGAAAAATTGAGTAGGGTTAAACTGCTGTCTGCAGCGATTTCGTTCGCCGGCCTTTCCGTCATAATAAATCCATTTGTGACGATGGTTTCGGAGGGGGCTGGCGCGAGCTTAGGGCTTATTTTGGCGATTCTCAGCGGAGTGAGCTACGGCTTGCTAATAGTGTTTAACAAGTTATCTGTTGGTAAATTGACTAATCCGCTGGAGTTGGTGCTTTGCCAGACTTTGATATCGACCGCCATCACCTCCCCATTTCTACTAATCCTGCATTTCGAGCTTAACGCTTACAATATAGCTATTGTGCTAGTTTCGGCTTTAGTAAATACACTACTGGCTTTATTCCTATGGTACGACAGCTTAAGGAAGATAAGCATTCACACAGCTTCGATCCTTAGCTATTTAGACCCTGTATTCGCGACGCTCTTTGCCTACATCTTCCTGGGGCAGGTCCCGGCTAAGACAGCGATGTTGGGAGGCGCGTTAATAATCATTGGCGGAGTAATGGCTGTTCTTGAGGAGGTTGCGAAGGCGAAGAAGAGAACGTGAGCACGTGAGGGTTAGGCGGCTTGTGCCGAGGTCTCTCCCCGTGAGGCAGCTGGTGGCTGCGCTGGTGGACGCCCTCCAGAGGGCGTACTACGTCGTCAGCCGGTGCCGCGGCCCCCCGCTGGAGGGTACGCGCCTGGGAGGCGGCGATGGCCATTGAATACGTCGCCTCTGCATTGGCAATGTACTGGCCAAGCGCGGCGAAGAAGATTCTGGACGGCGGCTAGCGCCTTCTGCACGTGGGATTCGGCGGAGTCGACGCGGCATCGCTGGCCGCCACGACGGCAAGCCCGACCATAAACAGTATTACGCCCATACCTCCCTTAACCTCGTAACTACACTCTTCACATGAACGACATCTACTTGGTCCCGGGGCGGCAGACGGGGGCGCGAAGACGGGGAAAGTTAATGACTTGGCGCCACGTTCCCCGGGTGAGCCGCCCCCTCGTCCCGGCGTGCCCGGGGCGGGCCCTTGAGTCCCCCAGGGAGGGGCCAAGAGAGAGTTAGGGGGACGAGGTGGGGCATATTCTCCCCACTATGATGCTGCTGTATAGGCCTCCTTGGTATATGACTCTTCTCATGATTATCTCGCCTCCTACTTGGCTTGTGAAGGTTTTGTGTCTGGGGGTTATTGTGACGTAGGTGGCGCAGTGGCGGGTGAGTTTGCGCATGGCTTTTCCGAGGAGGTGGTATAGCTTTCCTATCTTGCCGGGTATTCTGAAGCCGTATGGGGGGTTGAATATGTATTTGTCGCATATGGGGCGTATTGCTCTATGTAGTTTGGTGGAGTCGAACCAGAGGAGGTCTACCTGGGGGTACCGCGCCGTGTTTAAGGCGGCGCCTTTTATGTGTTTTAGGGATATGTCTACGCATATGTATCTGGCCCAGGGGGCGTATTCGGCCGCCTCTGCGGCTATGGTTCCGCCGCCGCATGTCAGATCGCATATGGTCTCCCCGGGGGCTGGCTTGGCGAGTCTGGCCATGGCGTGGGCGATTATGGGGTTTAGGCTGGCGTAGTGCTCATAGGCGCGCCAGGGCCTGTCTTTGAGGCTTTTTTTAGCTACGGTGATCCAGACTGTGACGTAGTTGTGTACTACGTCGACGTTTATCTCGACGTCTGGGTCGACTAGGCTGATGACGTACCCCCTCTCCTTTAGCCACCTCCCCACTTCTCTCTCTACGTCGCGTGAGGTGAAGGGGTGTTGGCCTACTCTTTCGCAACGTATGCCTACGGTTGTGTTTTTTGTGAGGTATTTCAAGACGTGTGGTAGATATGTCGACGCCGTGTTTACCACCTCTTGTAGTGTCTCTGCTAGCCCCTCGCCTAGGAATATGCCGAACCTCTCTGCAGTTTTTAAACTGTATAGGGCGTGTGGTTCTGCCTCTGTCTCTACGATTACGCGTCCTGTCATGTATATGGCTTTTGCAGTTTTTGCCGAGAGCCGCTCCGCCGATTCTTCTATTACAAAGTCTTCGAGTCCTGGGACTGTAGTTATTAAATATCGCACGGGCTATCTGCTAAAAGATTTTATATAGACTTGTATGTGTGTTGGCGGTGGATAAATACATAGCTGACAGCTCGGTGGTGTTAGACGGCTCGTTAAAAGAGGCGATACTTGGGGGGAGGCTTAGGGGCACTCTCTTTCTCCTCTCTGAAATGGCGGAGTATTTCTCTTCTCTTGCAAGACAGGGGGATGGGGTTGGGATAATTGGCGTGGAGGAGTTGAAAGATTTGTTTGAGTCTGTGGAGAAGCTGGGGCTTTCGGACTTTGTAAAGATAGAGGTTGTTTCTATAGATAGGAGGGTAGACCCAAGTGAGTTAGATATGTATGCTAGGAGGTTTGCGAAAGAGAATAACTGTATCTATGTGACAAGTGACGAATTGTCTAGAGACGCCGCGGTTGTGCAGGGGATTAGAACTATATATCTAGGCAAACCGCGCGACGTTTTGACGATAGAGAAGTTTTTTTCTAAGGATGTAATGTCTGTGCATTTAAAAGAGGGCTTGCCGCCTTTTGGCAAAGTCGGCAAGCCGGGCAGTTGGCGTTTTGTCCAACTGTCTCCAGAGCCTCTTACGAGAAAGCAACTGTATACAATAGTTAGAGAGCTCGTCTCTGAGGCGTCTCGTCTGAATTCAAAGACGAGGATTGAGATCAGGCGCCCCCATTCGATGATTATACAACATAAGGAGCATAGAATAGTCGTAGTTTTTCCGCCGGTGTCTGAAAGATTGGAGATCACAGCTACAAAACCTGTGGTTAGGAAGAGCATAGAAGACTACGGGCTTGACCCCAGGGTGTTGGAGCGGCTTGAGAAAAGCGCCGAGGGTATATTGATCGCGGGGGCGCCTGGAGCGGGCAAGACCACCTTCGCCCAGGCCCTCGCGGAGTTCTACCTGAGCAAGGGCAAGATTGTGAAGACGTTGGAGTCGCCGAGAGATATGACTCTGAGCCCCGCCATTACGCAGATCTCGAAGAACTTGGCCACATCTGAGGAGGTTCACGACATCCTCCTCCTGTCGCGGCCAGACTATACTATCTTCGACGAGATGAGGGACACGGCGGACTTCCAGCTCTACGTGGACCTCAGGCTGGCGGGGGTGGGGATGGTGGGGGTTGTCCACGCCACCTCGCCTATAGACGCCATCCAGAGGTTTATCAGGAGGGTGGAGCTGGGCATGATCCCCTCCATAATTGACACGGTGATCTTTATGAAAGACGGCGAGGTGAAGAAGATATACGCCCTCTCTATGGTGGTAAAGGTGCCGGCGGGGATGAGGGAGGAGGATCTCGCCAGGCCTGTTATCTTAGTCAAGGACTTCCTCACAGACGAGGTGGAGTACGAGATCTACGTCTTTGGCGAGGAGACCTTCGTGGTGCCAGTGAAGAGGGGCGGGGAGAGGGCGCCGAGCCGCAAGATATATTCCATGGTGGTCTCCGCCTTGAAGCGCTACGTGCCCCCTGGCGAGATTAAGCTTGAGGAGAGAGACGGCCTAATTGTGATCAAGGTGCCTGAGGAGTACCTCGGCGTTGTCCTCTCGAGGGGGGTTGCTAAGTTAGAGAAACTACGTAGGAAACTATCGCTAGATTTTAGAATAGAGCCAAGGTGAAGGCGGTCGCCGATTATTACGATACAGTAGCCCGTCTCTATGTAGATAAATACCTAGGGACGTGGTACTATAGGACGTTGTATAGAAAGTTAGGCGAGGTGTTAGACGTATATATCAAAAGAGGTATGTATATCCTCGACGTGGGGGCTGGCACGGGGTTTTGGAGTCTCTATATGCAGGCCAGGGGCGCCACAGTGATCCCTCTAGACATCTCTGTCGAGTCTTTGAAAGTGTGTAGATGTGGCGATAGAATACAGGGCGACGCCGCCATGTTGCCTATTAGGGCTCGTAGATTTGACGCAGTGACGGCGCTCGGCAGCGTCTACAACCACTTACATAACCTAGAGAGTGCGTTTGCCTCCGTGGCGCACGTGCTTAAGAAAGGCGGCATCTTTATCACAGATATAGACAACGCCGTGTGTCTAGATATGTTGTACGAATACCTGCTGTTCCAAGGGGTTGGCAAGTTTAAAGATGCCCTTCTCCGCGGCGTTGTAAGAGGAGTTTGGGAGTCTGTCGATAGCGAACTGCCCTTCAACTACTACTCGTACTTCTATGTCAAATCTGCGTTGAGGAAAGCCGGGCTTGAAATAATAGATGCTAGGCCGATATATTTATTCCCGCCCCTCCCCTCTAGGTTTTTACAAAAGCGGTTTAGGCTTAAGTTTTTTGAAAAACTAGATCTGTTGAAGCGTTTTGCGCCTTTTGCCACCACAGTTATTTATGTCGCAGTTAAAGTTTGATAAGCAATGTGTCAAAGTCGTCGGGGATATAGATATGAGGCGGCGGCTTAACGGCGTCGGCTAGAGCTTTATGTCTCTCTTTACTGGGGTATCTAGCGCTTATATGTGTAAGTATAAGTACGTCAGCTTTAAGCGTCTTTGCGGCCTCAACGGCGTCTGCCACTGTTGAATGGCCCTCGTCATGTGCTTTTTGAGGTTCTACGTCGTCGGCAAAAGTGGCCTCGTGTATTAACACGTCTACCTCGCCGACGGTTTTCCACATCTGGGGGCACGGCGCAGTATCTCCAGTGTATAACAGCCGGCGGAATCTCTTATGTGTAAGATCTGCCACCTCTTCTGGGGTTATTAACCTACCGCCTACTTTCACAGCCTCTCCTCTTATTAAATTCGTAAGCGCCCACTTGGGCAATCCGGCGACTTTAGAAAGATCTAGCTTATAGCCGACGTCCCATTGAAAGAGCCACCCACACGCGTCTACAGTGTGGCACACCTCTACGCATGTTATTTTGAAGCGCCCCTCTTCGTAGCTGTCGCTTACCTCAACGCCAAGTCTCTCTAAGATCTTATGCATAGATCTCGGAGCTAGTACTTTCAATTTTCCGCCCAGAAACTTGTTAGTGATTACTAAACCGGGTAGGCCTAATGTGTGGTCTTCGTGTTGATGTGTAATTGCGACTAGGGTGAGAGAGGCGGGGGAGACGTCTATTTGCAACAGTCTATATTGAGCCCCCTCTCCTGCGTCGAGTAAAACTCTATGGCCTAGCCAATCCTCTAGGTATATAGTTGGCAACATTCTATCTGATTTAGGCACTGCGCCGCCTGTGCCTAGAAATACGAGTTTTAAGAGCGGCACGTTTCTGTCGTGTCGAAGTGTTTTTTATATAGTTCAACTATTTCCTCAAGTGTGAGTTGGTACACCCGCTTTTCTGTCTCTCCAAGTTTCAGACGGCGGAGAGTTTTTCTACGTGTTGAAAAAAGCCGAGCTGTAAATCGTTGGAAGTTTTCAAAATCTTCTACACAAGGCCGCCTCGGCGTGAGACGCACCACGGCGGAATAAACCTTAGGCGGCGGGCTGAATACATGGGGTGGGAGTATACGTAACACTTCTACGTCGTAGTGACACCGAATTGCCACAGTTAGCCTCCCGTAGTTTTCAGTACCTGGCGCAGCTACAAGTCTTTCGGCGACCTCCTTCTGTATAGTAACTACCGCCGGGAGTCTGTATTTGGCGAGTTTTAGAAGTAGCGGGGAGGTTATAGAATATGGGATGTTTGACACAAAGAAGTCTGCCCTAGGCCACTCTATCTCAAGCGCGTCGCCTACAATTACTACGACGTTTGGAGGGGCTTGTCTCTTTAAAAACTCCGCTAGCGTTGGGTCGATTTCGATGGCGTATATAGTTTTTGACTTCTCTGCTAGAGGTAATGTTAAAGCCCCCCTCCCCGGCCCGACTTCAATTATGTCAAGTCCGCTTGGGACAAGCTCTGTTATAAACTGCGCCACTGACGTATCTCTTAAGAAATGTTGACTCCACCGCCTCTTTCCCACGATATATTTAAACCCAATATTTATATCGCCATGTGGACTATAGGTCGCTTGGCCTAAAGGTAGGTCTTGAAATACATATCCAGTTAAACACTAAACGTAAGCTCTTCTGCCACTGCCCCCCTGTGTTGAGAGACGACGAGCCCCACTTTAGAATAGAGAGGAGGCTACACCTATCTGTAAGCGAGCTCGGCGCCGTTGACCCAGCTGTGTTGTGGGAGGTGAGGAAAAGGAGGCGGTATATTTACGAGGGCTATCGCGACACTACCTGTCTAGTGGAACTAGATGAAGAGCCGCCGCATCTTCCAGACGAGGAGGCGCTTGCCACAGCTGTCGCAGTTGCTAAGATGTTTAATGCAAAAATTTTCGACGAGATACACGTAATGAGGAAGATTGTGATAGACGGCTCTAATGTCTCCGGCTTCCAACGGACGATGTTGATCGCATACGGCGGCAAGAAGAAGATTCTTGGCTATGATATCGGCGTAGAGACTATAGCGCTTGAAGAAGACGCCGCTAGGAAAATAGCGGAGGAGGGGAAGACAGTTGTCTACAGGCTTGATAGATTGGGGATACCCCTCATAGAGATTGCCACAGAGCCTATGTCTTACCCGCCACAACAAGTTGAGGAGGTGGCTTGGATCATTGGATATAGTGTAAAAATCACGGGGAGAGCTAAGAGAGGTCTCGGCACAGTTAGACAAGATGTAAATGTCTCAATTGCCGGAGGTGCCAAAACTGAGATTAAGGGGGTGCCCGACCTCTCCTTGATACCGAAAGTCATAGAGTATGAAGTACAGAGACAGCTCAGTCTTCTGAAGATTTCTGAAGAGTTGAGGAGAAGGGGAGTGGGCAAACTAGAGCTTTCTACTGTCGATGTTACTCAAGTGTTTACAAACACAAAGTCGAAGATTGTAAAGAGGGTGCTTGAGACAGGGGGTAAGGTGGTGGCGGTCAAAACGCCCGGCTTTCAGAAGATCTTTGGAGTTGAGGTGCAACCTGGCCGGCGCTTTGGCACAGAGCTTGCTGATTATGTAAGAGCCTGGACAGAGTTAGGCGGTCTTCTTCACAGCGACGAGCTTCCTGGATATGGAATAACGGCAGAGGAGGTGAGAGATATAATAAGTAAACTTGGCGTCGAGTCTTTCATATTACTCATGGGCGTAGACGATAGGGAGTTAGAGGAAGCAGCTACTGTTGTAGTTGATAGGCTAAATACCGCTTTACAAGGCGTGCCAGAGGAAACGAGGGGGGCTAATCCGGACGGCACGACGCGTTTTCTAAGGCCAAGGCCTGGTGCCGCGAGGATGTACCCTGAGACTGATATTCCGCCAATTAGAATCACCTTTGAAATTTTAAAAAAGTCTGAGGAGATCGCAAAGGTAAGTCTAGAGGGGAAGCTGTCAGAATTAACGTCGCTAGGCCTTAGTAAAGATTTGGCACTTCAGCTTATTAAATCTCCATACTTGGAGAAATTTGAAGACTACGTCTCGAAATATAAAGTGCCGCCTCAACAAATTGCCACTATTCTTCTAAATATTTCTAGAGCTCTCGCTAGGGAGGGCGTTGAGATAACAGACGAGAAAATTGCCTCAGTTCTCGAGGCTCTTGAGAAAAAGATTATCACAAAGGAGGCTGTAGAAGAGGTGCTTAGAAATATGAAAGCTGGGGAGTCTGCGGAGGAAGTTGCTAAGAGGTTGGGCTTAGTTAGAATGTCTTATGAAGAGGTGAAAAAAGTGGTGGGAGAGGTGGTGCGGGAGGTTGGGAAAGACAGGGCTTTAGGCGAGGTCATGAGGAGATACAGAGGGAGGATTGATGTAGAAGACGTAAGACGTGCCCTCTCTGAGTTATATTTTTAAGTATATTTTTCAAAGGGCTTAATGACGAAAATATACATAGCGACAGATGTACTGGGGTTTTTCGCGCTTGACGAGACGGGAAATCTCGTAGATAAGGTGTTTTATGAGAGAAAACCCGACCTAGTAGCTGAGAGATTGATAGAACTTGAAAAGTCAAATTACGTACCAGAACTCCTTACAATAATCGAGAGGGTGAAGACAAAGGCGCAGAAAATCGTGGTAGAGGATCCTGAGCTTGCGAGGAAGCTTGTGTCTGTTATCAAGGGCGTAGAGATCGTGGCCGAGAGCCCCTCCCCCGTGCTCACGACATTTAGACAAAACTTTTCTAAGTACCTCCAGGCGTTGGGCTTAAGCTGGGAAGATTATAGAAACTACCTATTTGAAATAAGCGATTTGGTAACCAGGCGTAAGCTAAGACAAGCTGTTGAAAAGAGAGACCTATTTATTGCCCAAGCTATTAGTACACTTGATGATGTAGATAAAATACTGAATCTAATAGCGTCAAGAATTAGAGAGTGGTACGGCTTGCACTTTCCTGAGTTGGAGGAGTTGGTGAGAGACAATAAGGAGTATGTAAGGATAGTGTACTATATAGGACATAGATCTGGGATAAGCGAGGAGAGTATAAGGAAGGTATTTCCGGATATGCCTGCGGAGAGAGTGAAGAAAATAGTCGAGTCTGCAAAGAAAAGCATAGGCGCTGAGATGTCAGAGTGGGATTTAGCTCAGTTAAAATCGTACGCAGAGGCGTTTATCAAACTGGAGTCATATAGAGAAAGCTTGGCTACATATATTGACGAGGCAATGAAAGAGGTTGCGCCTAACATAAGGGAGTTAGTCGGGCCGTTGTTAGGCGCCAGATTGATAAAACTTGCCGGTGGGCTGACGAGGATGGCGTTTCTTCCCGCATCTACAATACAGGTTCTCGGCGCTGAGAAGGCTTTATTTAGAGCTTTACGTACTGGAGGGAAGCCTCCTAAACACGGCGTAATATTCCAATATCCCGAGATCTTTAGATCGCCGAGGTGGCAGAGAGGTAAGATAGCGAGAGCTCTTGCGGCTAAGTTGGCGATTGCGGCTAAAGCCGACGCTTTTACTGGTAATTTCATCGCCCCCAGACTAAAGGAGGAACTAATGAAAAGAATACAAGAGATCAAGACTCTCTACGCAAAGCCGCCTCCCAAGACCCCTCAGCAACCGGCTACAAAGACCCCGCCTCCACCGCCGCCTCCTCCAAGCGGAGGGGGGAAGAGACCGCCTCCGCCTAGGAGAGGACGGCGCTGATTATATCCGCCACGGCGATAAGTATATAAATCGTAAAGTGACGTATTTTTCCATGTCTATTGAAGTGGTAGATGTGCGTAAACATGAACATCACTTCGGCGTATATGTAGTTAAATTCGAAGATGGGACTGAGCGTCTGGCGACGAAAAATCTAACTCCAGGCAAGAGAGTGTATGGGGAGAGGTTGATAAAATGGAGAGATGAGGAATATAGAGAATGGAACCCCTATCGCTCTAAGCTTGCTGCCGCAATAGTCAATGGCATAAAATTTATCCCAATTCAAGAGGGTACGCACATGCTTTATCTAGGCGCTGCCTCTGGTACGACGCCAAGCCATATAAGTGACATAGTGGGAGAGAGGGGTCTGATATACTCTGTGGAATTTTCGCCACGGGTCTTCAGAGAATTTATAGAAAAATTGGTAGACCAGGGCAGAAGAAATGTAGTACCGATTTTAGGTGATGCCAGATTTCCATACCAATACGCACATTATGTAAAAGGCGTAGACGTCGTCTACATTGACGTGGCACAGCCGGCGCAAGCAAAAATACTTGCAGACAACGCCGACTACTTCCTTAAGCCTGGCGGCTACGTCATGTTAGTGATAAAAGCCATGAGTATTGATGTGACAGCCCCGGCAACTGAGACGTTTAAACAAGAGATAAACACGCTAAAAGAAAGGGGGTTTGAAATTCTTGAGACTGTCCACTTAGAGCCTTATGATACAGCACATGCGATGGTCATAGCTAAAAAGAAGTAGTCAGTGGGAGGAGAGATATTCGTTTACAAATTGTGCAGCTTTCATCCCGGAGCCTAATGCCTTGCCAATGAGAGAAGGCCCTGTAACTACGTCTCCTGCTGCAAAGATGCCGCGGTGAGTTGTTTGCATTTTTTCATCTACCTTGATGGTGCCGTCGGGGTTAAATTCTATACCTAGGCAGGGCCCTGGCGGCGTTGGCTCCTCGCCTATGGCTATTAACACGGTGTCGAATTCTTCTTCAAACTCGCTGCCTGGCACAGGCTCAGGCCTGGGCCTACCAGATTTATCTGGCGGCCCTAGTCTCATCTTTATGAACCGGACTTTTTCCACTTTTTCTCTGCCTAGGAAAGCCACGGGGTTTATTAACTCTCGAAACTCTATGCCTCTCGCTATAAGCTCAGTTTCTATAGTCTTCTTGCCGGCAGGCGCCTCGTTAATAGTACGCCTATAGGCGACTACTACTTTTTCTGCGCCTTGTAGCCTGGCCTCAATTGCGGCGTCTACGGCAGTCAAGCCTCCGCCTACTACTAACACCTTCTTTCCAGTTGGATAGACTTTTTCTTTAGGTAGATACCCCAACTGATTGGCGTAGATTCTAAAGAGGTAGTCAAGCGCTTTGTAAACCCCCTGTAAATTCTCCCCTGGCACGCCTAACGATCTACTCTTCCAAGTCCCGGTCGTAATTATAACGGCGTCGTATCTCTTTACAAGATCCTCAAGATTTACAAACTCTTTCACTAATAGGAGAGCCTCGTGTTCATGTGGTTTCTCGCCGCAGTATACAAACGTAGATGTGTAAAACTTCGCGCCGGCTTCTATCAGCTCCCTCACCCCCTCTCTCACGCTCTCTCTTGGGACCCTAAAAGGTGGAATGCCAAATATCAACAGCCCTCCGGGCTCGGGCAATGCGTCGTATATATGGACTTCATGTCCGTCGCATAACAACACGCCTGCAGCGCCTAGGCCCGCAGGCCCTGCGCCTATTATTGCAACTCTTTTCCCTGTCGGCGGTTTTTTCGTATTGGGTTTGCATCGAAGCAAGAACTTCATAGTAGCTGGAAATGTGATATATTAAATGCGTATTTATTGTATTTGTCGAATATCAACAGAATTTTCTGGAGTACTTAAATCCCAACACTGTGCAAATGTAGTCTAAGCTAATTCTAATGGCATCGTTTATAGAGAGATATGAAGTGTCTAAGACAAGATCGAACACCGAGAGGTCGTTGATGTCTATATTGTAGAGAGAAAGATATCGCCTCCTATTAAGTTCCTCACGCTCTCTTACCTCCCGTAGAGCATCTTCGAAGCTTTTTTTGTCACGTATAGAAATTCGTCTTGCACGTATTTCGCTAGATGCCTTTAAGTATATACATATGTCCGCATAAGGTCGCACAATCCACGCCGCTAGATGGCCTTCGAGAACTACGTTACCGGCTTTCGCTCTTTCTATAGCCATGGAGTCTACTACCTTGTCAATATCGGGGTTTTTCTCGGCATATTTATGAAACTCTATGAAATCTATGCCCATTTTGGCCGCCAACTCTCTGAAAAGTGACCCGGATGAGACAAGTGGTAAATTTAACACCCTAGCTACCTCTCTAGCTACTGTAGTCTTTCCGCTACCTGGCTGTCCAGAGATAGCTATAACAACCATGTATGTCTATCCTCTCACGGCCAGTCTCAACGCCCTAGCTAAGACTTTATGAGAAAAAACGCCTCCATATGGTCTACTGGGCGCTCTTATCGATATGCCAAATCTGTATACTTTATGGTTCATACCTCCTAGCGGCAGATTAGTCACGGGACATTTGGGGACGCCCTTCGCTCTTTTTTCATAATGTACTACGGTCCTACCGCCTGGAGTCCTCACTTTTACTCTCCTAAGACTTCTAGAGCGATATGCAGGCCGCGGCATATGCTGAGATTTACTTCAGTTTAAAAACTTTGGTATTTAAAGCTCGAAAAATTTATAAGAATAAGAATAAAAGCCGCCTATGCCGTCGATAATATTACCACCAAAACCAACAGCTCTACAAAAGCCGCACTTAAACCTAGCAGTTATTGGCCACGTTGACAATGGCAAATCGACATTGGTAGGCCGTCTACTATATGAGACAGGTTATGTAGATGAAAAAGCGTTTAAGGAAATTGAAGAGATGGCTAAAAAGATGGGGAAGGAAGACTTCGCTTTTGCATGGATTCTTGATAGATTTAAGGAAGAGCGTGAACGCGGCGTAACTATCGAGGCTACACACGTGGGTTTTGAGACTAATAAATTATTCATTACAATCATCGACTTACCTGGCCATAGAGACTTCATAAAGAACATGATTGTTGGAGCTAGCCAAGCAGATGCAGCTCTCTTTGTAATTTCTGCACGTCCTGGAGAGTTTGAAACAGCCATAGGGCCTCAGGGACAGGGCAGAGAACATCTATTTCTCATTAGGACATTGGGTGTTCAACAAATAGTAGTTGCTGTTAATAAGATGGATATTGTAAACTACGACCAGAAGAGGTATGAACAGATTAAAGCCGAAGTCTCTAAGTTATTAAAACTATTGGGCTACGACCCAAGCAAAATACACTTTATCCCAGTAAGTGCGATAAAGGGAGATAACGTCAAAACTAAGTCTTCCAACACGCCGTGGTATAACGGGCCCACGCTACTTGAAGCTCTTGATACCTTCCAACCGCCTCCAAGACCTGTTGACAAACCGCTTAGAATGCCGATACAAGACGTATTTACAATTACAGGCGCGGGCACTGTGGTAGTTGGTAGAGTTGAGACCGGCGTGTTAAAGGTTGGCGATAGAGTTGTCATAGTACCTCCTGCTAAGGTAGGCGACGTGAGATCTATAGAGACTCACCACATGAAACTTGAGCAAGCGCAACCAGGCGATAATATAGGTGTTAACGTGAGAGGTATAAGCAAAGAGGATGTAAGACGTGGAGATGTATTAGGTAAAGTAGACAACGTCCCGACTGTCGCTGAAGAGATAGTAGCCCGTGTAGTTATACTATGGCATCCCACAGCTATAGGCCCAGGCTACGCGCCAGTTATGCATATACATACAGCCACGGTACCTGTCCAAATTGTAGAGCTTGTATCTAAACTCGACCCACGCACTGGTCAAGCAGTTGAACAAAAGCCTCAATTTATAAAGCAGGGCGATGTGGCAATTGTAAAGATTAAGCCTCTGAAGCCTGTAGTTGCGGAGAAGTTCAGTGAATTCCCAGCGCTTGGCCGCTTTGCTCTCCGCGACATGGGCAGAACTATTGCGGCTGGCCAGATAATTGAGGTAAAGCCTGCGCAAGTGCAGATTAAGTAAATTCTTGCACAAGTTCGCTAGCTCACGCTTATCTGGCGTGGGCAAACCGATCTATTTCCTCTGTCGTTAGTCTGGGCTCCTTTCGTCCCGTGACTTTTTCAACAGTCTTTTGACATACTTTTCCACTGCTAAGTGTCTGCGCGTCACAGAGTCGAGGACGTCTAGTCCCCCTAACTGCTATGGGATTTTCACTTTTAGTGTTCTGTATGCGTTCGTAGTTGCGTTGTAGAGAAAAAGTAAAAAGATATAGACCCGAGAGTCGGGTGTTTTTAAATATAAGTAGGGGGAAGCGGGTTTGTTCTACCCTTCTCACGGCGTCTATTGTCAACGCCACGATGGGTATTGCCAGTGGGAGTAGGGCTTGGGGCGGTAGTAGTGGTATGTTTACGGCGCAGGCAAGGACGAGCGCGTTGTTTACCACGGCAGTTTAGCGACGGTGGCCAAGACCGCCGCGACGTGTCTAGCAACGCCGACCCCCTCCACCGAATAGGCCCACCTTCTTGTGTATAGTATCGCCATTGTAATGCCGACGTTGAGCGCGACCGTCAACCAGGGCGCGTCGGCAAGGGGCGGGCCCGCCCCAGCTCCCAGAGAGCCGGCGCCGCGAAGGGGATACAAGTAAATCCTATATATCTATCTACATCTCCCTCTTAATTCTAGGAGTTATTCCCCCATGGTGTGTCCATCTTTGACCGACGACAATTAGTAGAGGCACGGGCACAGAGATCCCTGTAATCATAGCCTCTGTTTCATCTAACGTCCGTAATGGACGTGGATCTTCGAGATGTTCCGCAACTGTAGCTACGTACTTTAAGTCGCTTGGGTTAATCATTCTTTTGAATATTTGGGTCATAGCTTGTGAAACTACGTCTTGGTCTAGTTTAGTGGGTCTTTGTGTGATGAGACAGAGGCCGAGTCCAAACTTTCTACCTTCTCTCGCTATTTTCACAACATAGTTTTTACTAAGCGCGTTGGGGGTAGATGGGGCGAAAATATGAGCCTCCTCTATTACGATAAAAGTTGTGAGGTTTTTCCTTTGTGTCGCAACTCTGTATATCTGATCTAGAAATACGGCTAGAAACAGTTGTTGGTCAACGCTGTCTAGTCCAGATATGTCCAAAATATGCAGAGCAGGCGTGGTGACAAAAGATTGTGGGTCAATTAACTTAATAGGCTCTCCTTGGTACACCTCTCCATATCTAGTTATGAATATAGGGCTTGTATAGAAAAGAGATCTGAGTCTACCCTCTAATCCGCGGAGCGCCATTTCGCCAGCGTAGCCGGGAGGCGCCGCGTGTTTGCCCCCTTCTAAAACCTCTCGTATCAATTCCTCAACTGTAGTAAGGGGCTGTCTCTCGCCGTAGTTTGTAGCAACTTGCCAACCCTCTTCTAGAATTCTCTTCTGTGCGTCTGTGAGCCCGTATAATATGTCAAGAAGTTTTTCAAGTGTGCGTAGAGGTAAACTTCTTGGGTTTATCCCGATCCTTGTATACACACGCCTTGTGCCATATCTTTTTTCAAATGCGTCGTCTACGGGTCTAGTATCTACTTTCCCCACTACATATATCCTTACTTTTTCTGCGACGGCTTTTCCCTCTTCTGTCAGAGGTATAGACATTGCCGAGTATTCGCCATGTGGGTCAACAACTATTATTGGTATGTCTAGGAGACTAAGGCGTTCTATTATGACTCCTGCGAGCCAACTCTTCCCAGCTCCTGTGCTGGCTAATATAGCGCAGTGGTGAGTAACTAGTTTTTCGGCGTTGATTTTTGCAGATATGTTCGTGCCCCTTATTCTACCTATAGTGATATACGTTCCGTCTTCAGGCGGTGCGAAAAACTCTTCTAATTCACGTTCTACAATTCTATAGACGTAGCTGAGAGGTTTCACTGGCTTTTGAGGTTTCAATATCCTACGTCCGACTCTAGCGCCTAATACGACAGCTCTCGCCTCTGTGTAATACAAGACGTCTTCTATGCCTAGAGTCTCCTTAATTTCCCTTATTACATTCTCGTCGTCAAACTGTGCGATAAGTCTTGGATCTGTCGCGGCATTTCTGTGTCTAATAGCTGTGATGCGAGAAATGACGCGTAGTCCATCTACCTCTGTAGCTACAAAAGAGCCGACATCTATTTCAACGCCTCGAAATGGTCTAAATATATAGTAGTATATAGAGGGCGATTTGACAACTACGCCTATTTTTTCCACGTAGTTAATCCCGGCGCCACAATTTAAGCCTGAGAGCTAAAATGTGGCGTGGGAGAGACGCGTCTCCACTCTTTCGATTACCTTACAGAATATCCGAGCATACGGCTACGCCTAATTGAAGCTGATATTATAACTTTTAGTGTGGTCTCCTGTAGTCTTCATAACCAACAGAAATTTCGACTCTGCCACTAGACATAGCCATGTACGTCTACGGAATCTAAAGATACCATGGCGTCTTGTCGAAGAGAGACCGGAAATCCTAGACCTCGTGACGAGAATGCAGTTGGCTGTCGAGGAGAACGTCGAGAGATCGCTTAAGGAAGTCACGAGGCAAGAGGGGCCCAAGCTCACCACCGAGGGGGCCGTTACCAGACCCCAGTGGCCCAGACTCTCTTGCCCAGGGCCCTCGACTTTGGGCGAGCCCTCCCGGGAGGACCGGCGTCGCAAGGGGGCTATCTATGACTGTACTATATTGATTACTTTATTATCTTTTTTACGACACTTAATAAATAGTCTGAGTCTGTTATGTATATGTTTCCGGTGTGATCTATTATTTCCGCTCTATCTTCGTATATATATATAGTGTATTGCGGAGGATCTATTATAACGAGATGTTCTATTGGGAAAACTCGTCTTATAAAACCACTTTTGTCTATATACACCTTTACGAAATGTCTTTCGTGTTGTACTATTACCTCATATAGACCGCCTATTGGCTCTCCTTCCAATCTGGGTTCTAGGTTTACCTCTTTCCCACATACTGGACATTTAAACTTCACCGAATAGTATTTATATCAAGTTTTTTATCTATTAATCGGTTTATGAGGCTTTCTCTTCTCTCTGTTATATAAGCTTAATTGAAAGTCTTGGATCAATGACGCCTCTTTTATATTCATAGTAGTTCAAAATCGGTGTTTTGATTCTATCTATGTCATCTATACCTATACGTGGGCATGCGGTATTTACAACTAGGTCAAATTGTAAATCGTCAATATATTCCGGGGAGATCTCATCTAGTAGTACCATAACTAGTCCCCGCGACGAGAGTTCCAAAGCTTTGTCATCTTGTCTTTGGCCTGGCTTCGTAGTTAACAACACGGCGACACGCTTTGGCGTAGATATATGCGCGCGTGCCTTCAGTTTTATCAATCTCATAAACTCTGGCTCAATATCTTTGACCTCTCTGCGAAATGGATCTACTAGATAAACTGTTGTATCTGGGTAGAAGAATTTCAACGTAAGCGGGTAGAAAAGCCCTGTGGACACTACATATGCTACGTCGCCAGGTTGCTCTCCCACCCAACATCCCGTGACGGGGTCTCTAGCAATAGGAAACCCTGTCTCTTTGTGTATTACCTCTGCTATTTTCCTATAGGGCAGGGGGAAGTATATCTTTCCCACTTTCTCAAGCCTCGGGAGATCTGGAGGCGGCTTGTAGTACACAGGAATGAAGTAAATCTCTGTACCGTCGGTTTTAAATCTGTAAAAGTCTTGTTCTACTCTCTCTATTTCGCCGCCGAGATTTTTCTGTAGGAGATAAGCTACATTGGGGGGCACGCTATGTCCCAAGTGGAATATCTTCCTAAAGCGTGGGTCTGGTCTTATGTCGCACGCACCCCATACCGGTCTACCAGATACCGTCGCCCCAGTCTTACGGGCTATTTCCATCGCCACCCATTTAAAACCTGGTGGGGCCTCTATTAACGTGTCTGGCCCCGCCTTCCATACAAAAGGGTGTACCTCAATATGTTCCACTCCTTTCCCTAGCTTTAGAGTTTAAAACCGTTTCTAGGGCTCTTCTTATTTCATCTCTATGTTTCTTGAGATCATTGTAATACTTCTCAAATTCAGATTTTATCTCCTGAATTAACCTGTTGGGAGAAATGCCGTTTTTAACAATGCCCTGTATGGCTCTTTCTATTCTGGCGCGTACTGTGGGCTCTATAAGCTCCGGCGTATATTGAAACAACGTTATTGCCAGAGTCTCCCCGAGTTTTGTAGGTATGCATTTACCCTTTTGGAGCTTCATATAACCTCTCTTTATATTGGTATAGATGTGGTCTTGCATTGTGGCGTCTGTGCCTATGCCATATTTCTTCATTAAGGCGAGTAGCTCGGATTCTGACATCGGCGGAGGGGGCTCGGTTTCTCGCTCCACTACCTCCACTTTAATTGCATGTACTTCGTCGCCGACATATACACGTGGAAGAGGCCTATCAGATTGTCTCTCCCAGGGGTATATCCTCCAGTAGCCCTCGTCTATTGTCCTCTGGCCCTCTACCTCAAGCTGTATTTTTCCAAAATCTACGACAATCTTTTGTTTTTCAACTTGCGCCGGCGGGCTTAAAGTGGCCAAAAAGTGACGTACTACAAAGTCGTAAATTGCCCAAGCGTTATCGCCTATTTTTCCAAAGGTCTTATATATCTCGCTTTTTGTAGCTCCTTTTGTTGGATAGATGGGCGGATGTGCCCCATCGTCTGAATCTCCTCTAGTAGGCCTGAAACCACGTAGTAGAAGCTCTTCTACATACCGGCTATGCTCTCCCCTTATTAACTCTTGTAAAATCTCTCGTAAATTTAACGTTGGTGGATATATAGTTGTCTCTGTCCTAGGGTATGATATATACCCCGCGCGGTAGAGCTCTTCGGCTATGTCGAGAGTTTTCTTGGAGTTTATCCCAAGCCATCTGCTTGCTCTCCTTTCTAATTCTACGGTTTCTAGAGGTTCGGGAGGTTGTATATAATGTGGTCTATATATGGCGGCTTTTACAACACCGCGTTTAATTGTAGTCGCAACGGCCTCGGCCTCTTTCCTAGTTTTAAATCTAACATCAGCTGACATCTCGATTTTATAGCCTCTTATTTCAACGACGGCCTTAATTACATAGTATTTCTCAGGCTTGAAGTTTCTCCGTTGTAGCTCTCTGGTGACGACTATGCCGAGAACGGGGGTTTGACAAGGGCCGTAGCTCAAGAATTGGCCTTTCTCTAACAAATCTCTCACAGTCAGAGTTAGAAATCTCGTAAATACAGCACCAAGTGTTAGATCTATTTGCATTCTTGAAAAAACTTTCTCTACCTGTTTTAAATCGAGTTTTGTCGGATTTTGAAATGCTATTTTTATATCTTTATATGTGACAGCATTGAAACGTACTCTGTATATCTTTACATTTTTATTTACAAGTCTTACCACTAGTGCAACCTCATATGATATTGCTTCGCCTTCTGAATCGGCATCAAGAGCTAGGTAGACTTCTTCGGCTTTACGAGCTAGAGATCTAAGCGCTCTTACGTATTTAATAGCCTCTTCTCGGAGGACAAGTATGGGGCTTGTCTTAAAGAGCTCTTCTGGAGGTAGCCAACTCCACACGTTTTGTCTAGCTGTAAAATCGTAGTCCATGATATGGCCGCTGAGGCCAAGCGCCACGGCCTCTCTATTGCCATATAGAAACCTATAGGCAGATACTCCATAGATTTTTTCCACTTTATACGTCCCCCCTAGATATCTGGCGATTGCTTGAGCTACAGACCTCTTTTCAGCAACAATCAAAATCACATATCAAGACGCGTTGGCGTATTTAAGCAGTTGTAGAAACATTTATATAATGAGACATAGGGGAACGTATGGCCGTAGATGATAAGGAGCAAGAGAAGCCGCTTAGAAGACCACCTCCGCCACGGCCACCTCCTGTGCAGCCAATACCACCTCCTCCTCCGCCTCCCCCGCCTATACAGTATCAACAGCCAATCCCGCCGCCGCCTCCTCCGCCGGGCTATCCAATGCCATCAGCTACTGTTAGAACTCAGAGAACGACCCCCCCTCCGCCTCCTCCGCCGTTGGCCCCCCAACAAGAGACGCAGATAACTAAGAGACCTTTGAAGCAGGCAGAGAAGACTCAGCCGCTCCCCCTCGTTGGTATAATTATTGCAATGGTGGCGGCGTTAATGGGTGTCATCACTGCCGTATTCTCAGTATTTAATGAGACTTTGGGTATTTCTTTACTCGCTATTTCAATAGCCGGCACAAATGCTGCGATTATTATAATTGCTGTAGCTATTTGGCGACTTTTAACACGGAGGTGAAGAAGTGTATAATATTCTCTTTGGCCTCGCCTAGCTCGTTTACTATTAGAGAACCGCTTAATATATCTGAAAGACTACTCCATATGTCTGGTTCGGCATAGCGTCTATCTAAAAATATCAATACGCCTCTATCTCCAGGTCCTCTAAATAGCCGGCCTATTGCTTGTCTAACGGCGATAATTGCATAATAGAGGTACACAGAGTTCCACGCTTTTTCTCCCAGACGTGGCCTTAATGACTCTACTCTTTTTTCTAAATATGGCGACGGCTCAGGATATGGTACTCCGACTACTGCTACTGTACTGAGGAGGTTCTTTCCGTCTCGTACATACTCAACGCCTTCTGCATATCTACCTCTGGCCACTGCCCCTATGAAAAATCTATCTGGGAGATTATGTAAATCCACCTCCTGGCTCCCCTCGTACCAATGTGGTATTGAAATACTCAGGTACTTCCTAACGCCTTTTAATACCTCATATGAAGGAAACACCGCCAAGACCCCTCCGGGAGATATGTTGATTATATCGGCTATTCTCTGCGCTATTTTGACGTACATATCCTCGCTCCTTTCTGTAAATTTTGTCGTAACGCCCAAATCTACTATCGATAGATAGTTTTGACGTGGGATATACTCACTAAATGATATATCTATATGGCTGTATTTTATCAGACCTAGAGTTGTAGAAAAAAGCGATATCGGCAATGTCCCACTTATGTAAATAACGCTTTTTGCCTCTTTTAGCTTTTCTTTTACTAACGACGTGGGGTCAAGCGGTTGGAGAACTAAAACTTTTGTGGCATCTTCGCCGCGTATCTCAGAGAAGTATTTTATTCTGCTTTTCAACGCATTTTTTAACTCTCTAAGTAGTATCAACGGCGTATATGGATTTATCTTCTCATCTGTTTTCTTCTTTATAATTTCCCATATGGCGTTTTCTAGGTCTAAATCTTCGACGATGCCTAGGAGATCTCCTAAATCTACAACGCCCGACATTTTTCTAATAAATGTGAGTAAGGCATATATTTTGCTAGCTTCTTCTAAAAAGCCGTATTTTTTCGCCTCTCTATATGCGGATTTAACATCTGTTTCCGATACTTTAACTGTATATAAATGTATTACTGCATCAAATATAGAGTGTGCCTCATCTATTATTACAGCTCTATCTTTTAGATCTATATGTTCTCGTCCCAGTATATAGTAATAGGTAGAAATTATGAGTTTTGCACGATTTAGCCTAGCTTTTGCATATTCATAAGGACAACTATATGCAGTACAGAGAAACTTTATGTAGGCCGAGACGTTTTTTAAGGGAATGCTTACATCTCTTGGCGGATAGTATACACATTTGTCCATACTTTTGAGGAGATTACACTCTGCCAGAAACTCTAAGTAGTCGAGCTTCTTCAGTTGTTGGTAACAACACATGTCTTGTCTACTCTTGATAACTACATAGTCTAACTCCACTCCCCGCCTCATTATATTTGCCAACTCTCTCACGGGGGGCTCTAGCTCTGTCCTTGTTCTAACTGTATAGTGTACTACGCCGCCGGTTTCTAAGATATATTTCGCCGCGGCGCTTATAACTGCGGCTGTTTTGCCAAGACCTGTAGGTGCATTAATTAAAAGAGTCCCCCCAGTAAGTAAGGTAGTGTATGTTTTCTCATAGATCTCACGTTGGTAAGGCCTAAATTCCTCATATGGAAAAAGCTCCACAGTTTTAAAACTCGGCAATACCTTTATCTTTAATGTTTCATGTAGCTTCTCCTCAAGACATTTCGTTGGGTAGGACTGCAGATGTATATTTTCTCAGGACAGTTGAAGTTTTAAAAAACGCCGGTCTTTCTGACGTAAGAGTAAGAGCCGAGTTTCACGTAGCGTCTCTCCCAAGGGGGTATAAATGGGCGTTGTTTACTGGCTTAAAGGAGGTTCTAGAGTTGTTAAAAAATAGAAAGGTCACTGTATACGCTCTGCCGGAGGGGACGGCCTTTTATGAAAACGAGCCTGTAATGGTAATAGAGGGCCCATATTTAGAGTTTGCAATATTAGAGACGGCAATTTTAGGAATTTTACGTCATTACTCAAGTATATCTACTAAAGCTGCGCGTATTAAGAAATTAGCTGGCGATAAAACATGTCTTTTCTTTGGCGCCAGAGCTTTGCATCCAGCTGTTCAACCTATGGCCGACCGAGCCGCCTATATAGGCGGTTGCGACGGCGTGGCTACAGTACTAGGGGCTGAAATGATTGGAATCAAACCGTCGGGCACAATGCCCCACGCCCTAATGATAATCTTTAGGGCGTTGATGGGAGATCACACACTTGCTTGGCTATGGTTTGATAAGACAATGCCTCAAGACGTACCCCGTATTATACTTGTAGACACGTTTTTAGACGAGAGAGAGGAGGCCTTGATAGCCGCTAGGTTGTTGGGAAACCGGCTCTATGGCGTTAGGTTAGACACGCCGGGTAGCAGACGTGGGAACATAAGGCGTATTGTAGAGGAGGTGAGGTGGACTCTAGACCTACATGGGTATAAAGATGTCAAGATTTTCGTCAGCGGAGGGTTAGACGAGTCTCAGATAGCGATGTTAAGAGATGTAGCTGATGGATTTGGTGTCGGCACATCAATCGCCTTTCCGCCTTCTGTAGACTTATCTATGGATATTGTGGAGGTTGAGGTAGAGGGGAGGTGGGTTCCAATTACCAAAAGGGGCAAACTCCCTGGTTTTAAGCAGATATATAAGTGTGGGTCTAGACATGTAGTTGTGCGGTGGGATGAGCCGCCGCCATGTGGAGAACCTCTATTAATTAAGTGGATAGAAGATGGAAAACTTATGAGAGGTATCCCCAGCGATATAGAGATTAGGGAGTATGTGTTGAGACAGTTGAAAGAATTAGAGCTTTAGCCGTCTTTCCACAGGTTTTAGCGTTAGGCTATAGGTTGCTTCGCCTGTGTACACTCTCGAATATAACTCAACCAACCGCCTACCTAATAGTTTAACTACCCATCTCCTTGCGCCGAGGGTTCTCGCCATATGTGAAAGCCATCTTGTCTTTTTAACTTCTTCTACATATGGCTTAGCTAGTTCGCTATATATGTCAAAAGTCCATTTCTCATTGCCATATATCTTAAGCGCAGTATATGCCGCTACTGCTGCCAAGGCTCCAGTTGCTATAGCGTAATAGATGCCTTCTCCTGTTGTGGCGTCGACAAAACCCGCCGCCTCTCCTGCAAGTATTACATTTCGCCTCCCCAAGCCGGCTATGTAGCCTAGAGATATTGGGTGGCCTAGTACTGGGCCTGGCTTATAGCCTTCTTTCTCTGCATATTCAACAACCAACTTTCTGAGGTCTAGCCATTTACCCCACCCCACACCTGCGCCGATATTAGCGCCTTGGTCTAAGGGGAAAATCCAAGCGTAGCCAACTCTCCCAGTATTGTTTACCACGGCGTCAAAGTCTATCACACATATATCGGAAGTAGGCCCTTTGGCGATTGTCACATATGCGATGGCGTGGCTTTTCTCACCGCGGAAATTTCTTACGCCTATAGATTTTGCCACTACGCTTGTCGAGCCGTCGGCGCCTATTATAACTCTGCCCTGGTATTCGCCAGCTCTACCAACTACACCTCCCTCTCTTACGCCTAATATATGGTCTTTTATAAAATCTACGCCGCTTTGTTTAAGTATGGCGTAATCGAAGTCCGGCCTTCTGGTGATAAGTATAGGCTCTTTTTTTAACACATGGCGATAGCCTGCCGCTCTAGTCTCTATACTTTTACAAGAGCCATATACAGGATACTCTATGCCAAGTCTCTCCAATAGTTTCCACGTACGTGGCGTTAGCCCCCCTCCACAAGGCTTTTCGCGCGGCGGTTGCGCCCTATCTATTACCAACGTCTTTAGCCCGAGTCTTCTTGCCATTAACGCAGCCGTAGAGCCGGCGGGCCCAGCTCCTACTATTATAACGTCATATATCACATTGTCGCTGTTTTTATTTCAAAAAATATTTTTTCCACTGTTGGAGAGTCGTAAACAATGTGGGAAGACGCCAGTTGGTTTGAGGTAAAATTTCGCTGTATTAAATGTGGCATCTGTTGTATAGGTACTGAAATGGAGCTCCTTGTCGAAGATATACTGCGGATAACATCAAAGGGCTATAAGTTAGAGGATTTTGCAGAGGAGCGCGACGGCGTATATAGGCTGAAAAACGTGAATGGCCACTGTGTATTCTACGACCCAGACACCAAGATGTGTAAGATATACGACATAAGGCCCATCGGCTGTCGTTTATATCCACTTATTTTCGACGGAGAGAAAGTAGATATAGATAGGACATGTCCAGTTTGGTATACAGTTTCAAAAAGTGAGGTTAAACGTTTAGCTCCATATGTTATCGAGTTTGTTAAGGAGACTAAATTAACAAAGATAAAGCTTAGACTTCGTAGACACTTTAAGCCATAAAACAAAGAACATAAGCCAAGGTTGAGACAGTAAAGATAGAGTATATTACGTGACATTAAAGAGACAACGGCCGAGACTTCCGCGGTGGAAACCCCGCATGAGCAGGAAGCGGTTGCTGTGAATACAGGCAGAAGACTTAAATACATGTACACGCCCCTCCCTAAATGAGGGGCTCTGCTCCGAAGACGCTCGCGGAGGGCCGCGCGCCGTCCAGCCCCATGCCCGATGACCCCACGCCGGAGGCATCATAGATGCCCGTGAAGGCGTGGGCAAGGAGAAAGTCCCTAGGCATAACGGCCTAGGGACAGACGGGTCGTGGAACTTAAGCTAAAGGTCTAATTTCCCTACTTGTGACAAGAGGTATCCCCAGTATAGATGCCAACTCTTTAGCCTCTTCTAGTGGCATAGCTTCTTGATAATCGCCTAACGCCTCTATTATAGCCAAAGCCGGAGGTATCCCGGCCGCGTTGGCTAATATAAGCGCAAGCTCTGTATGCCCCCATCTTGTTCCAACTCTGCCGCCGAGAATCGGCACATGGCCGGGAAGGTAGAAGTTCTTTCTAAACTCTTCATAAGCCGCATCGGGGTCTCTAAGAGCTAGCTCTACAATTCTGGCTAGCTCTCTTATAGTCAACGCCTTATCTGCATCTCTTACGCCAGTTTTAGTCTTGATGTGATTTACATATCCCATAAACGCTGGATTATCGCCATATGGCGCCTTAGTAACATAGCCTCTTCTTCCGTAATATTCGCTTAGGAATTCTAAGCCTAGGGTTCTCCCCACTTTTTCAGTAGTAACAAAACACAGCAGTCCCCCGGCGTTTTTACGCAACCATCGCACTAACGACGGAGTTATAGCGTCGCCACGTATGACAAAATCTACTTCGTTTTCTCTCTCATCTCCGTCGTATATCATAACTATGCGTCCCTCTCTTAAAGCCTTAATGGCCTCCTCAATTGGCATAAGTAAACTTTTGTCACTGCTAATATACTTTTCTGTAAACTAATGTTTACAAGATACGTGGTATTTCAACACTACCTCTTGGCCGCATTCACAAAGCTTTATAGAATGTAGCGTAAGAGCAAACGGCGTATCTTCAGTAGTGGCAAATCCGGCCCCCTCTACTAGGGAGACCCCTCTTCCAAATACATATGGCGTTACAGTTAGAATTATTTCATCGACAAGACACTTGGAGAGAAATTCCCAATTCGTCCTGCCGCCCCCCTCTAGTAACACTTTCCTCACTCCCTGTTTATATAACGTATCTAACACATAAGCGGGGTCGACTGTTTCGCCTTCCGTTATATAGATCTTCACACCACGTTTTTGCAGCTCATGTATCTTGTCTTGCGGCGCTTTATGTGTAGTAAATACAACAGTCGGCGCCGAGGAGTCGAATATACGGAGCGTGAGGGGGGCGCGAAGCGCCCCGTCTATCAATACACGCATCGGGTTTTTTCCCTCGACATACCTCACTGTTAGCCTAGGGTTGTCTACAATGGCGGTATTTGCCCCCACTATTATTGCGTCTACACTAGCCCTTATCGAATGAAGTCTTTTTAAATCGTATGGACATGACAAACGTGAATATCCTGTATAACTAGCTATCCTACCGTCTATCGTAGTTGCGGCAACTAGATAGACGTATGGTCTCATTTCACTATTTTTATCCCCTCTCTATTTGTTGACCGGAGGTAGTCAAGACCTCTAGTTGCTTTGACAAACGCGTTGTATGGTTTTTTCGCCACGCCGACGCCCACTCTAACTCTTGTATCTATATTTCTTACAATTTCGTTGATTACATCAGGCGTTGGCAAGAAGAGAGCTGTGTTATCTCCACCTAGGTAAAAAACTAGACATCCATATTCTTTACACACATCTAAAAGTGTGTCTATCAACCTTACTATGTGTGAATATACGTCTAACGGACCGTTGAGTTTTGTAGTCTTGGTACTATTTACAATATCCATATGGGCTACGATAGAGAAACTTGTAGCTTCTACCTCTTTACCTCTGCAGTTTAGATACGCGCTGTAGGGAGTGTCGCCTGTTCCTATACAGAAGTCTATAGGTACTGGGGAGTGTCTCGCTATTTTTGCAACAGCCGACTCTACAGCTGCACTACTTATGTTGTTAACAAGCGCTATAAAAAAGTCGTATCTAAAATGATGGGGCAGGGCCCCCACTGTGGTAAAACTTTTCCAAAGCGTCGCGTGTAGCTTGGCTTGAATCTGTTGGATTATATGTTCCCTACGGGGGCCCAAGCTTTCTGTCCACTCTCTATATCCTTTGAGCTCAATCACTGCGATGCCGTGCACATGGTGGTAAACTACCGATCATATAAATACTTGTGTATTGTAAACTTTAGTTTACGGCGAAGAGAATAAATGAACAAAATCTCTGTGTGTGGTCTGTATATTGCCAATAGGTTCATATGAACAACACGGCCCCCACCTCCCCCCTACTGTTGATACAGAGATAGCGCAATATATAGCGTTGAAATTAGCTGAAAAAATTACGGCACAGGTACTACCTCCGATTTGGTATACCTGTAGCGACGAACATCGTGCGTTTCCAAATACAATTTCTGTAAGGTGCCGAAGTCTCATACCATACCTAGAGGATGTGCTTAGATCTGCAGTAGAGAAATGTGGCAAGGTAGTAGCTGTGGTAGGCCACGGCGGAGTGTGGGAAGCCGTTAGTCTCTTGGTGCAACAATTAAACTACGAGCTGGGGCCCCGGGTATTAGCCATAAAAGTTTGGTCGTACATCTTTGTAAGAGATCACGCAGGTAGTGACGAAACTAGTATATATCTTGCAATAGGCGGAAAACTAACAGGCGATTTAGTCGACATATGCGAGGGGGACATCTCCCTATTCGGAAAGATGTCTGTAGATAAATTTTCGAAAAGCGGCATCGTTGGCTGTCTCAAATCTGGAGAAGTCTCAGCCGAAAGGGGGAGAAGGATGTTGGAAGACGCCCTAGGGAGGATTTTAAAAAAAGTAGAGGAGTTTCTCAAAGTTTAGCTATTGCATTTCTTCATAGCTTCAGCTAACTCTTGTATGGCCTTAGTCAACTCCTTAAGTCCAGCTATTTGAATAGTGACAGTAGTGACGTCGTTGCCTTCATCATTTTCCTTCAGTTCAGAAAGAATTTTCTCTAAATCGTCTTCCTCCTCTTCTTTCTTCTTTCTTTTCAAAATAGACACATTTTATACAACTTTTAAATCTAACTGAAGGCTTAAATAATGTCTTATCTGATAGACTTATGCTTGTGTATTATTCGCCAATATTTAAAAAACACACGCCGCCGTTTAGACATCCAGAGGCGCCAGATAGACTAGACCACTTGTTAGAGGGGGCTCGGGAGGCCGGGGCCGAGATAAAGGAGCCCGTTATGCGCGAAGACGTCTGGCACATTATAGAGTCTATACACGACAAGAGCTATGTAGAGCTAGTACGTAGACTTTGTAGAGAAGGACATGCCGAAATCGACGGCGATACATACATATCAAGCGGTACATGCGATGCCGCAGCGTTAGCCGTGTCCGCGATTATAAACGCAGTGGAGAGAAAAGAGACGGCGTTAATTGCGGCAAGACCGCCGGGTCACCACGCCGGGGTTGCCGGTAGAGCTCTCTCTGCGCCAAGTCAAGGGTTTTGTATCTTTAATACAGCTGCTATAGGCGCACTTTATGGAGAAGAGGGAGTAGCCGTATTAGACATAGACGTACATCACGGTAATGGCACACAGGAAATACTATATGACAGAGATCTGTTGTATATCTCTACACATCAACATCCGCTCACGCTCTACCCAGGCACGGGATATCCCGAAGAGGTGGGAGAGGGCAAGGGGGAGGGCTACAATATAAATATCCCACTGCCGCCTCATACTGGCGACGATGTGTACATCAAAGTAATTGACGAGATTATAACATCTGTGTTGAGACAATACAACCCTCGTCTTGTGATAATCTCACTAGGTTGGGATGCGCATAAGGAAGATCCCCTAGCCGATATGAAACTATCGCTTAAAAGCTATCTCTACGTCTTTGAAACAGTATTACGTCTACAGAAGCCTGTAATATTTCTACTTGAAGGCGGCTACAACCGTGAGGTGATAAGAAGAGGTACAAAAGCTCTCATTAGACTAGCAGACGCTGGGGAGTTTGCCCCAGGCGAAAGCCAAACTTCTACAGACGTACACACCTTAGAGAAGTTTGAAGAAATTATAAAGGAGGTCAAGAGCTACGTCGGCCGATATTGGAGATTATAGGAGACGCTCCAACTCTCTTCTCAAAATAGGGCCAGTCCTCACTTCTGCAAATTCATTAGGTATACTGTCGGTACATATTAAGCGGTCAACACACCCCCTCACTTTTTCTCTAGCATCTCTAAGAAGTTGGCAATGGGTTACTGCGGCATATACTTTATTTGCGCCAAGCGCCCGCGCAGATTTACAAGCGTCTACTAAAGTGCCCCCTGTCGATAATATATCGTCGACAATGGCGACGTTTTTACCCTTGAGATTAACATCATAGCGTGGGACAAGTGTGATGCTTCCAGTGTCTCTATCTCTATACTTCTCGAAGTATGTATATGACACCCCCAATATTTTTGCTATAGCCTCAGCACGGTAGACAGAGCCAAAATCTGGGCTTAGTACTATGTCTACGTCTTTAAGTCTTTCAGCAAACTCTACGGCTGGGTATATATTTCTTGTAGTAATACGCGGTACGTACTCGGCAATGTAAGGCTTGTGTAGATCCAGCGTAATAATAGCGAAGACGGGGTAATTAGCCAACAGCTTGAGAATAGTCTTAGAACTGATCGGCTCTCCTGTTCTAAACCTCCTATCTTGTCTGGCATATGGGAAATATGGCGTTAGCAAAACCACTTTACGCACGCCTATATCGCTAAGCGCGTCAAGCGCTAAAACCAATTTAATTATGTTGTCATTGACGCTGGGATAGAGCCGAAGGACAAGTGCGACTTCTGGACCTGTCTCTGGGAGACGAATTAAGACCTCGCCATCTGGAAAAACCCGCTCTTCTACCTGTTTTACCACTCCCACTTTCTCTAACTCTGTTACGAGGTCGACCGCGTTTTGAAAAGCTAAGATATCCATAAGTTAGAAAACCGACGTGAGTTTTAAGCTATACATTCCATACGACAGCTTCTTTTAACGCCCTTGATATACCGCCGGTTTTTACAGCGATTACGATAAGCCTATCTGCGTGTCTATCATATTTTTCGCCGTTGAAACCGCCATAAATATCTTCAATGGAGAAGCCGACTGTTGAAAACATTACACGTAACTCGCCAAGGCTGTATAAAGTAAGCTCGAGTACTCTCTCGCCGACATACTGCCCGCTCTTGTATATATGTCTCACCTCTCTAATACGTGAGGTAAGAGGGTTGTAATATGCCGTACTTAAGACTCTATAGGGGCCTGCCGAGATCCAGAAGTTCCACACCTCGCCTAGAGAGTGGTATATGTCTTCAATCTTCTCCTTATTTGCTACGTCGATTAACAGCCGTCCGCCTTGTTTTAATATGCCAGAGAGCCAAGTTAAAATCTCTACTTCTGTCTCAACGCCAAACATGCCAAATGTAGAGTGCATTATATACGCCCCGTGAAAAGCTCCTTTTCTAAACGGGAGGCTTCTTACATCTGCCTGTACAACATCTCCATGTTTTTTCGCAATCTCTAGATACTTCAGGTTTATATCTACGCCAACTACAGTATCTTTAGGCATATACGCCATATGTCTCCCATGTCCGCAAGCGACATCTAATACTCTCATGCCGGGCTCAATACGGAGGGCGCGTTGTATAAATAACGCCTCAGTTTTTGACTCCCACTCGCCTTTATAATGTTGTATAAAATCGAGATATATATCGTCAAAAAACTGGCTGAGCCAGTCCATACTTTAACAATTGGCCTAGGTTAAAAGCCTCTCTATGCCCAGAAGCTTTTCTAAGCCTATTCATAATAGCGAGACCAATGCCTGTCTCTTCAACAGCAGGTACAACTCCAATATCTACAGAAAATCTATCTAACTCTCTAAGAGATCTATAGAGGTTTTTAGCAACTTCGTATAAATCATCGCCCATTTTTATTACAACATCTGCATTAGTACACCGGCCAGTTGCACATAACACAGCTACTTTAAGCCCTTTAGACCTTAGCGTTTCAACTGCCAGAGAGAGGTCAAAATGGACTATTACAAGCGGCGTATTTGGCGCATAATGTTTATACTTCATGCCGGGGGCTAACGCCACATCTGTTTCAATAAGCCCGCGGGCGACGGGTGGTATCTCCACAGGCCCAAAATACTTCTCAAGCTCCTCAACTGTAAAGGGGCCTGGGCGGAGGAGGATAGGCGGTTTTCTAGTAACATCTATAATTGTCGATTCGACACCGAAAAACGTAGGCCCCCCGTCTATAATTACGTCGACTTCGCCATTTAAATCCTCGACGACATGTTCTGCAGTCGTCGGGCTGGGCCTCCCCGCCTTATTTGCGCTAGGGCCTGCTATAGGAGCTTCTAACTCTTTTATTATTGCCAGAGGTATGGGATGTGCCGGCGCTCTGACTGCGACAGTATCTAAGCCGGCGGTTACACAACGTGAGACGGCCCCTCTAGACTTCATTACAAGTGTTATCGGGCCGGGCCATATGCGCCTGAGTACGTCTACAATTTCCTCTGGAATATAGGCGATTTGTGCGGCCATTTCTACCGAGTCTACGTGGACAATCAAGGGATTGTCGGGGGGTCTCTCCTTGGCTTTAAAAACCTTGGCGCACCCCCCATCGCTATATGCATGTGTAAAAAGGCCGTAGACAGTCTCTGTGGGCGCCGCCACTATGCCCCCTCTTTTTAACACCTCGGCGGCAAATCTAATTACGTCGGCGTCTGGCTTAAGGGGATCTGTACGTAGTAAAAGCACAGTAGCAGAGGGATGTAGAAATATAAACTTGTACAGTCCCCGCCATATGGATATAACTATTATTGGCATGGGAAATATGGGTAAGGCGTTTGCAAAACGCGCTGCATCGCTAGGCTATAATGTATATTGGTGGAATAGAACTAGAGAGAAGGTTAAAGACGCGCCTGGCAAAGCTATAAACAAGCCAGAGGAGGCAAGAGGATTTGTGGCTATTTTTGTCGCGGACGATACCGCTCTCTTCAACGTGCTCCCAAATATCGGCGGTGATTACATAGCGCTTTGTGGCACATATTCTATCGGTGCTGTTAAAAAAGCGGTGGAGACGCTAGGAGAAAAGAGAGTTTTTGCCATGCCGGTAGTAGGCAGTCCGCGCAATGTGGAAGGGGGAGACGCTATATATATCGTAGGCGCCCCCGATGAGTTATATATAAAACTCAGGCCGACGCTTGAGAAATTTGGCACGTTGTTTTACGTTGGAGATAACGTAAAAGCCACTGCTCTTAAACTAGCCTTTAATTCTCTACTGATTTCTACAGTGGCTACATTAGGCGAGTCTCTTTCTCTGGCTGTTAAATACGGCATTAAACCCGAGGTGTTTAAAGAACTTTTGTCTATGACTGTGTTTAAAGAAGTGGCGGCGCGTTATATTGATAGAATGTTAGGCAGCGGACAACCGACGTTTACTATTAGAAATGCTGCAAAAGATATGCGCTACGCCGCCACTGCCGCAGGCGAGGCTGAGTCCGGGTCAGTAGCCATAAGCGGAGTCAAGGCGCTATACGAACTTTTAACTGCACTGGGGTACGGAGATGAAGACTATGTAAAAGCCGGATATCTCGCAGGCAGAAAATGAATGTGTGGGATTACCTCGTTGTACTTATAACATCCCTGTTAGTATTGCTGTTCTTTATGTACATGTTCTGGAGAGTGACAGCGACTAGAGACAGAGAGAGACCAGCAGAGATATTTACATTAGTTCGTTGCGGCGACGGGACTGAAAAAAAGAGACGTTACCAAGAGGGAGACTACGTGGGAAAACAGACCGCCGAATGTGAGGGCGGGGTCATAATTGGAATTTTTAAAGAAGCTCCTCTACAGACGTGATGGAGGTGTTTAAGAAAGCCATTCCAATATCTGAGGCTATAAAGCTCAGCACCGGATACGTTACAGTTAGAGGCTGGGTGTATCGGAAAAGGGTGTTAAAAGAGAAGGTGTTTGTAGTGCTTAGAGACTCGACAGGAATTATACAACTTGTCTTTCCGAGAGATCGGTTTAAAATAGCCGAAGAGCTCAATATAGAGTCCTCTATTGTGGTAAGTGGGTTGTTGGTAAAAGAGCCGAGAGCTCCTGGAGGCGTAGAATTGCACGTTGAAAGCATAGATTGGGTTTATATAGGAGAGCCGTATCCAATAAATGAAGATGCCGTAACTGCAGATAGCGAATATCTATTAGACGTGAGACATTTATGGCTTAGAAGTAGAAAAATGCAAGCAGTCCTGAAAATTAGACATACAGTATTTGAGGCGTTACACCACTACTTTAGAAAAAACGGTTTCTATGAAGTACAAGCCCCCATGTTTATAACTGCTGCAGTAGAAGGAGGTGCGACGCTCTTTAGAGTAGATTACTTTGGACGGCCGGTATATTTAACACAAAGCTCACAATTTTATCTAGAGGCCCTCATATATAGTCTTGAAAAAGTATATACAATAGCGCCTAGTTTTAGAGCTGAGCCTTCTAGAACGAGAAGACATCTCACAGAGTTTTGGCATGCAGAAATGGAGATGGCGTGGGCAAGTATGGAAGACGCCGCGCGCGTAGGCGAGGAAGTCATAAGTTATACAGTCGAAAAAGTCTTACAGGAGAGGGGAGAAGAGCTTAAGCTCTTGGGACGTAAGACTGAAGCGTTAGAAAAGGCCAAGCCGCCGTTTTATAGAGTTAGTTACGATGAGGCAATAGAGATTTTGAGAAAAAAAGGCTTGAATATAAATTGGGGCGACGACATAGGTGCGGACGAAGAAAGAGCGTTAACGCTAGAGTTTGACAAGCCGATTATTTTGTATGGATTTCCTGAAAAACTAAAGGCTTTCTACCATAGAAATAATCCCCAAAGGCCTGAAGTGACGCTAAGTTTTGACGTACTTCTGCCAGAGGGCTATGGAGAAGTTATTGGCGGCGGCGAGAGGATTTATGACGCAAAGGAACTTATAGATAAAATAATACGGTTCGGGCTAAACCCTGAGGATTACCAATGGTATATCGACCTACGGCGGTATGGCTCAGTTCCACACTCAGGCTTTGGCCTTGGCGTTGACCGCCTAGTTATGTGGATTACGGGCGCGGATCATATAAGAGATGTAGTGCCGTTTCCACGTGACATCAGAAGGACAAAGCCCTAAGGCCCTAATTACAGGCACGCCGGGAGTTGGAAAAACTAGCCAGTGTAGAAAACTTGCGGCGTATTTCTCGACGTGGTGCATATCTGTGGGAGAGTTGTTGATAAATACGCCATATGTGAAATATATCCCAGAGCTAGATACATACGAAATAGTGGATTTAGAAGGGGCAAAGGAGGTCGTATATAAAGCGACAAGGCCTGGAAGCATCATAGATACACACGTAGTAGAAGTGTCTCCAGATCCAGAAATTGTTATAGTGTTGCGCAAAGCGCCAGACGTCCTTTTCAAAGAGTTGTTAAACAGGGGGTGGCCTCTTAAGAAGGTAGTGGATAATGTTTGGGCCGAGATTTTAGACATAGTTTATACATCTGCTAGTGAAAGATGGCATAGAGTATTCCAGATAGATGTAACATTAAGAAGCCCAGAGGAGACATTTGAGGTATTAAAACGATGTATAACTAAGCGGTGTAGAAGCGACAGAGTAGATTGGCTTGAATATTCAGAGAAGACGGGATTTTTAGAGTTTATCGAACGTCTGTCTCGCTAGCGCTCTTTTTAACAGCTTTCCTCTCTATTAGTATAAGAAGTTTCCAACCTTGTTGCGTTAATTTCTTAAGCACAGTCCCCATGGTACTTTTTGGAGATATCAGGATGGCATAATATACAATTCCCCCGTAGGTGTAGAACCTAGCTATATACCTCCTCCCCATTGTATCTTCAAGTGTTATATCTAAGACATACATTTCCTTTAGTTTTGGCATAATTCCGATGAGATCATTTTGTATCATCTCAAGTTCCTCAGCGTATTTAGCAAGTTTTGTATCAGTTTCTCTAAGACCCGCAATTTTAAGGTCTAGAAAAGTTACGCCGTAGTCGCGGCCCACCTTAAGCAGAGCGACAGCTCTCATTGATTGTCGTTACGTTGAGACTTTTAAATCTAATTCTCACGAAGTGAAACAACTTCGGTGGCAGTTTCCAATATTAGAGGGGTGGGGTCTTCAAATTTTGGCGGTGAAGTCCTTCCAATTTTTAACATCTCCTCAACTGCAACAAGACAACTCTCTAGATCTCTACATCTAAATAGAGGCGCGCCTCTATCTCTTATGTATCTGTCTAAATAGTAGTCACCTGGGAAATACGAGAGAGCCGGCACGCCTAGGAGAGCTGCTTCAGTCGCCATAGTTGCGCCGCCTGTCACAACGCCTGCGGAGAAATAGGCTAGTTGTAAATGGTCAACAGCCTCCGTCAAGTTAAAAACTCCGTTTATAATTTGATCCGAATATCTAGGCACATTTACTATAACGTAGCCCCTCTTTCTAAACTCTTCCACAAGTCTCATTCTTATTGTGGCGGTGTTCCACAGATAGTAAGACGCATGTTCTTCCTCAGGTCTAAAAACTACGTATTCGCCTCTCCTAAGCCCCAGTCTCTTGATAACCTCCTCATTAGGCGCAAATTTAGAAATCCACATATATTCAAACACACCATCAAATGTCACAACACGCCTTGGGCAATACGACTTCCAAATTTCCTGAGGTATGGCGGCAGGCGCTATCAACACTTCGGAAAGCGGTATGACAAGCCTATTCACATGACTTGCATGAGGAGTATCATTCATCACAATAACTGGCTTACCAAGTCCAAATACCACTCGGGCTAGGTCTGGAGAGGGAAAGCTAAGCATGCCATCTACGTCTTTTACATACTCCACAAGCTCTCTCTGTCTCTCCAAGCCATAGACCAGTTTTTCATATGGCGTAACTCCATACCTACCTATACATACGTAAGGAACTCCATATATTCTAAGTATATCAGCTAAATGGAAATAGTTACGACATGTAATAACAACGTTGATACCACGTCTACTCCCCTCTTGGTATAAAACAGCAGCAATCCTTGCTTGTTTAGGCGTGAGGGCGTCAAATATTAACTTAATCATGAACGTAGACAAAAGCCGAAGGCCCCACCTTTTTTAAGAAGCCATATCTCATAAATTGGACATAGGCGCCGGTCTCTACTTTCTCAAGAGCGCTCTCTCCAAGCCCTATTTCTTCTACCTTTTTCCCCACGGCCACAGGCTTTACGACATGTATTTCGATGGGCTCATAAACCCATTGGATTATAGGTGCGCCCACCTTCCTAGCCTCGTCAATGCCAACACTGTGTAAACGGCCATGGGCAACGCCGTTTTCTACGGCTATGATTTCGACGTTGGCAAGCTCCATCAGTCTGACGACAGCTCCAGGCTTTATATCTTGCCTAGGTACAAACAGCTCTATTGTACCTGGCCCAAACTTATAGATCCTCTCTCCACGCTCTCTAAAACTTGGGTGTAGAGGTATTTTTGCTAAAAGCTCTCTATCAGATTTAAACACGAGTTTGATAGGGTCTGCCACATACATATACCTATTTGCTATCGGCTCTATCCTCTTTCTATTAAGAGCAAAGAGGTTAGACAGCGCTATAGTTGAATCAGATGGTTTTACTCCCACCGTGAGTATAAGCTCCCAGATGGCCTCGGGGAGAATACCTCTGTTTCTCAAACCTGCGAGAGTCGGCAGACTTATGTCGTCGTATCTAACGCCAAGCGCCTTTAGCTTAGATTTACTAAGAGAAGCTCCCTCAATCTTAAGTCTCCCAAAGTGTATAGTGACAGGCTGCTCCCAGCCAAAGTGTTTAAAGATGTAAGACTGTTTTATTGTATTCACGCTGTGTTCCTGTGCCCTAAGCACATGGGTGATGCCCATTAAATGATCGTCTATAGAAACAGCAAAGTTATACGTAGGCCAGACGATATACTTATCCCCAACCAGAGGGTGGGGTGTTTTAGACGTATCAATTATCCTAAACGCAACCCAGTCTCGCACACTTGGGTCTGGGTGCGACAGATCGGTCTTTATCCTCACCACCGCCTCTCCCTCTTTAAAACGGCCTTCCAACATCCTATCCCACAGCTCTAAGTTCTCCTCTGGACTTTGTTCTCTATGTGGACAAGCTCTACCGGCGTTTCTCAACTTTCTCCACTCCTCGGGGCGGCAGAGGTCAACATACGCAGCTCCCTTTTCCAATAGTTTTTTGATATGTTCATAGTAGATTTCCATTCTCATAGACTGTATATACTCCTCGTCCCATTTGATGCCAAGCCACTTGAGGTCTTCCCGTATGGTTTCGTAGGCATTAATTTCGCTGGTTACAAGCGGCTTTTTCGTTCGGGGGTCGGTATCTTCAAACCGTAGTATGAACTTACCGCCGTATTTTAGTCTATATGCGTAGTTTAAAATAGCAGGTCTAGCGCTACCTAAGTGAAGCACAAAGTCCGGATTAGGCGCAAAACGTACAACCACGCCGCCTTTTACATTAGGCAGCTCTGCCAAATTTTCAATGCCTGGCCTCTTTTGTTCAACTCTCCTCTCCTCTAAAGTCTCAGGCCACCTCTCCCGTAGCAACCTAAGTTGTTCCTCTAGAGACATAGAATTTACCCTAGCCACAACGGCCTCTACCATACTCTTCACCTCTCTAGCCTTCGGCCGGAGCTCTGGCACTTCGGCCATGATTTTTGACATAACAGCTTTAACATCTGCCTTACCTCCGTATTTAACGGCGTTAGCTAAGGCGTATTTTAAAACTAGCTCTTCAAGATTCATTAGTAAAATACTTATCTACTTCTTCTAAGTCTTTTAGACTATCTACAGAACGCCAAAAGACATCTCTAAATACAATAGCCTTAAGACGTCTCTGTTGCGCCAGCGAGGGGAAGAGAGTCTCCTCTATATTCCCCCTGTCTGGCAACTCCGACAGCACTTTTTTCCTTAGAGCATAAACGCCTGCGTTAATATAAAAGCCCTCTAACAGCGGCTTTTCTCTAAACCTAGAGATATAGCCGTTAGAGTCAAACTCAACAATGCCGTAGGGACTTCTGAGAGGCACAAGCGCAATTGCCCCATCTGCGTTCTCTAGAGCTTCAACAACTCTATCTACAGGCAGGTTAGTCAACACGTCGCCGTTCACTACTATAAATACATCGTCTGTTAGATAGGGAGCGGCGTTTTTTATAGCGCCCCCAGTGCCGAGGGGCTCCTCCTCAACACTGTAGAAGAGACGAACGCCGTATTTACGCCCATCTCCCAGAGCCTCAAAGATCTTATGCCTTAGGTAACCCACGGCCAGTATAATATCGACAATTCCATATCTCCTAAGCCATTCGATCTGTCTCACAAGAATAGGCTTTCCGCCAACTGGCAACAGCGGCTTAGGTAATTCGTTTGTCAGTGGCGCAAGCCGTTTTCCAAACCCACCGGCTAAAATCACAGCTTGCATAGAAAAGAAGTTTTCCCAGGTTAAAATCTGTTAGCCGAGAGGAGTATACAAAGCGGTGTGGGATTCCTTGTCAAACTCCTCTGTCGTGAGCTTTGGCTCCTCTAGTCACGTAGCCTCCTTAAGCAATCTCTTGACGTATCCCTCTACGGTTGAGTGCATCCCCGTGGCGATGTCTAGGATTTCCGGTCTCTCCCACTAGGCGCCAAAGCACTCTGACCTTTCTGTGGCGAGGGAGTCGGGGGAGACTTCACGAGGAGATAAGTAGGTTGGAAGAACGGGCCGCAAGGGAGACGGGCCCCGTCAGAAGGAGGCGGCTTGAGGAGAGGACGCGCCACCTCAAGTCCAAGCGGTTTAGGAAGATAGGGGGCGTTGTGACGCAGATCGCCGGAGAGATCGTCAAGTTGGCAATGGAGTACAAAGCCGCCGTAGTCGTCGACAAGATAGAAGACGAGAGCTATTGGGAGTTGAGGGAGGGCGACGGAGACGGAGAGAAGAAGCACCTCCTCGACGGGCTAGGCCAATTGCGGAAAAGGTTACAAGAGCTCGCACAGTGGTACGGGTTGCCGTATCTAGAGTTGTATTCAACAGTCTGTTTGAGATACGGCGCGAAGCTACAGGAGTTGAAGAACAGGAAGACGACATGCCCCTCCTACAGCTTCAACGACCACAAAGACAATATACCGTCGATATGGGCCAAGAGGAGATATTAGAAACTCTTAGAGAAAGCCATAATGACTCGTTTCCCTCGCCTCCGTCTCGACAACTATCTAGATTTTCTCTTCAGAAAACTTTCTCTCTCATGAACGACATCCCCCGGCCTAGGGTCTGGCATACCGCGGTGACGAACGCAAGCCCCAATGACCCAGCCCCCTTGTCTGCGGTTGCTAAACGGCGGCTGCGGACGGGTCTCGAGCCCTCTCGGAGAGGGCCGACGCCGCATAAGGGGGCTGGGATTCCTAACTCCAGAGCGACAAAGACTTGATACTTTAAAGTAAAATATATAAATACGCCAGAGGGTGCAGATATGATTTTACATACGTCGCAACTCCATATTATAGAAGATGTGGAATCTATCCTAGAGAGATATAAGGTAAAGCCAGTTGCTATAAGAGGCTCCAGGGTAAATTTTTACTGGCCTCCGCAGCCGACTGGAGTGCCGTTGAATATACTACGATATTTTCCGCCAGATATGTATGTTGTATTTAGGGGCAGAAATACGCTCATAGTTGTGCCATGAGAACGCTCCAGAAGAAAAAAGTTGCAGAGCTACAGATAGACCCACGTATAAAAGAGGTGTTGTTAAAGGTGCTTGGTCCAAACGAAGAAGTGTACATAGAAATAGCTGGCGGTAAGACAAGGATAATAATATGATCGTAGTAAGCTCAACAAATATTGAGAAGCTCATCTGGCATTTAAGGTCGCTTGTGCCACAGATAGAATCAACGCCGATATTACTAGCACGCCGACAAGTTGGCAACTACACAATAGGCCTCGGCACCCTCGGTTATATTTACACAGCGCTCTCTTCTGTCTTAGAAACACTTGTTGAAGCTGACAAAATGGCTGAAGATCTCAAGTTAAGAGATTACACAGTGGTGATAGGGCCGGACGAGAGCTATATAACGCCGGCCTCTCTTCCAGAGGTAATACCTACGCTTCCACAACCTAGAGAAATCCCGCCGTTGCCAAGAGAAGAGACTAGACTCAACACATTTGGATGCCACGACCTTACGCCAGGCATGGTTAAATTCTGTGTCGACAACGTAGAGATAGCGTACTACCTTTCGAGATGATATTAATTACGCTGTCTGAGCTAGAGACGTTGTTGACGTCAATTAGAGAATACGCCGAGAAGTATAGAACAAATAGACTAGCTCTAGAGGCGTTAGAAGAGAGGTGGCTGAAGTTTCAAGAGCTTGCCTTTGCCTTTGGCATCGATTTAAAACCTGCAGAGGGTGTCGAGTTTTATGCCGGCGGACCCCTACCAGACAATGCAGACTTCATAAGAAGATTAGACAGACTGATATCTACAGTTAGAAAGATGAGAGAGGTCTACGGAGATGTAAAAGTAATAGTGGATCTAGACCTCTCTGTGAGAAAAATGCTAGTAAAGATATAGTTAAATAGAGGGGACAAGACAGAATTTATGCCACTGTTAAAACGTAGAGAGCTCCCACTCAGAGTGTCAGATGTAATGGTGAGAAACGTAATTACTGCGAAAAAAGACGACAAAATAAAAGACATAGCTATAAAAATGTATGAAAACAAAGTTGGTAGTGTAGTTATAGTAGATGAAGAGGGAAAACCCGTGGGCATAATTACGGAAAGAGATCTAGTGTATGTAGTAGCCCGGTCTCTAGCGCCGGATACGCCAGCCTGGATGGTAATGACAGAGAATCCAATAGTAATCAGAGAAGACGCTCTAATTACAGAGGCGATGGAAAAAATGCGTGTGCAAAATATTAGACATCTCCCCGTGGTAGATACATCGGGAAGACTTGTTGGAATGTTATCATTTAGAGACGTAGTAGATTTTGTTGTTATGTTATTCTCACTGGCTAAATGAGGTATCTAATAATAGCGGAGAACCCAGGCTATCTTCCGTCTCATAGAGAGTTTCTAATTAAGCAGCTGAGGGCGTCTCTCCCAGTTATAACTATAAGAGTTGCGTCATCGCATGTAGAAGTTGATGTTAAAACCGACGATTTAGAAACGGCCGTGGTTGAGGTAGAGAGGAAAATAGGCAGAGTTCTAGACGTCATAGATATAACATTTGAAGAAGTCGGTGGAGACGTTGAGAAATACGTAGAGCTTTTTAATAAAGAGAGATTTTGGGAGGCGCATAACGTACTAGAGGGCGTCTGGAGAAAAACTAGAGAGCCGACGTTACAAGGCTTAATAATGTTGGCCGCATCATTTGTAAAACTCCAGGAGGGTCAGCTGGACAAATTTGAGAGGTTGATAAAAGAAGCGATACAGCTGTTAGAAAAAGACGTAGGTTGTATAAAAATTAGAAAACTCCGCAAGAAAGTAGAAAAGGCTCTTGTAGAAAAGAAGCCGTTTAAAATAGAATGTCTTTAACCTTCTCCACGAGCTTGGGCAAGATCTCTTCGACTTTACCCCGCAGCACATAGTCTGCGAAAAAATCGTAATAAGTCTCGTCGGCATTTACAACCACGAGTTTTGCACCTCTTTTCTTAGCGACTACCGGCAGTTGATTTGCAGGATATACAGCTAGCGAAGTCCCCGCTGCGATAAATACGTCAGACATCTCGGCTAGCATAAGAGCCTCTCTTAGTGCACTCTGTGGAAGAGGCTCTCCAAAGAATACTACATCAGGCTTAAGAACTCCTCCACATTTGGGACACCTAGGCGCCCCGCTGCTACGCCACTTTAATACTTCTCTAAGTGGATATCTAGCACCGCATTTAACACATACGGCGTCTCTGAGCGCGCCGTGGAGCTCAATTACATTCCTACTGCCAGCGGCTTGATGTAACATGTCTACGTTTTGTGTAATCACAGCACACAATTTGCCGATTTTTTCCAGCTCGGCTAAAGCATAATGGGCGGGATTAGGCTTTACATCAAAGGCGGGGAGAAAGAACTCGATAAAGAGATCCCAAACCTCATCTGGATTTCTATAGAAGTATTCTATGTCGAATTTCTCAGGGTCTATTTTCTTCCAAATGCCCTGAGGCCCTCGGAAGTCTGGAATGCCGCTTGCTGTAGAAACCCCTGCGCCTGTGAGCGCCACTACACAGTCCGACTTTGCGATAAGTGCGGCAACTTCGTCGATGTCTTCAGTTGAGAAATCCACTTCCATACGCTATATAACCAGTAGAAGTATAAAAAACCTATTGTAATGACACTAAGCACGATATAAAACGTGGCGCTAGAGGGTCTAAAAGTGCCGACTCCCGTTGCGACTTTAACGATGTATATATCCCGTGTAAAAACCTCAATCAAGTAGGCCCAAGCAACTATCCAGACTGCCACTAGAAGAAGAAGCCCCAAGACAAGCGCCCCCAAGCCCATCAACTTTGTAAAATCTATCTGTTCCACATTTCTGTCTGCAAGAATTTCAAATTGATGTACTAGAAACAGAGCAATTGGTTGTGACGATACACCCGAGATTACAAAAAGCCAGATGGCAACGACGTATTCGCCGCCGAGCCACACGCCGCCGAGCTTATCCCAATACATATCTCTGATATTAAGCAACTCCCGGTAGGCTTTAGTGAGTGTAATTCCCACAAGAACAGTGGAAATAGCGCCAGCCGCAGCTGAAGCCGCAGACATGCCCGCGAGCCCAAAGCCTATAGAGACAACATAAGACGCCAAGGCGAGGTAAACCCACAGAAGCACGTTTTTAAAAGCGGTCATATATTTAAACTTGGTGAGGAGGAGGAACCCCTCTGACTAGTGACGATGTCGTTGCTCGCCGACTATAAAAGTCGGCGGGACAACATCGTTACATCCCCCTTCCCCGGCGCCGACTCTCCCTAGGGGTTTGACCCACTCGTGACTGCGCTAGGGCGATCGCGGACAGAGAGGAGCCAGGTCACTAGGGCTGGCGGCGCTCCCAGCCGCTAGACTCCAGGGCCGGGCCTTCGACTCCGGCGGCCTCCCGAAGAGGATCGGGAGCCGTAAGGGGGCACTATTAAATTCTACCTCAACGAGGAATTTAATCTACACCGCCTCAAAAATCTCGAAGAGCTACCGATATCGGAGTCACAAAATAGTCAGCGGACGAAAGATAGAACAACCCAAGGCGTGAGGACGGGTGTGCCGCTACCTCCCTTTGTGGCTATCGCAGTGGTACAGCACCAATGCAGAATTGCCACACAGCCCTAACTACCCAACATATCCCAGACACCAGGCGGTAATATCACACATCTACGGTGGTCTAACACATCTATGTAGGACACCACACAGCCGCCAGCCGTAAGGGCGAAGGGGTTTCCAACACCGCGAACCCCAGTAAACACAAGAGAACAATCCTTAGACTCCACAACGCCGACTGGCAACGGATACGGCGCAACACCGGGGAATTTCTCTAGGATTACGGCGTCTTTCGGGATTCCCAACTCGTCGAGAGCCTTGGCTAGCTCTCTGATGACGGCCCGGCTTATGCAGTCTGGGTTTACACCTACGATGATCTGGTTAGTTGCTTAGTCTACCATGAGCATAGTGACGACGTATTTTCCACATATCTGCTTCAGCCTATCCTGAAGCCCCTCCTTAGACACCTTATGAAACAGCGCGTCTGCCCACTGGCTTAGCTGTTTGTATGTGTATTTGCCTTTGAGGAAGACTAGCTCGGCGCCGTACTGGCTCGCAAGGTCTTCCACGGCCCTCATTATCTTCTCTCCGCAGGCTCTGTCTGTCACCACGATGTATATCCTCGCCGCGTCTACAAAAATCCCCCCAAAACACCTCTCGTAAACCTCCCTACCCGCCGCGTCGCTGTGAAACCACTGTCTCTCGTCAATCTGAAATTCGCCTCTCGCAGGCCCGGGAGCCCCAACCGGCCTCTCCAAAATACGCCTAACCACGTCGTCAACCTCAATATTCATCTTCCTCGGCAGTCTGCCGTACATGTACCAGAAGGAGTCGTAGTAGTCGGGCTCCACAATCGCCAGCCCCTCGATCGCCGCGTCTTGCGCGGACTGCGCTTTGCTGTCCGAGCCGGCGGCCGCCGCGATGTATACCGCCAGAGCCAGCGCCAAAGCCGCCGCAGCCACCACCACGCCCAACCTCATGGCCGAGGCCGAGACCCGGCTTTTTATACCTGATGTACTGCCGGTGTATACCCACGTCCTTGGATACATGCCACGCGATTTCTCAGCGTTGCGATATCGGCGATATCTAGGCATAATGTGTTATAGAGGTTCTATTCCAGAGGCTCGTGGGTTGAAGTAGGTCTGGCACGTAATTCAGTTGCGGCGGAGTTGGTCAGAGTGCTGACTTGGCGTATTTGTCGGTGTCTACGTGAAACGGTCTTATTAGACGTTCTGTTTTTCGTCGTATCTTAGCCTATGTCACTGTCAATTGCCAAGTTATGACGTTTAGAATAGCGCCGCCACGGTGTAGACACTGACTTTTCTCCCCTACTCCAGAGGTCCCATATGAACGTGCATAGAACACCAAGGATAGAGATACCATAGCGGCCTTCGGTTGTTTGTAGCTAATGCGGTGTGATGTTCTCCCGGGGCGGTTCCCGCTTAGTTGTGAGTTGAAAACGAGAAAGGCCTATTTTTGTTGTTGCTCGCCAAGTGTAATCTCAGGTTTAAGCTCTAGCACTTTGTCGCCGTAGCCACATACCGGAGTTTTGTCTAGAGGCCTTCCCAAGGCCTGTCCCGTAATTCTACTTCCGCTGACCCAGACAATCCTAAGGGGGATATAAGTGTTTTTCATCCAGAAGCAGTATGTAGAATTTCTGGGAAATATAAATAACATACCGACGGCCCCAACGCCGCGTGGGTCGTAAGAGGTCACATTCATATAGCCAATAACCCACTTTACAAAGTTATCTGCGACATATACTGTATATACAACGTTATTTAGTTCAAACGTTGTTGTTGTAGAAAAGGGGGATATTAAAACGAGAGAAAGTTTAATAATTAGCCATAGAGCCATTTCTCTACCCAGTTGTTTATCAGCCGCTCCATTTCGCCGCTTTGTAACATGTCGTATATCACTTTATCTACTTGTAGTTTTAAATCGTAGGCACATATCGGCATTGCAACAGCGCTGTAGCGCACTCCTACTGAAAACGCTTTTTCAAACTCTGGAAATCTTTTAACTACTGCATCTCCAACAACTCCCCCGACGACAATCGCATCGACATCGCCTTTACGCAAAGCCTCAACCATATAGGGATACACTCTGTCATATCTCACAATTTTTGAATAGTTGCCGAGGGTTCTAACAGCCCAATCCTCTTGTACAGTTCCCACTTGTACGCCGATGGTCTTGCCTCTTAGATCCTCTACGCTTCTAATTTGTGTTCCCTTCTTTACAACAACAGTAGACGAATCTACCTGATATGGAATAGAAAAGAGGACTTGTTTTTCTCTCTCAGGTGTTATAGCCATGTCGGCTATAACAAAATCGACATCTCCCTTTCTGACAGCTTCTATAAGTGCTGAAAACTTCATATCACGTATTTCAAGCTGGACTCCGAGACTATCTGCAATTCTTCTGGCGATATCTATATCAATACCTACGATTTTTCCACTTTCTACATATTCATAAGGCGGCCAGTCGGCGGAGGTTCCAACTATAAGTTTCCCCCTCTTCTTTATCAAATCTAGAGAAGTTGGACAAGGCGGAGCGCTCTGTTGTTGAGACTGTGGCTGGGGGATAAATAACATGGTCGCTATAACTCCGATTATAAGCCCTATGGCAACCCCCGCGGCAAGTTTGTAGTCCATGTAGGTATATACGCTTATTTTAAGTATTTTTGTTCTCCCCAGAGTTAAGACATTATGGCCGAAATGTAGAACTCTTGCCAGATTAATGGCGGGGTTCTCATAGTTTTTATATATGGGTAATCTATAATTTGATGTTGAGGTTCGGTCGGCTTGATAGATGAAGAGGCTAGACGACGCTGAAAGTTTTATCTAACTTGGCGATTCTGTCTATAAACAATGGAGTTATTAACTTGTTTTAGGATACATACGTCGTGAGAGCCTATTTAGTAACTAGAAATCCCCAGGGGGAATGGCCGGGGGAGATCAAGGTGTTGTATATGCCTTTCGTAGACGAAGATGTGCTCTATGTGGTAGATGAGAGAAGGGGGTTCCTCGAGATTCGCGGCCGTGAGAAAATTGTTGAGTTTATCACTCAGCTGAAAAACGGGCGGCAAATCTCTCAATAACTTCGAAAAACTTTTCTAATCTCTCCTCAATTGTTCCAACGCCGGGATCAAAGGGAGAGTCCATGCCTGTAGTTCTGTCGTCAGGTGGTAGATAGATAAAAAGTCTCTTGTGGGCGGTATTTGAGGCGTACATAATCTCGCTGAAGACCCCCTTGTGAAACATTTTTTTCATAAATGGTCTATAAACGACGACGGCGTCTGACTGGAGTATAAAGCGGAAGTCTTTAAATCTGATTAAGTTGTCTATATCTATTAAAACCTCCTCTACTTGATCCACGGGTATCTCCATTGGATAGAGCTCTGGCTCGTCTTCGACAGCCGGCCTCACGCCCTCTGGCAGAAGCCAGCGGTCCTCCGCCTCTATGACTACGATATTTCCCTGTCTTTTCGCCGTCCGCAGTACTCTTTCGTCTATTGTCAAAGGGTCGAAGGCGTAAAATCTTTTGTGCATCTCGGCTCTAAAGGCGTCTATCTCCCGCCGCGCTTCTGGATCTCCTCTAGTATATGTTATTGGAAACGAGAGGTAGAACCTAGGTCTTGCGGCGCCTATGGCTATGCCGTATATGGTCTTAGCTGGGTGTTTTACTGCAACCACTACATTTTGTACGCCTAGCGCCTTAGCTATTGTGTCGCCTATGAGAATAGAGGCTGTACGCCAAGCAAATACGTCTTTAAGTCTGAGAGTTGCGCCAGTTTTCTCACGGCCCTCCCGTATCTGTATTCTACGCCAAATGACATGCGCCTCCTCTATCAAAGTCATGAGGAGATCTGGCTTAAATGCCCGTAATACTGAGATGTCGACAGCTGGGAAAAAGCGGCTTTTGCGAAAATATGGCAAGTTCATAAATATGGCCGCGTGGTCTGGCGCCTCCTCCTCTACTCTAGCAACTGTTTTAGCCACTGCCTCTCTCCAGACGCGTTCTTGCCAATAATAATCGTCGCTGTCAAGAAAAATAACCCAGTCTACTTCTTTCTTTAACTCCTCCTCTACGAAGTACAAGCCGAGCTTTCCACGGCTCTGTTCTCTATGGAACTTCTCTAGTGAAGACGCCAAGGCCTTCATATTTAGGCCTGTGGTGCCGATGATAAGAACGCGCATATAAGCCGATAGAAAGATATATATATACGATACGCGTTTTTAAAATGTGAGAATGTGCGAGATATTGGCTAGGTTTCTAGTAGAACTTGTAGAGGGGGCCCGCGGCAATGTAGTTAGTTTTGTCGTTGGCGACGTCTCAAAGTGGGCTGAGACAAAGATAAGGCCAACGAGATCTATAGTATTTAAAGTAGCTAATATGTCTGAGGCCTTGCTCGTAGCCGGATATCTTGAGAAAATCGGGAAAAAGTATATACTAAGGAGAGACACGCCGTTGTGGGTGAAAGCCAAGGCGGGGGACGTAGAGGGGCTTTGTGAAATTATAGAAGGCGTGTTATACAACTATTCTAAAGTAGTTAAATAGATAAATAAGTTGTCGCTTGTAGATTACGTGAAATTCGCCATAGGCATAGTGCTCAATATCACGGCGTTTACACTGGCCGTCTTATGTCAATGGCCTATTGCCGCAATTTTATTCTATGTGGCTAGTCTTGTTTTAATAATGCCTAGGCGAGAAAAGAAGAAAGAGGAGAAAGTAGAAACCAAGAGGGAGATCACCCCGGAAGAAATAAAGAGGAGGCCTGTCTCTGCGCCAGAGGTATGAAGAGGCTTGTCTTCTCCTCTGGAACTAAGGGAGGCACTGGCAAGACTACGTTAGCGTTAAACACAGCGGTTTTATTAGCTTATGCCTGGAGAAATGTGTCCTACTACCCCGTAGTTTTTATAGATCTCACGCCTAATATAGGTACGGCGGCGCTTATACTCATAGGGGAGTCTCTTGCAACTTGGGGAAGGCCCTCTCTATCTGACTACGTCATAGGTAAACTTGCCGACCCAATTAGGGCGTTTTACCTAAGGAGGTGGAATACAGAAAAGGGCGCTTTTCAACTCGTCTTTACATTTCTAGGTAGAGACGGCTTTCTCACCAAGCGGCAATTAGAACATGTCTTACAGATAGTTGAATCTAGGCTAAAGCCGGGGGTGCTTATTATCGACATGCCCCCATCTCCATTTGGGAGTTTGGCGGCGGGTCTTGTGGATTATGTAGTGCCTGTTGTAACGCCCGATATATCGGCTATTGAAACGACAAAGAGCTACGTAGAGTTGTTAGGAGGCAGAAGGCTTAGGCCAGTGCTCAATATGTATATCCCCGAGTACTCCATAAGTGCCGTCCACTCAATGCCGTGGGAACGTGTAGTAGAAAAGACGTTTGGAGAGCCTCCACACATCGTACCTTTTGATAAACTTCTACAAGCTGCGAGACAAGCGTTGGAAATAGAGGTGTTAAAACTTAAGCCTACGGAGTCGCCGGCTGTAAAATCGATTATTGAATATGTGAAATATTTGATGTCTAACTTGGCTTAATACAGCTTTCTGCTTCATGTAGCACTAACGGTAGAGCCTTTAAACTCCTTACGATATATGCCCTACAGGGCACTGCCTCTGTCAATTCTCTCTTTGTGTGTTGCTCTCTTCTATCTATCAACACAGCGCCGTAGCCAGCCATTAACGCGCCGAGGAAATCCTCATAGAAGTCGTCACCTATGTGTAGATATACATCGGGTTCTACATCGCCTAATAAAAGCGTTTTGGCAGCTTCAAAAATTTGTACAGCAGGTTTTACATAACCAATGTCGTCGGCATATAGCTGTAAATCTACTAGTTGTGAAATGCCGAGGGTTTCCAATAACTTTCTAGTTGCGCGAGATCTCCAGAGTAGGACATTTGAAATTATTCCAATTCTATAGCCTTCGGCTTTGGCGTGTTTTATCGCCTCAACAGCGTCTTCATAAGGCGTAATTTCAAGACGAGAAATAGCGTCGTCTATAGCATCTTGTGTTTGATATACGTCAAAAAATGTATTTATACCCCTATTACGTAGTTGTCTCTGTATGTCAAGTAATGTGTATATGGGTGGCACAACTTCGTGTTTCTCCCGTCTTGCAAGCTTCATCTTTCTCCTCTCCTCATTTATAAGAGCTTGAACAGTCTGGTAGGGGATCCTCCCCCCAAGACTCTTGTGTAATACATCGACGACAGCTTTTATAGCCGGCTCCACAGGCACTAAGGTGCCCCACACATCTATTGTAATTATCTTAGCCACGACATGTAAATTTCAATATATTTAATTTTGTGCCGCGAAAAATTTATAACAGACCATATAGATGTATGTGCGTCGCTGTCTCATATTTACAGTGGCAATAGTGGCTATAGTCGTCGCTGTAAGTATCGAGCCAGAGTACGTTAACGCATATACATATACAAATCTCACAATCCGCGGGGCTAAACAAGTGGAGGTAGTAGAGGGCGTCGTCGTGGATTTCAATATTACTTCTGGTAGTACGATCTATCTCGGCGTGAGGCCATTGAAAACAACAGGCGATATCACATTGAGGATAAATGGCAAAGTTGTTAAACTACCTGTCGTTGATAAATGTAGAATAGAGATAAACGCAGCAAATATGACTTCAAAAATTTCGGTTAATATGACAGAGAGGGGATGTGGAACAGTTATGCTCTATGTAAATGGGTCTAAGGCTCCTACTACGGCATTTGTTCCACAATACTCCGGGCTGTACTACCTAGTGGCTACAGACGGCGTATTTTACCAAAAGACAAAAGTCGTAGTCATTCCGAATATCTCAGTTGTCAATAATGTCTTTGGAGAGGTGATGAAAATAAACCTCCATCCGCCGCCCCGACGCGGCTTAGTTTCAATAGGTACTTTTGTATTACCTGCGTCTGAGCTTATTGCAGTAGACACGTGGAGTCTTGGCGCGGGTAATTACACATTGACGTTAACTATGGGAGACATAGTTACGACTTACAACCTGACCGTCATAAAGGCTGTGCCAAACCTACAGGTGATTCATAAAGATGAATATACATACGGCGAGTCTATCAACATCACAGTGAGAGTATTTGTAGGACGTAGGGACTATAGAGCTACTGTTTCTATAGTTATGAATCGGTCGTCGCCAATTCTAGTGAAGTCTCCAAGCTCTCTAATATTTAGACTCTTAGACGTAGGCGTCTACCAGCTCTATGTGGCTGTGGCAGAAGATAGAAATATTACGTCGATAGGCGTCAACAGAGTTCTCCGGGTATCTCCAGCACCTGTTCAACTAGATGTAAAAATCAATAGGACTTTCTCTAACCCCTATGTGGTAGAGTATGGCAAGCTGTTGTCTATATCAGCAAAGGCTCTATCGTTAGTAGAACCGCGTGGGTTACTGACGGTGTTTGTAAACGGAGCGCCAAGCGGCTCCCTTGTTGATACGCTAAAGATCGGGCCTGGCCTTCACAATTTGACAGTCGTATTTACCCCGACCACTAGGAACTTTCGAAATGCAAAACTCTCTATGCTAGTTTTCGTCGCCCCCTCGACGCCGGAGATTATAGTTAACAAAACGTTCTCTACGGTCTATGGACAAGAACTGGACATACCGATATTTCTACGGCTATATGGAAGGCCTATAAACGCCACGGCACGTGTAGAGCTAATGGGGAGATTCCACGTCTTTAACTACACGGTCAGAGTGATAAACGGCGTGGGCGTTTTGAAAATAGTTGGCATACCCGCCGGCACATATCTCGGTACAGTATCTATAGCCGAGGCCCCTGGGCTTCTTAGTACAAAGGCCACATTTAACGTTTTTGTAAGTAGTGCAATTGTTAAACTAATTCTCGACGTGCCAAAGAGAGGTGTTTATGGAGAGGCGTTGCCCGTTAGAATGTTTCTACAACCCAGCGGGGTGGCTGGTAGACTATACCTCATAATAAACGGCACGGTGGTCTACTCAGGAAACTCCTCGTCTTACCAAGGCATGTGGTTGCCTCCACGCGGCGGCGTTTTTAAGATTACTGCAAGATTTGATAGCTTTGATCCCAACTATTCAAGTGTGGAAAACATCACATATGTATTTATAGACAGGGCGCAGTGTGTAATACATTTTGTTTTAAGAGGCGAAGTCGTTAATAACACAGTATATGTACTTAGGAGATACGTAGTCCAACCGTTAGTCTCTTTTCCAACATATATATACATCAACGGAAGTGTAGCAGGGCCTCAGCTTGTTTTTAACAAAACTGGGGTATACAATATTACAGTCTTTTTCCCAGGCGATGATAGTTACTACCCATGTTGGACTTCCCAATTCTATTTAGCGGTTAAAAACCCTGCCAAAATAGAGATTAGAGCCGAGAGAAAAATGGCGCTTATAGACGGCGGCCTTCCGCTTGTGGTTAATTTAGAAAGCCCGGTGGGACAGGAGGAAGGCCGCGTTTTGATATATAAGATAAATAAAACATACAACTCTACAGATGTTGAAGATGTATTGGTTGACAAATCGACGGTTGTCACACTTAGGTTTAAAAACACCGGCGTGTATATGATATACGCGGAGTTTTTAGGTAATGACTATCTCTTATCAAATAGATCTAACGTCGTTGTTGTAACTGTAGAGACGAGCTACTTTGGTATACCCGTGTTTCTCCTAGCCGTATACCTAATGCCGTTGGCCATAGGTTTTATTGCTGCAGTGGCAACGAAACGAATATTAAAGAGAGGGATTTAGACAGTGTGTTAGCAGTCCCGCCGGCTGTGATAGTCTTGCCTCTTGCATCAAAAGAGCAAGTACTACAGACTGTGAACTATGTAGTTGGCAGACTAAAGCAAATAGGTGCATCTATTAGACATATGCATTTAGACACCCCGCTATATTTAGAATGTAAAGTAACTAGAGATGTCGTGGAGCGGGTAGATGTATATCTAGCGACTGCCAACGGAGACTTTGTAAACGTCCTCCCGCCCAGTGAGGAGATTAAAGAGGGGTTTGTAGAGAAAAGGAGTTATATCCATCTAGTCCAAGGTGTTGCTGTTTATTTTAAATACGAACTGGGCGCCGGGCCTAAGTTGGCGGAGGTGGTAATATACAGCGTTGGCAACGCCTACCGAGATTTTAAACTAAACCTTTAAATATACGTATACACGGCGTTGTGATGTCGTTAGTTTCAATTGACGAATTTAGACGTATTGACCTTCGCGTGGGTAAGGTCTTAGAGGCGGCGAGAGTCGAGGGTTCTAGAAAGCTTATAAAACTAGTGGTCGACCTAGGTGCCGAAAAGAGACAGATCGTCGCCGGCTTGGCTGAGTATTACAAGCCTGAGGATCTAGTGGGTAAATACGTCGTGGTTGTGGCAAATCTAGAGCCCAAGAGATTAATGGGCGTGGAGAGTCAAGGAATGCTACTTGCCACTTGTGACAAGCCTGTGCTTCTTACAATAGAGAAGGGGGGTGATGAACATGTGGGAGAGCGGGTCTGTTAAAATACCCAGTCATATCGCTGTAATTCCAGACGGCAATAGGAGATTTGCAAAAAAAGCAGGGCTCGATTTTTACCACGCCTACAAACGCGGCGTGGAAAAAGTGCGTAGTTTTCTTCTCTGGGCGCTTGAGTTTAGAGAAATTAGAAACGTTACCTTCTATGCGCTTTCTACAGAGAATCTCCAGAGGAGTAGGCTAGAGTTGGAGATTTTATTTAGGATATTTGAGGAGGAGTTTAGAAAATCTCTCGAAGACCCCTTGATCCACGAAAATAAGGTGAGAATTAGGTTTATTGGCGACAGATCGTTACTACCTGGGAGGGTAGTGAAGCTAATGGAGGAGTTGGAATCTGTCACAAGAAGTTATTCGTCGTATAACTTAACCTTCGCCTTAGGCTACGGCGGTAGGGCAGAAATTGTACGTTGTATAAAACGGCTTTTAAACGGCGAGGTTAAAATCGCTGATATAAACGAAGAGACGCTATTTCAGTGTCTAGACACTAGAGATTTACCAAACCCCGAGCCTGACGTAGTTGTAAGAACAGGCGGCGAGAAGAGGTTAAGCAACTTCCTACTTTATCAATCTGCCTACTCCGAGCTTATCTTCCTCGACAAGCTATGGCCTGAGATAGAGAGAGAGGATCTTGTCTACATAGTTGAGGAATACTCCAGAAGACAAAGGAGGTTTGGTAAATAACGCGCCGTGGATTACGTCGGACTACTCGGCGTCTTCCTAGCGGTTTTTATATCGCATTTCATACCATTTATCCCACTCCCCGGCTACTTGGCCACAGTGACCTATGTTGCTACACACAGTGACGCCGTCAGTGTGACAGCCGCCGTTTTAACGACGGCGCTTGGCGCAACTCTTGGAAAGGTGTTGGTGTTTTTCTACGGCTATGGAATTGGGAGAGTAGTCATGGGCGAGGAGTTTCAATACGCAAAGAAGTTTTTTGATAAAATATCGAAATGGGGCATAGACGTGGCGGTCTTTATATTTGCGACATCTCCGTTGGCAGACGACGTTTTATATATCCCTCTGGGAGCCGCCGGCTATAGCATAAGGCGGTTTTTCCTCGCTGTATTTGCTGGAAAGCTTCTTCTCGCCTCAGCCATAGCGTTATTTACAGACGCGGCGTTAATGGCCGTTGATAGATACCTAGGCGACGTTAGGCTGTCTATGGCGATTGTAGCTGTGGCCACTCTAGTGGTGACGATATTAGTACTTAGGATAAAGTGGTCAAGAGTTCTCGTGGCGTATGAAAGCGGGGGGCTAAAGAGCGCTATACGTGAAGCTCTTAGATCAATAGTAAGGCAGAAGTAATTTAAATTTCGACGTTTCTCTCTCCGTGGCTAAATACGTAATTGGATCTGCGTGGCCCTACGTCCAGACGGTGCCCCATCTCGGCAATTTAATAGGCTCTGTCCTATCTGCAGATGTATACGCCAGATATCTACGTTTCCGTGGCCACGACGTGGTATTTGTATCTGGTAGCGATATGCATGGAACGCCGATAGAGGTGGAGGCTATACAACTGGGGGTAGACCCAGAGGAGTATGCGAAAAAAATGCACCAGATCGTCGCCGAACTTTTTAAAAGATGGGACATATCTTTCGATCTCTACACTCACACTCACTCAGACACCCATATAAAATTTGTCCAAAACTTCTTTCTAAAGATATATAATAATGGCTATATATTTACAAAAGAAGAAGAGGTGCCATACTGTCCCAGAGACAAGATATATCTACCCGATAGATTTATCATTGGCAAATGTCCCTACTGTGGTTACGAGAGAGCTAGGGGAGACCAATGTGAAAACTGCGGCCGCCTTCTAGATCCCAAACAGTTGATAGAGCCGAGATGCGCCATATGTGGCTCAAGACCAGAGTGGCGTATTACAAAACACTGGTATCTCGACTTGAGAAAACTAGAGGATAGAATAAGGAAATATGTAGAGGAGAACCCCCATCTTCCGCCCAATGCCAAAGAGATGTCTCTAGGGATGTTGAAAGAGGGGCTAAAGCCGCGGGCAATTACAAGAGATAACAAATGGGGCATACCTGCGCCATTTCCAGGGGCGGAGGGTAAGACTATATATGTTTGGTTTGAGGCCGTGCTTGGGTATATATCCGCCGTAGTTGAGCTCTTTAGAGAGGACGCCGGTAAATGGGAACGCTATTGGAAAGACCCAGAGACAAAAATTGTATTTTTCGTAGGCAAAGACAACATTCCATTTCACGTCATTATACTACCTGCGCTTCTTCTTGCAAATGGCGAAGGCTACACCCTCCCGACCACTACTGCATCTACCGAATATCTCTTATATGAAGGTGACAAGTTTTCTAAAAGCAGGAGGTGGGGTATATGGATAGACGAAGCTCTCCAACTTATGCCGCCAGACTACTGGCGCTTTATCCTCATCTATATCCGCCCAGAAAATAGAGACACAAGTTTTACCTGGGCTCTTGCGTTGGAGATCATAAATAAAATCATGAATGACGACGTGGGAAACTACATAAATAGAGTGCTTACTTTCATCAAAAATAGAATGGGTGGGGTTGTGCCTCCGCCTGGCGCGCCTACTAGAGAAGATGAGGAGTTTATCAATAGAGTAATACAGTTGTTTAAGAAGGCAGAGAAACATTACGACGCCATAGAGCTAAAAGACGCCCTCCACACCGTGGTAGAAATAGCTAGAGAGGGCAACCGGTATCTTAACGCCAGAGCTCCCTGGGAGCTCCTACGTAGAGACATAGAAGTCGCAAACGCAGTTATGTACCGCGCCTATTGGTCGCTTAAAACTATAGCTGCCGGCTTAACGCCAGTTACGCCGAGAAGCGCCGCTGAGCTCTGGAAGATGCTTGGCATTTCACAGCCAAGTTGGGACGAGGCCTATAAACCACCGACGCCAGGTACTCCGCTGGGGGATGTAAGGCCGTTGTTTAGAAAATTCACAGAGGAAGAGGTAAAAGACATGTTGAAGAAGCTTGAGGAGTTGAGAAGCCAGAGAGCCTCTAAGAAATACCCCTGGGAACAAGTGTTGCTCTAGAGGATTTCGCCGTAAAGGTACACTGGACTTGCTGCGGCTATCCTAACGTTTACAAACTCTCCCAATAGTCCGTCGCCGGCTCCTCTCTTAACCACCACTTGTCTATAGTCGCTCGCCCTCCCCACCACAAGGCCGTGGTCTACCTCATCTATTAACACAACATCTCTCTTTCCCACTTGAGCGCCGTTTCTCAAATGGGCAATCCTCATGGCTACTTCCGACAAGATTTTACTCCGCCTCTTCTTCTCGGCGTCTGGCACTTGTCTAGGCATTACTGCGGCTTCTGTAAAAGGCCTGGGGCTAAATCTCGCCACGTGGATTTTGTCAAACTGTAGCTCCTCCACAAGCTTGACAGTTTCCTGAAAGTCTTCTTCTGTTTCGCCGGGAAATCCCACAATTATGTCAGTGGCTATAAAGACGTTGTCGCCGAGCTCCCGTCTTATCCTACGTATGAGACCTCTATATTCCTCTACAGTGTACTTCCTACCCATCGCGACAAGCACTTTGTCGCTTCCAGATTGGACAGGGAGGTGGAAATATCTATAGACTCTGTGGTCTCTCTTTATAATGTCTAATAGCTGGTCTACAAATTTTTCAAATATCCAAGGCTCAGACATTCCAATTCTCACTCTATACTCACCTTCGACCTCCTTTAGGATTCTATCGAGTAGGTCTGGAAGCGTCCAGCCGCCTCTCCAACCGGCATCAAAACCGTAGGTAATAACGTCTTGTCCCGTTAGATAAATCTCGCGCGCGCCTTTAGCTACAGCCTCTTTTATATGGCGTACTACATCGTCTGGATCTGCGCTTTTTACATACCCCGCGCCTCCCCTAGTGTATTTAGTTGCACAAAAGGTACAATTGCCAAGACAACCCACTTGTAGTGGCACTGTATATATAAGCCCCCTCTCGTATTTAGGCAATGTCTTCATGCTGCGCTCTTTCCCGCCCTCTATCTCCGAGGGGTAGATCAACTTGGCATGTGGGGCTAGAGATTTTATTGTATATGGCCTAAGTCTTGCGAGACACCCAGCCACTATAAGCTCTTTCCCCAGTTTTACAAGTTCTCTAATTCTAGCCAACTGTCGCACTTCTCCATCTTCTCTAACAGCACATGTATATACTAAAATTACGTCTGCCTCATCTACATTAGAAACTTGTTCGTAGCCTAGTCTCTGTCGTAAAATTTCGGCATCTGCTTTAGCTAGCCAACAGCCATATGTCTCTACATAGATACGGCCCACGGGAGAGTGTGGGAATTCTAAACTTAAGATTTATGCTCCTGACAGAGCTTTTTCATATACAAGGTGTAGGTTGTCTTCCCTTGTTCAAAATCTCTAGTTTCGTCAATTTCTAACATACATCCACAAGATGGGTGGATATAGATCCTCCTCACTACTTGCGTCGGATTTTCAGAGATTTTACGCATCTTTATCTCACCGGAGTCTATCATATAAACGGCGACCTCGCCTCTTTTTACTAACCTCCCCCACTTCTCTAGTAATGTTGATATCTCTTCTGGCAACTCTCCCTCAAATACATAAGATTTACTACGAATAACTTTTTGCATAATCTTTATCTACAACAAAAATATATAGTTTATGCATATGATAGCGGGTGAACTAGGTGGTCTTAAAGTCGGAGATGGACACCCAGTGAGAATAATGGCTGTGCTTAACATATCGCCAGAGTCGTTTTTCAAAGGCTCTGTGGCGATACACAATGCCGTTGAAAAAGCTATGGAATTAGAGAAATATAGCGATGTAATAGACATTGGAGCAATGTCGACGGCGCCGTATTTAGAGACATGGATCCCGCCGGAAAAAGAGCTAGAGAGACTTAAGGCCGTTTTGCCAGACATTATAAAAAACGTAAAGGTTCCAATAAGCGTAGATACATACAGGCCCCAAGTGGCTGAATACGCCTTGAAGGTAGGCGCCTCTATAATAAACGACGTCACAGGGGGGAAGCTATACCCAGAGATATGCCGCATTATTGCAGATTACGGCGCCTCGGTGGTGGTAGTAGCTAGAGAAAAAGAGGCGAGAAGAGGCGTAGACCCTGTGGCTAGAGTTGTCTATGCGTTAAGAGAATCCCTAGAACATTTTGAAAAATGTGGCGTAGATCAGAGAAAAATAGTCGTAGACCCTGGGATAGGCTTTCCATTACTTCCACAGAGAGACGAACCTTATGTAGTCAGAGGCGAGTATAGACACGGAGATGAACAATGGCCATGGTGGAGGTGGGATCTATACATAATAGCTAATCTAGCCAAACTCAGGGCGTTAAATAAGCCTATTTTAATAGGCGTGTCTAGAAAATCCTTTCTCAGGAAGATAACTGGCGTAGAAAGCCCAGACGAAGTGTTACCGGCCTCTCTAGCCGCCGAGACAATAGCCGTTCTTAACGGCGCCCACGTAGTAAGGACGCACAATCCCCGCGAGACTAGACAGGCAGTTCGCCTTGCCGAGAGTTTAGTAAAACTCTTTCAAAAAGCTTAAGACGACGTCTATAAACTCGCCGGGCTTGTCTAAATATGCGGCGTGTCCAGCCTCTTTTAAAATCGCTATCTTTACCCTCTTACCCCTTAACAATTTGGCATTAGAGGGGGGCGAGATTTCGTCTCTCTCACCCCATATGGCTAGAATAGGCACATCTATTTCTGCAACTGCCGTGAGCAACTCCTCTGCGAGACCCACTGGGCCTACTACAATTGCAGCCTTTGTCGGAAGCCGCCGCGCTACATACCATAAAACAACTTCACCAGAGGCGCTCGGCCCTACGAGCGGCGGGTCTACAAGACCCAGCGCGTCTAAAATTCCTCGGAGAAATTCGGCATATTCCCGGCGGGGGGCGCTAAATCTCTCGCTTTTTGTCTTTGCGCCATATGGCATATCTATTGCATATAGAGTGTAGTGTTTAGCCAGAGCGGGAAAAATCCCGCTTTCAACCCAAGTATCTGCATTAAAAGACCAGCCATGTAGCAAGACCAACGGCTTGCCAACTCCCCCAGCGATATATCTCACTCTCCTACCCCCGACCTCTACGTATTCCTCTCTCATGTGGCAGATCTAGATCTCATAAGTGAGAAGGTCTCATCCTCTCTAATTACAGAGATGCCGGTTCTGCTAGGGAACATCTCAATCCACACGACTTTGTCAGGTTTTGTCAAATCTACCCTCCGGTTGACCGCTCTGGCGACATATTCAATAACCGACATGCGGTCGAACTTCACGCCCCTCTTCTTAAGCTCAATTTTGAAACTCTCCTGTGGCGCAATATAGCGTTCGGCCAGCTCGCCCACGGCCTTCTGTATTTCGTCTAAATCGGTCTTTACAACAGTCATAATAGGCGTCACTCTAAGGATATACCTAGGTATATAATAGCCGCTTTTAACCACATCTATGAGCATTTTGACAAACTCCACAGGGTCCCCCTCTACTTTGGCAGTTAACAAGCCGTCAAACCCAGTGAACCAAACCTCCTCAACTCGTCTTCCAACGATATCGCCAACTCTATACAACTCCTCCAAACATAGTCTCTCCTGCCGCCAGCCGGTGGCTACAACTAAATTCCAACTCATAGACCTCTCTAAAGACATTTTATAAAACATTTTTATAGATAGACAAGTAGCTCTCTGTGGACTTAACGCTTCTGTTTATCACTACAATTGCTGTCTCAATTACAATACTAGGTCTCATAATGTATAGGCTAGTTAAATCGCTTGAGATATATCTAATTCCTCTCTACGCCGAGATAATTAGGAAGAGAGAAAGAGACTATATCTTAATGGAGTTTTTAACCTCGCTATTAGTATCAAAAGGCTTAGTTACACAAGTAGAGGCAGATGCTCTAAAGAAAATATCTACGACAGAACCTCTGACAGTAGAAGACTTAGATAAAATAGATGAGATATTAAACAAAGACCCCTCTCAACTCACCTTTGAAGAAATAACCGACTTGAAAAGGGTGGCGTATAAACTACTCGGTAGACTAGACAAGAAATCTGTGAGATTAGGTATGAAGCTACTTAAATATGCCGTTGGAATAGAAGAGACTTTTAAAACCGGCGTTGAGCTGCCGGCGAGGTCTAAGACAGAAAAAGTCGAGATCTCTTACGACTACGACACATGCTCAGTATATCTAACCACCTATAGAAGAGACGGCACAATTGAAAAAACGCAGGGCCCCGACTTGGAGTGCGTCACAGAGACAGCCATGATTCTCAAAGCATTGGCCAGGAGAAGCACAGAGGTTAACAAAGAGTTGGCAGAGAAAGCGTTAGCACGCTATAAGAAATGTAAAGAGAGCGATACGGCAGGATGCAAAGCCTTAAAAGAAGCTCTCAGCACTTTAGAGAGGAAATCTCTCGACCTTCTACTAGAGAGAAAACACTAAGGCGTTTGCCTAGATTTAAGCGTCGTGGCGGTAATCATAGATAAGATAGCAAGATCGATCGAACGGTAGACACATTGCCGTGTATAAGAGAGACCCTCACACGTCCATGTTATATACAACATCTTCAGCTAAAACAAAGTAAACTAGAGAGACGGAAATCTCCGTCAGAAATTATTTTCTAAAGCACCTATAAGATATATATGTCCTAAATACCACGTGAAAACGGATATGCTACTGTATCAAAATTTTTCACCTTAGCAATTTCTCAACTTAAAAATTTCTAAAAATAAACAATGTATTTAAATAAGTCTGAATTTTTATATATGGCGAAGTTTCCAAGCAAAGAATGGGCTGAAGAATTCTGTAGGGCTTTAAACGAATCTGCCGAGTATAGAAGCGCTGCCACTAGATGGGAGGGCGATATAATCTTCTTAGTGACAAACACACCTTCTCAACTTGGCGTTGGCGAGAAATCGGCTATGAAACTATATCTTAAACATGGCTACTGCCACGGAGTAGAGGTATACACAGGCGAGTCTATATCACAAGCCGACGCGCCATATATCCTTGAAGCTGATTACAAGACGTGGCTTGATGTAATATCTGGGAAATTACAGCCAATACCAGCCATGGTTTTAGGCAAAATCAAAGTCAAAAAAGGCAGTTTTGCAACGCTAGCTCAATACGCCTCAGCAGCACTGGCTATGATAAAAGTAGCACAAAAGGTTGGTATAGAATGAAAATACCTATAAGAATAAGGGCAGCTCTCTACAGATCGTCAACCCGCAATCTAGAATTGTCAGAAATTCCAACGCCGATGCCAGGCGAAGGCGAGGTGCTTATAAAAGTCGCAGCAACCGGCGTATGTCACTCAGACTTACATATATTAGACGGCGAAATGATACCGCCGCCCGATGGTTTTATATTAGGACATGAGGTGTCGGGCTGGGTTGTAGAATTCGGCCCTAGATGCGAAAACCCGCACGGTCTATCTTCAGGAGATCCTGTTGTAGTATCATGGATAATCCCATGTGGAAAATGCTATTGGTGTGTCCACGGCCAAGAAAATTACTGCCCATATGCTGCAACAAGAATGCCTGGAATTCTCGGACTCAATGGAGGACATGCCGAGTATATGGTAGTGCCTGAGACCGCAGTTTTTCCAATACCAAAGGGTCTGGACGTATACACTGCCGCGGTAATTTCATGTGCCTATGGAACAGCCTACAGAGCGCTAAAAGAGGCTGAGGTAAGGCCAGGTATTTCGCTTGTGGTAATTGGCGTAGGAGGAGTTGGGCTGGCGGCGGTAGAACTTGCCAATGCTCTCGGCGCTTATCCTATAATAGCAATCGATATAAGAGAGATGGCGCTTAAAAAAGCAAAGGAGCTGGGCGCTACTCATGTTGTTAACGCTGTAACGGAGGATCCAACATCGAGCATAAGAGACATATTGCCACAAGGCGCAGACGTGGTATATGAAACCAAGCCAACCCCCGATCTTAAACTTGCGATAGAAGTTGTGAAAAGAGGCGGGACAATCCTAGTGACAGGGCTTGGCTCTTCTAAAATAGAAATTCCAGCAAACCACCTAGTTATGAATGGCATAAAAATTGTGGGAAGTCTCGGCTATAGACCAAGAGTTGACATACCAGAGCTCTTAGCCTTGGCGGCCTCCGGCAAAATACAGCCGGGTAGACTCATATCTCATAGATATACGCCAGACGAGATAAACCAAGCATATCAAAACCTAAGAGAGGGAAAACACCACAGAGCTTTAGTGATCTGGGGGTAAAGATGCGGCGGCCGGGATTTGAACCCGGGATCAACGGCTTTCCTCGCCGTCGGCGTGGAAGGCCGCCATCCTAAACCAGGCTAGACTACCGCCGCCATTTAGGTGATACCCCCCACTATTAAAGCTTTACAACCGAAAGTCTCGCCCTTTAAGGCGGGGATGTCTTGTAGACTATATTTTTCATGGCAGAGTGGTGAAGAAAGAGATGTGTTTAATACGGTTGGGCGGGTCGCTTGAGGACGGCTCTGGCAGGGGGACGTCTGCCGCCCACTAACCCCGGCAACAGCCGTGTTGTGGGGCTCTGCCCTGCGCTGGGGGAGAGCCGCCTGGCCCCACGCCTGAGACGTCATAGATGCCAATGAAGACACGGGCAAGAAGAAAGCCCCTTTTGACGAACGAGCCGTAGGGGACTCGGCCAAGAAGGCACGTTTGGAGAAGATCGCGAGATACCTCAAATCGAAGCGCTACGCGAAGATATGTGGCGCCGTGGCGCAGATCGCCGGAGAGATCGTCAAGTTGGTGATGGAGTACAAGCCCGCACGGCGGTACGGGTTGCCGTGTCTAGAGTCGTATTCAACAGTCTGTTTGAGATACGGCGCGAAGCTACAGGAGTTGAAGAACAGGAAGACGACACGCCCCTCCTACAGCTTCAACGACCACAAAGACAATATACCGTCGATATGGGCCTAGAGACGTTATTGGGAAATCTTCCGAAAGGTAAAACAACCTGCTTTTCCCCTCTCGGCGGCTATCTCACTTTATAAACTCTTCCACCTATGAACCACATCCCTGGTCCTGGGCCTCGGCGCCGCCAGCCCCCAATGACCCGAGCCCCTCGCCCGCGATCGCCCAAGCGACTCCGGGCGGGTCCCGAGCTTCCGGGGGAGGCCGGGAGCCGCAAAAGGGGGGCTAACTATCCTCGTGTAGGGCTAATCGTCATATATCAGCGCCGAACCATTCAGTCATCAAATGTAGATAACAACGTATATAAAGGGTTTTCTACCCTAATCTGTATGTCACAAGCTTTAAGAGAGTTTTTACTTAAGAAGGCCAAACTTGAGAAGTTATTTAAATGGGGCGTGAGGTGGAGTCTTTGGCCAGTACACTTAGTCACGTCTTGTTGTGGAGTAGAGGTGGCGCACACCTCAGGCCCGGGCTTCGACGCCGAGAGATGGGGAGTTCTGCCCTTCCACACTATGCGCCAGAGCAACGTCATATTGGTGGAGGGAACTATAACTAAGAAGATGGCAAAGGTTCTCAAGATGGTGTATGAACAAATGCCCGAGCCTAAGTACGTAATCGCCATGGGAGCTTGCGCAGTTAGAGGAGGCCTCTTCTGGAACTCTTACCACGTGGTTCAGGTAGACACAGTAGTGCCTGTAGACGTCTACATAGCCGGCTGCCCGCCGACGCCTGAGGCTGTAATTAGAGCCTTTATAATGCTTCACAACAAGATCAAGGGCCAGCCAGGGCCCTACGTCGAGCCGACAAAGGTGGACTTAACGCCGTACCTACCGCCTCCGCCAAAGCCACAGCCAAAACCCATGGCTCAACAGGCTGGGTAATATGTCGGCGAAAATACCACCCAAGTGCCCACCCCCTGCCGACCACCCGTTGCTTGAGAAACTAAAGGCGGCGTTGGGAGACGCCATCTTGAACCACGGCGTGACGCCAGAGGGCCACCTATGTCTCATGGTGCCCCCCGGAAAGGTGAGAGAAGTCGCTACCAAGCTAAAGGAGTTGGGCTTCGACCATGTCCTTTCCCTAAGCGCCGTGGACTACATGGCCGAAGGCAAGTTCTTGGTGACGTATGTCTACGCTTCATACCTAAACCCAGACCTCAAAAACCAGCTCCTACACGTCAGAGCTGAGATACCCCGCAACGACCCCAAGATAGCCTCTATAGCCGATATATATCCCTCGGCGGACTACGACGAGAGAGAGTGCCACGAGATGTTCGGCATATGGTTCGAAGGAAACCCACACATGGGCAAACGCTTCTTACTAGACCCAGACTGTTGCATAGATGAAAAAACAGGCAAACCCCTCTACCCACTACGTAAGGACTTCAAAGTGCCAGACTGGGGGCTGATGGGCTAAACCCTAGGATAGTAAAGTTCGTTATAACCGAAAGCCTCACCCTTTAGGGTGGGGAGGGGGTTGTCTTTTTCTCACCTCTGTCGTATCTGCGCGTCATGGCTGGATTATCTGCTCAAGAAGGTTTTGACGTAGGTTCACACGGCGGTTTCTATCTATGAGTCTGCTGTAGGTTTGTAGAGATGTAGGTATCGTGTAGCGCAGGCGCCCGTTGATTGTGTACACGGTGCCTAGGCTGGCGTCTGCAGGCCGGCGGCTTTAACTTGGTATACATAGACCGCGATAGCTTTTCACTAGGCGTACGTCTGTAGCAACCCGGGGGAATCTTCTCCCGTCGTTTATCTACATCTATGGTATGTAGTAGGCGCATGTGTAGCTGTGTTGCTACCGGTTTGTCTGGGTTTGGGGGTTAGAAGTCTGTTGTGGTGAGTTTCGGTTTATGTCCAAGAATGCCAACTTAAGCTCGGCGCCTTCCTGTAGTCTCTCTCTTATCCAAGCGATGTCGCTCTTCTTCAATTTTACAACAAACGGCGGTATGCCCAACTTCCGCACTCTGAGAGCGCCGCTCTTTAGGTCGACGAAGACTGCCATACTCATGTCTCTTTCGTTTTCCACTCTCAACTGGCGTTTAACGGAACCGCCCTGTAGAACACTGCGTCGCGCCAAAACACCTTGGCCTTATCCACGAAGTGCTTCTTGAGACCGTTGCCGCTAGGCGCATCCTCGTCGCTAGGTCTAGGACGTCCGGTCGCTCTTCGATGAGTTTCCAGGGGATTTCCACCTTCAGTGTTCTGTAGACTTGGCTCATATGCACATGGGGCGTGGGGGAGAAAAGCTAGTTAGGCGTCGAGGTCCCCCTCGTTGTTGAGCAAGTAGGGCGCCGGTCTTGGGAAAGCTGTCGCTGGGTAAACGGGGAAACCACAGTTAGTATCCGCCAGGCGGTGTTTACAATGTATGCGACATCTTCACACCTCCCCCGCCACATGCGCAGAAAGCCAGAGACGCCCTTTCAACTATTTCGACTAACCTGCCTGACAGCGACGTCGTCAGGCAGGTGAACCGAGGTAGTAGAAAGTGGTGGGGACTGCGTTAGAGGTGTGGGTGGGTTAAAAAACGGGTTTACGGCGGTTTTTACCGCGAGCGCCGTCAACACGGCGATGGGGAATATCGGTATGAACAACGCGAGGGGCGGCATCAGCGGCGTATGACGCCGGCGAGGGTCGGCAAGTTGCTAGCAACGACGACCGCCCTAGTGGCGGCGAAGGTCAACAACATGGCCGACAAGTGTCTCTCGACGCCGCCTTTACGACGGCGCCGTGGGTTTGTCTTGTAAAACTTTTGGCCTGCCCCCATGCGCCTTTTATAACCAACAGAGATTTCAGCCCCACCACATACAAGGCCATGTACGCATACAGGACGCTGAGGGTTGAGATCCCCTGGCGCCTCGTCGAAGAGCGACCGGACGTCCTCGGCCTCGCCGTAAGGATGCGCCTAGCGGTGGAGGAGTACGCCAGAAGGCTGTTAAAGGAGTTGACGGGGCAAGAGGAGCCCAAGCTCGCGCCGGAGGAGCTTGTCTGCTTGCTTACTCCCGACAGACGGGAGCTGGCACGGCGGATTATCGAGGAGGTGTTTCCCAAGTACGGACTTAAGAGATATATCGCAGAGTGGGCTAAGTTCTTCTGGCGCGACGTAGTGTTCCACAGGGCGGTTCCGCTCAACGCCCAACTTAGAGTTGGGAACGAAAGAGACATAAGTATGGCGGTCTTTGTCGACCTAAAGAGCTGTATTGTTAGAGTAAGAAAACTCGGCATACCGCCTTTCGCCGTCAAGCTGAAAAAGAGCAACGTCGCCTGGATTAGGCGGAGGTTGGAGGAGGGTGCCAAACTCAAGTTGGCGTTTCTCGGCGTTGAGAAGAGAGATGGTGAGAAGGAGCCGACTTATGACAAGCTATACGTTGCCCTAGTCTTCGCCCGCGAAGTTCAACAGATAGAGCCCAAGGCGATAGTCGCCGTTGACGTGAATCGTCTCGACCACGGCGTCGTGGTGGGACTCGTTGTAGACGGCAAGATCGTAAGGCGGATGAGACTACTAGACGAGAACGTGGTAAGGGAGCTGAGGAGACTTCACGAGGAGATAAGCCGTCTCGACGAACAAGCCGCTAGGGAGGCGGACCCCGCCAGAAAGAGACGTCTCGAAGACAGAGCCCGCCACCTTGCATCAAAGCGGTTTAGGAAGATAAGAGGCGTCGTTAAATACGTCGTTAGTGAGATAATTAAGCTGGCGAGGGAGCATCAAGCCGCGATCGTGGTGGACACGATGGAGGAGGAGACGTATCTAGAGCGGAAGCAGAGTGGCGAAAGCGGCGATAAGAAGCACCTCTACGATGGGCTTGGGCAGTTGAGGAGACGCCTACAAGCGCTCGCTGAGTGGTACGGACAGCCGTATAGAGAAGTGCGGTTGTATTCAACCATCTGCCCCCGTTGTGGAGCAAAGATGGAGGAGCTGAGTAACAGACGGATGCGTTGTCCTTCTTGCGGCTTCAACGACAACAGAGACAACGTGCCGTTGTTATGGGCTAAAAAGCGCTACTGGGAGCTACTCCAGAAACAACCCGTTTTTTCCTCCGTCTCAACGACCATCACACTTTTAACCTCGTAAGTTTCTTCACTCATGAACCAACCGGCCTTGGGGCCCCGGCCGACTGTTACATCTGGCGCGCCCGTCCGCCCGGGCACGGCCGGGCCCCCCGCCCCGCCCCGCCCACCAAGGCGTCCGGCGGGGGCGAGCCCCGAGCTCCCCCGGGGAAGGCCGGTGTTGTGAAGGGGAGCTATGTGGTGGTGAGTCCGTAGAGCGGGTATCGTCTGAATGCGATTACTGTTTTTTTCTGGTTGGCGTAGGCCACTAGCTGTTCTACGTTCGCGGCTGGTACGTAGGCTATCCTCTTCTCATCTAGTGGGACGCCTATCATGGCCGCCTCGTTTTGTCTCAAGACGCCCATCTCCTTCAGGCGTTTTATCAGTTCTGTGATGTGGGCTTTGCCGTCTATGTCGACGATTACCTCGCGGCGTTGGTCTAGGTCGAAGAGGCGGATCTGCATACTACCTATCTGCCTCTGGTGGGAAGTACCCGAATGACATGTACACGGTGGGCATGTTGGCGAGTCTCTCGCCTTTCATGGCCTCTGCCATGGCCTTTAGGTTGCGCCAGCTCGGGGTGACGTAGCGCATGCGGTAGACCCTCTGGGCACCGGTTGTCCAGAGGTGGATGTAGGTGGTACCTCTGGCTGCCTCGGCAACTGCGGCGTACTCTCCCGGCTCAGGATATATGTAGGTGTAGACGCCCAATACGCCTCCTATGCCTTCTCTACGATATTCAGGGTTTTTAAACAACAGAGCCTCGTCTATTACATCGCCTTGAGGCAATTCTTTTATAATCTGTCTAACTATTTTTATAGATTCGTAAATCTCTCGCCATCTAACTATTACTCTAGCAAGTGCGTCTCCCTCCTTCTCTGTCGCTATTTCAAACTCTATCTCTGGGTATGCGTCATATGGATATATCTTTCTTATATCGTAGTCTATCCCGGCGGCTCTGGCGAAGGGTCCCACGACGCCTAGCTCTGCGGCGCGTTTTGCGTCTATCACGCCGACGCCCTCTAGGCGGGCCTTGGTCACTGGGTTGTCGAGGAAGATAGTTTTGAGGTCTCTCAGCTTCTCTTCCGTCTTCTTGAGCAACCTCTCCACGGCCTCGAGGTGTTCCCTCTTTACGTCTCGTCTCACGCCGCCGGGGACTGGGTAGGCCACTGTTGTCCTAGCGCCGGTGATCTTCGCAAAGACCTCGGCGTAGAGATCCATGAGAGCGAAGCTCCACATAAAGGCCGTGGAGTGCCCGAGAAATATACCCAACAGCGCGAGGTCGTAGAGGTGTGTTCTTATACGTGATAGCTCCGCCATTAATGTCCTTAAGTACTTTGCTCTGGGAGGCGGCTCTAGACCTAGGGCTTTCTCAAGGGCTAGGGTGATGGGGAGGGTTATGTTCATACTGTCCATTATCGAGGCCTTCTCTACCAGGGGGATAAGGGTCCAGTAGGGCCTGTTTTCAGCCAGCTTCTCCATGCCTCTATGGACGAAGCCTGGATCCGGTACCACCTCCTTTATGATATCGCCGTCTAAAACCACGAATAGTCTCATGTGGCCTGAGCCTGGATGTTGCGGGCCGACGACCACGACAAGTCCCCTCTCGCCTCTTCTCAGCTCCTCCTCGTTCTGTATATAGAAGGTGTTGCCAAACTGTAGGTTAAAGGGCCACTCAACTCTCTGCATGGTATATCTGCTTCTGTATCTTTTCTACAGCCTTTAAAACAGCTTCTGGAGTCGGCGGACAGCCGGAGACGTATACGTTAACTGGGACAACTTTGGAGGCGGGAACCATGTGATAACTCCCGTAGAAGACGCCTCCCTTAATGGCGCAGGCCCCCATGGCGATTACGTACTTAGGCTCAGGCATTTGGTCGTATATATATTTTACAAATTTAGCCATCTTAAGCGTTATAGTGCCCTCCAAGATTAGGATATTGCTCTGCCTAAGGCTACCTATAGGCAACATGCCGAATCTCTCGGCGTCATAAGCGGGGCCAAAGGTGTGTGCAAACTCGACGCCACAACAAGCGGTAACTAAATGTGGCGGCCAGAGAGACCATTTCGTGCCCCATCTGGCCACTCTAGAAACAGCTTGAGAGATAGCCCCCCTCATTAGTTTCACCTCTTTTTCTTTATATAAGAATTTCTGAAATTTTATATAATTAAAAATTCGTCAAATTCGAGATAGATATCAGCCAACTGTCTAATATTCTAGAGGTTGATACAGAGGTCGCTAACTCCATTTTCTCACGTCAGCTAGGATTTTGAGATATCTGGCTACAATTGCGGCTAGTATAGCCATTAGGAGCGCTAGGGAGAGACTAAGCGGTAGCATATTTTCATTTGTTAAAACGGCAACTATGGCCAGGCCTAGTGTGGCTTCTACAGTAGTCACTAGGTAGATGTAGCCGATGTATTGCATAACTAACCTCCTCTGAATAGTTCCATAAGGCGGCCCCCCTGCCTCAAACCTCCTCTGCTTTACCTCAGAGGGCCTTCGGGGGGCTAGAAAGTAGCTTATTGCCACAAGAGCCGTTAGAAGTGTTATAAAGAGGAGTATGAAGAGTACTAACGCAACCATAGCAATACAAGAGACCAGGCCACAGCAACTATTGAGAGCACTAATAACTTGCCCCAGCCTAACTCCAGCGCCTGGTCAATTCTGTAGCGAGGGTAGATAGCTCTTACCAAGAGGGCAGGGATGATAAACACTGCCATTTTTACTGCTGTAATAACCACGCCAAGGAGGCCATCTGCTGGAGTCCAGCCGCCGAGAAATAACACCGTGCCGAGTAACGAAAGAGTGTATAGTTTGACATAGTTAGAGCCAAAGGCGTAGATAAAAAGTGTGGAGCCGTATTCTGTATATGGCCCTAACACTACCTCGGGCTCGGCCTCTGGTATTTCAAAAGGTAGCCTAGTCGTAGCCATGAGTAGAGTCACAAAATATGTGACAAACGCCAGCGGGTTTAAGAAGATGCCCCATAGCTCTCTCTGGGTCTCTACAACGCCAAAGGGATCTGCAGATTTATAGAGTAGAAACATGGCTAAAGCCGATAGGAGGAGGGGTGCTTCATACGCCGCGGTTAGAAGTATTTCTCTCACCGCCCCAATGTAGGTGAACTTATCTGCTTCAGTCCAAGCCATGGCCACCACAAGCACGGCCACAAGCAGTATTAACACCAGGGCGATAGCTAAGCCGTGGGGATGATAAACAACGACAAACCCCGGCGCCGCCGCTATAAAAACCAGGGGGATGGCCTCTGCGAAAAATAAGATAATGGGGGCGACGGCGAAGAGAGCTCTATTGGTGTGAGTAGGTAGCACAAGTTCGGAAAAAACAAGTTTGACAAGGTCGGCGATCGGCTGGAGAAATCCGCCAAATCTTCTAGACACATATAGGGGACCGTAGCGCCATTGGACTCTAGCCACAAGTTTTCTCTCTAGCCAAATAGCCACTACTAAAAATCCGAAGACTCCCATTACCCCTGGAAATACAACGGCGGCAAATATATCGCTTGGAATGAACATATTACACAAGCGATTTTGTGCCAACGATAGGACTTACGTCGTCGGGATCCATTTCGTTTGGTTTGCGATATACATTTAGATCTGTCCAGACAATCTCTGTGTTATTTATATGTCTAAGGGAGCCAGTGGGACACGCATCTACACAGTAGCCGCAGAGGATACAGCGGCCCCAGTCGATGCCAGGATATCTCTTCCCATCCGCTTCCAAGTGGAACCTTATGGCTTTGGCGGGACAGACGGCTTCGCACAGCTGGCAACTTATACACTTAGTCCTGTCGTTTATTATGAAGCCCCTAATACGATCTCCGTAGTCTCTCCTCTCCTCCGGCCACCTTACTGTGATGGGGCGTTGGAAGACGTACTTCAGCGCTACTCCAAACATCTTTAGGTGGGTTATCATTTCCGCTCGGTGAGACAGGGCAGAGAAGGGTCGAGGGGGCCTATGACTTCCCTCCCCATGAGCCGGTTTATCTCCTCGACGTCGCGATCAATTACTTTCTGTATGTACTCTATCTCGTCTGGCTTAAGGTGTCTAAATCTGCCCTGAAGCTGGAGGAAGCACTTGACGTGTTTTCTCCTGGGTACCGGCAGTGTGACTCTGAATTCGCCGTTTTCTATTTCGTAGTTTACCCAGTAGCCGGTCTCCGTTGCCAACTCCAGCACCCTGATGGCGTACTTCGGCTCGAAGCGCCAGCCGGGGGTGCAGGATTGTAGTATGTGTATGAAGGAGGGGCCGTTCACCTCCATTGCCTTCTTAAACTTGTATACCATGTCGTGCACGTAGGCAGGATTCGCCGTAGCGACATACGGGATGCCGTGGGCGGCCGCGATCGCCGCCATGGGCTTCTTATGCCTTATGTTGCCAGGAACCACCTTGCCTGCAGGCGAGGTGGTGGTAGAGGCGCCGAAGGGCGTTGTCCCGCTACGTTGTATGCCGGTGTTCATATAGCCCTCGTTGTCGTACATGACGTAAATCACCTTATGGCCCCGCTCCAACATTCCGCTGAGGGCTTGGAAGCCTATGTCGGCTGTCCCTCCATCGCCGGCGAAGACCACCACGTTTATCCTCCTATTGGGGTCAATAACGCCTCTCCTCTTCAATGCCTTGATCGCAGCCTCTATGCCAGAGGCCACCGATCCGCCGTTTCCAAAAGCGACGTGGATCCATGGCACGGCCCAGTTGGTGCGCGGGTAGACCACCGTGGAGACCTCGGCGCAACCCGTCGGGTTTATAATGACGGTGTCTGGGCCGAAGACCTTCAGCATGTGCCTTGCAATTACTCCGATAGTACAGCCGGCGCAAAGCCCATGCCCTGGCAGGAAGAGCTCCTCATTTGGAAGCTCAAAGGTTGCATATTCGTACTGTCCCTCGTACTCCTCAGCCGCCTTCACCGCAGTTTTCACCATGTAGTTCTTTCGGATGTAGACAGGGATCTTAGCGAAGCGGCCTCCGCTACTCATAGCCGCCCCTCAAGCCGATTGTGTAGGTCTGGTTAGGGGCCCACAGCCCCTTGGCAACCTTTACAGCCGCTTCGTATATCATGTCGCTGTCTATCGCCCTCATGCCGATAGTCGCCAACGCGTTGTAGACAGGCCTCTGTAGAGTAGCCGCAACTTCAGTTGCCATCGGCCCTATAAGAGGTCCGCCGTGGTTAATTGCCCTATCTATCACAAAGACTTTTTCTATGTTGTCTAGCGCTTTACGTAACTTGTCGCCGGGCCAAGGCCTAATCACGCGTAACCTCAAGGCGCCGGCCTTGACGCCCTCCTCCCTAAGCCTATTGACCACCTTTTTAACAAGGCCGTAGATAGAGCCATACGTCACTATGGCCAGCTCTGCATCTTCTAGTCTGTATGTGTCAAAAAGGCCATAGCTCCTGCCAAACCACTTGTCGAACTCCCTATCTATCTCCTCTATCACTTTAAGAGACTCTCTCAAGGCTTCAACTGCTTGCCATCTTATTTCCCAGTACCACTCAGGCGTCCCTACAGCACCAAGTTGAAGCGGCTTGTCGACATCGAGCTTAACCCAAGACCTAGTAATTGGGGAAAATCTTATGACATCTTCCTCATCCTCCGGTACATCAAGCGGCTGAAGGACGTGGCTTGTCCAAAAGCCGTCGTAAGCCACTACGGCAGGTAGGTGGACTCTCTGGTCTTCTGCAACGCGGTATGCCTGTATGATTGTATCAAAGGCCTCTTGAGCATTTTGGACTATGTATATGATCCAACCCAGCTCTCTCATAGTCATCACATCGCTGTAGTCGCCCCACACATTGATAGGCGCAGATATTGTTCTTGCCGCAACCCCCATGACTATTGGCAGTCTTAGACCTACAGCGATGGGGAGGTTTTCATACATATGCATCAAGCCTTGTGATGAGGTCTCTGTAAAGGTGCGGGCGCCCATTGCCGATGCTCCAATAACAGCAGACATCGCGCTGTGTTCGCTCTCGACCGGTATATATTCGGCGTCTAGCTCGCCGTTGTTTACATATTCGGCCAGCTTCTCCACCACTGGGGTCTGTGGGGTGATTGGGTAGGCTGCGATGACATCGGGTCTGCACATCTTGACGGCTAGGGCAACTGCATGGTTTCCAGTTAGCGCTATCCTCTTCTGGGCTATTTTCTTCTCTCTCGGGACCAGGGCTTGGGCTGTCATATCTCTCTCACCATCTGTATTGCCCCTGTTGGACAGACCTCTGCGCAGATCCCACAGCCCTTGCAGTACTGGTAGTCGAAGTCGATGACCTTAGTCCTAAAGACGCGGCCTCTCGGCCCCGGCGCCTCCCTCCAAGCCTCTATTATGGCGTCGTCTGGACAATACAGCCAGCACTTTCTGCACATTATACACTTGGAGTGGTCTATAATAGGCTTCTCTATCCTCCAGCCGCCCGTGAGATACTGCAAGCTGCTGCCAGGACCGACGGCGCCGCCCTTGTTCACCTGTTGCCAACCCACCAGCTCGTAGGGCCCGGTCAAGAAGGCCGATGTGGTGGATATTACCCCTTTCGGCTTCGCGGAGGTGTCCACCTTCTCGGGCTTGAGGACAACGGCCACCTCGTAGGCCTCCTTCGTGGCGGCGAAGTTCTCCTCCACGGCCTTGCCCAGCTGGTTCTCAAACGCGGTTTTTATCGACTCAAGCCTGGGGAAGCCCATCACCTTGGAGAAGGCGCCAGCCAGCGGACCGTTTGGAACGGGGAGACCCACGTGTTTCATGGCGATGCCGACTGCGTCCACCACTACGATATAGACGTCGTTTCTCCCTACAATCTTCCGCACCTCCTCGGGTTGCTTAGCGCTGTTTACAATGACATAGCCACCGGGCTTTACAGCATCTATAGCAAATCTCATGGAGTCGATAAGTTTATCGTCAAATATAATGACGGCATCCGGCGTCTTGATGGGCTCTAAATCCTCAATGGGGTTTTTGTCTATAGTGAGGAAGGCCTTGACAGGCGCGCCTCTTCTCTCTGCGCCAAACTCTGGGTTTGCAATGGCGTAGAATCCGTCCATAACAGCGGCATTTGCGATGATGTATGTAGCAGTGACGATTCCCTGACCCCCACGGCCAAGCCAGAGAGTTTCTATACGCACGTGTTAAGAAGGCGTGTAGATTTAAAATATGTTAAGTTCTTAGTTTTCTTATTTCTACGGATAACCTAGTAGAAATTTTATTTTATAATAACGAACTAACATGATAAATAAACCAAAGAGGTGCGGTTACGCCTATAGCGGCTATAATTATTCCGACGGCGGCTGGAAAGACGTCTCTGCCCTCTGTTATTACTTCCATAAGTCTAAAGTAGTAGGGGGCCATCGCCACAATATTAGCCAAGACGTAGAGTGCATAAACAGTGCCCATTTTTTCTGCGACTAAAATCACCAGGGCGGCTTTAGGCCAAAAGCCAAAGAGCGGGGGCAAGCCTATCTGGTGTAGCACCAGAATTCTCGTTGTCCAACGGTACGTTCCTGTGTTTAACGCGTAGAACAAGCCCATTTTTCCGAATGCGTCGGCTAATACTAATGCCAAAGTGACCTCGGGCGCAATTGGATATATAAAAATGGCGAAACCTGTATGTGTCACAGTGGAGTAGGCTAGTATCCGCCTAGGTTCTACGCTAGTCAAAGCGCCGAGGTTACCCACGGCCATTGAGAGAGCGCCCAGTGCGTAAAATAAAACAGCCGGCGTCTCTGGTCTTATTGCAAGTAGTGCAAAAGTTGCGGAAAGCTTGGGCAAACTCGCCAGTATGGCCAGGCCAGCTGGATGTGTCCTGCCGTAGACATCTGGAACCCATAGAAACATAGGGGCTACGCCTAGTTCTAACGCTACCGCCATTAATATAAACGCTTCGCCCATTGCCGTGCTTCTTTGGCCAAGTCCAATGAATAAGAAAGAAGAAGCGAAGGTGGATACTACTAGATATCTAAAAAAGCCCTCTAAACTTCCCCTGTCTCTAACAGTTGCGACAAGTGCCGCCGGTGCTAGTATTGCAAAAAGAAATCCAAGCCCCTTTAGATATGTCGGTTGTTGAAACATCAAGTAGACTCCACTTATAGATAGGGCTGAGGCAAGGCCGGCGTAGTTCCTAAACACGCCGCCTATAGCTACGACAGCCAAATAGAATGGTAGAGACAGGAGGTATAGCGGGGAGTTCTGCCACATGAGGAAGGCGACTAATGTTATATATGTCACATCGGCGACAACCCCCCATCTGTTAAAGCCGACGGCTACTCTTATGGCAAAGTAAGTTGGTAAAACAAGCTCTATGCTTGCCATAGTGCCACCAATAGGATAAATGCCGTTGCGATACCCACTAGGTAGAGATAGTAGTCAAGGCTTAAACTAGATACTCTAGCCGAAACTCTACGCACTATTTCAACAAAACCGCCGTGAAGCGCAGTGTCTAAGAGTTTGTCTCCTATGGTTACAACATCTGTTAAAAGACGCCAAGCTGGCGCAACTCTTTTCAACACCTCATCTACAAAGTGGTCGAAATCTGCCACCGCCTTCCACAACGCTGTATAAAACACAGGCGCTATTTTATCAAAGAGGATCGGCAGATAAAGCCTACGCCTTAGCAAATTAGGCTCTCCGGCAAATGCCAATATAAAACCGGCGAGTGACCCCAGGAGTATAGGCTTTGGCAATGTGAAGAGGAAGAAATTTGGCACTACTACTAGGGCTAGATAGGGCATCCACATAGGTTCCCAATCTCCTTCTGTCGGCTTTATCAATAGTTTTCCGAGGTAGCCAGCAGTCAAGACTGAAACTGCCACAGTCCACAGAGGTGCATCGTTTTTAGCCAATGCCCCCACAGGCGTTATGCCAAGGAGCGTGAACATGGCAAGCGCTATCGCGACTTTAGCAACTAAAGGGTAAGCCTGGGGGAAGCGGCTGTGGCTTACATGAATTGCGTGACCAACTGCCATAAACAGCGTCGCCTTTGCAAAGCCGTGGGCGTATATAAGGAGGAGCGCCTCGTGGGGTTTCTCCAGGGCTAGTGCTGTGATCATGCCGAGGTAAGAGGCTGTCGACGCGGCCAATGTGAGCTTGGGCTCCCTCTGACCCAGCGCGATTAAGCCGGAGATAAAGGCAGTTGCGGCGCCCACCGCTAGTGCAACCCCCGCGGTCCAGTGTGGCATCACGTGACCAAGCTTGAGGAGGAGGATGGGCCCCGCCTTAACCATGGTAGAGCTGTGCAACAGAGCGCTCACAGGCGTGGGGGCCGACATGGCCGTCATAAGCCAGTCAGTGAAGGGTAGCTGGGCGGCTTTTACAAAGGCGGCTAGCAGTATAAGCGCCGCGGCTACGTCCCCCAAGGGCCCCCACCTGCTCAAGTAGTCGCCGTATTGGACTGCCGTGGTGGCCAGCCCGATGAGGATGGCGGCGGTGCCCACCTCCACAGTCAATATGGCGCGCAACGCCGACGCGGAGGGAGGCCACAGCCACCTCATCCCGGCGGCGTATTCGCCGTCACCCACATAGCCCATCTCGTAGCCGTCTCTATACGTCAAGATGAGGCCCCAGCTGGCTAGATCCAGTCCAGCCCACCCCGCCACCAGAAGGGCCCAGTGGTCGGCGAGGAGAAACAGCTCCATGGAGGCGAAGAACACCCCCATCCACCCCCAGAACCAGCCGGGCCTCTCAAAGCCTTTCATGTAGAAGTGGGAGTAGACGACAATGGCTAGGTAGACGCCGGCAACGAAGGCCGCTGGCTCTAGGTACTTTGCCGTTAGATACGGCGTGGAGGGGTTGGCACCTAGGAGGACGCCTAGGAGAAAGGCGGTGCCTGCGGCCACCGCGGCATAGCCTCTAGAGACTAGAAGGTCAGCTAGCGCTGCGGTATAGGCAAGCGCCAAGAGAAGCTCTAGTGTAGCCATAGGGGCAGAGCCGCTAGCAGGACGTAAGGTGCGGCGGCCGCCGCTAGAGTTGCGGCGTACATGTCAAGCGGGTACTCCACCTGTGCTTCGCCGGCTCTATACAACCGGTTGAGCAGGTAGAAGCTATAGACCGCGGTGGAGAGAAACGCAAAGACAGCCAGAGCCACTGCCGAAAAGGTCGCGGGAACCCCGGCGGCGACGTACGCCTTGCCTAGGAGGTTTATGCCAAAAAGACCGGCCAGAGCCACGAAGCCGAGAATCCCGACAGCCAGAAGGTGGCGGTCCCACCTGACAGCGTCTATCTCTCTAGTATGTAAAGAGACAATGTAAATCCCGGCCAACATGAAGAGAGCCGCCTTGGCGAAGGCGTGGCCTACAAAGAGGAGAGCAACGGCCGTGTAGCCGAAGTCCGCCTTAATAGAGGCCGCCGCCAGCAGTAGGCCCATGTTGGCGATTGTTGAGTCCGCCAGCGCGCGTTTGAAGTCGGCCTCTCTAAACACAAGTAGGGAGCCGTAGACGGCGGTGGCCAAGCCGTATAAAAACAAGGCCTCAAGCGGCCACCCGGCGCCGGTCTTAAGACGCCATATCCAGTAGGCCATGAGACCCACGTGTATAGGCGACAAGAGCGCGCTGAGGGGAGTGGGCGCCTCGGCGTGTGCATATGGAAGCCAGAAGTGGACGCCCGCCGTGCCCATCTTAACCAGAAGGCCCAGCAACACGAGGAAAGAGGCTAGGCTAGTTGCCGTGAATTCTCCCGCCGTAAATCTGCCAGTGAGGGCGACCCCTATTAAGAATAGTATCGACCCAATCTGGGCCCATATGAAGTATAGCAGTCCCACAAACCTTCTGTTGCCGTAGCCGAAGTACCATATGAGGAGGAAGCTAGTGACGATGCTGAGCTCCAGCGCCAGGAAGACGAAGAAGAGATTCTCAAACAGTATAATGTAGACGAAGGAGAGGACGTATAACGCGTGGACGCCGTAGTACCAGTTGGGGGCGCCCAAGTGTTTTAGATACCGAGGCGCGTAGAAAGTCACAAGCAGACCCAACAGTATTGCGGTGGCTATAAAGGGTAGTTTATGTCCATCCATGGCTACTGTAACTTGTCCTACATACGGCAGGGTGGTTAAGACGGCGGAGCCGGGGGTTAGGAAGAGTAGCATTAACGCTATAGACACGAGAGCCGCCAAGTGTCCCAGCCTTAATGCGACAAGTGCTAACAATACCGATAGTGCTGTAGCCAATATGAACAATTCGCTATACATAGCCCTCCTTTGCCATTTTAAATAACGCGGCTACCATGAGCACAGTCTCGGCAACCCCGGCTACAGATGCTATAGCCACAAGCGAGATATCTTCAGACATAGCGGCGCCCAATATGCCGGCCATTACCGCCATCTCGACGCCGATTATGACACGTACAAGTGATACGGCTGTTGCTACAACAGCCATGCCGCCGACCAAAAGCACTATAATTAACGCCACCTCAATCATGAGTTAACCTAGCGGCTATTATGAAGGAGTAGAGAAGTAACACCGCTAGAAGAGGGATAAGCCAAATGTCTAGTGTGACATTTGGCGTTTTTTGAATGGGGTAAGTGGGCAATAGAACTAAGGGAATGGCAGCCAATGAGGCAAGCGCGATGGCTCTTGCCTCGGTAGGTCTTCTATCTTCGGCAATTGACGCAGCGGCGATAATTACAAGAGTTAAAGCAGCAACTATATACACTAGAGCTATAAGTATAAACGCTATAGATAGCGCAGGATGAAAAGCCCAGACAGCCCCTGCTACAACTACCCCTAGAAAAGTTAAGGAGATAGAGGCCAGTACATTATCTCTGGTTTTTAAAACCGCGGCGACTAAAAGCACCGTAGTAACTAGAAAAACCCAGAGCATGGTGTCTCTCAAAGATCTGTTTAAAAATTCGTCTAAATACATTTCGAAAAATAGATAGTGGCCAACTGAGAATATTTGAATGAAATATCACTATAGATAAAAGAGGTTTAGCTGTCGCTCGTCGTATGCCAAATTACAAAACTTTCGGCGGCTTGAGTTATAAATTGGCGTAAAAAGCTTAAAAATCTACAAGATTTAAACATATAGGCGGCCGTAGCTCAGCGGGAGAGCGCCCGGCTGAAGACAGCTCGCCGAGCCTTCAACGGGCGGGCCCGGGTTCAAATCCCGGCGGCCGCACCACCTCCTTGTCTATCTAATTTTGTTACTTTCCTCTTAACTGCAAGTGGCGTGGATTCTTCTGGCACCAAGCCCTCTGGCTTTATGGCTATTATCGCTAGCGCAAGTGCGCCGAAAACCATATACGCCAACCACACGGGGTCGAAGCCCAACACTGCAGATAGCTCATATTTATACATGTCTACCAGGCGGCGCATAGTTACAAAAATGAAAACCCCATTTACGACACCGAGGTTATTACCCATGCCGCCTAGAATCATTATAAGCCATGGGTAGAAGGTGAAGGTTATTCTAGTAAAAGAACTCGGGTGCACAGCCCCCGCATAAAGTGCATATAAAGCCCCTGCTACAGCAGACACAGCACCGCCTATAGCCATAGCCCATAGTCTCAGCGCCGTGGCTTTGCGGCCGAATACCTCTACAAGTTCAGGATCTTCTCTATGTACTTTGAGAGCTCTGCCGTAGGGAGATTGTATAATTCTCTCTAGCGCTAGATATATGAGGAGTGCGATAGCGCCGCTTAAAGCTGCAGCACCTATATATCTAGCAACGCCGCCGCCAAAGATTTTTTCAAATATAGGCGGAATTGATACGCCAAAAGTACCTCCCACGAGAGGTTCATAATACCTCCCGATGTAGAATAGAAAATCGCCAAAGGCAAGTAGAGTAATTGCGAGATAATCTTCGCGAAGTCTAACCGCCGGCGCTGACATAGCGACGCCAATAACAGCGCCTACAATAAGCGATATTACGAGTGAGGTTAGAAGCAATAGAAAAGCGCCTTGGAAGTCCATTACTCTCGACAAAGTAGATACGATAGTTGGATTGTCGTAGACAAAGTCGCCACTTACGCCATACATAGCCATAGCTATCCTAGATATAACTCCGCCGACTATAAAAGCGCCTGCTGTTACTGTTAGAACTTTTCCAAAATTTGGTATCCCACCAATTCCCGCCTCTAGATTTACTGAAAGTGCTATAATTGTGAATATTGCCACGTCTATGATAGTACCTAATACATACGATACGACGTCTAAACCCGTTAAAGCGACGGCTAGAACCGAAAGGAGGTAGATATACAGCCCAATTAAACTAAGCGGCTTCATCTCCTTCTAAGAGAGGTCAATCCCTGTGGTATTATAATTAGGAAAAGAGCCACTGCTATAAGCGGTAGGAGAGGCCTATACTGAAGTACTACATACGGTTCTATGGCAACAATAGACGCAATATATGTGGCAAGTGGTACTTCCACAAAGCCCATGAAGAAGGCGCCTAATACAGCTCCAAATATATTACTAAGGCCGCCGGCTATACTAGCGGCGAAGATATTTGCAAGAATCATCCAACCTGTATCTGGCTCTACGGAGAGATAAAGAGTTAACACAGCACCGGAGTATCCAGCTAATACGCCGGCGATAATCCAAGCCACTAGATAGGCTCTATCTACGTCTATACCTAAAGACCTGGCGAGTTCTTCGTTTTCTACAGCAGCTCTTAACGCTATGCCAAGCTTAGTTTTTACGAGAAAAATATATAAAACCGCTGAGGTGAGGGCAACAGAAAGCGGGCCAATAATTGCAAGGCCTGGAAAGTCTCCTATGTTAAAATCCATACTCCTAAGCGTATAGCCTCTGGTGAAGATACCCCATATTCTGCCGAGGTAATCTGCTATTGCATTTAACGCGCCTAGAATTATGATGTTATACGCCATAGACGCCATCATGAGAATTGTGGGAGAGGCGCCGCGCTTATATATTGGCATGAGTGTATAATACAATACAACCGAGATGGCGATAGAAAAAGGCAATGCAATAAGTCCAGCGACGTAGGGCGAGATTCCAAATTTCTGGCTTAACGCAAGCGCAGTAAGTGTGCCTACTCCCATTATAGCGCCGTGTGCAAAGTTGGGAACTTTTGTAGTGATGTAGGTCATTGTCAAACCTACGGCAGCTAATGCCAATATGCTTGAGTACATCACACCGTCGACCGCCAAACGTGTGGAATATATAAGTGAGAAAAGCCAACCCGCCGCCAGTAGAATAACAATAAGCCAAAAGACAGTAGATTTGTTCATAAGTGCGCGAAAGAAGAAAATACTTTAAAATATTTTTCATTATCCTTTCTATGAGTTCAAAAACTCTAGGCATAATAATTGGTATATTAGTAATTCTAGCAGTAGCGACATTTTTACTAATTGGCACAACACCTGCCGCCAAACAAACCACTACGCCTCCACAGCCTACTACGGCTATTGCTCAGACGCCTAAGGCTTTGAATTGTACATGGAAGCTCGTCGGCATGTATATAGCATCTCAGGACAGAGTTATATATGGCGAGCCTCAACCAGTAACACCGCCTCAAGGCGTATTGACGCCGGTCATTGTAAACATCACTGTAACACCTGCCGACAAGTTTATTGACATTGGCGTGCTTCAACCTCTCTCAGGTAGGCTTGGTTCGTTAGGCGAGCTTGCGAGAGCCGCGGCTGAATTAGCGGCTGAAGACGTCAACCGCTATCTTACTAAAATTGGCGCGCCGTTTAGAGTTAGAATTTTGGCAGATGACACACAGGCAGATCCCGCTCTAGCACTAGAGAAGTTAAAGTCGCTACATGCAAAAGGCGTGAAGTATTATATCGTGAGAACCTCTGGCGAAGTTAGACAGATGAAGCCTTATGCAAATGAGAACAAACTAGTTTTAATATCTGTTTCTTCTACAGCGCCTGGCTTAGTAACATCGAGTGACTATGTCTTCCGTCTGCCGCCAGACGACACAAGACAAGCAAAGGCTTTAGCCGCGGTGCTTAAACAACAAGGCGCTAAGGCCGTTGTGTTAATATTCCGCAACGACGACTGGGGGCGCGGCATAGCCACACAGTTGCAGAATCTCCTAAAAGACGAAATGGAAGTTATCGCCGCGGCCGCATATGACCCTCAGAAGTCAGAATTTTCTGCAGAGGTAAGCACTTTGGCAGAAAAGGTATCTTACGCAGTTAATAAATACGGCGCGGATAAAGTCGCTGTTGTGGCGCCAGGTTTTGCAGAATTACAAGCAATCTTTCTAACTGCAGCTAACTATCCAGTATTAAGTCAAGTGAGATGGTACGGCACTGACGGCTCTACAGGCCTAAAAGAGTTGACAGACCCCAAGGTTTGTCAATTTGCATTGAAAGTTGGCGGTTTTGTTAGCACGAAATTTGCCCCAGCAAAAAGCCAGTATTACGACCGTGTTAGAAACTATATATTAAGCAAATACGGTAGGGAGCCAGACGCGTATGCCTATAATGCATATGATGCAGTTTGGCTAATAACATACACTATATTACAAAACGGTGGAGATTCGGACACGACGAAGTTCTTTGCCAAATTCCCAGAGGTAGCCGCCAACTACTTTGGCGCCTCTGGATTAACAAAGCTTAACCAAAACCACGATAGAGACACCGCAGATTATGCACTCTGGGCACTTGTTGGTAGCTAGTGATATAGTAAAAAAATTCGGCGGGCTTACGGCGCTTGACGGTGCAACCATCGCAGTACCCCTCAACTCTTTTGTTATTTTAGCAGGCCCCAACGGCTCTGGTAAAACCACCTTACTTAATGTAATCTCCGGTATTTATCAACCAGACAGAGGCAAGGTGATATTTGAAGGGCGTGATATCACATACACAAAGCCGTATATAAGGGCGCAACTCGGCATCGCGAGAACTTTTCAAACGCCGCGTGTTGCATATAAAATGTCTGTGCTTGACAACGTTATATTTGGCTATGTAAGTAAAGATGCTCCTCTTGACTTTAGGTGGAAAGCGAGAGAGAGAGAACTTGTCAAGAGGGCATTTGAGGTTTTAAAATTAGTAAAACTTGACCATATGTGGGATAGGCCGGCAAGTCAATTAAGTGGCGGCCAGTTAAAGCTTTTGGAAATAGCTAGGGCTTTAATGGCTAACTCTAAGCTTATATTAATGGACGAGCCTGGCGCAGGGCTAAACCCCACTCTTGCACATGAGCTTTTCCAATTTATGCGTGATTTATCACGCCGAGGTTTTTCTCTCCTTGTTGTGGAACATAGGCTAGATATAGCAGCTGATTATGGCGATTATATGTATGTGCTTTACAACGGCAGAGTGTTAGCAGAGGGAGAGCCGGCCGAAGTCTTATCTAATCCACAGGTAATTCAGGCGTTTATGCTATGATCAAGACTGTAAACTTAGAGGCAGGATATGGAAAGCTACAAGTGTTATTCGATGTAAATTTCGAGGCATTTCCGGGGGAGATAACCGCAGTACTAGGCCCAAATGGCTCTGGAAAATCTACACTACTTAAAGCAATATTCGGTATAGCAAGGGTATACAACGGCCGCATATACATAGGAGATAGAGATGTGACAAAACTTCCGACACATGAGAGAGCGAGGCTGGGAGTTGCGTACGTCTCCCAACTTAGAAACGTATTCTCCACACTTACGGTATTAGAAAACTTACGTATGGCTGCCTATCAGATGTCTAGCGTAGAGTTTGAAGAAAGGCTAAGAGAAGTCTCAGATATCGTGCCGCTTCGCGAAATTCTAAATAGACGTGCCGGCGAGTTAAGCGGCGGTTGGAGACAGCTTGTGGCAATAGCTATGGCTCTTGTAAGACGTGCCACTATTTTTATGTTAGATGAACCGACGGCACAACTAGCGCCTAAGATGGCGAACCAAGTTTTGGACGTGGTTTTGAAATTAAGAGAAGCGGGCTATACTGTTGTTTTAGTAGAGCAAAATGCGAAAAAGGCGCTTGAGGTTTCAGATAAAGCCTATTTATTAGTCAGCGGCCGCGTCCATTGGGTAGGCCCAGCAGACAAACTTCTGGAGGAAAAAGAGTTGGGGAGACTTTACCTAGGGTTTATTAAGTAGTTACGCCGATATTTCTCAGAACTGCGTAGGGGGCTGTCGAGGGGACTGGCATGTCCCACCAATATATCTGTCTGGCCTCTTTAGAAAGCTCTGCCACGTTTTTTACTACGTTTTCAAGCGTGTCTGCAATCCTGATGTATTTAACAACAGCCGCCGGCTTTCCATTTTTTATCTGTAGAGCTATATCTCTACCTACAGTTGAAAACTGGCCTGTTTTTACATTTTGATACCTAGTATACCAATTGTTGTGGATATAGAAGCCGTTTTTTAGATCTAAGAAAAGCGCGTCTAGCTCTCTAGGCCCGTCTCCCGGCGCTATATCTATATGTCCAGCAGCTGGCCTTGCCCAGCCATATAAGGCGTGTCCTGTAGATTCTGTGCCAAACGCATTAGCTGTCCTTCTGTTGTGTATAAATCCGCCGAGTATGCCGCGTTTATATACCTCCACAAGTCTCGGCGTTATGCCTTCAAAATCAAAAGGTACATAACCATATACAGAGGGGTCGTATGTCTTCTCTACTACAGTGAGAAGGGGAGACGCTGCCTCCTTCCCCAAATCTTCTTTTGAATATCGCGAGCTTCCGCTCAAGATCTCAAGCCCATTTGCCCACATTTGGACAACTTGTCCTATTAAGTGGCCGAGGACCAGCGGCGAAAGTACAAGATCAACGACGCCAGACTCTACACGTATATGTGGTAGGCCTCTCGCCAGTGAGAGAATTTGTGAATTCTCCCTACCCACAGCCTCGGCTCTGATTTCAGAAAGCCTACGGCCGGCGATGGCGCCAGTCGCAGAGAGCTCTCCGAGGAAAGACCTAACAGTCATATATACTCTATTCACCGAATAAGACCCCTCACGCCCAGTTGTATCTTCATACCAGGCCTTGGTATATGTCAAGTGGATAACTCCGGCGTTTCTCTCAACTCCTTCGGCGGCGTCTATCGCCTTTTTGACAAGATCAGGTATTTTTTCAAAATCCTCAGGCGGCTCGCTGTAGTCAGACGGCTTAGGCCCGCCTACTGGCACATATAGAGGGTCCTCAGGTAACGACATGAGACGGGAGATGGCTTTCTCCACTTGGTCTACAGAGAGAGACCCGGTGGCGCTAAGAAATGTCGTTTTTCTACCTTTTGCAAGGTATAGATATGTATTTTCTATAGTCCAGTTTTTAAATACAGTAATTTCATTATTGGCAAATCTAGCCATATAGTTTTCTACTACGGTTTTTACAACTGCCGCCTCGTCTACTCTCTCCCTAATGAGCTTAAGTAACATCATACCACTACCCTAAGCCCCCTACTTCTAAACGTGGGGCCTCCCATTGTAACTGGCACGCCTTGGGGTGGGTTGCCTTTGCCACATGTACCTATAAACAGTTGGAAGTCTCTGCCGACGGCGTCTACGCCGCCCCAAAGCTCTGGCGTGTCCACCTCTATAAAGCCCTTCACTGGCTGTTTAAGCTCGCCCCCCTCGATTAAATATCCCTCAAAAATTCCGTACCTCCCAGAGTATCTAGTGTCGTTGATATTCCACTCTGTGTAAGACACTACATAAATCCCGCGGCGTGTGTCTCTAATTATTTCATCGGGGCGCCAATCGCCTGGCTCTAGATATGTGTTAGACATCCTGGGGATAGGCTCTCTGTCAAATGCCGAGGCTCTAGCTCCCGCGTTGCTATGGGCGCCGATCGCCGCTGCATATTGTCTATTTGTAATAAACTCCGTGGCCCACCCGTTGCTGACAAGTTTCTTCGGTCTTGCTACAACCCCCTCATCGTCGACAAGATAAAAGCCGTATGTACCTGGCACAGCTGGGTAGTCTGTGATATTAACAAACTCGCTACCTATTCTAACTTTTAGATTGTTTGGTTTTATATATGACTCGCCGGCCTCGGCGCCCTCGCGGCCGTAGATTCTATCTAACTCAAAGGGGTGCCCCACTGATTCATGTACTAATATGCCAGTCATCTCGGGGCCAAAAACAATGTCGTATCTCCCCGGCGAAACAGATCTGGCCTTCTCTAGAAGGACTAGAGTCTTCTTTGACTCTTCTTCTACTATCTTTTCAGCGTTTCTAAGGGAGTCGGGGGAGGTCCCGCCGAGGAATATATCCCTCTGGAGACTACCTAGAGAGGGCTCATGGGCTATAAACATGCCGAAGAGATACACCCTGGGCACCCTGCTGTATACATCCGCCCCATCACTTGTTAAAATATGTTTTTCAGTTATCCAAACAGAGGTATAGAATCTTCTCACCGACAATCCCGGCGCTGTGTGGCTATCAAGAGTTTTTACGAGGTCTAGAGGGTCTAGATCTAGCTCAGGTAGGCTGTAGTTGATTTTTGCTAGTTTCTCCTCGCTCAAAGTCACAGGCGTTTTTCTAACTCTGCCGGCGGCTTTAGCAAGTTTTACAGCTTTTTCAACAGCTTTTAGAACTTTGTCTAGCTCTAGCTCTGGAGTAGCCGCAAATCCCAAGCCGCCTTCTGCAATTGCTCTTATTGCAATCCCCTCGGAAGAGAACGTAGCTAAGAATTCAAACTGACCGTTTCTCACAGCCGCCACGGAGCCATAGTCTTTTTGCCACCTCACTTCAACATATGTAGCACCTAGAGAACGACCGTAGTCGAGCGCTTTTACAAGTAGCTCCATAGTCGAGAGTATTGATTTATATATAAAAATATAGCTTATTGTGATGTCGATGTGGCATGTAATTGGCAAATCTGACGAATCTGCCTTTTTCAAGGCAACTCTCGACTTAGTTCTATCTACACGTATAGCGTTGTTTCTTTCCGGGGCGTTGTTTATACTTGGCGTATCTACAGCCGGCCATATGCAACAACTCCATGGTTATTTAATGATCGCCGGCCTTCTCGCCTTTTACCACGCTGTGATGTATATGCAACTACCTGGTTTTATAAACGCAACGCCCCGCAGAGTTGTCACATGGCTTCTCCTCGCTCTCTTTTTCCTAGGTCTTATCGGCTATATCAGCTTTGGCTATTTGGCATATCTGCCCTATTCTCTTCTACACATAGTGTTGTATTTAAGAGGGCTTTGGGGAAAACCTACCTACTATCCCAATGTAATAACAGCCGCCGGCCTGTTCTTATTGCCGCTATCTACATCGCATTTAGACGCGGTATTTTCCTTCCCGCTGGCGTCTGTATATTCTCTACTCTATAGGATAGAGCTCTCTCGGGCAAGAAAGAGATTTACTGCGCCAAGCGCGTTGTTATTGACGGCGCTATATTTAGCGGCATACGTGGCTACAAAAGTGGGCCTTAGTTGGGCTATGGCTTTGCCATCGTTAGCACTAACGCTCTATGCCAGACCGCGGCTGAATGATGCCTACGGCATTGGGGCCTTCTTCTTCCGTTGGGCAATAGCGCTGGCCCCCTTGGGCGCACATTTTGTCTATATGGCGTTTGCAGTAGTTATGTCAGCGCTTTGTGTACCATATTTTATACCAGCCATACTCTACCGCCAGGTGCCTAACTACAAGTGGGAGTTGGTCGCAACAGCTGCCGTCGCTTTTCTGTTGAGAAACATAGAGGTGATGTGGGCCTCCGCCTTGCTTACAATAGCGCTTGTCATTTATGTGGCTGTGCGCTCGCTGAGAGAGAAGTACTATCCGCCTCTATGAGAATACCAGGGCGAGTAGGAAAAGAGTGAGGATGGGGCTAGACGCCTTGTACATTTTCCACATCGCTCTATCGCTTTTTTCTTTTAACGCCAAAATGCTCGTGGCTACTGTCCCGGCGACGCCGGCAAACACTAACGCAAGTCCCAGAAGGCTCTGTCCAAAGGCTAGATAAAGCCAGAGGATATATACGGCGCTTGCTATATTTAAGATAGAGATTATAACTACAGATTTTTTCTCGTCTATGATAGCCGGTAACATAGGCACGCCGGCTTTTCTATAGTCATGTCGGTATTTATACGCCAGAGCCCATATATGTGAGGGTATCCACAGATATATGGCGAAAGAGATGAGCACAGCGGGGAGGTCCACAGTCCCCTTGCCCAGGGCGTAGCCGCCGAGAAATGTTGCATTTCCAGCGAACCCCCCACCTAGGATATTTAGCCATGTCTTCCTCTTGAGCCAAATCGTATAGACCACGGCGTAGAAAAACCACCCCAGGGCTACAAATAAGCCGGGGAGAGGCCCGAGGAGGTAAAAGCTGAGGGTAATCCCAGCGGCTGAAAGAGCTAGGGAGTATACGAGGGCGTTAAACTCAGGTATTAGGCCAGCCGGCAGAGGCCGTCTCGCTGTTCTAGACATTGCGGCGTCTATATCGCGTTCCCAATAGTGGTTGAATGCGGCGGAGCCCCCGACGGCGAGGGTAGCAACAGCGATAAGCGCTATGAGTTTACTCCAATCTACTGTCTGCGCCGCGTATATATACCCAACTACGCTGGAAAGAATAAGAAGCCATATCACTCTCGGTTTAAGTAAAACTATATAGGGATTCACAAACCAATCACATCTTCTATAATTAAAACTTTATTTTCCACTAAAGACAACTTTAATAAGGAGGGTAGATGTAGTGTCTATGCGTATCGAGGGTGTAATTGTGGCAACAGTAACTCCATTTACAAAAGACGGCGTAAATTATGAAAGTCTAAGAACCCTCCTGTCTAAAATTGTGTCTGAGGGGTACCAAGGTGTCTTCCCCACCTCGTCAACTGGAGAGGTCACAAAGTTGACCTTCGAGGAAAGGGTCAAGGTGATGGAGGTAGCCAAAGAGGTGGCCGGGGGGAGGGCTTTAGTAGTTGCGGGCACCGGCACGGGGGACCACCTCTCCACAATCGAAATCGCCAGGAGGTACAAAGACGTGGGCGTAGACGCCCTTCTCATCACGCCGCCGTACTACATACAGTACGACTGGGCCGCCATCTACGCCTTCTATAAGAGGGTGTTGGACAAGGTGGATATGCCCACCATCCTCTACACCATCCCCCTCGCCACCGGATACAACATACCCGTGGAGGTCTTCGAGCTAGTTGCTAACGAGTACAGCCAGGTGGTGGGGGTGAAAGACAGCTCGGGGGACTTCCGCTATCACCTAGACCTTATACACCTCCTCGGCAAGAGACTTTCGGTGCTACAAGGCCTAGACCTTCTATTTGTCCCCTCTCTTCTCATGGGGGCGCAAGGGGGCGTTCTGGCGGGGCCAAACTTCCTCGGCAGAATCACGCTAGAGCAGTACAGACTGGTGAAGGAGGGCAAAATCGCAGAGGCAGTAGCGCTCCACAACAAGCTTATGCCGCTGTGGAGGTTCATGGGTGGTTGCGGCCTCGTGGGGAAGCTCGGCGGCAAATGGCCCACGCTCTACAAGGTGGCCACCCAGATAGTGCGGGGGATAGACATGGGGCCGCCTAGAGAGCCGCTGCCGCCGATAGACGACAAAGATAGAAGGGAGCTAGAGAAGTTGCTCAAAGACCTAGGCCTTATCTAATGGGAGTTGTAGATAGGAAGGTTTTTGAGGCCCGGAAGCGCGTATTCATAGAGCGGCTTGAGAGAGAGGCCCTCCAGGAGAGGGTAGACGGCGATATCCTCCCACTCCTCCGTCTCCTGAACCGGCACCCAGCTATATACACTACTTCCAGCTGCAGCGGGAGGATAATGGTGGCCGAGGCGGTGAGGCCGAGCTACAGCAAGGGCAAGGGGTTTAGGCCGGTGGCTAAGTGGCACCATCCAGTGCCGCCCGACCTGGTGAGGGCGGCCGCCGACCAGGTGGACAACGCGTGGCTCATGGTGAGGGGGGCTATACTACATCTGGCGGCCGTCGACGCCAAGACGGCCTACCGGCTGGTTGAGGTGGGTAGGGAGACGGGGCATAAACACAGCGGCATAATAGCAATAAACAGAGGCGGGATCTTTGTCGAGATACTGGGTGAGGAGAGACTTGACGTACCGTTAAAGAGAGGCGGTGTCTACGTGTCAGACCTAGAGACGGCGGTAGATATGGCCAACAAAACTCTGGTGTTGGCAAAGCTACGGCTGTACTGGCTGGCGGCCCGCCTAGAGGCGGAGCTCTTCGGCTTAGAGGCGCCGGAGAGCGACGAGATCAGGAGGGCCATCCGCCGAGCGGCAAACTGCCTCGGGTAACGGCGCTACGCAAAATTTTTTAAAATGGATACACGCCGTACACATGGCGAGGGCAAAGTCGGCAACTTCGCTTTCGGACCCGAGGAGGGCCGAAATCCTGAAGTTAATCGAGGAAAACGGCCCTCTAACCCAGAGCCAGATCGCCAAGGCGATGGGCATGACGTGGGGACAGGTGCAGTGGCACCTCTACGTCTTAGAGAGAGATAGGAAGGTGAGGAGGGTCGTAAAAGACGGCGTAACCTACTACGTCTCAGCTAATGCGTCTATCGACTTACTTCTAGAATAAGCGGGTTGTAGACAAGCGGCTTATTGACGAACTTTATCATCACTGTGATGTTGCCGCCTTGTAACATCTGTGGAGATACCTCAACGTCTGGCGGCGCTGCTATTCGGTAGGTGCCCGACGGTAAGGCGACGTTTATCGCATATGGGATGTCAGTAGGGATGAGGATCGTAGAATTGGATACAATTTTGTTAAAAGCTCCCCTAAACCTTATCCCATTTATGCAAACAATGTAGACAATCTTATCTATTGGGTATCTCTTGCCTAGGTACTCCACGGCATCTATCTGGAGAGGGGTTCTACTAGTGAGCTCTAGGTAAATGTTGATGATACCTAAGCGTCTAACATCGGCCTGGCTATACGGCTTGAAATACACACTCTTGAGGGGGAGTAGGGTTGCTGTCGTGAGGTTATATGTGACATTTCTAACTACAGCTTTGAAAATATAATGGCCAACTGGATCCTCTAGTCTTTTCCTATCTACTGTTATATTGAAATAGTAAATGTACTGTCTTCCCAAATTTACACACTCTGTCACATTTGGTGTGGCTATGTAGAGAACTGTTGAGATTATGTGCGAACTCGATGTCTCTGGCGTAGTGACGGTAGTCATAGGCGTCGTAGGTGTTGTAGTTGTGACTACTGGCATTGTAGTAACAGATCCAAAGGCCGAAGTTGCGGCTTGTAAATATAAGATATACATCAACACAGCAACTGCGGCGATTAATATAGTAGCGGCTATAGCTATTGCGTAATTTACAACAGTAGTCATATGACGCTATTTATTAACTCCATGAGCTCTTTTAAGCTCTCTAGATCTACATATCTTTCGCTATCGAAAACATTTAGGTTTAAAGTGAGGGGGGTCACGGCTATGTTGCCCTCTTTTAACACAACATATACATCTGTATTAGGCTCTGGATCTAGATTTACTCCATATAGCCAGTAGTAATAAGCGCCACGTGGATCTACTCGCCGCTCTATCTGTTGGGCATATCGCATTTTCGCCGCCTTTACTAAACGTGCCTTCACCCCCCTTCTTAACTTACGTGGGAAGTTTACACTTATTACGTCAACGCCTTTGGGCATACCTCGCTTTAGCACATACTCTGCGGTTGTCCGTACGACAGTCTCCATAATCTCTATCGCAGTTTTGTCGTTTAAGATCTCTCCCCAATCTTCGATATAGGCAGAATATGCAACTGCCGGTATCCCCAATAGCGCCGCTTGGAAGGCGGCGCCTAAAGTCCCAGAGGATAGTATGACTTGAAGTGAGGTGTTGTCTCCTTGGTTTATGCCAGAGAGCACTAGGTCGTAGCTACGGCCTAGGCCGTATGTGGCGAGGTATATTGTATCCGAGGGCGTGCCCGAAGTCGCATATGCCACAAAGCCGCAGATGTCGACTTTATACATACGGAGTGGCTTGTGTAACGTTATACCTAAGCCTACGGCAGATTTAGGAGATTCTGGCGCAACGACGTCTACCTCGTCTAGACTTGAGACAAATTGGTAGAGAAGGCGGAGGCCAGGGCTGTGAATTCCGTCATCGTTTGTAACGAGTATCACGTAATAACGTCGCTAGAGGTATTTATTAGTTATATAAGTTGGAGCTCTATTTTTACAGTATCCGGCACTCTAATTGTCATAAGTCTTCTAAGAACTCTCTCAGAAGCCTCTATATCGATAAGACGTTTCGAAATTCTCAGCTCCCAGTGGTCAAATGTGTGATAGCCTTGGCCAGACGGCGCTCTTCTCACAGTTACCACAAGTCTTCGCGTCGGCAATGGGATAGGCCCCTTCACTTGGACGCCCATTTTCTTTGCCAAGTCTACAATCTCCCTAGCAACTTGTTCCACATCGGCGGGGTTAGTGCCGTAGAGCCTAATTCTCACTTTTCTTCTAGCGGCTAAAGACATGGGAACTCCTAGAAGGAGACTTTTTAAATCTTTTCTTCCCAAAATTATTTATAAGGGGTTGTGAGTGTGTGCCATGAGTTTTAAAAGGCCGCCAAATGGCGTTTACTACATCAAGACGCCAGTGGAACTTAGGGCTTTCATAAATCTCTTGAAGAAATTTAGAGGCTACGCCACGACGTTGATCACCCTCTATATAAACTCGGAGAGGCCGATACCAGACGTGGTCAACCTTCTCAGGTCGGAGTGGTCTACTGCTTCTAACATCAAAGACAAGACCACCAGGACCCATGTCCAGGACACACTAGAGCGTATAATAAACAACCTGAAGGGGGAGGCTAAGGCACCTGAAAACGGCATGGCTATTTTCGCGGGGTTCCATATGATAAATCAGGGAAATTACGAGTGGGTCTATTACGTCGTCGTGCCTCCTCAGCCGATCTACACTTTTAAGTACATATGCGATACGGCTTTCCATACCGAGATACTGGAGGACCAGATACACGCCGGCGTTGTATACGGTATTGTCGTCGTAGAGAGGGGGGAGGCTGTCATTGCGCTTCTAAAGGGAGGGCAGTGGGAGGTTGTGAAGACTGTGGAGTTCTTCGTGCCGGGTAAACACCACGCCGGCGGCCAGTCGGCGAATCGCTTCAAGCGGCAGACGGAGCACTTGGCGGAGACCTTCTACAAGGTGCTGGCCGAGGAGGTGAACAAGATCTTCCTCCAGATACCGACGCTGAAGGGCATAATAGTGGCAGGGCCAGGCCCCACCAAGGAGGACTTCCTAGAGGAGGGAGGTCTCGACTACAGGCTCAAGGACAAAGTTCTAGCGGTGGTGCCGGCTTGTTGCGCCAACGAATACGGCGTGATAGAGGCGATAAAAAACGCCCAGGAGCAGCTCAAGGAGAGCGAATATGTCCACGCCAAGGAGGTCATGGAAAAGGTGATGTACTATGCAGTGAGAAAGAGCGACTATATAGTATACGGCAAAGAGAGGGCGCTTAAAGCTCTAGAGATGGGGATGGCAGAGGTTCTAGTCGTGGCCGAGGAACTCGGCGAAGACGCAGTTCTAGAGGTGATCATGAAGGCGGAGGAGAAGGGAGTTAAGGTAGAGGTTGTGCCAAAGGGCGTCGAGGAGTCTAAAACGCTGATGCAAGCCTTCGGCGGATACGTGGCGCTTCTCTCCACTCCAGTGTGGGTATTGGAGCAACAGATCCAGGCAGAGGCGGCGTAGTGCTTACAGCTGTATTACCACGTCAGCCACCTCCTCGAATTCCCCGAGGTGCGATGTAACGACAACCGTCGGCACGATAGAGGTGAGGTCTCTTATGAGTTCCACGATCTTTCTCCTGTGTTCCTCGTCTAGGTGCTCAGTAGGTTCGTCAAACATCATAAAGGGCGCACCGCCGAGGAGGGCTCTGGCGAGCGCCACCCGGAGGGATATAGCGAGGAGATTCTGCTCCCCAAGCGATAGAAGTCTGTGGTCTATATAGCCGGCGGGCGTATTTACCCTAATGCTATATTTCCCATCTATCTCTACAAGTTGTACAGATCTGAAAACCTCCTTATGTCTCAGTTTTAGAAATATTGAATTAAGCTCTTCGTTAATTGCCTTGGTCAATATCTGTCTAGCTAGAGGCTTAAGTTCGCCAATTACAACTCTAATATTTCTGGCAATGCCTAACGCTTTATCTAATTTCTGAACCTCATATCTATTTTTTTCAAGTTCTTTCTCAACTTCTATAAGTTCTCTCTCTATATCTTCTAGTTGGCGTTTTAGCTCTGAGACAAACATCTTTGCCGCTAGAAACTCTTCATGTTTTACTTTGAGAGCGGTATATTCAGCCTCTATATTTGTCAATACGGTCGCAAGCGTTTTTAACTCAGTCTCAACAGCGTTTAGTCTCCCGTTAATTTCCCCTATGCGCTTCTCTAATGCGGCTTTCCGAGCCTTTAGCTCTTCCAGTCGTCTCTCTACCTCCCCCCTCCTAGCTACAACTCCCGAGAGATATGCCCTCTTTTTTTCAACTTCTCTCTTCCTCTGATATAGAGTCTCCAGTTCTGCTAACCTCTTTTTTAAAGCTTGTAGATCTATAGAGAGATATTGGGCGTAGGCTCTATATGTCTTGTCTAGAGTTTCCAGCTGTTTAATCTCTGTTTGTAACTGTTCCATGAGCCTAGAGAGACGTTGCTCTTCTTTCTCAAGTCCTAAAGCCTCAAGCTCGTGTCTCTTCACAGTTTCTTCAGTCAGAGGGGCTCCACAGACGGGGCAACGGCCTCTCTCAGCGGCTTTTGCAACTCTTAATACATCTCTTAACAAGCCGAGTCTAGACCTCACCTCTACATATCTCCTACTTACCTCTTCATATTTACGTCTTGTTTCTTCAAGTAGCTTTGGGTCATAACTACGTACCTCAGGTGGGATTTTTTCAACAGTGGCGACTAGTTGTTTAACCTCATAGTACTCTCTTTCCACATCGCCGAGCTCTGGGAGTGTACTTAACTCCTCTTCAGCACGGCGTATGAACTCTAGCTCCTCTTCTAACCGCTCTATGTCTTTTTCGACCTCAAGAGCCATGCTTGCTGTTTCTTCAAGCCCACGTTCTAAAGACTCCTTTTCTTTTGTCAACGATATATAGCGCTCTCTCAATTCGAAAAACCTTTTCTCAACCTCTCTAAATTTTATCTCGGCGTCTTCAAGCTCCTTTATTTTTCTTTCAGCTTCCGCAAGCCTTTGCCTAAGCGCGTCGGCTTTCGCCTTAAGTTGTGGCGCTCTTTTCTCAAGCTCTTCAACTCTCCCTCCAACTCGCTCACGTCTCCTCTCAAGTTCTTTAAGTACATCTTTAACTACTTCATCTACTTTATCAAATTCGTCAATGCGTAATATATGGTCTATATACTCAGGCTCTTGTAAAATCCGTCTCAACTCCCCCTGTCTGATATATAAAAGATGTCTATACTCGTCAATTCTAATGCCCAATTTTGTTACAACAGCGTTGGTAACATCTATATCGCCTCTAGCCACAACGGCGCCATCTATGGCGAGATATGTGCCAGATGTTGAACTCCCCTCCTCGCCGAATCTTCTCACTATAAGAACCTCTTGCCCCATATGGTTTAAAAAAAGCCTTACCTCCCCCACCGACGCCCCCCTCTTTAGATAATCAGACCACCTACCCCCCACCCTTCTAACCCACTGAGATCCAAAAAGGGCAATTGACACAGCCTCCATTATTGAGGTTTTGCCAGAGCCGTTAGGGCCGTAGATAAAGTTTACTCCCTCTCCAAATTTAAAGACGGCTTTTGCATGTGCCTTGAAGTTGTACAGCTCTATCTTCCTAATCATAGAGCGTCTTCAAGATAAGCCTGTAGGCCGCCTCCCTCTCCCCGTCTCTAAGGAGCTCCATAGCTCTGAGCACCACCTCGGCGTGCTGCCCCAGCTTCTCTTTCATTATCCGCCATAGCTCCTCCACGGCCGACCCCCTTAGAGCCACAGCCCTTTGCGGAGTAACAGTCCTATCTACTACGTCGACGTAGAGGGCTTTTGTAAACAGAGTAGCCAATTGCCTAGGCCTCAGAGCCTCCTCCAAAGTCCCCCACACTTCGACCCTAACCACTGCGCCCGGTTTGTCAAACAGCTTCGTCGCTTCCTCCACAGCCCCATAGGCCTCTTTCCTCTCCCGGACGTACAGCCTAACCCTGTACAGAGGCCTCCCCGGCGAGAGCGGGATATCTCTGAGAGAAACCGCCTTCCCTGCCACGTCTATTAAGACTGCGCCTTTCTCAGCTCTGTCCTGCGCCTTCTCAAAGCCCCCTCTATAGTCCCAGGTCTCAAACTCTCCAACGTCCCACACCTCCAGCGACCCCGCCCACACGGCGCCTATTGGATGCTTCGCCATGTGGTCGTGTATATGGCCCGCGGCGATGTGTATGTATGGCAATCCGTGGTACACCTCCTGAGGCATGGTGTATTCGTCGTCTTCAGCAGGGTACCTCGCTTTGACTCCCTCAATTGCTTGATGTACGGCAAGGATAGCGCCCGGCGGCATCTTCTGGAGAGCCCGGCGGTACTCCGCCGTGTATTCTCTAGGCGTCGCACATGCCCCAAATATGTAAACCCCACCGGCGTCTACAGACTCCCAACAGAGGAGCTTTGCCAACTTCAGCCGGTCTAAAAGTCTCAGTGCCGTGTCGTAGAGACACTCTGCCGGCCGTTGACATTTCCCCGCCTCCGCTCTATACCGCACGTAGCTAAAGTCGTGGTTTCCCCCAATTATATATATAGGGATATCGACGGCCTCTATTGCCTCTACAAATTTGACAAGCGCTTTTGTAGATGGTCTTTTAAGGTCGAAGAGGTCGCCTGTTATCAACACGGCATCTGCCCCCTTCCCCCTCTTTAACGCCTCGTCAAAAGCCTTGAAATAATCCTCCTCTCTTTCAGGGAGGTGGTACTGGGCTCTGCCCAAGTGGGCGTCTGATATATGGAGAATTTTCATATAATTTCCACAGCCTCCTCCAACGCCTTATATACGTGAGGACATGGCTTGCCAACGCCACAGACACTACATATCGGTCTCCCATCTTCAATAACTACAGACACCTCTCTATCTCCGTCTAGCAACAACACCTCTATACGATTCCTCTCCCTCCTCTTATGTAATATCTTCAACCTGGAGGCGGATAATATAACGCTGGGAGACGGCGGCGTGTTATATATCCTCCTCCAGAGTTGTAACACGTCTGCCGTCTTATCAATTCTCCACACTTTGGCAAGATCTATATCGGCCCCGCCGTATTCTAAAACTCTATCACGTAGTCTAATTACCACCGGCAGTCTGGTGAGAGGGCCTAACACTACAGCCTCTCCCACATCTAAGCCTGGTAGATTCTCTAGAAACTCTTGTGCTAAAAGTTCGCTACTTTCTCTCACAGCCTCTTGGTCCTTGGGATTTACAATACGCATAATGACTTGGCTTTGACACTGACTGATGACGTCTGGATCCACCTTGCTCGGTCTCTGGCTAACTATCACCAGATAGACGCCGAATTTCCTCCCCTCAGAGGCCACTCTAGATAGAGCTTCATAGGATTTAGTCTTCCTAAGCGTCTTAGGTGGGGCAAAACGGTGGGCTTCTTCTACTACAAGTACGACGGGCCAAGGTATTTTCAACCCTTTGAGAGATCTAACATGTCTCACTCTGGCTTGAAATATACGATTTACAATATGAGACACGACATAGTCCTGGACCTCCTCGTTTACTCCAGCCAGATTTACAATTGTAATATCAGCTAATATTTTAGAAAGCGGCGTCGATTTTGAAGAGAAGACGCCGAGTCTCTGCAACTTCTTTAGATACATCAACGCGCTGAATATAGAGTGGCGGTCTTTTTTTGCCAGCTGCTTTAAATCCTCCATTGGGAAATCTCCCTCAACTTTGTATTGTTGAAAAAGCTTATTTAACGCAGTCTCCCCTCTAAGCGCCGTATGTAACACCTGTCTGAGAAATGAAAGGCCTAAGGCTTTGCCTGTTGTCTTTTTAACCTTCTTGGCATAGGACCAGGCTAGATATATGGCGTAGCGTATTTTTTTAGCGCCTGGAGGGACCCCCGCCGCATTTGCTAACGCGTCTGGATCGCTGTCTAATACGCCAATTTTATACATCAAATCGCCTACGTGGTGCTTAGATAATTTTACAACAGTCGCCGAGTAGGGGCCTAGCTTATATATACTATCCTTAATGGGGACATATTCGCCATGGGGGTCAACTACTACGATCTTGGCGCCTTTTTTCAACAACTCCTCTATAAACACAACAGAGAACCACGTTTTTCCACTTCCAGTTGCCGCGATGACGGCAACATGGCGTTTAACTCCATTTAAATCTAGGCAGATTTCTAAATCGCGACTTGCCAACCGCCCTACGCAGAGTCCGCCATCTATTTTAAATAACTCTGCAATCTCCTCGTTTTCTGCTAAATAGACAGGCGTCCCAATTCTAGGCGGATGTTTCGGTTGTCTTAATTCTCCATTGTATATATAACCCAACACCTTGACTTTTGCAATTTGTACCTCAAGAATGTTGTCTGACACCTCTTTCATCACACTATAGAGAGGGAGGTCCCTCTTGGCTGAATAGGGGTCTCTAAAAAGTTTTACAATCTGACCGAGGAGTCTCACATTGATATATTCGCCGTTTGTCGCATCATATTCAACATGGTCGACAGCCACATAGTCATATAGGCTGACTGGTCTCTCGGGGTCGAGAGTGGCGATAAATTCAAAAGGCGTGGCGGTGGCGACGACGTAACCAATTCTCATAATCCCCACGCCAGCTTAATCCTCCTAGCGACGCCTACCTCTTCGGTCATTTTTTTGAGATAGACGGCATATTCAGACAGTTGGCTAGATTTAAAAGACGCCATAGTATGTGCATACCAAAGCCAGGTATTGTAATGTATAGGATCTCTATACTGACTTGCTAATATAGCTACTACGTCGTCTATAGGCGCCGCTGGGTAAAACGCCTTGACGGACGAGCCGTCGAACATCTTTGTATCTTCAGCCGGCACCTCTACAAGTATAGGCATGTCTTCGGCGTTAAATCTCACGTAGAAGAAATATACCTTTGGTATGGCTTCAAGTGCTTCTCTAATAACTCCAATTATATCACTGTTAAAACTCTCCTTAAGCCTAAAAATCATGGAATCTTCAAGTCTATCCTCGGCGGCTTTTACCAACTTATCTACTGTCGCAAGCCCCTTATAGTTTATATACGCATCGCACCCCCCTACAAGCATAGGCATTGTGTAGTAACCCGCTGGGAGGAGACTAGACAAAAGCTCCGAGTCGGTGATAGACTGAGCTACGAGAAGAGCCATAAGCCGCGCCCCTTCGTAATCCTGTCTCTTAGCCACTTTATACAACTTTAGCAACTCTTTCCTAAACTTCCTAATCCAAAGAATCGAATACCAGAGGAGCCCCTTGTGAAAGATATCCTCTCGATATCTCTCGCTCAGTTTTTCAAAAAGTATATGCTCCTTCAATAATTTAAAATTGTAATCTTTAGAGACAAAGACCAGTCTACCCCCGCGGTTTCTTGCTGTTTCTACAAGTTTAGCCAAGCTGTAGAGAGCAGTTGCAAGCTCAGGCACGTAGTACAAGTTCTGGAACTCCCTAGTCAAGATGAGGTTGTGGACAAGTCTAAGCGATTTGGCGTAGAGAGAGCCGTCCATTAATAAGATATCTACGCCGTGTTTTTCCAAAGCTTTAATCCCAACAAGCGACTCCGCCATAATTAAATACGCCCAGGGAAGAGAGGCGGAGTCTACAGTAGCCACATCGATGATAAACTCTCTTTCTACAAAATCCGGCCCTACTGCAACAGCCCTGGCCAAAATTACCTGATGTCCATTGGCTAATCTTACAACGCCAACCCCGCCGTCTACCCCTGCGATTCTAAACTCTTTATTTGCAGGCGTGATACTTCTCTTTAGAACTCTGTCGGCGAGTTCTCCAACTGGATATTCTTGGTAAATACGGCTATCTAAATACTCTCGTAACTTCTTGCTCGCAGATGTTATAAACATATCGAAAAAGTGGTCCACACATATTTTATCTACAGTGCTTATATAGCTACGATGTAAGCATACAGCAGGAGAGTAACCTAAAACTTTCAGTAGAGAAAACTACGTCCCACAACCACCACAATTCCATCCAGAGGCGGGACACCTTCCCCAACGACCTTACCTCCAACCCCTCCACACTTAGACTTTTTCAATGCGACGTCGCCTTAAAACAAGATCGCCACTCTTCTGTCCATGCTACTACATCTGAAATTTGTAAAGTTATTCCGTCGTTATGAAGACACTACTTGATGTTTAGGAGCTCTCAATGTCAAGCAATAAAACCAAATAGAAGTATATGAGATATGAAAAACGAGTTTGTTTTATTGTGGCTCTTACTGCGTCTGTCGCTAACGTAGCTCACGACGACAACGGCTTCCAGAGAGAGGATTAAGAAGCTGGAGAGAGTCCACGCCCGCGTCGGCCAATTGGGCAAGGCCCCCGCGCGTGCAGACGAGGGCGAGGACCCGCGTAGAGCCCTCGACCTCTAGGGACAGCTGTGGAAGCTTGAGACAAAGCGCTTCGGCATAATCCGCGACGTCGTTATAAACACGACGCGTGAAATCATAAAGTTGGCTAGAGAGCGTCAAGCTGCCCTCGTGATGGACGCAATGGAAGACGAAACGTATTTGGCAAGAAAGCAGAGTGGCGAAAGCGGCGGTCTTAGACAACTGCGGAAGAGACTACAAGCGCTAGCGCAGTGGTACGGCATTCCGTATCTAGAGGAGAGGTTATCAGTACAAAATATCCCAGATGTAGCGCCAAGATGGAAAAGAGAGACAGACAGATGCAATGCCCCGCCTGCGGCTTCAAGGCACACCGCGACAACGCCCTCATGACATGGGCAGAGAGGAGATACCAAGAGCTAATAGAGAAGACAAAACAACCCGTTTTTCTACTCCGGCGGCTATCTTACTTTTGACCCCTCAACCACACTTCTCTCATGAACAACGTCTGGCCCCTAGGGCGGCAGAAGGGGCGCCAGACTGTTGCAATACGAACAGTCTGGCGCCCAACCCCGTATGAGCCCCCTCGTCCCGGCACACCTGAGGCAGGCCCCTGAATCCCCTGGGGAGGGGCCAAGAGAAAGATAGGGGGTGCCCTAAAGATTTTTAAGATGCAATCAAGATGAAATGTGGAAGAGCTGATAGCAAAGGTTGTCCAGGTAAGGAAGACCTTAGACTCACTATTCTACAGATTTAGCGATGAAATAACTGCAAGTCTAACAGCTGTGTTCGTAAGAGAGAACTTCATACTCATAGGCCCGCCTGGCACAGCCAAAACTATGCTGGTGGCGTCAATATCTAAACTTCTAAAGGCGAGGTGGTTCTATCGCCTTTTAACAAAATTTACCGAAATAGAGGAAGTAATAGGCCCCATAGACATAGTAGAGCTTCTCAAAGGCAATGTCAAGAGGATATATACAAACTCTATCGTAGAGGCCGACTTCGCCTTGTTAGACGAGATTTTCAACGCCTCAAGCGCCATACTCAACACTATGCTCACTATATTGAACGAGAGGGTAATATACGACGGGGGTAACATAATCCCCGTAAAAACGTGGACTGTCTTCGGCGCCACAAACCGTATACCAGACGAGGAGGAGCTACAAGCTCTGTACGACAGATTTCCATTGAGGGTATTTACAAAATATGCACAACCAGATGAGACAGAGCAACTAGTTAAAACAGGCCTAAAACTCAAGAAAGATTTCGAAAAGCTTACTCCCATAATGTCTATGGATGAAGTCAAAAAGCTAAATGACTACATCCAGAGCTATGTCTATGAAAACATGGATACTGTGGTAAAGCATATATCTCCCATAGTGGCGTCGTATTTAGACCACGTAGTTATTTCCAATAGAACCCGTGTAAAAGTGCCCCTCTATGTAGTCTCATATTTAACAGTTCTGGGAATAAAGCCTTCTGACATTGATGTGGCAACTCTCAGAGCGGGGACGTTAAAGGTGTTAAAGTATCTTGTAAAAGATAAGGAGGATTTAGCAGAGTATGAGTCCTTCCTAGCTACACATATGCCCGGCAACCTTTCGGTGTTATACGACATGGTTAATGAGATAAAAGCGCTCATTACAAACAACGCGTTGTCTATCGCTAGGGAGAAGATAAAGGAGGCATATGAGCTGTTAGACAAAGCATTAGCCGACCCCGTCACCTACCGCTTCTTCCAAGTAGAGATGGAGGAGATAAAATCCACGCTAGAGATGTTAAGAAGCCAACTCTAATGGGCGTTTTATTAAACGTAGATTACAACGACGAACTTACCAGACTTAGGATACACGAAATAGTTAGGTACATGCAGAAAATAGGGATACCGCTGAAACTTACAAAAGTATCAAATGACGCCATTGCAGACTCTTTCTATGTCCACTATAGAACGCCAATATTAAAAGAAGAGCCTAGCCAAGACGAAGCATTATGGTATATATTTCTAAAGTCATATATAGCCAGTGACATATATCAAGAAGTTTCGCGTATAAGTAGATATAATTACCAAGTCTCTAAGTCGGCATCTATAAAACTTCTCAGAGCGTACAACAGCCTCCTCTCTAGGCTAGAGAGAGGGACATTAGGCAATTTTGAAGACAGGAAAGACTACAAACAATTAAGCCAAGACCAACAACTACGCCAAGAGATAAACAGCCTCCTCCGGTTTTATATGGGGAGTATAAAAAACATAGAAAAGCTTAGAAAATCGGTAACAAAAGCGCTAGGTGATGAAGTGGGTAAAGAAGTTGCCGAGCTCCTCTTCGATATTGACGTAGATCCATACCGCGCCAGACTTGCCAAAATACTTGAGTCGTTGGTAGAGATAATATCATCACTTAGGCCAGAAATGGAACAAGGCCCTATAACTGAGAGAAAAGGTGTAGTGTCTGGAATAACTAGAATAAGGACGTTTTCTAACCTCCAGAGGGCGACAAATTTAAGTAAAGCTATATATGTACAATCGAGAGAGCTCTTTGGATATAAGCTTGCAACAAAATCTCTATCTATATACGAAATGTCAATAGACGCAAGAGAGAAGATTTACCTATTGGTAGATAAGTCAGGTTCTATGTTTTACACACTATATGACGGAATAGCTATGGATATGACGCAGAAGATAACGTGGGCTACTGCGTTAGCAATAGCATTAATGAAGAGAAGTAAAAGAGTCATACTAAGATTTTTCGATCAAATGGTTTATCCACCTATTACAAACATAAAGGAGGTGATAAGATCTTTACTCAGAGTACTCCCACTCGGGGGTACAGATATAACAGCCGCTGTTTATACCGCGGTTAGAGACGCCAAACAACAAGGGTTGCACAGTTATAAGCTGATAGTTATAACAGACGGCGAAGACGACATGGTCCATCCAGAGGTTTTAAAAGCGGCTAAGACCGCCTTTAGAGAAGTAAAAGTAATATTAGTCGGCGGTAGCAATGAAACTATAGAGTCATATTTACCCACAATAAAAGTAAATACGACCAGTTTAGAATCACTAAAAATGGCATTAAAAAATATTTAAAGATCTAAAAAATCTAATATATGAACTGTGGGGAGTTGGCTACAAAACCCCCAGTTACAATAGCCCCAGACGAGACTGTAGAAAATGCTGCAGAAAAAATGGCAAGCCAAAGAGTAGGTCTATTAGTAGTTGTAGATAAAAACAACCCGAAAAAACCCATTGGCGTAATCTCTGAGAGGGATATCATAAGAGCAATAGCGAAGAAAGTCCCACTATCTACTACCGTGGATAAGGTAGGCACTATGCATAACTTCATATATGTATACGCCGATGACCCCATAACCGTCGCAGCTCGTAAGATGAGAGATCACAATGTCAGACATGTAGTTGTGGTAAATAGAAACGGAGAGCTTGTCGGCGTTATATCAATACGTGATTTAATAGGCGAAAAAAATGTGTTAAACATACTAGCTAGAGAATGGGCTCAGACAATGGAATAGGTCTTGTCAACTCCTGTAAATTTTTCTAACCTCCCTCTGCTTCTAACAAGTCCTACCGCCCGGTGGAACACTACGTCATGTCAGAAGAACTTGGCTTTATCTATGAAGTATTTACCGAGACCGTATTTGGGGAACGTCTCCTCGATTATCCTACCTCGTCAATTCCTTTAGCAGTCTTCTCACGTACTTCTCGACAGCTAGATACATACATGTCACAAGGTCTAGGACGTTTGGCCTCTCCTCCACAAGCTCCCACGGGATTTTGACCTTCAGCGTTCTGTATGTGTACATGGCTATTTCTATGGCTGGGAGTGAGATCTCTGCTAGTTATGGAAGGCGCACGGGGCGGGCCGAAAGTTTCAGCCGCGAGGACGGCGAGGGTAACCACGTCCTTGCGACAGCCGGCGCCGTGGTTGGGTATTTGCCACGTCTCTCCATTCCGAATTCCTTTTCCAATTTATCTTCATGTTGGCGTACTTCGCCGCGACTCTGGCGTAGTCGCCAAGACGGAGCCCCAGGAGTTGAAGGCATATGCTGTCCTAACCGCCTGGATTAACGCCACGACGCCGGTTACGTGTGGAGTTGCCATGGAGGTTCCCGACATATATGCATATCTCCCGCCGGGGTATGTAGATAGGATATCCACGCCGGGGGCAGCCACGTCTACCTCAAGGCCGTCGCTCGACCAAGTGGGGACCGCGTAGTTTTGATCAACGGCGGCTACCGCAATAACCCAGCTGTACCTAGCCGGATACGCCACGTCGTCAGTAGCAGAGTCCCCATCACCAGAATTTCCAGCCGCAGCCACCTGCACCACGCCCTGTTGATACGCCGTAAAGACAAAAACTTATATACCACAGCCACAAGCCCCTTATGAATAAAAACGTGTTGATAGGGGTGGCGCTAGCCGTAGTAGCAATTGCAGTTGCGATTGCTACAATTTTTGTCTATAAACCGCCGCAACAGAGTAATATTTCAACTACTTCTCCAAGTGAAAAAGTCTATGTGTACTCTGTAAAGTTAGAGAGTGCACAGATATTACAAATGTTAGCGTATTACATACCGCTTAAAGACGGTCTAGTATATGGCCAAATTGCTAACCAGAGCGCTACCTATTTCTTTCTAAAAAACAACGGCATTATTAACATTATAGCGCAATCTCAAGACCGATATCAGAAACTTACTTACTATGGTAAGCTTTTGGAGATTTGTGTCAACTCCACTACGTCGGCGACTATAGCTGGCGAACATTTGACAATTGTCAATCACCAATGTACACCATCTGCATCGCCGCTCCCCACTGCCAAGTCTTTTGATGAACTAGTCCTATTGATACAAGGTCTCCCAGGCCCCACTTCAACAGGCGGTTGGAAGAGGTCAGGAGTTTCACAAACGCCATATGGACAAGCGACTGTATATTCAAACACGACAGAAGTTCCAATAATGGCCGGCCTAAGCGCTATTTTAAACTATGAAAAACAAGTCCTGCAAGACGGCACAATATATCTGCTCAAGATCCAACTTGCCTATGGCACTAATGTTGCCGCCACTCTTACATATACACTGAAAAACATCACTAAGATTACGCCAGATCTCAAAAAGGTGTTAGATAACCTCTCCCGAGATGTTTCAGCAGAGAGAGGGGGAGGTCTCGATATTTTAAAAGTTGCGCAGAAAATTGGAATGTCTTTCGACGGAAAATGGCCTGCAGCTATAGTCTTCTTTGATCTACAATGCCCCTACTGCGCCCGTCTCTTTGTGTATAACTACACGCTGTTTGAAGGACATAAGCTAGTTCTCGTCGACCTAATAGTCCATTCTGAGGCTCTCCCAGCGCATGAAAGTTTGAGATGCCTATACCAGAGCTCGCCTGCCTCGGTTATCCCAACTCTGAGAGAGCTCTACAACAGAACTCTGGCGTTACATGGCAATATTAATTACACAAGTATCCTCCCACAGAGCCGGTGTCCGATAGATGCAAAAGCCGGCATGGAACTTGCCTCTCTTCTCGCCGGTCAAAACGTCGGCACGCCTATGGTTGTAGTGGTATATCCAAATGGGACATACGCTACAATAGTCGGATACGACCCAGCCAGTATTGCAAAGGCACTTAAGGGATAAAGTCCTCCATAAAGCGACGCCATTAATGTATAGCTTATTGGCATGTCTGTATCTACCGTAGGCATTATCGAAATATTCCCATGGCGGACATATATCGCTTTTGGAGAAAATTATAATTGTGCCCCCTTTTGCACAACCGGCCTTCCCCGGGGGCTCGGGACTCGCCCCTCCTCAGAGTCGGCGAAACCCGCCCCTCCCCCGGGACTGCGACATACGCGGCGCCGCGGCGGTGTTGGCCATAGTCGCCACGATTGCCGAGAGTCGGCTGGAGGGGCTCTGTGTCCACTTGGACAAGGCCGATGTAACTACCGCCGCCGCCGTACTCCTATACGCAAAAATAACGGGCACTGGAAAAGTGGAGATAAGGGCCAAGCCGCCACACGTCCAAGAGCTCTACGGCCTTATCTACGCCCCCACCGTCTCCTACCTAAAACCCCAACCCCCCTTTTTCAACGCCCACCACGTCTTCCGCCAACCCCGCACACCTCTTTCTACTACCTCGGCTCACTTGCCTCACAGCGACGCTGTAAGGCAGGTGTGTCGGGGGAGTTGAAAGAGTGTTTCTGACTTTTCTGTATATGTGGCGAAGGAGGTATGGGCCCGCTGTTACTCGTGGTTGGGCTCGCCGCCGCGGCGATCAGCGATGTCGTGTTGGCTCTGCCCAACGCCGTATTTAAAGACGGGGTGGTTTGGCTTTTGGTGCGGGACATCTCCTCCCTGATTGTATACATCGTTGTGTTTGACATATTTATGCTTCCTCTCGCTCTAACTGCTAGACCTAAGCCAGACGCAGACGTTAGAATAATCGCGCTTTACATGGCTCTCACAGCCGGCGGCAATTAACATTGTTTCCTTCACGCCGATACAAGCCGCTACGTACATTACAAACGCCGTAAGAACGGACAAAGTTTCCATCATTTAAAAACCAAAACGACTGATGTAGTATATGTCTGTGGGAAATCATAGCTCTATAGAGCTCATAAAGTCGTTTCTCTTCCCTAGCTCTGTCGCTATTGTAGGCGCATCTCCAAACCCCAGCTCTATAGGCGGCCAAATTCTTGTCCAACTTCTCAGAGGGTTTAAGGGCAGAGTGTATGCGGTAAATCCCAAATATAGCGTTGAAAAGATCTATGGGAAAGAGATCCAATTTTATAAAGATATTTCTAGCCTTCCGGAAGTTCCCGAGCTTGTAGTTATAGCAACGCCTGCAGAGGTCGCCCTCGGTATTTTAGAGGAGGCCGGCCGCTCTGGGGTTAAGGCTGTGATTGTGGTTTCTGGAGGATTTGCTGAAGTTGGACGTGTTGATCTTGAAAACGAGTTGATAAAAATTGCTAGGAAATATGGCGTCAGAATCCTCGGGCCTAATTGTATAGGGGTTTACAACGCATTTAACGGTCTTGATACGATGTTTCTGCCTATAGAAAAGGCGGCTAGACCTCGCCCGGGGCCTATAGCTTTTTTAAGCCAAAGCGGCGCCGTTATGACAGCTGTACTAGATTGGGCAGCTGGAGAGGAGATCGGCGTCGGTATTGCGGTAAATTTTGGCAATAGATCCGATATAACAGAGGCCGACCTCATCCAATATCTGGGCGGAGTTGAGGAGATAAAGGTTGTGGCCATCTACCTAGAGGGCTTTAGGTGGAGAGGCGACGCCATGCGTTTCATCAAAGCGGTCAAATCGCTTAAAAAACCCGTGGTGGTATATAAGGCGGGGAGAAGCGACGATTCTAAAAGAGCTGCAGTTTCACATACAGCGGCTATGGCCGGAGATTATAAGATGTATAGAGCTCTTTTTAAACAAGCTGGGGTTATAGAAGCTGAAGATCTTGTTGAACTTTTTGATATAGCTAAAGCGCTGGCGTTATACAAACCTACGAGAATTGAAAAAGCGCTTGTTGTATCTTCGTCAGGAGGCATGGCTGTACAGATAGTAGACGCGTTAAATGCCGTAGGTATCTCAGTGCCGGAGTTACCTCAAGAGGCTCAGCTAGAGTTAAAAAAACACCTACCCCCTGTAGCTACGACGTCAAATCCAATAGATTTAACAGGTAGCGGCGCCGATGTTCACTTCGGCAAGGCGCTAGAGGTAGGTCTTAAATATGTCGATGCTGCTGTTGTAGCCGCCTTAATACATCCGCCTGGCTATAGCGAAAGAGTGGCAGATGAAATTCTAGTCTCTTATGAAAAATACGGGAAGCCCATAGTGGTGGTGAGTTTTGGGGCGTCGCAACAGACAAAAATATTAGAGAGACGTCTAAAGGAGAGGCTTGTTGTTGTAAACACGCCGGCGAGAGCGGCCAAGGTGTTGTCCTCTCTCGGCGCCCTCCTGTAGTCTCTCTTATCCAAGAGATGTTGCTCTTCTTCAACTTGACGGCGAAAGGCGGTATGCCCAGCTTGCGCACTCTGACGACGCCGCTCTTTAAGTCGACGAAGACGGCTCTGCTCACGTCTCTCTCGCTTTCAACTCTAAGTTGGGCGTTGAGCGGAACCGCCCTGTAGAACACTATGTCGCGCCAGAACGTTCTAGCTTGTTTTATGAAGTACCTCTTGAGACCATACTTGGGAAACACCTCATCAATAACCCGGCGCGCCAGCTCACGCCTGTCTGGCGTGAGGAGTCTGTCAAGCTCCTCCGTCGTCAGCTTGGGCTCCTCTTGCCCCGTCAACTCCTTCAACAGCCTTCTGACGTACTCCTCTGCCGCTAGGTGTATCCTTACGGCGAGGTCTAGGACGTCCGGCCTCTCTTCTACCAACCGCCAGGGGATTTCTATCCTCAGCGTTCTGTATGCTTGGTTCATGTGTGTGCCCGGCGCGGGGAAGAAAAACTAGTTAAAGAGACGCCCTTTCAGCTATTTCGATTCACCTGCCTGACAGCGACGACGTAAGGCAGGTGAACCGAGGAAGTGGAAAGTGGTGTGTGGTTGCGTTGTTTAGAGGTGTGGGTGGGTTAAGAAACGGGTTTGCGGCGGTTTTCGCCGTGAGTGTCGCCAACGCCGCGGTGGGTATCGCCAGTATGGACAACGCGAGGGTCGGCAAGTTGCTTACGACGGCAACAGCCCTAGTGGCGGCGAAGGTCAACAACATGGCCGGCACGCGTCTCTCAACGCCGCCTTTACGACGGCGCCGTGGGTTTGTCTTGTAAAACTTTTGGCCTGCCCCCATGCGCCTTTTATAACCAACAGAGATTTCAGCCCCACCACATACAAGGCCATGTACGCATACAGAACGCTGAGGATAGAGATACCTTGGCGCCTCGTCGAGGAGCGGCCAGACGTCCTAGACCTAGTGACGAGGATGCACCTAGCGGCGGAGGAGTACGCCAGAAGGCTGTTGAAGGAGATTGCGGGGCAAGAGGAGCCCAAGCTCGCGCCGGAGGAGCTAGACCGCTTGCTTACTCCCGACAGGCGCGAGTTGGCGCGCCGGATTATCGATGAGGTATTTCTCCAATATGGGCTTGGGAAGGCTTTTGTGGATTATGCCAAGTTCCTCTGGCGTGATACAGTGTTTCAACGGGCAGTTCCGTTGAACACCCAGTTAAGAACCGAAAACGAAAGAGACACAGGTAAGACAGTCTTCGTCGACCTCAAGAGTGGCGTCCTCAAAGTGCGGAAGTTGGGCATACCGCCGTTTGTTGTAAAATTGAAGAAGAGCGACATCTCTTGGATCAAAAGGCGGTTGGAGGAAGGTGCCAAGTTGAAACTGGCGTTTCTCGGCGTTGAGAAGAGAAATGGTGAGAAGGATCCTACTTACGGCGGCCTGTATATTGTTCTCGTATTCGCTAGAGAGGTGACGCAAATAGAGCCCAGGGCTATTGTCGTCGTAGACGTAAACCGCCTTGACCACTACATAAAGGTTGGGTTGGTTGTTGACGGCAGAGTTGTGGAGTTGCAGAAGTTCCCCAAGAGGGGGCGGATACGGAAGCTTGAGAAGGTCCATGTACACATAAGCCGGCTTAGTAGAGCTCTTGCACGTGTGGACGAGGACAGAGACCCACGCAAAGCGTTAGACCTCCAGAGACAACTGTGGAAGCTTAAGACGAAGCGCTATGGCATAATCCGAGACATCGTTATAAACGCTACGCGTGAGATTATAAAGCTGGCCAGAGAGCGCCAAGCCGCGATCGTAGTAGATACAATAGAGGACGACACCTACCGGGAGTTGAAGGAGAGGAACTGGAGTGGAGAGAAGAAGCACCTCCTCGACGGTCTCGGCCAGCTGAGGAGACGCCTACAGGCGCTCGCGCAGTGGTACGGACTGCCGTATTTGGAGGAGCGACTGTATTCGACCATCTGCCCGAAATGCAACGCTAAGATGGTTGAGGAAAACGGCCGCTTTATGCGTTGTCCCGCCTGCGGCTTCGGGGCACATAGAGACAACGTGCCCATGATATGGGCAGAGAAGAGATACCAAGAGCTGATAGAGAAGACAAAACAACCCACTTTTTCGGCGGCCGCCACATTTTTAACTTCGTAAGTTTTCTTGTTTCATGAACGACGTCTGGCCCCGGGGCGGCAGACGGGGGCGCGAAGACAGATGCAAAATAAACAACTAGCGGCCATCCCCCGGGTGACCCGCCCCCTCGCCCCGGTGTACCCGGGGCGGGCCCTTGAGTCCCCCAGGGAGGGGCCAAGAGAGAGTTAGGGGGACAAGCTATAGCGTTTTATAGCTCTAAAGTATATAACAGCGGCGGCAATAGAGGGGACAAGCATGAGAGTAGCTAGGGCGTAAATAGTCGGATCGCCCCTCCCCCTAGCTGCGTAGTTCCACAGAAGTATAGGCGCTGTTATAAAACCTGGGCTTGTGGTAAACGCCGTTTTTATATATGTATCAAATGAATTTACAAAAACTATAAGAAATGTCGCAATAAACGCCGGCATTAATATAGGTAGGATTACAAACGCCACAGTCTTCATCTCAGAGGCGCCTAATATTCTCGATGCTTCAACAACGCTTTTTCCAACATAGGCTATGTAAGGCGTTAATAAGACGTGGGCCATGGGCAGCGTATAAGCTAGGTGTGCTAGAAAAACGCCGACAGGTCCGAAAAGATCTACGCCGACGTAAGTCTTCACAAGCCATAGAGCCGCTGCAAAAGCCAAGGCTTCAGAAATCTCAGGCATAACTACAGCGCCTTGGGAAATTGCGAGATATTTATCACTTCTAAGAACATATGCCATAAATACCCCGAGTAAAGTCGCCACGAGAGAGACAGCTAGAGCTATGACAAAACTGTTAAATAATGCTTGCCACGCTTGCTCCCACTGGAAAAGCGCCAAATACCACTTGTATGTAAACCCACCCCATATATACGGCAGTTTACTATCGTTAAAAGACAACGCCACTATAAGAGCCACCGGGATGTACAACATGGCGATTAAAGCCCAAGTGTATATCCGGAGTATCTTCATAGGGAGAAAGAGCGGATTGTCTTAACCACTACGTAAGTAGCTAGAAGCGAAAGCGCTGTTAAAACCAATGACAGCACGCCACCGCTAAATATGTCTCTTGCCTTAAAGTAGAGGTCCCATATATAGCTGCCAAAGGTATACACTTTCCAAGCGCCTAATACAGCTGGCATGATGACCTCTCCCATTGCAAATAAAAACACTAGTATAAACGCAGCGACAACTCCAGGCATTGTAAGTGGCAGTTCAACTCTAAAGAAAGCTTGTAGTCTTGACGCGCCTAGAACCCTGGCGGCATATACAGGCGTTTCACTGAGTTTTTCAATAGCTGCATATAACGTTAGCAACGCATATGGCAGATATTCATAAACCATGCCAATTAATACGCCAAGGGGGGAGCCCCAGAGGGCGATGCCAGAAAATTTCTCAACTATGGCAAAGAGCACAAGAAGAGAATACGCTTTGAGAAGCGTACCGACCCAAAGTGGCGCTGTTATAAGCGCAAACTCCAACTCTGACCCCCTCTTTGCTAAATAATAGGCTGCTGGATATGCCAGACCTATGGAGATAACTGCGGTAGAAACCGCCAGGAGAAACGTAGTTATCACCATAGAGAGGGAGGGGAGTTTTAAAGAGCCCCCTTCGGAGATATAGTAGCCAAAGGCGAGGAAGGGGGTGTAGAAAAGTAGAATTACGGAGGCAAAAGCGACAAGGGCTATTTTCTTAATCATTCTCCGACAATATAGACATCTTTGGCGTCAAAACCAAATTCCACCACATCGCCTATAGACACGGGAGTTTCTAAATCTACATAAGCCTTAAACACGTGACTATCGCTCTGAATCTCTACCTTGAGATAATGCCAGAGAAATGTGACATCTATAACCTGGCCTTTGAATTTATACGTTGTGGCGCCGCCGATAACTACGTCCTCTGGCCGTATAACGACGTAGCCGCCGGAGGATATACCGACTGCAGAGGCGGGAAGTATATTAGCCTCGCCAAAAAACTCGGCAACAAACCTATTCCTAGGCCTTTTATAAAGCTCAAATGGCTTCCCCACTTGTATAATCTCGCCGTCTTTTATTAATGCGACTCTATCTCCAATTTCAACAGCCTCGTATCTGTCATGTGTCACATATATAATTGTAAAGCCCAGCCTATTGTGAAGAATTTTCAACTCCTCAAGAAGTTGGTTTTTTATATCTAGATCTATATGGCTAAAGGGCTCGTCGAGTAAAAGCACCTCCGGCTCTACCACCAACGCCCTGGCTAAAGCCACCCTCTGCTGTTGGCCTCCAGACAGCTCGTGTACCCGCCTTTTTTCAAAAAGCGACGGCTCGAGACGGACGAGCTCCAAAGCCCATCTAACCCGCCTCCTAATTTCACTCTCTGGAAGCTTCCTCAGCCTTAGCCCAAAAGCTACATTTTCAAAAACATCTAGATGCGGAAAAAGGGCTAGGTCTTGGAAAAGCATAGAAACCCCCCGTTTATCCGGCGGGAGATCTGTGACATCTCTCCCACCTATATACACCCTACCTCTTGCCAGGGGGATGAGCCCAGCCACAGCCCTAAGAAGCGTAGATTTACCAGAGCCAGACGGGCCGAGGAGAACCACGCTTTCGCCAGCTTCGATAAATAAGTCGACGCCCTTTAGAGCTAGAAAATTGCCGTATCTCACAGCTACGTCTTTAAGCTCAACCGAAAGCCCCACGCGATTTTGCAAAAACACAATTTAAAAACTAACGCCGATATCACTATACCTGCAATACTTATTAATATCTAAAAACTTTTTTCTATGCTCGGCAAAATACTTTTAGTATTAGGTTCTTTACAGTTTATAGTTGTAATGTTAATTGCAGAACAGCTCTACCCCGGCTACAACCCAATGTATAACTACATCAGCGACCTAGGAGCTTTAAAAGCGCCGACATCCACACTTTTTAACACAAGCGTCATTCTCCTCGGCCTATTAGGTCTTGCCGCGGCTACACTCCTCAGAAAAGAACTCGGCTCCTTAGGAGCTGCAATACTCGCAATTGCAGCCATGGGGGCGGTGGGAGTTGGGATATTCCCAGAGGACTACGGCACTCCCCACGGAGTGTCTGCATTAATTGCGTTTCTCTTCGGCGCAATAACTGTCATAATTATGGGGTTTAGAAAAGGCGGGATTTATAAATTACTAGGCATAGCGATGGGAGCCATATCGCTGGTCGCTCTCATGTTGTTCATACCTAGAACCCAAACTCCGCTTGGAATAGGCGGGTTAGAGAGACTAATAGTATACCCAGTGTTGCTGTATTTCATAAGATATGGCCTCAGTAGACAAAAAACTCGTTAAAGTAGTCGCCGCTATACCCACCGGACATAAACATTTAAGGATGGCCTTGTTTTTTGACAGCGGCGACGTGATTGTCCTTACAGAAGCTCTCGCGGCGGGCATAGCGAGGGCATATATAGACATAGTAACACACCCGACTAGAAGAGGCGTTGTCCTCTGTGTTAAAGAAATCGACGGAAAACCAGGCTATGCCAAAATCCAGCTGGTAGAATGTGGAGGAGAAGAAGATGCAATAAGAGAAATAGATACACTAATAAGAAACGTATAGCAACGTCCCCTACCTCTCTTTATTTTCCCGACAGCAAAACACGTCAAGACTCTCTCGGTGAGATTTTTCGTTCACATTTTCTCGACGGAGTTATCCTCGCGTCTCCCTACCTCTCTCTTGGCCCCTCCCTGGGGGACTTGGGGGCCCGTCTCGGGTGTGCCGGGGCGAGGGGGCGGGTCATACGGGGGACGTCTGCCAACCGTTTATATCGCAACAGTTTGGCGCCCCCGTCTGCCGCCCCAGGGGCCAGACGCTGTTCGTAAGAAGTAGTTACGAGGTTAAAAGTTTGATGGTCGCAAGGGTAGAAAAAGTGGGTTGTTTTGTCTTCTGGAGTAGTTCCCAGTACCTATTCTCTGCCCATGTCATGGGGACGTTGTCTCTATGTGCCTTGAAGCCACAGGCGCACTTCATAACGCGGTTTTCTACCTCCACTATCTTTGTGCCACGCTTCGGACAGATGGTCGAATACAACCTCTCTTCCAGATACAGAAGACCGTGCCACTGAGTCAGCTTCTTCAATCTCCTCCTCAGCTGGCCGAGGCCGTCGAGGAGATGTTTCTTCTCTCCCCTCCAACTATCCTCCTTGAGCTCTCGGTACGCGTCGTCCTCCATCGCGTCAACCACGACGGCGGCTGTATTCAACAGTCTGTCTCCGTTGCGAAGCCAAGATGGCAGAGGAGAAAAACCGCATAATGCGTCGTCTAACATGCGGCTTCTCGGACTACAGAGACAACATCCCCTTGATATGGGACAAAAAGTGCCACTGGGAGCTTCTTCAGAAACAACCCGCTTCTCCACCCCGAACCACCCCACTTTTAAAATCGTAAGCCCTTTCGCCCATGGGCCAACCGGCCTTGGGGATCCGGCCGGCTGTTGCGCCTGTCGAGCCCGTCCGCCCAGGCACAGCCGGATCCCCATGTCCGGGGCCACGGCTCCGGGCGCGCCCCGAGCTCCCCGGGGAAGGCCAGTGAAAGAACAGGGGAGCAAACCCGCATGTCTTCTTCTCGCTTTTCTTCTACGACGGTGACTCGCCTATGTACAAGCTCAGAGACGTCGTCTGTCGGTTGCTCGTCCTTGGCTTGTCGCCGGGCTCGACTACATGGGCGCTCGGCATTTCGCGCCACACGGTATACAAATGTACGCGGACGTGTAGAGGGCATCCAAAACAAGAAAAGTCGTCGCCGTGATTTATCCAATTGCCTCGCGGCAACGAAATTAACTCCTAATTCAACTGCTACGTTGAGGAAGTCGTTTAGTGTACACATCGGGTGCCAGAAGTTAAAGGCGTAGTACAAACAATCTCTGGACGTATAAAGCTATAAGGTCAAGAGAGTTGACTCGCTTCAAGAGTTAAGTAAGTAGTAATAATTATTCTTGTTGAAATAGGAACTGAAAAGAGTTGAAAAGTTTGTATAAAAGGAATTGCTAGAGTGGTTTTTCTCTGCAGAATACAAGCCGTGTTGAGGCGGCTTTTTTTACCTCTTCTGGGTTTGCCGAGCCGCGGGTTGGCCTCTGGAGGGCCTCCTCTATCGACATAAGTCTTGCCGTCCCCTCTTTGATTTCTTTTGCGAGTTGGAAGTAGGCCTTGCGGAAGGGCACACCGCTTAGAGCTATTGTCTCTGCGGTGTCTGAAGACGTGGAGTGGTATCTTTCGGCATCTTCTCTAGCCTTGACGCAGTTAAACGACATTTTTTCTAGAAAGTCTATAAATATCTCTACGCCTTCAGTCGCCATATTTAACACGGCCCAGAGGTGTCTCGTGGCCTCTTGCAAGTCTAAACTGTAGCCCAGCCCAATTTTCATAACTACGGCGTTGAGCGCTGTGAGATGGCCGAGGGCCTCTGCGGCTCTGGCTCTAAACACCTCTAGTGTCACTAAATTTCTCTTGTGCGGCATTATACTACTCGTCGAGACGTGACTGTCTGGAGCCGCCACATACCCCACGAGGGGGCTGTTCCACCTAATTAAGTCGTCTACGGTACGTGACAGCTCTGTTAGAAAAGATACGACAGCCGAGGCTAGGGCTAGGGCGAAAAAGCGGCTTCCAGAGGCGTACAAGGCGTTTTCTACAACATCTTCAAAACCGGCTAGTTTGGCGAGTCTCTCGCGGTCTATGGGCGTCCTTGTGCCTCCCGCCGGTCCTGCTCCAAGCGGCGATCTTTTGAGGAGTTTTTCAACGGCTTTTAAAACGTGGAGGAATTCAGCCGCCAGCTCGTCTACAGCTAAGAGGTAGTGTCCAAAGGTTATGGCTTGTGCAGGCTGGAAGTGGGTGAAGCTTGGCATGGCGCAGTCTGCATACTCTAGCGCCTTTTTGGCAAGGATACATCTCATCTTCTCCACATTTTTTCTAAGCGCGCTGGCTTTTCTAAGGGCGGCTAGCCTAATAGCCGCAGCGACGTGGTCATTACGAGAGCGGCCTAATCCAACCCACCCCGCGGTCTCTTCCCCAAGCCGGTCTATCAGCCATTTTTCAAGAGCCTCGTGTATATCTTCAAACTCGCTACTTAACAACTGCTCTGGAGTCGCCTCTTTAAGCGTTTTTAAAATGGCGTCTGCCGCCTCTTTAGGCATGATGCCGACCTCAGCCAGATGTTTGACATGTGCCTCCATCACCTTTATGACTTCCTCCGCTATTTCTACGTCGTCTTTAATACTCGACGTATATCTCTTTATCAACTCTCCCTCTTCGCCAATCCAAGACCTGTAAAAAGACATGATAGAAAGAACTATGTTGGTATTTCTAGTCTTTCTGTTAGAAGCTCGACGCCGCATTTTGGACAGCAGTAGGTTACAACTACATATCTCTTAGTCTGGTTCTTCCGACCGCATTCTACCGGCTTTACAGGTCTTTTGCAGTTGGGACATACTACTGTTCTTTGCCCCATCGCCCCTAGAAAAATATACAATATAAAACCTTATCTCAGATATATAGACTATATTCCTTAGAGCTTGTTCTGTCTCTTCCTAAGGGCAGTCAGCGAGTGGAGACTCCATATCTCGATGAATCCTCTAGCTTCTTCGTCGCTGGGGTACCACCCGGCGCTGTAGTCAGCAAGCTCCTTGCTGTAGCCGCCGTATGGCGAGTCGCGGCCCACGATTTGTACAGAGCCCTTATAGAGCTTAACTCTCACCTCCCCTGTGGCCCATCTTTCCATCTCTTTTGCGGCTTTTTCAAGTGCGTTACGGAGTGGCTCTACCCATAAGCCTTGGTACACTAAGTCGGCCCACTGGGGGTCTAGGACGTGGTGTTTAAACCTAAGTTCCCGCGGCGTCAGTACGAGCTTTTCTAAGTCTCTATGGGCGTGGAATAATATCACGGCGGCGGGTGCCTCGTAGACTTCTCTGCTTTTGAAGCCGACGAGCCTATTTTCGATATGGTCTATACGCCCCACTCCGTGGGCTCCGCCTATGTGGTTCAGAGTTGTAACGAGAGATACCATGTCCATCTTCTCCCCGTTTATTGAGGTTGGTATGCCGTTTTTAAAACCTATGGTAATATAGACAGGCTCTTGTGGCGCCTTTTCAGGGGAGACAGTCCATTTGAAGGCGTCTTCTCCTGGCTCGGCCATGGGGTCGTCTAGAGGCCCTCCTTCGATAGACCGGCTCCATAAGTTGTCGTCAATACTATACTTCTTGTGCTCCTCGCTGATGGGTAAGCCGTGTCTCCTGGCGTATTCAATTTCCTCAGCCCGCGTCATACCCCATATTCTCGCAGGGGCGATGATCTTTAGGTCTGGCGCAAGGGCTTTGACAGTTACGTCAAACCTCACTTGGTCGTTGCCCTTGCTAGTAGAGCCGTGGGCTATGGCATCTGCACCAACTCTCCGCGCCACATCTACCGCCTTAGCTGCAATTAGAGGTCTGGCAAGAGCAGTGCCCAAGGGGTACAGCCCTTCGTACATGCCGTTCATCAGGATGGCACGTGTTATATACTCTTCGGCAAATTCTCTCTTGGCATCTATATAGAAGTGTTGAGTAGCCCCCGCCTTATAGGCGCGCTCCTCAATTTTTGTAAAATCCTCCTCTTGGCCTACGTCAACAGTTACTGTATATATCTCGGCGTTAAATTTCTCCTTAAGCCACCTAATAGCTACGGTGGTGTCGAGGCCGCCGGAGTAGGCGAGGACTATCTTACTCGCCCCGATTTACTCGCCATAGTCTTCCACATCGCCTTTAAATTCCTCTAGCGACACAGCGCCTCCCTTGATTCTAACGATATATCTCGCGCCGCAGGTGGGACAACTAGTTATTTCGCCATCCATAACATCCTCTGGTAGTTCAAACTCTGTCCCACAGACGTTGCATTTTACCACTAGTTTTTGTGTCGCCATGATCAGTAAGACTTAACTAGTATATAAATTTTTCTCCATAACATGTTCTTTATAAACTTTTATAAATTACTACAAGTTTTTTACAATATGAGTCCCAGATCCGTTAAGCGCAACGTCTATTGGGTTTTCCACAAGGCCGTTGGAAATTACAACCTCTATGCCGCTCTTTGCAGCTTCTGCAGCCATAAGCAATTTCCTCTTCATACCTCCCCTCACCTCTTCGCTTTTTACCAACTCCTCCGCCTCCTCTGCCGTTAGGTGAGGCACAACTCTCCCGCCTATTATAAGGCCGTCGACGTCGCTTAGTAAAACCAACTGCCTGGCGCCAACTGCCTTTGCCACATCAAAGGCGAGTTGATCTCCATCTACGTTGAGAAGCTCGCCCTTTTCTGACACCGCTATGGGAGAAAGCACTTTTAGAGGCGGCGGCTTAAGTCTATCGGCAGCTATATGGACTACCCTCCCCACATACCCCCCGTCTACAACTCTCTGCCTCCCCCTCTCGTCTACTATAAGAACTTTTTCTTTCCGCTTCGCTCTTACAACGCCGAGATCAGCCCCAGTGAGACCAAGCGCTTCTACGCCAAGCGCGTGTAGAGAAGCGACAATCTGTTTATTTATCCAAGACATAGCCATTACAAAAACCTTAAGCGTCTCCAAGTCTGTATAACGGCTGGTTAAACCCCCGGGGTGAGTTAAAAACTTCGGCTCTATCCCAAGTCTCTTTAACATCTCATTTACTAAACAACCTCCCCCGTGAACTATTATGGCTCTATCTGCATATTTAGGCAAGTTCTGTATTACTTTAGAGACGTCTTTACAAACTACTGAGCCGCCGACTTTTATAACAATCATAGCGGAGCTATAGGTATTTGTCTCAATCCCTCGTCCTCTGGAAAGCCCATAGCTATATTAAACGCCTGTACAGCTTGTCCAGCCGCGCCACGTACTAAGTTGTCAATTGCGGCAAATGTGACCACTCTATTCAGCCGTGGGTCTAATTCAAAGCCGAGATCTACTATATTTGTGCCAAGTACATACTTCACATTGGGATACCTCGAGATGCCCAGCCTATCTTTCACAATCCGTATAAATTTCGAATCGCCATATAGAGCTCTGTAGTATCTCCACATATCTGTCTCGCTTGGAAGTTTTTCAACATATACATGGCCTGTTGTAAATATGCCACGTACTATATCGACGGCATGTGGCGTAAAGGCGATACGCACCTTTCTGCCCGCAAGTCTTGTGAGCTCTTGTTCTATCTCAGCGATGTGGCGGTGGTGGACAGGTTCGTAAGGCCTAACGACGTAAGTCCTAAAGCTGTGGAGATCTACAACCGACCCCTCAGCGCCGGCTCCGCTAGATCCTATCTTGGCGTCTACCACAGGAGGTGTGTCGCTTAACAAGCCGAATTTTGCCAGAGGCGCCAACATTAGAATTGAAGCAGTCGCCATACATCCCGGTACAGCCACTAGCTTAGCACCGACGAGTTCGTCGCGGTGTAGCTCAGGTTGGCCGTAGACGGCCTTCTGGAGGAGGTCGGGATATGGGTGGGGCTGCGGCCATTTGTACCACTCAACGTAGGCGTTGGGATCTTTAAGCCGGAAGTCGGCGCTTAGGTCAAAGACGGCCACCCCCGACTCGTAGAGCTTGGGCACCCACTTCACTGACTCGCCGTGGGGAAGCGCGAGGAAGACCACGTCGGCTTTCAGCGCTACGTCTATGGAGGGCTCTACAAACTTCAGCTGGGTGAAGCCCCTGAGGTTAGGGTGGACCCTATATACATACTCCCCTTTGAACCTCCTAGAGGTGGCGCAGACGATCTCTACTCCTCTGTGTTGTAACAATATGCGTAAAAGCTCGCCGCCGGTAAAACCAGAGGCCCCAACGATACAGACCTTCTTCATATCAATTCGGCCACCAAGGCGGCCTCTTCTTTAGTCTCTAGAGGTGGCACGGGGTCTATATCTACTACATATAACTTCCCGCCATAGTCTCCAAGTGTTATCTTGGCGTAGAAAAGCCCTAGATGTGATAAAATATCTTCCGCCAGGCCAGACGCATGTTTTATAGTCGCAAATATTGACACAAGCCGGTGCGGCTTGGGGATAACCACCGAGACTTTGGCAAGCGGATTCCGCATATACATCCTATGTTCTATCACGCTTTTCGCTCCCTCGACGCTGGTAACACTTCCATCTAAGGCTAGTTTCCACGCCGTCAAAAGAACCCACGGCCTCTCGATCTCCACCTTCTCTACAGAGAAGTCGGATAAAACTACGGCATATGGAGGTCCAAACTTGGGGAGCCAAGACAGCCTGTTTAAAGCCGCGATAATACCACTGGGCGGGTTTATACTATGTTCTGCTAAAGAGCCATATACGACGGCGGCGTATGGGTTCTTTATTCTCAAAAACGCCACCCCTGGGATCCTATGTAGAGGGGTCTCGGAGATATTTACAATAACTGTATTAAATCCTCTAGAGGTAAGCGCATCTGCTATATATCTTTCAGAAACTGTGGGCGAGTCTGTGAGTAAATAAATCGCCCCACTTTCCCCTCTGGCCCCAGATCCATACACGCCACATAAGCCCACTATATAAATCTTTTCTTCACTCTTTGGAATATATTCTCTCTATCTCATGCCTACTTCCCGAGTGTCATATACTATATCAACAGGGCTAAGGCGGAGTTGCGGGGGTGTTATGTCTTCGCCTATATAGAAAAGATTATAAAGAGCTGTTTTCTAAATCGCTATGGAGGGGATTTCGGGGACAGTTCATATCTCAGGTGTGTAAACTGCGGGGCTGTATACGCGTCGAACTTTAGGCTATATAGATGTCCAAAATGCGGGGGACTTCTCGACGTAGTTGTCCGCGATAAATACTGGGCTCCAAAAGGCAGAGGTGTGTGGCGCTATGCCTCAATGTTGCCGCTTAAAAACGGCGTTTCGCTCGGCGAGGGCATGACCCCCCTTGTGAAATCAAACCTAGGCGAAAACTTATACATCAAGTTCGAGGGGGCGAACCCCACGGGTAGTTTTAAAGACAGAGGTATGGCCCTTGGCGTTACTATAGCTAAAGAAAGTGGCGCGTCTAAAGTCGTTGTAGCCTCTACTGGAAATACGGCAGCATCTGCGGCAGCGTATGCCGCAAGAGCTGGGTTAAAGTGTTATGTTGTTTTGCCCAGGGGCAATGTGGCTAGAGGCAAGTTGATACAAGCGGCGTTACACGGCGCAGAGCTTGTAATGGTAAGCGGGTTGTTTGATAAAGCTTTGGAATATGTAGTGACCTACGGCACAAAATATGCATATCCCCTCAACAGCTTTAACCCCTGGAGGTTAGAAGGTCAGAAAACCCTCGCCTTTGAGATATATGAAGAGCTGGGCTGTCCAGACTATGTAATTGTGCCTGTTGGAAATGCTGGAAATATTTCAGCAATCTGGAAAGGCTTTAAAGAACTGGGAGAGCTCGGCTTATGTAAAAAGCTCCCGAAGATGGTCGGAGTACAAGCAGAAGGCGCCGCCCCCTTGGCAACGGCGTGGCAAAAAGGTTTAAAAACCCCCTTCTTTATCGACGAGCCAGAGACTGTGGCTACGGCTATTAAAATTGGAAAGCCTATCAATTGGCCTAAGGCTATGGCCGCAGTGAGAGAGTCAGAGGGCTTTTTCACAACTGTGTCAGACGGCGAGATTTTAAAAGCCCAGAAGTTGCTAGCGTCAAAAGACGGAGTAGGCTCTGAGCCCGCCGGCGCGGCTTCTGTAGCCGCCGCGCTTAAATTAAAGTTAAGCGGGACTGTAGTCGCCGTGGTGACAGGACATGCACTTAAGGACCCAGATGTGGTAGAAATAAATGCAAAAGAGGTGAGAAACGCGGAGGAGTTGGTTGAATTATTGGAAAGATGAAGCCAGTTGTAAAAATTGGGGGCTCGTTATTAAGAACAGCCGGAGACTTCCTTAAAGCTGCCGAGTTTATCTCTCTGTTTAAAGAACCCCCCGTCGTCGTCGTATCGGCAATAAAGGGAGTCACAGACATGTTACTAGAGTTGGAAAAGACCAGAAGTTACCTACTCTATGAGGAGATTCTACATAAACATCTGGCGGTTGCTAGACTTTTGGGCGTAGAGGAGAAAATTACGCCGATGTTAAAAGAGCTGGAAGAGGCGCTTAAGCTACCCCGGGCTGAGTGGACAGCTGACTATTTCGCGTCGTTTGGAGAAAGACTCTCGGCAACAATACTATATGCAGTATGTGAAAAGAAGGGGATCCCAGCCAAGCTTTTCATAGCCCCCATAAGGACAAATAGTAGATTTGGCAACGCAGAGCCTCTACAACTTGAGCAAAAGGAAGAAATTGCCGATGGTAATACAGTGGCTGTGGTTACCGGATTTATAGGTAGAGACGGCGAGGGTAGATATACAACAGTTGGGCGGGGCGGGAGTGATTACACTGCGACATACATTGGTAAAGAGATAGGAGCGAGAAAGGTCTCGCTTGTGACAGACGCCCCTGGCGTAATGACGGCAGATCCCAAGGAGGTGGAAGACGCCGAGGTGTTGCCGCTGATGTCTATACAAGAGGCTATAGAGGCGGCTAAAGCTGGCGCCAAAAACTTCCACCCACGTACATTTATACCAGTAATTGAGGCGGATATGTCGGTAGAAGTTAGAAGTTATAACAGCAGAGGGACTCTTATTAGCAATATCTATTCGCCGCCGCCCTATAAGATAGTTATTAGATGCGGACAGGGCAGTTGTGTCATAGGGCTAGCGGCATACGAGTTGACAAAACTAGGCGGTGTACCTCTTGGCGCATACAGTATAAAAATAGATATCCCGCCGCGTCAAGCACATGAATACCTAATTAAACCATATATAAAACACATCAAGAGTTATATATGGACCGCTTAAAGGTATATATTTTGGGTGCAACAGGTCTAGTGGGACAAAGGTATGTACAACTATTGGCTAAACACCCTTGGTTTGAAATTGTTGGCCTAGCGGCTTCGGAAAAAAACGCAGGCAAAACCCTGGCGCAGACCGGGTGGGTGTTAGAAGAGCCGCCGCCTCCCCACATCGCCGAGATGAAAATAGAGAGATTAGACGTAGAAAAGATACCACGTGTCGATTTTGTATTCTCGGCGTTGCCAAGCGAAGTAGCCGCTAAAGTAGAGCCGCAACTCGCCACCAGAGGGCACATGGTATTATCAAACGCCAGCAACATGCGTATGGATCCCGACGTGCCGTTAGTAGTACCTGAGATAAACCCCGAGGACGTATCTCTCCTAGAGAGACAGAGGGTTGAGAGAGGCTGGAGCGGCGGCGTGGTGAAGAAACCCAACTGTACAACCACCATACTCAACCTCCCCCTAAAGCCTATTCTAGACGAGTGGGGCATAGAGAGAATACACGTAGTGACTATGCAAGCTCTCAGCGGCGCAGGATACAGCGGAGTGCCCAGCGTGGCGATAGTAGATAACCTAATACCATATATAAGAGGCGAGGAAGAGAAAGTCGCAGCAGAGACCAAGAAGATACTCAAGACAGATTTCGAGATATATGTAACTACTACGCGCGTCCCCATTTTAGACGGCCATACCGAGGTGGTGTATGTAGATACAAGAAAAGATTTTGACCCAACTGCGGTGGCCGACGCTCTTGCCAAATTCAAGGGGCTCCCCCAGGAACTTAAGCTACCCACAGCCCCCGAGAGACCTATAGAGGTGAGACCTCAGATAGACAGACCACAGCCGCGGTTAGACCGGTGGGCTGGCGGCGGCATGGCGGTCGTGGTTGGGAGAATTAGGAAGTTGGCTCCGCGAAAACTTGCGTTTGTTGTACTAGGCCATAACACAGTGAGGGGGGCCGCCGGCAACTCTATATTGACGGCAGAGCTTTTGGTAAAAATGCGATAAGTTTTAAAAAGAGAGGTCAACCCGCCTTATGATCCTATTGTTTGGATTCGGAGGGGTCGGTAGGACATATGCAGAACTGCTCTATGAACGAACTGACGTAAGAATTGTGGCTGTGTTTGACAGCGGAGGCGGGACGTTGAAAAAAGGCGGTTTTACGTCTGCTGAGATAAAGAAACTGCTCAACGCGCCGAGAGGAAAAGTTTCACAAGTTTTTGGAAAACCAGCTTCTATAGACGAAGCGCTTGAAGAGGCCGAAGTAGTTGTTGACGTCTCTCCGCCAAATTACGTCACTGGACAGCCCGCCGTGGATCTTTACCGGAAGGCTCTCGCCTCTGGAAAAGCCGTAGTTACAGCTAACAAAGCCCCCTTGGCGTTGTATTTCGACGAGTTTGAAGGGAAGCCCATATATTATAAGGCAACAGTCATGGCGGGAACCCCCCTCCTCGATTTAATTTCCGGCCTATTGCCTCAGAAGGTGTTAAAAATCAGAGCTATTTTAAACGGCAGCACTAACTATATATTGACAAGAGTATATAAAGACGGGATTTCAGACCAAGAAGCGCTGGAAGAGGCTAAGAAGATGGGTATCCTAGAGCCAGACCCAGCCTTAGACCTCGGCGGGCTTGACGTAGCGGCTAAACTTACGATAATCCTAAATACATTAGGCATCTCGACTAGACTAAGTGATGTAAATAGAAAGCCTTTGGCATTTCTAGGGCCTATAACAAAGTACTTAGCCATATGGGAGAGTGGAAAAGCTGTTGTAGAGCCAGTGAGATTAAGCCCTGACGACCTTTTAGCTAGAGTAGATTATACTTTTAACGCTGTAGAGATTACAACAGAGGTAAATACGATATTTATCTCTGGCAAGGGGGCGGGGAGGAGAGAGACGGCATTTGTCTTAATAAATGACACACTTAAAGCTTTGAAAAAATCATAATTATAATTTACAATAGTTTTAAATTAGAATAGATGATTTTATATAATTTTGAGTTATGTTTTTAAAGAAGTCAAATTTTTTGCCGTATGCACCAAGTGTTGAAAGAAGAATTGCCATTCAACGAATATGTAATAAATGAGAGGTGGAAGAGCAGATTAATAGACATAAATGCGTATAAAGCTCTTCATACAAAATCGCTTGAACAGCTAGAGGAATTCTGGGCATCTATAGCTAGAGAACTGGAGTGGTTCAAGCCCTGGGACAAAGTGCTTGATGCTTCAAACCCGCCGTTTTATAAGTGGTTTGTAGGCGGGAAATTAAATCTCTCTTACTTGGCCTTAGATAGACATGTAAAAACATGGCGTAAAAACAAGTTAGCTATTGAATGGGAGGGAGAGCCTGTTGACGAAAATGGGAACCCTACAGAACAACGTAAATTGACATATTTTGATCTCTATAGAGAGGTAAATAGAGCGGCTTATATGTTAAAACACAACTTTGGAATTAGAAAGGGCGATCGTATTACGCTGTATATGCCGATGATTCCAGAGCTCCCCATTGTAATGCTCGCCGCCTGGAGAATAGGCGCTGTCACAAGCGTCGTATTTTCAGGATTCTCTGCCGAGGCTTTGGCAGAGAGAATAAACGATTCACAATCTAGAATTGTAGTAACAGTAGACGGCTTCTGGAGACGTGGAAAGGTGATAAGACTAAAGGAAATAGTTGACCAAGCCTTAGAAAAGGTAGGTACCGTAGAAAACGTCATTGTATATAGGAGACTTGGCTTAAAAGATGTGCCAATGACAGAGGGTAGAGACTACTGGTGGCATAAGGTAATGGAGGGTATAAAAGCCAACGCATATGTTGAGCCAGAGCCTTTAGAAAGTGAACACCCCTCGTTTATTTTATACACATCCGGAACAACAGGAAAGCCGAAGGGCATAGTCCACGACACTGGCGGTTGGGCGGTACATGTATATGCAACAATGAAGTGGGTATTTGACCTAAGAGAAGAAGATATCTACTGGTGTACTGCAGATATCGGGTGGGTCACAGGCCATTCCTACGTTGTGCTAGGGCCGTTAATGATAGGCGCTACTCAGGTCATATATGAAGGCGCTCCCGATTATCCACAGCCAGACCGCTGGTGGGCTATAATAGAGAGATACGGCGTGACGATACTCTACACGTCGCCAACCGCCATACGTATGTTCATGCGCTACGGCGAGGAATGGCCCAGGCGCCACGACTTATCGACCCTGAGGATTATACACTCGGTTGGCGAGCCCATAAACCCCGAGGCCTGGCGGTGGGCCTACAAGGTGCTCGGCAACGAAAACGTGGCCATGGCCTCCACATGGTGGATGACGGAGACAGGCGGTATTGTTATATCTCACACACCCGGCCTCTATTTAATACCCATGAAGCCCGGCACCAACGGTCTGCCACTCCCCGGCTTCGACGTAGATGTGTTTGACGACAACGGCAAGCCGGCGCCCCCAGGCGTGAGAGGGTACCTCGTCATAAAGAGGCCGTGGCCTGGCATGCTCCACGGCATATGGGGCGACCCCGATCGCTACATAAAGACCTACTGGTCTAAGTTTCCCGGCGTCTTCTACGCAGGCGACTACGCAATAAAAGACCAAGACGGCTACATTTGGGTCCTCGGCAGGGCAGACGAGGTGATAAAAGTCGCCGGCCACCGTCTCGGCACATACGAGCTCGAGTCCGCCCTGGTGTCGCACCCCACAGTGGCTGAGGCAGCTGTGGTGGGCGTGCCCGACCCCATCAAGGGCGAGGTGCCCATAGCTTTCGTAGTGCTGAAGCAAGGCGTAATGCCTAGCGACGAGCTAAGGAAAGAGCTTAGAGACCACGTGAGGAAGACCATAGGCCCCGTGGCGGAGCCTGCCCACATATTCTTTGTGACGAAGCTCCCCAAGACCCGCTCAGGTAAGATAATGCGCCGCCTCCTAAAGGCAGTCGCCACAGGCGCGCCACTGGGAGACACCACTACCTTGGAGGACGAGACGTCTGTTGAGGAGGCAAAGAAGGCCTATGAAGAGCTGAGGAGAGAGATCGCTAGAGGATGACCACGGTATATACCTTCCGTCAACTAGTATCAGTCGCCGGCATATCGTGGCTCGGGGCCTTTTTGGAGTGGCTAGACTTCTACACCTTTGCAACACTGGCGCCTCTCATATCCGGAAAGTTTTTCCCATCTAAGGACCCAATTGCCGCTTTGCTCTCTACATTTGTAGCGCTCGCCATAGGCTTTCTGTTTAGGCCGCTGGGCGCTATCTTGTTTGGCAAAATAGGCGACCAATACGGCCGTAAAATAGCATTTACTCTAGCTATGACTCTGATGTTGGTAGGAACGCTGGGCATAGGCCTACTGCCCACCTACGACCAGATCGGTATACTGGCATCAATCGGCGTCTTTGTTCTTAGAATAATCCAGGGTCTTGCGTTGGGCGGAGGCTTCGGCGCTGCCCTAGTCTATCTAGGCGAGTTCGCCCCTGAACACAGAAGGGGCTTCATAACTGGTTTCCTCTTCACAACAGCGCCGGCTGGCATGGGCACCGCGGCGTTGCTTCAAGTCATCATAGCCTCTATGGTGGGCAAAGAGGCCTTTAGCCAGTGGGGCTGGCGTCTAAACTTCATCGTGGCAGGCGTCGTAGTGTTTGTGGTTGCCCTCGTGATTCACTTCTTCTACAAGGAAACCCCCATCTTCTCTATGCTCAAGGCTGTGAGAAGGGTGACTTCGGCGCCTGTGAGAGAGGTGTTCTCCGGTAAATACTTGCCGTTTGTGTTGCTCGCATGGATAGGCGTGGTAGGGGCACATGGCCCAGTTTGGTATACAAATCAACTGTTCAATAGCTACTACGTATCGACCTTCCAAAAATACGTCGATAGCTCAACCGCGAACGCGTTACTATCTACAGCCACATACGCCGCCTTGTGGATGTATCCGCTCTTTGGCTACCTATCTGACAAGATTGGGAGAAAGCCCATACTGTTGCTAGGTATCTTCGGCAACGCCCTGTGGTTCCCCATCGCGTTTTGGCTAATAGACAAGGTGGGGCCACAGAAGGATCTAACCGCAATGTGGCTCCTCTTCTGGAGCATGACCCTCTTCAACGGCATTGGATACAGCGGCGCCATGTCCGCATACCTCCTCGAGCTATTTCCCGCCAGAATTAGGCTTTCCGCTGTCTCGCTGTCCTATAACCTGGGCTACGGCGTAACCGGCGGGCTGACCCCAACGATAATAACCGCCCTATATCAAGCTACACACAACATATACCTGTCCACAATACTCTGGTCTACCTTGGTCCCCGTGCTCATGGGCCTTGTGCTTCTGTTCAAGGGCTGGGAGACATTAGGCACGCGCATTTGGGCTGAGCTCGCCGCTGGCAAATTCGCCAAGAAGGCCGTGGTGCTTCCGCCCACCGCGCCGATTAGAGCGGCTACACAGAAGATGGCCGAAGGCGTGAGAGCTGTAGTAATAGCCGCCTCAAAGCCTGTGGGGGTCTTCGGCAGGAGACAGCTAATAAGAGCTCTGGCGTCTGGCGCAACGCCGGAGGCCGAAGTAGGCAGATTCGCAACCCGCGTAGACTGCGTCAGCGAGGACGCCCCGCTGACTGAGGTATTCGCCGCAATGGAGAAATACGGCGTTAGAGACGTCCCCATATGTAAAGGAGACGAGGTGGTGGGCATAATAGAGGCCCGCGAGCTACTCAACGAGGCTCTAGCCCTCAGGAGTATAGTCAACAAGAAGAAGGCCTTGAACGTAAGCGCCGGCGATGCCGTGGCTAGAGACCCCATCACCGTGCCGCCGAGCGCGACGCTACGCGACGTATTGAAAATCATGGCCGAGAAAAACATAGGCTTCGTCCCCGTGGTTGAAGACGGGAGACTCGTAGGCGGTATCTCAGAGAGCGACTTTGTACAAATACTGCTGAACAACACCCCGCTGGACACGCCGGTGGAGAAGGTAATGAGGCGCCAGCTTATCACAATTGAAAAGACAAGGCCGGTGAAAGAGGCCGCGGAGCTCATGGTGAAACACAACATTAGACATCTGCCGGTGGTAGAAGACGGCAGAGTCGTCGGAGTCCTCTCGGTACGCGACCTCCTAAAGGCGGTCGCCTAAACTCCAATTTTTTGTAAAAGGCCCAATCTTTTCGTTTGTCCGTCTGTCCCTAGGCGCCTTCTCCTCGCCCACGCCAACACGGGCATCCATAATATCTCGGGCGCGGGGGTCACCGGGCATAGGGGACAACGGCACAGCCCCTCCCAGCCTAGGGCTTTGAGCAGAACTCCCCACGGCCGCCCTCTGGGAGGGCTTGTACAGACAGCTTCAGGTTAACAGTTTTGCGAGAGGCGCCATTTTTACCTCGGTCTCTTCCCACTCGGCGTGGGGCTTGGAGTCTGTTACAATGCCGGCCCCAGCCCAGAGGTAGAGGTCGCCGTCTATCCCGTATACGCTCCTAATAACCACGGCGAACTCCACCCCATCTCGGGCGACGACGCCTACGCTTCCGGCGAAGGGTCCCCGGGGCTCCTCCAGCTGCGAGAGCAACTCCAGCGCTCTTGGCTTTGGCACGCCTGATACTGTGGTGGTGGGGTTGAGGGCGCGTACCGCGTCTACCGGCCGGTAGAACTTGTCCAGCTGGCACTCGACGTAGGAGACGAGGTGTTGGTAGTGGCTGTACTTCTCCACCGCGAGCATAGACGAGACAGACACCGCCCCCCATCTGCAGACTCTGCCTAGGTCGTTTCTCACCGAGTCCACCAGCATTATGTGCTCCGCCCTGTCTTTCACGCTCTCCCGCAGCTCCGTCTCCAGCGCCGCGTCCTCCTCCGGGGTCCTCCCCCGCGGTCTCGTGCCGCCTATCGGCCCAGACACCGCCCTCCCGCCCCAGCAAGAGACAAGAGTCTCGGGGGAGGCCCCCACGAGGAAGAGGCCGTCCACCTCAACGAAGTAGTAATACTTGCCGCCGACTGCCCTCCTCACGGCGTTAAACAACGCCTCGGGTGAGCCGGCGAATCTATACTGCCTAAACCTCGCCACGACTAACTGGAAGACCTCCCCCGCCTCCAACGCCCTCTTGGCCTCCGCGACCCTCCGCTCGAAGAGGCCCCTCGGCTCCTCGTAGACAAGCCTCGCGCCGTAGTCTCCGCCCCAAGCGGGCGGCTCCCCCTCTTCGCCGACTACGAATAGGTACGTCGGCCAGCCCGGCCTGGGCGGAGGCCTAAACCCGTCGTCCCAGGGGGAGACGGCATCGAAGGCGAAGACTCCCACCACCGCCCTCCCGCGCTGGGCTTCTGCAACAGCCTCCTCTAGGCTGTAGACAGCCCGGCCCTCCACGTATAGGCGTCTGCCCCCGTATTCGAAGTAGGCCCGGGCTCCCATAGTAATTTATACCCCCTATAAGTCCTGTGTGTACTCTCTACGGGAGAGAGGGGTACCACGCCCTCTTCCTCAAGCCGATAGCCGCCGCCCTCGGCTGTAGATACGTCGCGTTGGACTACCTCACGCTATATAGGAGGTTCAAAAGCGGGGCTGAGGGCATATACTACATAGAGGAGCCGTGGGTCTACGCCAGGGATACATACGCCCCGGAGCCCCCCGGCCAGCTACCGCCACAGCTCGGCTACCTCCGCCGCCGTATGTACCCTCTGTTGGGGAACGTGCACGTGTTTTTCACAGACGGCCTATACAACTATGCCACCGAGGCGCCTTGCGGCAGAGTGGGACTCTTGGCCAAGGAGGGGGAGCCAATGGTGACAGACCTACTCCTCCCCCTCTACCTCGAGACGGGAAGCGTCGAGAAGGCCCTCGCTGCGGCGAAGCGGCTTTATAGATGTGGCCTCCCGGAGAGCCGCGGGGAGCTTGTAGAAGGCGTGAAAGCCGGCAGATACGCCGCCGGCTACATATGGCTCGCGTGGGCCAGCGGGCTGGACGTAGAGCTCAGGCCCTACCCCACGGCGGGGTGGGCCCTCTCCGGCTTCTGGGGCTTGGCTTTCCTCGAAGCGCCGCTCTACGCCCACGGGCACCCCCCGCCCTACTTAGAACGCCTAAGGGGGAGGGCTAGGAGGCTGGTGGAGGCGGCTAGACCGGCGAGAGGCAGGAGTTGGATGGAGTTTGTAGAAACTGCGCATGTAACAATGGCGCAGTACCTCAGGGGGACGCTCCAGCTTGACGTAGCTATAAAAGCGCTGAGAGAGATAGAGAAACATCTCGAAATCTAGTGTATATAACTTGTACACGTATGTACACAATACATTTATCTTGAACAACCTTGTACAATATGTATAACAATATTTAAAGATGTCAAGATTCTTTCTTCTTATGGAAATCTCTAGAAGAGAAGTTTTGAAAGCGGGCGCCACTATTGGCTTGATCGGCGGCGTCTCTGGCATTCTTCTAAAGGCGGCGGTTGAACAGTCTAAGGCCGAGGCGGCCTCTGCGGTAACGTCGGTGCCCTCTATTTGCGGGATGTGTATGGCCCAGTGCGCGATCTATATCGACGTCGTAGACGGCAAGCCGGTGCGGATTAGGCCAAATACAAACGCGCCGACGAGCGCCAAGGGCATATGTGCACGGGGAGTCGCCGGCACCTTCAACGCCTGGCTTAACCCAGACGCAATAAAGAAGCCCATGGCTAGGAGGGCTCTCGTGGATTGGGCCCAGGGGAAGATAAGCTGGGAGGAGGCCAAGAGACAGCTTGTAACAAACCGCGGCAAGTACGACGACATGGTCGAGGTGGATTGGAACACCGCCATAGACATAATCGCCAAGAAGCTCAAGGAGCTGGCCGACAACAACGAGCGCCACGCCTTCACATTCCTCTTCGGCGCCTGGGGGCCCGTCGCCAGCATGAGGGCGGGGGTGCCGCTCATGAGGTTCGCAGATACATACGGCGGCGGCGTGATAACCTTCGACAACCCCTACTGCACCTACCCGAGGTACCTAGGCCACTGGCTCACCTGGGGCCACGGGCACCAAGCCCACGTCGCTTGTATAGACTACGGCGAGGCCGAGGCTGTGCTTGTGGTGAGGAGAAACGTCATCGGCGCTGGGGTTGTCACTGAGACGTGGCGCTTTATGGAGGCCGTGAGACGCGGGGCGAAGCTGGTGGTTCTAAGCCCGGTGTTTGACGAAACCGCCTCCTACGCCGACGTGTGGCTCCCGGTGAAGCCGGGGACAGACCTCGCGGTGCTTCTGGCCTTCATAAAGTACGTGCTTGACAACGGCTACTACATGGCCGAATATCTGAGGCGGTTTACCAACGCCCCCTTCCTCATAAAGCCGGACGGCCTCCCCCTGCTGGCCTCTGAGGTAGACTGGGGCAAATACGGCGTGAAAGAGCCGGCTTTCGCCTACGTCGTGTGGGACGAAGCCGCCGGTGGGCCGGCCCCCGACAACGCGGCGCAGAGGGCGGCTCTCTTCGGCGAGTATGAGGTGGCGCTTAAAGACGGGAGCGTGGTGAAGGCGAAGACTGCGTTGCAGATACTAAAGGAGTGGGTAGACGCGAACCTCTCGGCGTTGGCGCAAAAACACGGCGTGAAGGACTATATGGAGGCCGCCGCCAGAGAGGCCGACGTCGATGTAAACGACCTCAGAAGAGCGGCGGAGATCGTGGCTAAATACAGGGCTGTGTCTCCCATCGGCTGGCACGATCCGAGATACAGCAACTCTCCACAGACGTGGAGAGCAGTCGGAGTGTTGATGGCTCTTCTCGGGAGAATACAGCAGCCGGGCGGCCTCTTCCTACTCACACACCTCATAATGCCCTACGCAGACGTGTATACGAAAGTCATGAAATATACAAAGAAGGACGTCCCCTACAAGACCATCCGCGGCTTGACCTTCGGCGAGTACGTCTCCGCGAACCTCCGTGGAATATATGTCATCCCCATAGCGCCCCCCCTCCCCGGCCCCAGCGATAGAGACGCGCCGCCGGTCAAGTCGTTAACTGAGGTCTGGGGCGAGGAGGCGGAGAAGAAGGGCTACCTCTACCCCTACGACACAGTGCAGGCGCTTTACGAGAGCGTGGTTCACGGCAAGCCGTTTAAGATCAAGGTGGTGTTCATCACCGGCTCCAACCCCATTCCGCGGATTGGAAACAGCAGACTTGTGGAGGAGATCTTTAGAAACTTGGAGCTCGTAATCGTCCACGACATCCAGTTCAACGACACGACGGCCTTCGCCGACGTAATACTGCCGGATCTGCCCTATCTCGAGCGGCTTGATCTGGCGCTTCCCGGGCCCTTCTCGCCGTTTCCAGCCATATCTGTTAGATTCCCCTGGTACTACGAGGAATACAAGAAGAAGTTGGCAGCCGGCGGGAAGCCGGGCGAGTTAGACAAGGCGTTTAGGTCTAGAGATGGGCGGACGGCCTTCGAGGTGTTGCTCATGATCGCCCGGAGACTTTCGCAGTTGGGCGTCAAACCCCGCGACGGAACTGAGTGGTCTCAGAACATGCCCGTGGGGATGATCACCGAAGAGGGCATATTCCCCATACCCAACCTGGAGAGGTTCATCAACGCGCAGCTCCGTAGAGTTCGTATCGTGGACGAGGCGGGGAACGTGAGGGCGCCCACGGTGGAGGACATCTACAAAATGGGGGGCTACATGGTGTTGGTGCCCACGGGCCGCGTTGAAGCTGTGAAAGACGAGCTCTGGAGCAAGGCGCTGGGGAGAGACGTGGTGGTGAGGGTACACGTCTACAAGCCTGTGAAATACAGCGTCGACCTCGAGGAGTGGCTCTGGAGGACTATCCACTACAACTCGCCGATGGCGAGGGGGGAGGTGCCGTTGCCGACGCCCAGCGGCAGGGTGGAGATATACAGCATAAACCTGGCCTACGACGTGAGGAGGGTCTTCGGCAAGCCCGCCACCTCGATCGACCCCTCCGACCTAGAGGGTAAGAAGAGCGGCGTGGATCCGCTGTTTTCGCCAGTGCCGCTCTACGCGGGTATGGCTAGGCCGGACTACATGTGGGCAACCGGCCCGGCGACGGAGGACGTGGAGATAAACGGGCTGGTCCCGCCGGAGCCGCCCAAGAGGCTGTTGCTCGTATACCGCCATGGGCCCTACACCCACACCCACAGCAATACTCAGAACAACCTCCTGCTTGACACACTAACCTCCAGTGAGCTGTTGTCCGCCTGGATACATCCAGACACCGCGGCGGCCCTCGGTGTAAAAGACGGCGACTGGATAGAGGTGAGGCCGGCTGCGCCCAAAGTGGCAAAACAGCTGGAGTCAGTAGGCGTAAAGGAGGTGCCCACGGCCCGGTTTAGGGTGAGAGTTACGCCTATGGTGAGGCGGGACGTTGTTGCCATCTACCACTACTGGCTTGTGCCAAGGGGTAGGCTAAGGGTCAAGGCATGGAAGCTGGCCGACGTTAGGGCTGGCTACAGCGACGACAACTACCTAGGCCCGATGCTGGCGGGGAAGCTAGGCACGCCTGGCGCCATGGGTAACACTGTGGTAGAAGTAAGCAGAGTGGGCGGGCTATGAGGCCGGTATTTGTTATAGACATAAATAAATGCGTCGGCTGTATGGCATGCGTCGCCGCGTGTAGCGTTGAAAATGGTGTATTGTTTATAGCAGCTAAGGATACGTCAAAATATCTGCCAATACACTCAAAGACTAGAACCGTGGTGGTTTGGAAAGAAGAGGAGAAGGAAAAACCGGCACGGCGGTTTGTGCCATATCTCTGTAATCACTGTGAAAAGGCGCCATGTCTAGAGGTGTGCCCCACTCAAGCTACCTATAAGACTAAAGAGGGGATAGTGTTAATAGATAAAGATAAGTGTATTGGATGTAGGTATTGTATAATGGCGTGTCCCTATGGCATGAGGTATACCCCACCTGCAATGGAGACTAAGGAGCTTATGCATCTAGACTTTATGAAAGATGCAGAAGCTGGAGTGAATTACGGCGGAGTTATGTTCCAACCACCTGTCTCTAACAAGTGGGCTGTAAAAATCCGCACTGTAGACAAATGTACTTTCTGTTACCACCGTAAGACATCTGACGACAAATTATGGACGCCTGCTTGTGTAGAAGTATGTCCCACCAAGGCTAGATCCTTTGGCGATTTAGACAACCCCAACGATCCAGTTGCAGATTTAGTTAGAAGAGGTATTGCAAAACCAATAGCGCCGAGCAAAGGTACAGGAGGACTAGTCTACTACGTGGGAGGGGTATGAAGCCGTCGGCACTTCTACTTGGGATGTTAGTTATTGGCGTTATTCTTACCGCCATTGGGATATGGGGGTGGTTCATGAGGTACAATAACATGTACGCTGGATATCTATGGTCATTTATGGTTATTACATACGCCTTTTTCGCAGCCTCTGCCACAGGCAGTAGCTTAGTAACCGCCATGCATACGGTGTTTGGCTACAATGGCGGATTTAAGAAAGTAGCGAGGTATCTCATAGCTATATCTCTTATCACAGCGTTACCCGCGTTCCCCACTATCATAGGCGATTTGTTAAATCCAAGCGCATTTATGTATATGTTCACCAGCGTCAACCCCGAGTCGCGTATGGCTTGGATGGGTATACTGTACGTAATCTACTCCCTAATTCTGCTTATCGAGTTGATACTTGAGATGAGACATAAAATGGGCGTTGGAATGGGCATATTTGCTCTGGCAGTGCAACTTCTCACGCTTATGAACCTAGGCGCCATATTTGGCTCGTCATATGGCGTCCCGGCGTGGTATGGCGTCTTTTCGCCTGTCTTATTTGTAGCGGCGGCGTTTTTGTTAGGGTTTGCATTTCAGATAGTCGGCGTGTCTATTGCAGAAAAGGTGTACTACGGAGACGTACGGGCTGAGGTCAAAGACTTGCTATTTAGAGTGCATGCAAAGGGCATAGTCACCGTGTTGTTAGTATTTCTATTCCTACTGTTTTGGTATTTTGCAGTAGGTTGGTTCTCACCGCCTGTATATGTAGCACAACAAGAGATGTTTAACTATTCTTTGTGGACGATCGTCTTGGGAGGTCTCATCTCGCTGGCGTTAGCATCTGCGGCATTGGCCAAGAGAAGCTTAGGCACGTTAGTATTTACATCGTTAGTTCTTATAGTCGTGGTATTTACAAGCCTTATTTACTACGTGCTCTATGGCCAAATAGGCCAGGCCATATGGCTTTACGACTTTAAAGCACCTCCAGACGTTTTAAAAATGACTGTAGAGGAGTTCTTTAGCCAATATGACTGGATGCCTGCGTTAATGTCGCCTGGACTTTGGCTTCTGCTGTACCCACTTGCCGTAATGCTTCTAGCATTAAAAGAAGACGAGAGACCCCGTCGGCTTTTCATATTTAGGTAAACACCCGATTTTTCCCTAGTGTAAAATCTATCCAATATTTTTCTGAAAGCTTTTAGTTCTACAACAGACTTCATGTCGCTGTAGGTATCTCAACCGCTGTCCCTCATTGAAGCAGACGTCGCAGTCTTAATTAGAAGAGGTATTGCTTTTATTTATGGAAACGAATCCCAGTCTGAGGCCCGGCGCACAAGCGGGGGCGCCGCCAGCCCCTAATGACCCGGGGCCCTCTTGCCTGTGGTTGCCGAAAGGCGGCTCTGGGCAGGCCCCGGACCCTCCCGGGGAGGCCGGGAGCCGCAAAGGGGGCTCCTTAAGTGACTCGCCCAACCGTATGAAACACATCTCTTAGTCTCTCTCCATCGCTCTGTCATGGAAAATACAATCTACAAGGCATCCCTGTCTTAAAGGGCGAGACTTTTGGTTGTAATCCTCGGTGTCTTTTTAGTTGATTTAATATTTTGGCTTAATATATTTCTTTTTCTGATGAAAATTAACATTTAAGCTTTTACAGCTGATATAATGTGATAAAGAAATTTGTATCGGCTGCCGAAGCTGTTTCTAAAATTCCAGATGGCGCCGTTGTTGTAATTTCAGGTTTTAATGCGTCGACAGCGCCGTTTTATCTAATCGACGTGTTGTTAAAACGATATATAGAGACTGGTCGTCCAAAGAATCTCTTTATTATATCTGACGCAATCCCGGCTGTACCTGGCTTTGGTATTGATAAAATTGGCAAGCTTATATTGGAGAACCCCGGCCAAGAGTTTGTCCGCGGGTTTCTACTGCCGTTTTATGGCTGGGCGCCTGAGTTACAGAAAGCTGTCATGAAAAACCTGGTGGAGGCCTATACTTGGCCTATTGGCATAGTTACGAGATGGCTAAGGGCCACTGCAGTCGGAATTCCTGGTGTCTTTAGCAGAGTGGGGCTAGGGACTTTTTTAGACCCGCGACAAGACGGCCCCTATCTAAACGACTTGGCTAGAGAAAGAAAGACTGTGAGAATTGACCTAGTGGAGATAGATGGGAGGGAGTATCTGCTCTACAAAGCGCCGAAGCCTAATGTTGCTCTCATTAGAGCTACGACGGCAGATGAAATAGGTAACTTAAGTATGGAGCAGGAGGCTATTTACGGCTCTGTACTTTCTATAGTAGAAGCAGTTAAGGCACATCCCGGGGGTCTTGTAGTAGCCCAAGTATTGAGAGTTGTAACTCTTGGCGAGATTCATCCAAAACACGTGTTTGTACCTGGGCCTCTTGTAGATTATGTCGTTATAGCGAGGCGGGGGACAGAAGTGGAAAAATACCATTGGCAGACGGCGTCTTTTGACTTAAACCCCGTGATTAGCGGAGATGCGCCATATAGAGTAGTTCATGAGCCAATGCCTCTTACAGCTGAAAAAGTCGTCGCAAGGAGAGTGGTTGTAGAGTTAGTTAGACTAATTAAAAACCTGGGTAGACCCGTTATAGTAAACCTTGGCATTGGAATACCTGCATTGGCTGCTGACGTAATACGCGAGGAACGCCTTGACGATTTTATTCACATGACTGTAGAGTCGGGGCCTTGGGGCGGCGTAGCTCTTACAGACGTAGATTTTGGCGCCGCCATGGGCCATTACGCCGTAATTCCAATGCCTGAACAATTTATCCTGTATGAAGGCGGAGCTATAGACGCCTCATCGCTTGGCTTTTTACAAATAGATAAAGAGGGGAATGTAAATCCAGCATTTCTCCCCGGCAGAATGCCAGGCCCCGGCGGATTTCCCATAATTGCAATTGGCTCGCCAAGAGTGTTTTTCGCCGGCGGATTTACTGCAGGAAGAAGAGAAATTAAGGTAAAAGACTGTAGACTAGTTATAGAGGAAGACGGCGCTATCATCAAATTTGTTAACAAAGTCTACAAGATCGTATTCAGTGGGCGTTACGCCAGAGAAGAGGGGAAAGAGGTATGGTATATTACCGAGAGAGCTGTGTTTAAACTTACGCAAAATGGAGTAGAGCTTGTAGAAGTGGCGCCAGGCGTAGATGTAGAAAGAGATATATTTAACAAAATGGAGTTTAAGCCTATTATAAGACGTGTAGAGGAGATAGATAGGAGGATCTTCTGTGAACAACGCATGGGGTTGAGAGAGGAGGCCCTAGAAATTGTGAAAAAGTAGACATGGGGAACACATCCCCCTATCTCTTTCTTGGCCTCTTTTTGGGGGTTTGGGGGTCTGTCTTGGGGTGGGGCTTGTGTGGGGGTTGGGTGTCGTTTTATCTCTGTCTGCCGCCTTAGGGGGCTGGACGTCGTTTATGTGTAGTAGAGAGGCCGCCGGAGAGGCGGCTTGTCACACCTTCTCTACCAACTCTCGACACCTCTCCCACACCCACGCCATCAAGACGTCGTCCCCATACACATTAATATCTCTAAAACGTCTCCTCGATTACCTCGTGCGTCAACGCCTCTCTTCTACTAACTGCCAGGGAATTTCCATCCTCAGCGTTCTGTATGCATTCATGGCTATTTCTACGGCTGGGAGTGAGATCTCTGCTAGTTATAGAAGACGCGTGAGGCAGGCCGAAAGTTTCGGCGGCGCACGGTAAAACCGCGGCTCAAGTCGCCTTGAACTGGTATATAAAGGCCGACGTCGTCCCTATTGTAAAGGCGACAGATATAAAACACGTGGAGAAAAACGCGGCGGCCTTCGGCTGAGTCTCCTCAGACAGAGACTAGGAGGAGATAAACCAAGTATTACACACAATACCCATACGTCAATAGAGTTCTTTTTTTCCGTTACGGACAGCCATTAGTAAGCTCGACATGCGTCGTGTCTTCAAGTAGCATATACTCAAAACTCTTCAATTATCTCACAAGTCTTTGCTAGAGAAAGGTAAAGACTTACTGTGTGATGGAAGCTTTTGGAGAAACTTTGAATCAGAACTAGAACTGGTTTTCTCTAGAATTTAACTTTGACAAAAAGGCTTAAATATTCACAATGTTAATGTTGACATGGCTACACTCCGGTATGCTCTTGCTGGGCCGGCTAACGTGGGGAAGTCTTCGCTTTTTTACGCCTTGACTGGGATATATGTAAGAACAGCAAATTACCCAGGTACCACTGTGGAGATAAGAAGGGCGTCGATAAGGCGGGGAGGCGTTACAATTGAAGTGGTAGATCTCCCAGGGATTATCAATATAAAGAGTCCCGTGGATGAAGATGAAAGAGTTGCATTCCGCGAGGCGTTTGAAGGGACTTACGACGGCGTTGTAGTAGTGGCGGCACCACATGCAATAAAAGAGGCGATTGAGCTTGCGAAGTTGGTAAGTCAGAAAAAGCCCGTAATCTTCGTCTACAACATGGTGGACTTGGCAAAGCCGCCTTGGACTGAGGAGGAGTTGTCTAAGATACTTGGCGTGCCGGTGGTGTTTACCTCGGCTGTAAAACGCGTTGGTATAAATAAATTAACCGAGTTAATGACAAAAGGCGCGGGGGGCAAAATTACGGGAGATGTTCACATAGAAGTGCCGGCGGTTGCGGCCTTAAAGACCGGCATCTTCGCCAGACCCCCCTTTGCCGTTGCCACCCTACTGTCGCTTGGGTTGGCCATGTTGTTTTTCCTACTCGCCTTCATGGAGGGGGTGACGCCCTTTGGCGAATTTCCATATGCGTTTATCCCCACGTGGGATTCTATTAGCGAATCTGTGGCCGAGGCAATTAAGGCATCTGTCGGCGACCCCGTCCTTGCCTCTCTGCTAGCAGACGGCCTCTGGGACGCCCTCTCTACCGTGGTGTCTATCTCGGTGTACGTCCTGGTGGCACTCGCCCTAGTGCTGTTTTTTGAAGACAGCGGCCTCATAGGGCTATTGACGTATAAATTAGAAAGAAGGCTGGCAGCGCTGGGCATACCGCCGAGGGGGGTGGTATGTCTCCTCGTGGGGGCGTCATGTAACGTGCCGGCTGTCTCCACAGCGAGAGTGCTCTGGGGCCATGGAAACAGGCTGTTGACAGCCCTCCTCGTCTCCTACGTGCCGTGCGTGGCTAGGTTGGCGATATTTACGGCAGTGGCTGTCGCCGCTTTGACAAAAACGCCCTACTTAATACCCCTGGCGATCTTCCTGCCCTACGCCGCCGCCTTTGCCATAGTATGGGTCGCCTCCGCTGTATATAGGTTAATGTTGGGCGTAAAGCCGGCGCCTGCCGGCGAGGTGCCGCCGACGCCCCTCATGTTGCCAAACGGCCGTATATATTTAACAAAACTCGCCATCTCTATGAAAGACTTTTTGATAAAAGTAGTGCTTTTAATCGCCATATTTGTCGTTGCGCTGTGGCCGTTGACGCACTTCGGCCCCAGCGGATACACAGAGGACATGGCCGCGTCATATCTGGCAGAGTTCGGCAGAGCTATAGAACCTCTGTTTGCCCCCCTGGGCCTTCCATGGAACGTGGCGGCGAGTCTCGTGGGGGGCTGGGTGTTCAAGGAGGTGGTGCTTGGCCTCATGGAGGGGCTCAAGGCCTTGGACGCACTGGCGGCTCTGCCGCTGCCCTCGGTCTTGGCCTTCCTTGTCTTTTCGGCGTTCTACTCCGCCTGCGTAGCCACCCTAGCCGCCGCCTACAGAACAGCCGGCGCAAAGGCAACGGCGCTTTCAGCTGTTGTACAGCTGGCCTTGGCCTACGCCGCCGCCTACCTAGTGTTTGTCGCTACCTCCGTACTGGCGCACTAAGTAGAGGGCCATGTCTATGTACACCTCGGCCGAGTTTTCCAGGTAGTCCAAAACCCTGACTACATGTATCGCCTCTCTCTCCCTCTGGGCCATCTCAAGGGCTATATGCCGCAACCTCCCGAGGCTCTTGAGGTAGTCAAGAATATCCTCTACGCTTCCCCTCGCCCTCTCTAGTCCAGCGATGGCATCTGCTAAAAGCCTAAATAGCGGCTTCTCCACCCCCTCGGAGGCCAGAGCGGCCAGGTGGTCGGCCGCACGTTCGTAGTACCTAGCCAACTGTATATAGAAGGAGCAGGTCGGCGTGGGTCACTTCACACAGAGCTTGTTCATCCTCAGCCTATGTCTATCTATCTCTTGGTCAAGGGTCGAAATCCCCTTGGAAGTAGCTACTCCGGCCGCTAGGGTGTCTACCATATATTTCAACGCTCTCAGCATCATCTCTGCCACGGCCCCCTTGTCCACCACGCTGTCGAAAAACTCCACCCTAACCTCCCCGCCGGCCTCCACCGCCCGTCCCTCCACCACCTCCAGAGCCGGCCTCAGCGCGTCGAGAGCCCCCGGCGGCGCCTCCGCCAAGACGGCGGCGTCGAAGCCCGACGCGTAGGCACCAACCACCACCTTCTCCACCCCACTGCGCCACGTAAACCTAGCGGTTCTCCTGACCCCCGCTGGTTTAACCCCCAGGAAGGGCCCCTCCCAGTACACCACCACCTCCTCTACTCCAAAACGCGAGATGTACTCCTTAGGCAGATAGACGACGTAGGAGCCCCTTACCCTAATCAGTCTCCTACTGGCGGACCTCATAGAGAAAATGCGGTAGAAAAATTTTCTTCCTCCCGCCGCTCCAATCTTCGTATGAAAAAGAGCCGCGCCGCCTCCCCCGTCACGGGAGCCGAAACCCCAAAGTTCATATGCGCCAGGCATTAAATCCCCGAAGGAGGGCCCGCCATGGAGAGGAAAATCCTCTATATCGGGGCCGTGGTGGCGTTGGCAATCGTCGTCGCCGTGGTTGGGCTCTACCTGGGCCAGCAGACGACGCAACCAACCACGCCGACCCCCGCTCAACAGACACAAACCACGCCGCAACCTGCCCAAACGACGGCACAAACTCCACAGAGCTCTCCTCCGCAGACGTCAACTCAGCAGCCTCAAGCCTCTCTGCCCGGCTGTGGCGAGGTTAGTGGGCAGATCGTGGCTGGGGGCGCCACATTCCCCGGCCCCCAGTACGACGCCTGGATTAAGCAGTTCAGCGAGATCACGGGGGGCAGGGTGAAGATCACTTACAACTACCTCGGCTCGGGCGCCGGCCAGGCGGGCCTTATAAAGGGCGAGCTGGCCTTCGCCGGGTCGGACCTGCCCCTGGCCCCCGCCAGGTTCCAGGAGCAGAGGGGCAAGATACTGCAGTTCCCCGTGGTGATGGGGGGCATCCTGGTGGTGTACAACGTGCCCGAGGTGGCCTATGAGAAGACGGGGAAGAGGCTGAATCTCACGGCTGAGATAATCGGCGACATATACATGGGCAAGATACGCTACTGGGACGACCCGAAGATCAAGGCCGTCAACCCCGCCCTCGCTGACCGCCTCCCGCGCCAGCCCATCACCCCGGTACACAGGTCGGACGCGTCGGGCACAACCGGCTGGTTCACCCTCTTCCTAACAAAGGCCTACCCGCTGTGGAACCAGACAGTGGGGTGGGGCCTATCGGTTAACTGGCCCGTCGCCCAGATGGGAGTCTCCAGAGCCGGCCAGGGCAACCCCGGAGTGGCGCAGCTCGTGTTGAACACGCCCTACTCCATAGGCTACGTTGAGTACAACTACTGGGTCACCCAGCGGCAGAAGTTCGACGCCGTGGGCGGATACGCCCTCGTCCAAAACGGCAACGACGGGAAGTTCTACGACCCCACGCCGGAGGCCATTGCGGAGGCTGCCTCCGAGGGGCTGAGGCAGGTGGCGGCTAAGATGGGAGGGTTCCCCAGCGCGTCTGACGACTGGTGGCAGGTGGTGCAGCTGTTCGCCTACCCGCCCAGGGGCTACCCCATTGTGGGGCTCTCCTTTGCCATGATTAGGACGGACTACAGCGGCTACCCAGACCCGAACACAGCCGCCGTGGTGAAGTGCTTCTTTCGCTACGTCCTCACCGAGGGTCAGAAGCACCTAGTCGAGGGCTACCTCCCCCTGCCCCCGGAGCTGGCGCAGGTGGGCCTTAAGGCGGTGGGATGACGGCCGAGGCGTTAATACTCCTGTTTTTTCTATACGCCGCCTCTGCCCTCTTCCTCTTTTTCACAAGACTTCGGGCGGGCCTCAGGCTGCTCGCCCTGGCGGTGCCGGCGGTCGTGGCGGCGATGGTCGCCGTCTTCCTCGCCGGCGCTCTGCCCGCCCTCTCTAGGGAGGGGCTCTCCCTCTTCACAAGCTCCCTCTGGTCCTCCAACGACGAGCGCTACGGCTTGCTGGGGGCGCTGTGGGGGACCTTCATAACGACCGCCGTCGCCCTCCCCCTGGCGGCGGCTATGGCGGTCTCCTTCGCGGTGTTTGTAAACGACATCGCGCCGGCGGGCCTCAGGAGGGGGCTGTCGGCCTTCATGGATCTGACGGCCGCGGTGCCCACGGTGGTCTACGGCCTGTGGGGCGTGGCCTTCCTCACCAAGTTCATACCGCCAAGTCTCCTAGCCGCCTCTCTCCTCCTAGCGGCCATAATTACGCCGTATGCTGCCGCCGTGATTAGGGAGGGGTACGCCTCTGTGCCGAGGGAGATCGCCGAAGCCATATACTCCCTCGGCGCCACCAAGTTTGAGGCGGCCCTCGTCAAGCTCCGCTACATTAGAAACTACGTGCTCGGCGGCGTCTTCCTAGCGCTGGGGAGGGCGGTGGGGGAGACCGTGGCTGTCTCAATGGTGGTGGGTGGCAACCCAAGCTCTGGCGTCACCCTGAACCTCCTCAGCTCCGGCGTAACGATATCCTCCCTAATCGCTCTCCAGATGCCCTACGCCGACGCCACCGCCTACATGAAGCCAGCCCTCATGGCGGCCGCCCTTTTGCTAGCCGTGGCTGGGCTTGCCATAAACGCCGCGGCGGTCTACCTCCTGTTTAAGAAATGAGGAGGGCGGTAAACGCCGCAGGCCTAGCCCTCTTCGCCGCCCTGGGTCTGCTGTCGCTGGCGCCGCTGGCCCTCGTGGTGGGGGACGTCCTCTACAGGGGGCTCGCCGCCATGTGGAAGCTGGGGCCCGGGTTTCTAACCGCCTTGCCGCCGACTCCCCTGGACGAGAGCGGTGGCGTGGGGCCGGCGCTGGTGGGCTTCTTCCTGGGGTTCCCCCTCGGCGTATACATCGGCGAGTACAGGTGGGAGCTGGCGGCCAGGCTGGCCAGGGTGGGGGTGAACGTGCTGGTGGAGTTCCCCACCATAACCATAGGCCTCTTTGTCTACAGCCTAAGCGGTCTGCTGACCCCTGCGCTTAGGGCTCTGCCGCGGCCTCCGCCGCCCTTCGATCTATTCGTGGGGCCTCCCTCGGTCTTCAACGCCTACGCGGGGGCCGCGGCGCTGGCGTTGATCATGACGCCCTACGTGGCGCTCTTCACCGCTTCGGCCTACGCCTCTGTGGCGGCGGGGCTGAGGGAGGCGGTGTACTCCATCTCCGGGGGCGAGAGGAAGGCCCTCTTCGTGGCGATGAGGAAGGTGCTCTCCCGCGTCATAACGGCGGCGGCTCTCCTGGGCACGGCCAAGATAGCCGGCGAGACCGCCCCCCTCCTATTCACCGCGGGGTACAGCAACTACTACGGCCCCTTCACGAGGGAGACCGCCTCCATCCCGGTGCTGATATACAGGTCGGCCTTGGCCCCCTACCCCATATACCACGAGGTGGCCTACGCGGCGGCCGCCCTGCTACTCCTGCTGGTGTTGGCCACCTATGCCCTGGCCCAGCTGGCGGCGAAGAGATAAAAAACGGGGCGCCCCCCGGCGTGTGCAGATCTTCCGCCCCTACAGAGACCACGCCAGGAGCGCCGCCTTTCTAGACGACAGGCGGCTGGGCAAACAGAGGGCCGAGGCCAAGCAAGTGATCCTCGCCATACTGAGGCGGAGGGGTTCTACGCGACGGGAGGAGAGCTGGCTGAACCACCCCATCGTATTGATGTACGACGCGGGGCCCTACATAAACGACCTGGTGGCCTACTTCCACGCCGCGGTGGAGGAGTGGAGGCGCAGGGGGCGCCGCAACTCAGTGTCTCTAGCCGACGTGCAGCACCTCATCGCCCAGCTCCCCTCGGCCCCTGGCACCCCCATAACTCACACCCACGAGGTGGAGTACAGAAGGATCCTCCTCCTCAAGGACCCTTGCCACTACCTCGGCAAGATGACGGAAGAGGAGCTAGCCGAGGTGCTGGAAACCGAGCCCACCCCTATACCCGGCGTAAACACCTGGATCTTCCAGATATGGGGCCGCTACAGGGAGTTCGTAGAGGCGCTGAAGAGAGGGCAGGTGGACTGCAGAGGCATATTCCCAAGGCGGGGGAGGTGATGCACGAGGAAGCCCCCGCACTCCACCGCCGGCAAATCCGCCTGAGGTGCGGAAAACCCGCGGCCCCCGGGGCTGAGAGGCGCCGGATAGGGCGGTGAAACTTAAAAACGTTAGAATTTTTCCATGTGCCTGCTAATTACTTGTATGGACTACCGCCTAAGCGAGGAGGTCCTCAGGAGGGTTCGCCCAGGCGACCTCGTGATTAGAACCGCCGGCGCCAACGTAAGAGGCGTGGCGAGGTCGCTCGCGGGGCTCCCGGTCCAGGAGGTGCTCTACCTACCGCACACCGACTGCGCCGCCCTAAAGCTTGTGTACTCGGCCCTATCCCAGGGTCAGCCCGCCGACCCCCAGGTGGAGGAGGCGTTGGTGTCTCAGTACAGAGGCCGCCGCCCCGCCGACCTAGAGGAGCTGGAGAGACTACACGTGGAGACGCAGGTCGCCATCCTCAGAACTCTCTTTCCCCACGCCAGAATCACCGTCGAGACAATAGACGTGTCCAAGATAAGGTGGCCCCCAAGGAAGCCCATCTACCACCTCCTCAAGCCCCAGAGCCGCTATACTCAAGACATGATCGGCGCCTATATAATACAGGCCTTTAAAATAGAGGATGTAAAGGCGGATATTAAGATAGCAGAGTTTCTAGGTCTTTCTCTTAGTCTAAACGAGTTAGTGTAAAAACTTAAATTATAATTACTTTATAAAAATATTTAAATTTGGCAAAAAGTGTAGACAGTATGAAAGCTGGAGATCTTGCAAAAAGACCTCCCGTCATTTTAATAAACAAGGCGTCTATTAGAGATGCGGCGAGAGTTATGGCAGAGAAAAACGTAGGGCTAGTCGTGATTGTAGACCCTCTGGATTATTCACATATAATCGGCGTTGTTAGCGAACGAGATATAGTCAAAGCCGTGGCTTTAAATATCAATCCCTTAGAGCCAGTAGAGAAGATCATGTCTACTCCTGTAATTACAGCAGACGTCGAAGAGCCTATCCAAAACGTCGCTAGAAAAATGCGAGTTTTCAACGTGAGACATATAGTAGTAACTAAAGAAGGGCGGCTGTACGGAGTGATATCAATTAGAGATCTGATTAGAGAGCGGGAGGTTTTAAAAAGTCTAGCAGAGTACGAAGAGCCTGTTGAAATTTTTCCGTCTGGCGACTAACCGTCTTGTTTTCTATAGAATCCAGCGTGTTTAAATATTTCGTTTTATTTGTACAAGACTAGCCACTTCCCTACGTCTCTTTGCTTTTCATCTGTGTAATAACTCTTTGCCATATAGTGCTTTCAGCACATCTCTTATAGATATCACGCCCCTCAACCTTCCGACGTTGTCGACAACGACGAGATGTCTAATGTTATACATAAGCATAAGCTCGGCGGCTTTTTCCACAGTTTCGTTTTCGTCTATCGTAATTAGTCTATTTGTAGCAAAGGCCTCTACTGGCGTGGAGAGGGGCATGTGCATACTTACTGCTTTTACAATATCGCGCTCTGTGATAATCCCCACAGGCTTCTTGGGGTCTTGCGGACTGATTACTACTACAGCGCCTATGTTGTTCTCTGCCATTTTTTCTGCAACACCCACTAATGTTTCTGTTGGCAACGCAACTATTGGCTCTCGTCTTATTAATTCAATTACTCTTCTGGCGGAGGCCACCATATCTTATCGCCAATAGCTTTTAACGCGCGGTCTTCTACGATGTCTCTTATTGACAACACGCCGGCTATAGTGCCATCTTCGTTAACAACAATTATGTGGCGTATTCCACGGCTTCGCATAGCTTTAACCGCCGTGTATATATCGTCGTCTTTTCTCACAGTAAGTAAATTTCCAATGGTCCCAACCTCTTCTACTGGGGTATTTAAGGACTTCCCAGCTGCCAGAGCTCTTATTACATCACGTTCAGACAAAACGCCTATAGGCCTCCTAGATTGGTCGACAATAACTACGAGACCTATATTGTTCCGGGCCATAATCTCTACGGCCTCTTTCAGAGTAGTCCCAGGGGGGACCGTTATAGGCTCTCGCTTGATGTAATATTTTACTCTATCGCCCATATCTAGCCTAGAAATTTCCTATATTTACCCATTGCCAAGATATTTGACTCATTGCGATTCATTCTAAGAAGCGAGAGATAGGTGCCGTTGGCCCTGAGGTTTATCCCGAGGTAATCAAGCATTTCATTTACTACTTTTACAAAATCTTCAGACGTATATCTAGACGCCACTTGTGGGTCGTAAAATTGAGCGTCATATTCCCACTCTCTTCTTAACGACGGAAGTGCTTTGAGAACTAGATCTAATTTATCAGATTTAGCAAGTTCTACGACAGTTGGCGCGTCTAGAAATGTCGGGGGTAGACCCATGGCGTACCAAGCAGATGTATAGACGATAGCCCTCGGCATATTTACAACTCTATCTTCTGCAGTGATATTTCTGCCATATACGGTCCAACTTATTCTATCTCTAGTCCCAGGGATTAGCCTCGCCATCTGTACGATTCTGTCTGCAAATTTTACAACAACAGACTTATATGTAGATGATGCCTTTGTAATTATCTCCTCTAGCTCGGGGAGGTTTATCTCTCTACTCGGAAGACAACACGCATTTAGTATAGTCTCTCTCACCTTGATGTATTCATCATATGACGTGTCGTATCTCACAGCAGATTGAACAGTGACTGTGTAATATCCTACGTACTGTATAGTTTCTAGGTGTGAAAGAGATGGGTTGTTTATCCCGCCTCTAAAAGGCGGAGATCCCATGCCTAAGATGGGGTAGATCTTTATCCCTAGCGATTTTTCAACACTTCTCATTTTTGAAAGTGTTGCCACTATAGCTAGTGCAGAAGCTAAATGGCCGTGTCTAACGGCAGAGTCCGACTTCCCGAGGAAAAGCCTTATATACTGCGGCTGTTGCGCCATTTGTTTTAACAAGCCGCTGATTAGCTCATCTGCCTTAAGTTGTGCAATTGCGTCTTCTATCAACGGTATGAGCTCGGGGGGCTCTAGCTTTACCCCAGTTTCTTTTATATAAGCTTCTGTCTTATGTAGCAACATCCTATAAACCAGCCCGAGAGTCTCGATATCCGTTACCATTGGCAGAACTATCCATCTAATTGCTTGTCTACCCATAAGTTTTACAGAGAAGTAGTTGGCAAGTATCGCCGCCTCGAGGGTAAGCATCGATCTTTCAAATTCCTCCAGCCGTGGATTTGGCATACGTGGAGTTAAGAAGAACTTCTCGCCGAGTGGAAGGCCGGCCTCATACGCCTTTACAGTAATATCCTTAGGCTGTGAATAGGGGGTGGTCTTCCCCTCGTAGTCTATCATAACTTCGTCGCATCCATATGCGGTATATGCCACAAGTGCTTCGTCAACTTCTTCATTTGCTGTTACTTTAACTGTAGCATCTGGATGTTGTGTACACATTAGGCGGGGGATCATTATCTGCCCGACTAGCCTAGTTTATAAGTGTTTACCTAATATATACATCTATATTTATAATTTAAATTGTAAAAATTTTAAAACTAAATAAACTGCGCATTATGAAGGCGGCGGTATTGTTTCAATACAACACTCCGTTGGTAATAGAGGATATAGACATAGAAAAGCCAAAAGAGGGAGAGGTTCTAGTTAGGATAAAGTCGGCAGGTGTTTGTCACAGCGACCTCTACGTGCTAGAGGGGGCCACCCCCGTGCCCACCCCGGTGGTCTCCGGCCACGAGGCCGTGGGCGTGGTGGAGGAGGTGGGGCCGGGGGTGAAAAACTTGCAGCCGGGCGACTGGGTGGTGACGAGCTTCGTCTGGCCCTGCGGCCGCTGTAGAAACTGCGTAAGGGGGAGGGAGAACCTCTGCGAGACCTTTGCCCAGGTTAGGCTAAAGGGGACGCTTCTAGACGGCACTACAAGACTTAGGAAGAGGAGCGGCGAGGAGGTGAGGGCGTTTCTCGGCGGCACATGGGCCGAGGCGTCGGTGGTGCCCGCCACAGCGGTGGCTAAGCTCCCCGAGGGGCTTAGGGGGAGGCAGGAGCTCGCCATGTTGGGCTGCGCCTTTTTGACGGCGTACGGCGCCGTGGTGAACTCCGGCTCAGTCTCTCCCGGCGACACCGTTGTGGTGGTGGGGACAGGGGGCGTGGGGCTCTCGGCGGTGCAGGTGGCCAAGGCCGTGGGGGCGAGGGTCATCGCCGTAGGCCGCAACCCCGACAAGCTGAAGGTGGCGGCGGAGCTGGGGGCGGAGGTGGTGAACACGAGGGAGGGAGACCCGGTCAAGGCCGTGAGAGATTTGACGGAGGGCAGGGGGGCAGACGTCGTGGTGGAGGCCGTCGGCAACGACGACACGATACAGATGGCCGTGGACATGGCCGCGCTCGGCGGGAGGGTGGTGCTGGTGGGCCTCATGCCGGTTGGCCACAAGACCCCCCTGGGCCTCGCCAGGGTGGTGCGTGGGGGGATCCAGATAGTGGGGAGCTACGGCGCTAGGCCGAGGGTAGATCTGCCGGCGGTTGTGGACATGGTGAAGAGGGGTCTTCTAAAGCCGGAGAAACTGGCCGGCCCCACCTATAGACTGGAGGAGATAAACCAGGCGGTTGAGGCGTTGAGAAGCGGCAAAGCCATAAGGCCTCTAGTCGTACCCTAACGCTTCCCCCCCCCCCCCCCCCAGGCCGGTCCCCCTGGGGCCTACCCTGTTTAACGACCTAGAAACAGGTTGGGAAAGGCATACACGTATTTTCAAAAATTCGTGTTAAAGACGTTTGGCGGGGTTTAGCTGAGTTTTTTCCTTAGCTCCTCAAGGGCCTCCTCGTCTTCTAGGGTGCTTAGGTCGCCCACGGGTTGCCCGGTGGCCATAGCCCTCAGCACTCTCCTCATGACCTTGCCTGTCCTGGTCTTGGGGAGCTTATCCAGTATCACGACTTTTCCAACTACGGCGACGGGGCCAAGGGAGTTCCTGAGGTGTTTAACCACCTCCTCTTCCGTGATTTTCATGCCTTGTTTGGGCACCACGAAGACCCCCAGCACCTCGCCTCTGACTTCATCTGGCACGCCCACCACGGCGGCCTCGGCGACGGCGGGGTGACTGGTGAGTATGTCCTCCACCTCCCTGGTGGAGAGCCTGTGGCCGGCCACCTTTATCACGTCGTCGGAGCGGCCCATTATGTGGAGGTGCCCGTCTTGGTCTATGTAGCCGAGGTCGCCAGTGTAGTAGTAGCCGGGGAAGCGGGACCAATAGGACTTGACGTATCTCTCCGGGTCGCGCCACAGCGTGTGTAAGAAGGCGGGGGGCAGCGGCGGCTTGGCCACCACGTGTCCCTTGGCGCCGGGCGGAAGCGGCTTCCCGTCGTCGTCTAGGATCTGTAGGTTAAGGGTGGGGTAGGGCATGCCCACCGAGCCGTATTTGTAGCGGAAGCCGCCTAGGTTCATGGAGCCGGGGGCTGTGACGAAGCAAGCGGTCTCGGTCTGGCCCCATATGTCGGCTATCTGGCAGTCGGACCTCCCCCTACATATCTCCCGCCTCATCCAGTTGTATGCCTCTTCGTTGAGGACCTCGCCGGTGGAGTAGAGGGCCATTAGGCTGTCTAGCTTGTACCTCCTAGGCCACTCGTCGCCGTATTTCATCAACAGCCTGATGGCCGTGGGGGAGAACAACATGTGTGTGACCTTGTAGGTGTCGGCGATTTCCCACCAGATGCCGGGGTGGGGGTAGTCGGGGGCGTCCTCGTACCATAGCACGGTCAGGCCGTTGAGGAGGGGGCCGTGGACGCCGTAGTGGTGGCCGGAGATCCAGCCTATGTCGGCTGTGGAGAAGAAGACTATGTCCTCTCTGAACTCCCTCTCGGCTCCGGTGAGGTGGTTGAAGGCGTACCATACCCACACCATATACTGGCCGTGTAAGTGGAGTATGCCCTTCGGCTTGCCGGTTGTGCCTGATGTGTACAGTATGAAGAGCGGCGCCTCCCCGGGCACCCACTCGGGCTCTATGTAGGTGTTTGGGGGGATCTTGGCTATCTCCTCTTGCCACCAGAGGTCTCTGCCCTGCTTCATGGGGACCTCGACCCCCGTGTGTTTGTACACCACCGTGAATATGTCGTTGCCCACAATCTTCAGCGCCTCGTCTACGGTGGGCTTCAGGGGGATCACCCTGCCGCGTCTCCTCATGCCGTCTGCCGTAATCACCACCTTGGCCTCGGCGTCTTTTATCCTCTCGGCGAGCGCCTGGGGGCCGAAGCCTGAGAAGATCACTGTGTGCACCGCCCCAATTCTGTTCACGGCCAACATCGCCACCATGGCCTCGGGTATCATCGGCATGTATATCGCCACTCTGTCGCCCCGCTCTACGCCGAGGCTCTTCAAAAACACGGCAAAACGATTGACCTCTCTGTAGAGGTCCCAGTACCTGAGCACCCTGGTGGCGCCGTCCGCCGAGACCCAGATCAACGCCGCCTTGTTGGCCCTCCCGCCTTTAACGTGCCTATCTAGGGCGTTGTAGGAGATGTTGGTCTTGCCGCCTACGAACCACCTGTAGAAGGGGGGGTTGGAGTCGTCGTAGGTCTTCTTCCACCTCTCCCTCCAGTACAGTCTCTCCGCCTGCTTCTCCCAGAAGCCGATGGGGTCCTCCAGCGACTTCTTGTATACCTCTATGAACTCCGCGGACATATCAAAGCCCGAAGACGAGGAACTTGGGCTCTGTGTAGTAGATCATGGTCGACCTCACGCCCTCTCTCCAGCCGAAGCCCGACATCTTAACGCCGCCGTAAGGAAGAGCGTCGAACCTCACCCTGGTGCTGTCGTTTATCATGACCGCCCCCGCCTTTATGGCTCTCGCCACCCTAAGCGCCTTCCTGTAGTCCGAGGTGAAGACAGCAGACTGTAGGCCGTACTGGGTGGCGTTGGCGAGGCGGACGGCCTCCTCCTCCCCCTCGAAGGGCACCACGGGCAGAACCGGCCCGAAGACCTCCTCCCTAAGCGCCTTAGCCTCGGCGTCGCCGTCGAAGAGGAGGACGGTGGGCTCGTAGAAGTAGCCCCTCCTGTTCATCCTCCTGCCCCCCGCCGCCAGTTTGGCGCCTTTCTCGAGGGCGTCTTTCACTACGCTGTCCATGGCCCTCACCATCTTTTCGGAGATGAGGGGACCCATGTCTGTGCTGTAGTCCATGGGGTCGCCTACTCTTATGGCTTTCACATAGCCGAGGAGGAGCTCTACGAACTTGGGGTAGACCTCCCGCTCCACGAAAACCCTCTTGGTGGCGTTGCAGTTCTGGCCCGCGTTTTCGTACCGGGCTCTGGCGATGATCTTAGCCGCGGCGTCTAAATCGGCGTCTTTAAACACCACGGCCGGGTCGGAACCTCCGGGTGCTATCATGAACTTCTTCCCCCTGGAGGCGGCCTTAGCTGCCACTTGTAGCCCCACCGCGGTGCTGCCGGTGAAGTTTATCCCAGCGACCTTGTCGCTCTGGATAAGCTCATCGAAGATCTCCTCCCCGCTGCCTACAACTACGTTTACCACGCCCTCGGGCACCCCAGCCCTCTTCATAATCTCCAGGAATTTAAGGGCGGTGAGGGGGGTGTAGGAGGAAGGCTTCACGACGACTGTGTTCCCCGCCGCGATGACGGGGGCCACCTTGTGGGCGAAAGTGGAGACGGGGTTGTTGTAGCTGAGGGCCCCCCCGACGACGCCCACGGGCTCTCTCACGGCCACCACGAGTCTGTTTTCGTTGCCGATAGGGTACTCGTAGGCGTCTACCCTGGGGACCGACCCCTCTAGGATCAGCTTGGCCTCTTCCGCGCTGGAGCGGAAGATTTCTATTGCCCTCGTGATCTCCGCCTCGGCGTCTTTAATGGGCTTCCCGGACTCCGCCACCAGGGTCTTGAGGAGGTCCTCCCTGGCGGTCTCGGCAAGCTCGGCGGTCTTCAGCAAGACGCGGGTCCTCTTCCTCAGCGGTAGGGCCGACCAGCTGGCGAAGGCGTCCCACGCCGCATCTATGGCCCTTCTCACGTCTTCTCTCGTAGCTTTGGGAAGCTCGGCGATTACCTCCTCTGTAGCTGGATTAACTATAACAATTAAATCTTTTACATCTTTCATCACAGTTTCTTTCCATAGTCTTTTAATAATTTTTCTGATATAATATAAATGTGAAAATTTTTATAATTATTTAATATTATAAAGTTTCTTAGAAACTTTATATATGGCTCTTGCCGCAATGGCATGGGGCTACGTACAGGGGAACAATACGTCGAAGGTCTTCGAAATAGGAGACATGTAAAGGTATATGTTATGGGCAAGAGAGTTGAAGACGTGACAACAAATCTCTTTCTAAAGCCGTCTCTCCTCTCCTTTAAGGCTACCTTCGATGCCGCATTCCAGGAGGACACCCGCGACTTGGCCAGGGCCTACAGCCCCTTTATAAACGAGGAGATAAACAGGTTTGTACACATACACCAGGGCCCCCAAGACCTTGTGGCTAAGGTCAAGTTGCTCAGAGCCCTCAGCCACAAGACTGGGACATGCTTCCAGAGGTGCGTCGGGTGGGACGCGTTAAATACGCTATACATAATCACTGGGAAGATGGCCGAGAAGGGTAAGCCGATTTACAGAGAGCGCTTCTTTCAATATTTAGAGGAGGTTCAAAGACGGGACCTTGCGCTGGCCGGGGCTATGACAGACGCGAGAGGCGTGAGGTCTCTGAGACCCCACGAGCAACCTAACCCAGACGCCTACGTCAGAGTGGTGGAGGAGAGAGACGACGGCATAATCGTCAGAGGGGCGAAGGCCAACATCACCGGCGTAGCCCTAGTCGACGAGGTGATCGTGATGCCCACCAGGGCTATGACTGAGAAGGATGCCCCCTACGCTGTGGCCTTCGCCGTGCCGCTGGACAGCCCCGGCGTCACGGTCGTAGTGGGTAGGCAGATAAACGACGTGAGGAAGGCCGAGGGCGACATCGACGGGTTGCCGTATATGTCCCACCACGAGGGCCTCATAATATTCGAGGACGTGTTCGTGCCCTGGGACCGGGTCTTCCTCTACCAGGAGTGGCAGTGGGCGGGCCCGCTGGTGGAGGTCTTTTCCGCCTTCCACCGCCAGGGCTACGCCGGATGTAAGTCGGGGCTGGGCGACGTGATCATAGGGGCGGCCTACAACCTGGCGAAGCAGATCGGCGTCGCTGACAAGCCCAACATCGTGGATAAGTTGACCGAGATGGTGTTTCTAAACGAGAGCATGTACAGCGCCGGTCTCGCCGCCAGCTGGGAGGGGAAGAAGCTACTGAAAGACGGTGGCTGGTGGGTAAACCCGATGTATGCCAACGTCACGAAACACTTGGTGTCTAGGTTCCCTTATGAAATAGCAAGGCTAGCACATGACATTGCAGGCGGCATAATCGGGACGGCGCCTAGCGAGTTCGACCTCAAGAATTCCGAGATTAAACACCTCGTTGAAAAATACCTCCAGGGCGTGCCGGAGTTCACGGCAGAGGATAGGCTTAGGATGCTCAGACTACTGGAGAACGTAAGTATCAGTGTGGGCTTCCTCATAGAGTCAGTCCACGGCGCAGGGTCTCCCGCGGCGCAGAAGATAGTCTTCTCAAGGTTATATGACTTCCAAGGAGCCGAGACGATAGCAAGGAGACTAGCTAGAATGAGGGGTCCCGAGCCACCAGGGGCGTCCGAACTGCATAGGAAGTCTGAGATAGAAAAGTTATAAAAACTAGATTATAGAAAATTAACATTTTCTTCATTTTTTGTAATTATAAAAAATCGATTTAAACCATAAAAATAAGCATATGTATGGATTTACTTATATATGACGTAGTGGTAATAGGCAGCGGCCTAGCTGGACTGAGAGCAGCAGTTGCCGCAGCCCTCCGGGGGGTCTCGGTGGCCGTGGTCACCAAGACCTCGGGCCCCCGGTCCCACAGCATCTCCGCCGAGGGCGGGATGGCAGCGGTGGTACACCCGGAGAAGACCGGCGACAGCCCGGAGCTCCACGCCTATGACACCGTGAAGGGCGGGGACTTCCTGGTAGATCAAGAGGCGGCTATAGTGCTGGCGAGGGAGGCCCCCGCCGAGGTTAAGTTCCTGGACTCCATCGGGGTGCCCTGGAGCAGAGACCCCGATGGAACCTACAGTCTGAGGATGTTCGGCGGTATGTCTAAGCCTAGGACAGTCTTTGCAAAGGATAGGACAGGATTCTACATAATGACAGCGCTGTATAGATATGCCAAGTCTTTCCACAATATCCATTTTTACGAAGAGTACTTTGTCACGACGCTAGTGGTGAAAAACGACGTCTTCTACGGCCTGGTGGCGTTAGACATGAGGAGGGGAGAGCTGGTGGGGTTTGTGGCCAAGGCCGGCGTCATCGCGGCAGGGGGCGCGGGGAGACTCTACCGTATGACCACCATGGGGTGGCTAAACACGGGCGAGGTTCTGGGCTACGCGCTTAAGGCAGGCGCGGCGCTGAGAGATATGGAGTTTGTCCAGTGGCACCCCACGGCGCTGGTCCCAAGCGGCATATTGATAAGCGAGGCCGCCAGGGCCGAGGGGGGCTACCTCGTGAATAGACACGGCGAGAGGTTCATGAAGAGGTACGCCCCCGAGAAGATGGAGCTGGCGCCGAGGGACGTAGTGTCTAGGGCAATAATCACCGAGTGCATGGAGGGTAGGGGGTTCCTCCACGAGTCGGGCCTCTGCTACGTAGGTCTCGACGTTAGGCACATAGATAGGAAGAGACTAGAGGAGAGGCTACCCCTCCTCCTGGAGCTCTCTAAGACCTATGCCGGGGTTGATCCAACCACGGAGTTGATACCCGTGAGGCCGGCCGTCCACTACTTCATGGGCGGAATATATACAGACGTCCGGGGGAGGGTGCTGAACCACAGGGGTGAGTGGATCCGGGGTCTCTGGGCGGCTGGGGAAGCCGCCTCTACCGGCGTACACGGGGCTAACAGACTGGGCTCCAACTCCCTAACTGAGTGCGCCGTCTGGGGGAGGATTGTGGGAGAAGAGGCGGCTGTCTACGCAATGGGGAGGCCGGCCCTCAGCACTACTGTCGTAAGACTAGAGATACAGAAGGAGGAAGAGCGAATAGCGAAGCTCATAAAAAATGAACACGGGGGTATGACTCCGCTTAGCTTAAGAGCTAAGCTACAAGACCTCATGGAGAGGGGAGCTGGCATAGTTAGACACGGTAGCGTTACCTCTGAGGCTCTACGAAGACTTAATAAGCTGTTTGATATGTTAAAAGAGGTAAGGATTACAGACGGGGGGAGGATTTACAATATGGAATTGAGAGAAGTACTTGAGCTATACGGCATGTTATACGCCGCCCAGGCCGTGCTGACAGGCGCCCTTTTGAGACGAGAGTCTAGAGGAGCTCACTACCGTCTAGATTTCCCTAGGCGCGATGACGACTGGCTTGTACACACTGTGTACTATCTATATGGCGACACTTTGCACGTCTCAACGACAAAAGTGGAAATCACCAGATGGATGCCGGAGACAAGGAGATATTGATGAGGGTCAAGGTGCACGTCAAGAGGGGGAGGAATGGGGCACAATATTACCAGAGCTACATAGTGGAGATATCTGAAAATATCACAATACTTGACCTCTTGTTATTAATTAGAGAAAAACTGGACGGTACTCTCTCCATGAGATATGCATGTCGCATGGGAGTCTGTGGCGCGTGTGCTATGGTAATCAACGGCGTTCCGAGACTTGCCTGTACTGTTAAAATATCTGATTTAAAGACAGACGAAATTTTCATAGAACCTCTCAAAGGAAAAAAAGTAATTAAAGATTTAGTTACTGAATAATCATGTTAAAAAAGTTAAAATAGGAATATACATATGTAAGTCATGAAAACTATGGTTGTTATTGGCGGCGGTACGGCAGGAGCTACCGCCGCCTCTAGGGCCAAGAGGCTGTGTCCTCAATGTCGAGTAATACTCATAGAGGCCTCTAGATATATAACACACGCCCCTTGCGCTATTCCATATGCCATTGGAGACCTTACCCAAGGAGAGATTTGGCTATACAGCGAGGAGGAGTTCGAAAGCGAGAGGGGAGTGGAGGTGTACACAGAGACCCGAGCCGTGGACGTGTTGGGAGATAGAGTATATCTTGAGGGGAAGTTAGAAGGGGTTCTCAAGTTCGATACGTTAGTTATAGCCACAGGGGCCCGACCGGCGGTGCCCGAGGTGGAGGGGGTGGAGCTGGAGGGGGTTCTGCCGGTGAGGGGGGTGGAGGTGGTGGATAAGGCGAAGAGGCTCCTCCAGGGGGCTAGAGACGTGGCGGTGGTTGGGGCGGGCTACATCGGGGTGGAGATGGCCGACGTCTTGGCCCAGATGGGCAAAAGGGTGGTGCTCATAGACGGGAGCCCCAGGCCTCTGGCCAAGTCGCTTGATCCGGACATGTCCGCGGTGGTGGCTCGATACATGGGGGAGAGGGTGGAGCTGAGGCTGGGGGAGAGGCTTGTGAAAATCGGGGGTGAGGGGGGCAGGGCTAGGTACGTGGAGACCGACGGTGGCCGCTACCCCGCCGACGTTGTGTTCCTCGCCACGGGGGTGAGGCCCAACGTCGACCTCGCCCTGAGGGCCGGCGCGAGGCTGGGCCAGACGGGTGCTGTGGAGGTAAACGAATACATGGAGACGGCGGCGCCCGCCGTCTATGCCGCAGGCGACGTGGCCGAGGCGAGACACGCGGTGACGGGGGAGCCGGTGTGGATACCGCTGGCCATCTACGCCAACAAGATGGGGTACGTCGCTGGGACAAACGCCGGTTTGGGGAGGAGGGCCATCTCCTTCCCGCCGGTGGCCGGCGCCTCGGTGACCAAGTTCCTCGACATGTACATAGGATCCACCGGGCTCACCGAGGAGGAGGCAAGGAGGAGGGGTATCTACGGCAGCTCTATCTCTATTTCCGCGACAGACAAGGCGAGGTACATGAAGGGCGCCGTAGACGTCACCCTAAAGGCCGTGGTGGATAGGGAGGGCAGGCTGGTGGGGATGCAGATAGTGGGCCGGACCCCCTCGGTGGGCGGCCTGGTGGACTTAGCCACCCAGTTCCTGGGGAGGCCCGTGGAGGATATGTTCAAGGCCGAGTACTCATACATGCCCTTCACCGCCTCGCCCTGGCACCCCTTCACCATAATCGCAAGGCTCTACCTCAGGGAGAGGCTTAGGTAGCCTAACGGCCCGGAGCTTGGGGGTGCCCTCCAACGGTACCAATCCCTCACTACCCTGAAGCCGCAACTCTCCAGGAGCCGCCTCATCCTGCTCTCGCCCGGGGGTACGCCGGTTGCCAGCTGGCGGGCGGTCTTTCCATCGTCCAGGTACTCCACATAGAGCAGGTCCTCCGCCTCCATGTACTTGGCGAATAGGCGGTACAGCTCCGCCTCTACCGGCGTACCCAAGACCCGCAGGTTGAAGAGCTCCGCCCAGGGCCCGTAGGGCAACCTCCCGAAGAAGACCTCGGCATAGGCCACCACCTCGCCGCCCCTTATCACAATGGTGTTTACCTTCTCAGCTAGCTCTCCCCGCGGTTTTGCCGTCCCACCGGTACTTGCCGAGGACGGCGTCGTCAAGCCGTCTTTGCCGACGACAACTTCCGACTTCACGACCTCGTCGGCGGAGACGTCGTAATACGTATCCACGCCGCCGCCCGCGTCGACTATAGGAGACTCAAACGCAATTAACGCGTTGTCCGAAAGCCCCTCCTCCTTCCGCAAAGTTTCGATTAACTTTACAAACTGTTTCACAGTGGGGTATTGGGTTTGGCCCATGTCCACACGTGGCGCGTAGGGGAAAAGTTAGAAGCGTCCTTTCTACTCCCTCGGTTCACCTGCCTGACAGCGGCGCTGTCAGGCAGGTGTGTCGAAAGAGCTGAAAGAGAGTTTCTTTAACTAGTTTTTCTCTCCTACGCCTTGTATGCACATGAACCAAGTCTACAGAGTACTGAAGATCAAAATCCCGTGGCGTCTCGTCGAAGAGCGACCGGACGTCCTAGACCTAGTGACGAGGATGCACTTGGCCGTTGAAGAGTACGCCAAAACATTGCTCAAAGAAATCACGGGGCAAGGGGAGCCGAAGCTGACGACAGAGGAGATAGACCGCTTGCTTACTCCCGACAGGAGGGAGTTGGCTGTCAAGATAATAGATGTGGCGTTCCCCAAATACGGGTTGGGGAGGTACTTCGTAAAGCAAGCTAAGATGTTTTGGCGCGAGACGGCATTTTGGCGAGCGGTTCCCCTTGACGCCCAACTTAGGATCGAGAACGAGAGGGACGCGGGCAGAGCCGTCTTCGTCGGCCTAAAGAGCGGCGTCCTCAGAGTACGGAAAACCGGCATACCGCCTTTCGCCGTCGAGCTGAAGAAGGGCAACGTTGCTTGGATAAGAGAGAGACTACAAGAGGGCGCCAGACTCAAACTGGCGTTTTTGGGCATAGAAAGGCTGAAGGGCAAGAAGGAGCCGACCTACGGAAAGCTCTACATAGCGCTCGTCTTTGCCCGCAAAGTTCAACAAGTGGAACCAAAGGCCGTTGTTGCCGTTGATGTGAACAGATTGGATCATGGAGTCATGATGGGTCTCCTCGTGGACGGAAAGCTGAGACAGACATTGAGACTTCTAGACGAAGACGCGGTGAGAGAGCTGAGGAGACTCCACGAGGAGATAAGCCGTCTCGACGAGCAAGCCGCTAGGGAGGCGGACCCCGCCAGAAGGAGACGTCTCGAGGAGAGGGCGCGTCACCTTAAATCCAGACGGTTTAGGAAGATAAGAGGTGTCGTTAAAGACATCGTTGGCGAAATCATAAAATTAGCAAGGGAACACCAAGCCGCAATCGTGGTGGACACAATGGAAGACGAAACATATCGAGAGCTCAAGGAGGGCAACTGGAGTGGAGAGAAGAAACACCTCCTAGACGGGTTGGGCCAGCTGAGGAGACGCTTGCAAACGCTTGCACGGTGGTATGGATTGCCTTACCTTGAGGAAAGACTGTACTCGACCGTCTGCCCCCGCTGTGGCGCGAAGATGGAAGAGTTGAATAACAGGCGGATGCAATGCCCCGTCTGCGGCTTCAACGACAACAGAGACAACGTGCCACTGATATGGGCTAAAAAGCGTTACTGGGAGCTACTCCAGAAACAACCCGCTTTTTCGGCGACCACCACACTTTTAACCTCGTAACTAATTCTTCCGCATGAACCAACCGGCCCTGGGGCACCGGCCGATTGCTACATCCAGCGAGCCCGTACGCCCGGGCACGGCCGGGCCCCCTCGTCTCCGCCCCGCCCACCAGGGCGTCCGGCGGGGGCGAGCCCCGAGCTCCCCCGGGGAAGGCCGGTGTAACAAAGGGGGCACAGTATATGGGCTTGAGCTCCACATGGGTGAGGATTGGTGGATGTAAAAAGTTTTAAGGCGGGGCGTAGCAGGAGACGTGGTGAGGAGGTTTCCGCCGCAGGTGGCCGAGGAGAGGCTGAAGAAGATCGTGGTAATGGCGGCTAGGGCTGGTAGAAACGTCCTGTGGCTCTCGAGGGACGTCTTCACGCTTAGGAGTTGGGAGCCGCATGTGAGGTACCGGGCGAGGTACGTAGACGGGGCCTATGTCCTCGAGGAACAGTTGTAGCTCTGCAGTGGCCTTCCTCGCCAGATTAAACGCGGAGCTTGAGAGAAGGGGCCTTGGCCGAGTTGTAATCGTAGGCGGCTTCGCCGTGGAGCTCTACAGCGGCGGAGTATATAGGACCGGAGACGTCGACTTTGTGTTAGATACGCATAACCCCCAGGCCGCTTTGGAGGTTTTCACGGCGTTGGCCAACGCGGCGGGTTGGCGGAGGGTGTCCAGAGTGTGGGAGGGGCCAAGCCCTCTTTACCTAGACCTCGTCGGTCTTGAATACTTGGGTAGGGTGAAGGAGCTGTGGGCCTGCGGCTCTAGGCTTTACGTTCAGTCGCCTGAGGACTCCGTCGTCTCAAGTCTCGCCGCCTGCGTTTTGCGGAATTCACCAGCTGACTGCGAAAGAGCGGCAGCCGTGCTCGCCGCCCAGTGGGAGCAAATCGACTGGGCCTATCTAAGGGAGAGGGCAAAGAGGGAGGAGGTCTTGGAAAAGCTCGTGGAGCTGGCGGATAAGGTGGCGCGGCTCAGAGGTTAGAGCCTGCGCGTTGGGGCTTCGGCGCGTGGGGTCGGTTTGGGTTTTCCGGAGTACGTCTATAGACGCTTCAGCGCGGCGAGGGGATATAGAAACATTATAAGTATTTATGTCCTTCTCTTGTTATGGAAAGGTTTTGAAGGATCTCGAGGAGTTCACCCAGCTGTGGAACAAGAGGATCTTCTAGAGGCCTATGTTCTACCTCCCGGCTTGGGCTGGGTTGACGACGTGTGGGCCTTGAGCATCCTCTCCCCGCAAGACTACGTCAGAGCTCCTCTTTGGGAGGCCTTGGCAAACTTGAGGAGACCTGCGGTGTCTCTGGGGTACGGGGGTAGACCAGTAGAGAAGGGCGAGCCCCTCTCCGACGACGATACTGGATGCCCTCGGCGTGGAGGCGGAGGTGGAGTGGGTCCCGGAGCCGGCCTCGCCCGAGCTACCCCACGACCTCCCCGTGGACTACATGGAGAGGTACTGGGCCGTCCTGGGGACATATGTGGAGGAGGTGGTGAGACACATGGGGCTGAAGGTCTACGACGATGCGCCCATAGCCTCCGTGGAGCTCGGCCACGTCCTCAAAAGGGAGCGCTTCTACAGGTCTAGCCTAGAGTTCATACTCTCAGCCGCCGTCACTTGGGCAAGCGCAGGCTCTACACTCGGGCGTTGACCTAGCCACCCCTCGGCGGCCTAGCGCTCTGGCAGACCTAAGGCCAAGACCCCCGTGGCGCCTCCCGCAGACCCAGCAACACACGGATCCCGGGGACCACCGGGGAAGACCCAAGCGCCTTCAGATGGGGGATACCCGCGATCTGTCAACCACGTAAAGGGGGCGGTGGGCGCCTCCTTGTTACCCTCCGCCGCCCCAGCGGCGTCAGTCCGCGCCGGTGTAAGACTTGCTGAATGCTTTACTAAACCACGCTCTCCACTAGGTTCAAAATCCCTAGCCAGCCTCACTGCCGATGTCTCTTGAGGTTGCGCTGGCCGTGCCTTCCGCCCGTCTGCCGTCTGTCTGAGCGCCGGCGTACCCCGTCCACCGGCCGGCCACCGAGGGCACCGGGATGGTTTCCCATCCAGTTGGGACATTTCCTTTTTATGTTTCCTAACTGTTTGTGATTTCTGTGCGGCGTAGATCTAGGGGTCGCGATAGGGAGGTGGGAGAGGTGCGAAGCATAGCTGACGAGGGCCGACGATGGATGTCCCTGCGGGAGATCCGCTTAGCGGAGCTCTTCGAGGAATGCCGTCCCTAGCCTACGGAGCTCATCTAGGGCGTCCCGCATCTCGGCTTCAATCTTCTTGAAGAGGGGCGTGCCCCCGATCCTCTTGGCGGTGGCTATCACGAGGCAGTCCGGGAGCGCTATCTTTAGCCTCTTTTTGAGCTCTCCGGCTAGGGTCGACGTGTGTATGTCTATGTCTAGCACATCGGCTCTTCTCGCGACCCACGTCACGAAGTTTCTAGCCTCTCCGTTGGGGTCTTCCACTCCAGCCGTGTTGTAGATCCTTGACGCGACATACAGCGTCTCGGCTAGGGTGACGGCGTTTACGTAGAGCTCTAGCTCCCCCCTTGCGGCTCTCTGAAAGATGCTTTCGACGAGGCCCCTGTAGGGGGACTTGGCGACGATGTACTCAACTAGTACGCTTGTGTCAAGTACCAACTTCTTTCCTAAGCGCATCTAGCCTTCTGTCCCACTCCTCCTTCTCCTCCTTGACAGCGTTTTCCACCTCTTCGGGGCTTACATCCACCACCCTGGGCTTGAGCGGCCTTAACACGATAGCTCCTCCCACGACCTCCGCCACGACCTCCTCGCCCTCTTTGATCCCCACCTCCTCTCTTAGAGCCTTGGGCAGGGCCACAATCCCCTTCTTATAGACCCTGAGCACAGCCCTCGACGTCCCGCGCTCTGTCACGGTAAAGTTAAACCTCATATTTATAAGTTTAACTATTGGCTTCGGATAAACTAGGGCTTTGGCCAAACCGGCTTGCTGCACCCCAGCGGCTCTGCCGTCTTTTTAACGCCGGCGTAGCGCTGGTTTTAGACTGAGCTAAGATCCGTCATACTCTTTCCGGGGTTCTCTAAACTCTGCCGTAGCCTCTGTGTGGGGGATGTACGCGATGGGCCGGCTGTCTCTGGAGGCCCCGCCGCGAGTCTGGTGGAGGTTGCTCTACGTGGGTTGTTCATTCATTGGAGGAATTTTGCTGTCGGCAAGCGGCCTCAAAGGAGCCGCCGAGTAGTCTCCGTCGTCTACAGCACGGCAGGAGCTTAAAAACAATAATTTTACGTGGAAGCGGAGGGAAGTATAGAGGAGGGCGGGCTAAAGAAAGGCGTGGGCAAGACAAGCAGAAAAGACGCCGAGGGGAAGGAAAAGAAGGACAACGTACACGTCGTAATGCGTACCGTCGCTGTCCCCAGCCCGCGGCTGAGCTGGCGTACCTCCTAAAGGAGCTTGAGGAGAAGTACAAAGAGTTCGTCGAATACGGCTTTGAGCACGGGGTGACGGGGCAGGTCTCGCTCCGTAAAGCTCTGTACGACGAGCTGAGAGAGAAGCGCCGGACCTCCCCTCCCACTACGTCTACACCACAGCGCCGTCGACCTCGACGAGGACAGATAACTTTCACAGATACCTCGGCCTACTGCTGAGACTCTTTGAGCTGTTTAGATACTTCCTCGCCGCAGGGGGCTTCCCCAACGCGGTTCGGGACTTCTTCACGAGAGGCGCCGTTTCGCAGGAGATGGCGTTTGATTTTGTCGGTAGCATCTCCAGCGATATCTACAAGCTACGGAGAAGCGAGACGTTCTTCAAGCTGACGGCCCGGGCCATAATCGAGAGGGCCTCCTCGGAGTTCAGCTTCCACACCATCTCGCATGACTACGGCGTCGGCACCGTTAAGACGGCGGTTAGCTACGTCGGCCTCCTGGAGAAGCTCCACCTGCTGAAGACCGTCGAAGCCGTGGATCCAAACACGGGCCTCCCCATGCCCAGAAAGCTGAGGAAGTTCTACCTCCTAGACCCCTTCATATACCACTCATTCTCCAAGTGGGTAGGCGCCGTCCCGCCGGACGAGGCGAAAATGGCGGAGGCCGCCGTGGCGGCCCACTTGGCTCGCCTCTACAAGCTCTACTACCTGAAGCTCAACGGCGAGGTCGACCTAGTGGCGGAGGTAGACGGAGAGCTCTGGAGTGTCGAGGTTAAATACGGCAGAGTAAGAAAAGGCGGCAGAAGAGCCGTCGGCAGGGTCAAGAGGTTCATATATACGTCAGCAGAGACGAAGCCGGCGACGCCGTCATTCCAGCCCCTACTCCTGGCGATTTTGAAAACCCCCACGCCGTCGAGATCGGAACGGCGTAATCCCCAGCTAACGTCGCGCGAGATGACCCCCTCCCCGCCCTAAAGGGCGGGGTTTCCACCGTGGGGGTCTCGCCCGTTACCCCTCCTCGGGGTTAGTGGGGGCGGGTATCGTGGCGGGGTGTCCCCCCGCCGGGGCCATCTTGCACGTAGGTTGACCCGCCTCGCCGTATGGCGCGCACTGCTATTTAAGCCTTTCTCAGCTCTCTTCACCGCTCTGCCATGAAAAATATGGCTTAAAACCTACCCCGCCCTAAAGGGCGAGGCTTTCTGTTGTAACGCCGTTAATGCACGAGAGCCAGAACCGAGGCCAGTACTATTATGCGTGCCGCCAACGCGATAGAGAGCCCGATGGCTCCTCTGGCTAGCCCCACCCGCGGGCCAAATATGGCGACCCACTGGGGGATGTACACCCTTAGGTAGAGTAGCGGTAGCATGAAGACGCTTGCGAGCAGTAGCGCCGCCAGTGCCTCGACCTCTCCCACCACGCCGGTTTTCACCAGTTGGCCCACGGCCGCCATGCCCGCGGTGGGGTGAAGCACGTATATTCCAATGGCAGGTAGCAGCTGTGGAGAAATGCCCATCGCATAGGAGGAGAGGGGGGTTGCGAGATGTTGCAGAACCCCGTACCTCAGAAGAAGCTCCACAGTGGAGACAGTGGCGGCGAAAACCACAGCGGTTTTCACAAACCTCCTCAGCCCCCTTCTCAATGCCGCTTTGTAGTTCCTACCAAGCTTCCTCGCCGCCTCCTCCACAAGGCCTGTCTCTCTTCGATTCAGCGCCAGTCTCCCGGCCGCCACAACTACGGCGAAAGACAACGCTCCATTGAGCCACATCGCCGACATATACATGAGGCCTAGCCTAGGGCCTAACAGCGGTATCACCACGGGCAGATACACCGTGAATGTCTCGTAAAACGGCACCGCGGCGGCGTTTAACAAAGACGCGAGAAGCACCTCCCTATCGTTTAACACGCCCCTATCTCTTAGGCTTTGCAACATGGCGTTAGACGCGGCAGGCGACACAAACGCCGTGGCGAAGGTAACGCCGCAGACGTCGGGGAGGTTGGCCAACTTCGCCACGCGGCGGAGAAACGACAGCTTGTACAAAACGCCGTGCTCCAGAAGCATCTCCGCCGCTAGAAAGCCCAACAACATAGCCAGGAGAACCCCCGCTACCTCCTGCACCACCATACCGCCGCTTCCTTCACTTTATACTTGAAGACCACACCGCCGTCCCCCCGCCTCCCTAAACGCGGCAACGTCTCCACGACTCTCTCCACCTCGACTCCAAGATCCTCAGCCGCTTCTTCGACGCTTGGGTACTCTCTGACCACGTCTCTCTCGAAGATTTTGACGTTGGCGTAGACCCCCCTCTGGAGGAGGAAGTTGTAGAAGGCGGTGAACCAAGGGCGGTGGGGCCGCTCTACGCCCAACGACCTGTAGAGCTGGGCCCAGCCAGGCACGCCGACGTGTAGAACAACGCAGACGCATCTAGCTGCCTCCTCCAACTTCTCCACTGCCCCCCTGAGGTTCTCCACTAGAATGGAGTGGGCGGCCAGAGCTAAGTCGTGGCGGCCGACCTCCTCAAGAGAGACCTCCTCCCACCTCTTCTCCACTACGTCGACTTTAACGCCCTCCTCCTCGGCGTATTTCCTCAGGTATCGGGCCATCTCCCTAGAGGGCTCCACGGCGACGACGCGGCTCACCCTCTTGGCGAGAGGCACGGCGTAGGCCCCCGCCCCAGCCCCAACCTCAAGCACGGAGCTCCCCCCGCCGAGCCCCAGCTCCCCGAGGAGCCAGTCTAAAAACCTCTCCACCTCGACCCTTCTCCTCTTCGCAGATCTGTAGAACCGGGGGGTAGCCCTATCCCAGAAATCCGGTGGGGTCCAAACCTCCCTCCGCCACGCCGCCCACTCCTCGGCCCAGTCTATATCCATACCAGGGCAAGGATGAGAGCTGTTCTCACGGAGGTGGAGATAGCCATCAGGAGGGGCCCATCTCTAGGGCCAAACACGCCTACGTAGTACGGCAAGACGGCCCTCAGCGCTGTGACAAAGGAGAAGGCGGATCCCAACAACATGGCTTTGACAGCTCTCCACCCATCCAACAGCCCCGCGTTGATCAACGCGGCTGCAGCGGCGGCGCCTGCGGCGTAGTTAACCATGGAAGCCACGGCGACCCCCAGCTCCTCTGCAGACAGGGGGAAGGCCGACACGGCGGATTTCACATAGCTATTTAACACGCCAAAGAGGCCGAGAGAGGTTGCGAGCTCCACAACTGCCAAAGCGGCGGCAGAGGTTGCGAGGATCTTAACCGCCCTCCTCAACGCCCTCTTTAACGCGTTAGGCCCCCCGCCTCCTTCCGTTACGACGGCGGACACGCGGCCGCTCCCCGCGACTAAAAGCCTAGATAACAACGCGAAGAGGAGCGTTTGGGCTAAGCCAACGAGGAGGAAGTAGGCGAAGTAGAGAGCGCCCCAGAGCCCGAGGAGAGCTAGAAGAGGTGGAAGCATAGAGTCCCAGTGTCTCACGGCGGCTGGGAAGGCGTTCATAAGAGAGGCTAGATACATCTCCCTCCGGCTAAGCCTACCCTCCCTATGTAGTGTGACTAGAAGAGTGTTTGCGCTTCTTACGTCGAAAAACGCCGTGATAAATGCCGCCGCGGTCTCGGGGCCAAGTCCGCTGAGTTTTACAAAAGGCGCCGCAAGAGGTCTCAACTTGTTCATCACGCCCCTCTCCATTAGAAATGCGGCGAGGAGAGAGCCCCCGATTACGCTAGGCGCGAGGAATAAGACGTCGCGTAGAAGAGCCGCCGGGTTAATCATGGGGGAGTACCACCACTCTGCCGTCTACCTCAAGCACTTTAACGCTTACGCCGTAGACCTCCCTAATTATGTCGTCTTTAATTACATCTCGGGGAGCCCCCACCGCCACCACTCTCCCGTCTTTCACCACGATAATTTTGTCCGAATACGCTGCGGCGAGGTTGGGGTCGTGGAGAGTCATCAAGACGGCCACGCCGCTGGCTTTCGCCAGCCTTCTAACGGTGGAGAGAACCCTCAGCTGGTTTTTAAAATCTAGGTGGGCTGTGGGCTCGTCTAGGAGGAGGACCTGAGGCTCTTGTACAAGCGCCCTGGCTATGAGGACAAGCTGTAGCTGCCCCCCGCTCAAATGAGTGTAGGGTCTCTCGGCGAGGCGTTCTATACCCAAGAGCCGTAGCTTCTCCAACGCCTTCTCGTAGTGCCCCCTCCCCGGGCTCTGGAAGAGGCCAAGCCGCGGGGCAAAGCCGGTGACCACTACGTCTATCACCCTATAGGGGAAGGGCGGGTGGTGGCTTTGCGGCACATAGCCAGCGAGTTGAGACCTCCTCCTAAAGGGCAGGGAGTGGAAGTCTGCCCCATCGACGTATACGCACCTCGCCCTCGGCTTTAACAACCCGTAGATAGCCTTCAAAATTGTGGTTTTGCCGCTGCCGTTTGGCCCCAGCAGAACCGCCACCTCGCCCTTCCCCACGGAAAAGGTCACGCCGCTGATTGTAAACTCGCCGTAGCTAAACTCAAGGCCTTTTACCTCAAGCATGCCACCTGCCGCCCGTCTTCCTCAGGAGGTAGATGAAGAAGGGCACCCCAAGCACCGTGGTTAAAATACCCACGGGGATTTCAAAAGTGGCTATAGTCCGCGCGAGAGTGTCCGCGGCGCCCATAAAGGCGGCGCCCCCTGCAATAGTCAGCGGCACTAGACCTCTGTGGCTTGGCCCAAAGGCCATCCTCATTATGTGTGGTACCATGAGCCCAACCCAGCCGATGATCCCGCTGTATGCCACAGAAACCGCCGTGAGTAGAGTAGCCACGAAGACGAAAAGCGCCTTCAGCTTCTCCACATCTACGCCGAGGGTCTTAGCCTCTTCCCCAAAGCTAAGAACGTCAAGGCGCCACCTCAAGAGATATGCCAGAGCCCCCAACACCGAGATTACCGGAACGGCGACAACGACGGCGTCCCAGCCCACCCCCGAGAAGCTACCCATTAGCCAATACACAGCCGCCGCGAGTCTGTTATGCTCCATCAGAAACTTGAGGAGAGACGTCAACGCCGTGAAAAGCGCGTTGACGATTATACCGGCTAAGACAAGAGAGACGGGGGTGACAGAGCCTCCAATCCTTGCCAGGCTGTAGGTCATGAAGACGGCCAACAAGGCGAAGACAAACGCTATGGGGGTCACGCTGGCGACAGCCAAGAAGCCTATAGCCAACGTGGCCCCGAAGGCCGCCCCGGAGGAGATGCCCAAGATGTAGCTATCGACAAGCGGGTTTTTAAACATGGCTTGAAGAATCAAGCCGGAGAGAGCCAACGCCGCGCCCACCGCCATAGAGAAGACAACCCTCGGCATCCTAATTCCAACGATAACAACCTCATAGGTCGTGGGGTAGTGCAGATTCACCGCAGGCGAAACGACGCCAAATGTAACCACGCTAACGGCTGTGGAGAGAAGAGAAGCCAACTTAGCCGACACCACCATAACCACGTCATATATAGGTATGGGGTACGCGCCCACCGAGATACTCACAAGAAACACCGCCAGGGGTAGCCCGTAGACGAGATACCTCACCCACATCTCAACCCCTCGCCCACGTATGTACACGACACATTATAGAACCTCCTCAGCAGCTCCACATGTATAGGTCTCCAGTCTGGATAATACTCTGGATATATGGCGCGGCCGAAGGCGTAGATGGCGCTTACGAACCTAGGGCCGTAGATCTCGGGGAAGTCTAAGCTATATGCAGATAGGACAACCCCGTAGACCCTCCCCTCTCTCACGGCCTTTATCGCCCTCCACCTCGGATCGCTCAGGATAGCTTTCACCGCTTGCGCAGTTCTGTTGTAGTCAGACCACGCCACGATCAAGACGTCGGTTTTGTTTCCAAATAGGGCGATGAGCTTCTCCAGGTCAAACTTGGGGTACTGCACCGTGAAGTTGTAGTCAAAAGCCACGTTGTGCCCTCCCACCAGCTCCACGGTCTCTGCGTAGGCAGACCCCCTGTAGGACACGGAGATAGGCCCCCTCTCCAACACGCCTGTGGGGTAAATCACGAGGACATTTCTCCGCTTCTCCGGCGGGATCCCCCTCGCGATTTCAAGAGCTTTTTTGTACTCCCTCTCTAGAAAGTCCGCAAGAGCCTCCGCCTTCTCGGTGACGTTAAACACACGGCCGAGCGCTCTGATGATCCTGATGTTTTCATAAGGCATCTTCGTCCCCGTCTTATTGACATCGGTGATGCCGAACGCCAAGACCTTATACCCAAGCTCCCGCGACTTCTCCAACACCTGTCTCTCGCCGGGCTCAAAGCCGCCTTTCCAGCGGCCCATGATAATTAAGTTGGGCCGTAGAGCAGCCACTGCCTCCCAGTTTAAACCCGAGAAGGTTTCGCCCACTGCCGGAGCGCCCCTGACCTCCTTAGGTAAAAACGACGCCCTGGCCACAGAGGGGCTGATCCCCACGACCCTATCTACGACCCCCAATACATAAAGCGCCTCGGCCCAACCGCTGTATAACACAATAACTCTCCTAGGCGGCGACTCGAAAGTCACCTCCCTTCCCATGGAATCCATAACTGTAACAGGGTAGAGTTGAGCCACGTTACACCTAAGCCCGCCCTCTACGTGACAAGACATGTTGTAGAACCTCCTGAGCAACTCTACATGTATAGGTCTCCAGTCCGGGTAGTACTGTGGGTAGATCAAATGGCCTAGCGCGTAGATGGCGGAGATAAACCTAGGCGAGTATTCGTAGGGGTAGCTGAAGTCGTAGTATGAAAAGTTCACCCCGTAGACCCTCCCCTCTCTCACGGCCTTTATCGCCCTCCACCTCGGATCGCCCAAGATCCTCTTGATCGCCCTATCGACGTATTTCCCCCCGTGGAAATCTCTCACTATTACGACATCTGTCTTGTTTCCAAATAGGGTGATGAGCTTCTCCAGGTCCAGCTTGCGGGTCTGGCTCAGGTTGTAATCAAAAGCGACGTTGTGTGCGCCTACAAGCTCCACGAGCTCGCCGGAGGCGCTACCTCTCCCCGATATGTAGATATCGCCGCTTGTGGCGAGGGAGTAGGCCGAGATCACGAGCACGTTTAACCTCTTCTCCGGCGGGATCCTCCTCGCGATATCTAGAGCCTCTCTATACCTCTCCTCAAGCCAGCTGGCCAACTCCTCGGCTCTATCCCGTACGTTGAAGACCTTGCCGAGCACTCTGACTATCCTGATGTTTTCATACGGCCAGGAGCTGTTTACGCTGGGCGCTACATATCCAAAGGCGAGGACTTTGTATCCCAGCTCCCGCGACTTCTCTAAGACCTGTTGTTCACCGGCGGCGAAAACCCCGCCCCAGTACCCCATCACCACCAAATCCGGCTTCAAGGCGGCGACCGCCTCCCAGTTTATCCCGGAGTAGGTATCTCCCACGACGGTTCTGTTCCTAAGCGAAGCCGGCAGAGAGACCACGTCGGCGACGGATTTCCCAATCCCCACAACCCTATTCCACACCCCCAACACGTAGAGAAACTCGGCGTGAGTCAACGCCACCACCCTCTCGGGAGGTTTGTCAAAAACTACCACGCGCCCCGCAGAGTCCACCACAGAGACGGGGGAGGGCCCGGCGGCTCTAGGCGGAGCCGTGGCGTTGGAGACGCCGCCCCCCGTGGGGGATTTCGCCAGATAGAGGGCGAAAACAGCTAGGATTACCGCCAGGAGAACCCCTATTACAACTCTTGTATTCATAAAATCCAGAAGTAATATTACAAATTTAAAGTTTTAAGGCCGGGAGAAGTGCGGAGGATTTAGGCATTAATACTTAAATAGAAGTAACGTAATACAGCTATGCTCCGGCTGTCTTTTATCGTGGGCTACGGCGGCTCTATGTTGCCGGTTTTAGCTAAGGTGGCGGAGGAGGAGGCGAAGAAGTTGGGTTTTGAATACCTCGTGACCTCCGACGCGGCCGCCTCCGCCCACGCCGATTTTTTAAAGGAGAGCGACGCCGTGTTGATCTATACGTACCAGCTTGCCCCAGAGGTGGAATCCGCCATAAGAAGGTCCAGGGCTAAGGTCGTGGTTTCTCTAAACCCCGAGTACCACCCAGACATCGCAAGAGGTAGGCCGGACCTCTGGATCGAGACTAGGCGGTACTTCGTAACCGGGGGAGAGAAAAACCTTCGAAACGTTGTGCGTCTCCTCCTTAGGGAGCTCGGCGTGGCTGTGGAGGTACAGGACGTGGAGCCCATCCCCTGGGACGGCATCTACCACCCGAAATACGGCGTTTTCACAGACCTAGAGGAGTACACGAGGAGGTACGAGAAGAGGGGGGAGGAGACGGTGGGGATACTGTTCTACAGAACAAACTGGCTCTACGGTAACACAAAACACGTAGATAGGCTCATAGAGGAGTTTGAGAAAGAGGGGGTCAACGTCATCGCCGTCTTCACCTACGGCTTCCGCGACGACATATTGAAGGCGCCTTCCAAGGAGGAGTCGGCGGCGAGGTACTTCATACGCGGCGGCAGACCTGTTGTAGACGCGGTGGTGAACCTAACCTCCTTCTTCATCCTCGACAGAGGTAGATGGACTCTGGATCCCAACAGGATGAGGGTGGCAGACGGCGTTGGTCTCCTGAAGATTCTCAACGTCCCCATCATTACGCCCGCCCAGTCCTCGCGCCAGACTGTGAGGGAGTGGCTAGACAGCCCCGAGGGAATCGACTACATGAGCCAAGTCTACTACGTCGTTATGCCGGAGGTGGACGGCGGGATCGAGCCCTTCTTCCTAGTCGGCACTAGGGTAAACAGAGACGGGGCTAAGGTGGCGGACGTCTACGAACCCCACGTGTCCTACCTCGTCAGAAGGGTAAAGAGGTGGATAAGGCTCTCCAGGAAGCCGCCTAGCGAGAGGAAGATCGCCATAGTGCTCATAAATCCGCCATGTAAAGGCCTTGAGGCCAACGTGGGGGTTGGCCTAGGGCTGGACGTGCCCGAGTCCGTGGTGAGGTTGTTAAAGAGGCTGAGAGAATTAGGCTATAACGTAGGGGGGGAGATCCCGGAGAACGGGCAGGCCTTGATAAAGCTCATCCTCTCGAGGAAGGCAATCAGCGAGTTTAGGTGGACCTCCGTCGAGACTATAGTCAAGTCGGGCGGCGCCGTGGGCTTCGTCGACTTAGACACATACATGCAGTGGTTTAACGAGCTTCCCCCCGACGTGAGAGAGAAGATAGTGAAAGACTGGGGCCACCCAGCCGACGTCTTAGGCGGGAGGTTCAACAAGCTGTTTGTGGGGATGGTCTACCAGGGCAAGTTCGTAATACCCGGCGTGGTCTTCGGCAACGTGTTGATAATGCCTCAGCCTAAGTTCGGCTGCGCAGGTCCTCGGTGCGATGGGAGAGTCTGTAGAATCCTCCACGACCCAACCATCTCCCCGCCGCATCAGTGGCTAGCCGCGTACCGCTGGGCCACCAGAGTCTTCGGCGCAGACGTGTTAATACACTTCGGCACACACGGCGCTTTGGAGTTCCGCCCAGGCAAAGGCGTAGGCCTAGACGTCTCAAGCTGGCCCGAGATAAGCGTAGACGACGTCCCCCACCTCTACGTCTACGCCTTCACCAACCCCATGGAGGGCGTGATTGCAAAGAGGAGGAGCTACGCCGTGATTATAGACCACCTCTACCCGCCGATGGACACGGCAGAGGTGTTTGAACAGCTGGAGAAGTTGGTCAACGACTACTGGAGAGCAAAGCAGAACGGCAACTACGAGCAAGCCAAGATCCTATACGCCAAGATTAGGGAGGAGGCGGAGAAGGCCCACATCAAGCCCAGGGTGAAAACCGACGACCCAGACGACTACGTGGAGGAGGTCCACAACTACCTACGGATGGTGAGCGACACCGAGATAAACCTGGGGCTCCACATCTTCGGCCACCCCACAAGCGACGTGGAGAAACTCGCCAGATATGGGATCACCATATTTCTCAAGGACACGGCGAGGTACCCCTCGGTCGTGAGGGCGTTGGCTGAGTACCTCGGCTTCGACTACGACGAGCTTAGGAGGAGGCCCTGGGACGTGAACAAACTCGGTATGACAAACGACGAGCTTCTCAAGAAGTTGAAGGAGATGGCGTACTCCGTTTCGAAGAGGCTAGTGGAGAGCGGATACACAAGCGCGGGGCTTACAGAAGAAGCGGTGGTGAAGGCGGTGGAGGAGGTGAGGACGGCCTTTGGGCTATGACCGAGGCCAAGGCGATCTATAGACAGGCGCAGAGGCTCGCCGAGGCGTTTAAAAACGTGCTTAAGGCTGTGGAGCTCGTTAGAGAAAGCGGCGAGGCGGAGTACGGAGGTTTTCTAAACGGGCTGGAGGGCGGCTTCGTGGAGCCGGGGCCCGCCGGATCGTTGACCCGGGGGAAGCTCGAGATCCTCCCCACCGGCCGCAACTTCTTCGCCGTCGACCCAACCCAAATGCCCACCCCCGCGGCTTGGGAAATAGGCGTACAGTCCGCCAAGAAGCTCCTCGAGTACTACCTCAAGGAGGAGGGGAGGTATCCCGAGTCCGTGGGGGAGGTCCTCTGGTCGAAAGACGCGTATAGGGCAGACGGAGAGCAGCTGGCCCAGATCCTCTACCTAATGGGGGTAAGGCCTGTGTGGGACTCCGGCGGGAGCGTGAGGGGGGTCGAGCCCATCCCTCTGGAGGAGCTGGGGAGGCCGAGGATAGACGTGTTGGTTAGAATAAGCGGCATCGTGAGAGACACCCTGCCCAACTACGTCCACCTAATAGACGAGGCGGTGGCTAAGGTCGTGGCGCTGGACGAGCCGCTTGAGATGAACTACGTGAAGAAGCACTACCTGGAGAACCTGATGAAGCTCAAGGCGGAGGGGGTAGAGGGCGACGTGGAGGAGATGGCCAAGGCGAGGGTTTTCGCCGAGCCTCCAGGCGCCTACGGGGCGGGGGTAAACTACGCGGTGGAGGCCTCGGCTTGGAGGACAGACGAGGATTTAGCCAAGGTCTGGATCCAGTGGTCGAGCTATATGTACACCAGGAGGAACTACGGGAAGCCCGCGCCAGAGGCTCTGATGTTGAACCTCCGCTACGTCGACGTGGTAAATAGAAACCACGAAAGCGACGAGTTCGACATATTCGGCTGCTGTTGCTACTACTCCTACCACGGCGGTTTCTACAACGCCGCCAAGGCGGTAAGCGGGAAAAACGTGAAGATCGTGACCGTCGACACCCGCGACGTCTCTAACGTAGAGGTGAGAGACATGAGGGAGGAGGTGGAGCGCATAGTGAGAGCCAAGCTCCTCAACCCCGTCTGGATCTCCGAGATGAAGAAACACGGCTATAGAGGCGCCAACGAGTTCCAGAGGAAGATACTCCACCTCTACGGCTGGTCGGCCACGGCCAAAGTCGTCGAGAAGTGGGTTTTCGACGAAATTGCCAAAACCTACATCCTAGACCCAGAGATGAGGAAGTGGTTCCTCGAGAACAACCCATGGGCGGCTGAGGAGGTCGCGAGGAGGCTCATAGAGGCGGCCCAGAGAGGCCTGTGGAAAGCCGACAAGGACTTGTTGGACAAGCTGAGGGAGGCATACGGCGAGATAGAGGGCGTTCTTGAGGAGGAGGTGGGGGAGGGAGAGGTGCAGGGAGGCTCCATAGAGATATACACGGCGGAGGACGTAGATGTGTGGAAAAACCAAGAGACGGTCAAGAAGATAGAAAAACTGTGGATAAAGCTGAGGTGATGGAGGAGGCGAGGGAACGCCGGGTTGTCTACCCCTTCGCCGCGATTGTAGGCCAGGAAAAGGCCAAGCTGGCTCTATTGGCGGTCTCGGTAAACCCCGCCATTGGCGGGGTTCTCCTCGCCGGAGACAAGGGGACGGGCAAATCGACTATGGTGAGGGCGCTCGCCGACCTCCTCCCTGAGATAGAGGTGGTAGAGGGGTGCCCCTTCGGCTGCAACCCGCACAACCCGGCGGAGATGTGCGACGAGTGTTACCTGAAGTGGAAAAGAGGCGAGATAAAGGTGGCGAAGAGGAAGATGCGCGTTATAGACCTCCCCCTAAGCATCACAGTGGATAGGTTGGTGGGGACGCTCGACATAAAGAGGGCGCTCGCCGAGGGGATAAGAGCGCTTCAGCCGGGCCTCCTCGCCGAGGCTAACCGAAACATACTGTATATAGACGAGGTAAACCTACTAGACGACTACATAATAGACGTCTTGTTAGACGCTGCGGCGATGGGCTGGAACATCGTGGAGAGAGAGGGCATATCCGTGAAACACCCAGCCCGATTCATATTAATCGGTAGTATGAACCCAGAGGAGGGCGAGCTTAGGCCCCAGCTGTTGGACAGATTCGGCCTATATGTGAAGGTGGAGGCCTCCATGAACCCGGAGGAGAGGATAGAGATAATCAGGAGGGTCGAGGAGTTCAACAGAGACCCAACAGCCTTCTACAGAAAGTGGGAGCCCGAGCAGAACAGGCTTAGGGAGGCTATATCTAGAGCTAGACAGATCGTCAACGACGTCCAAATAGACGAAGACCTCATGAAGTTCATAGTCAAGACTATAACAGACCTAAAGATCAGAAGCCACAGGGCAGAGATTACGGTCGTTAGAACAGCCAAGGCCATAGCCGCCCTCGACGGCCGCCTCAAGGTCAACCTAGACGACGTGAAAAAGGCCATGGAGCTCGCCCTACCCCACCGCCTCAAGGCAACACCCTTCGAGCCGCCTCCCCCGCCTCCCGCAAGCCCTCCGCCATCTCCCCAGCAGAACGACGGCGGAGGCGACAGAGGGCCGCAGGGAGGCGGAGGGGGACAGGGAGGGGGAGAGGCAGGCGGCGGGAGGGGAGGCGGGGGGAAGCAGTTCGGCGAGGAGAAGCCCCCCTACGAGCCCCGGGAGACGCCCGTCCGCCTTAGGGGGGAGGAGGAGGGGGGCGGCGGGAGGCGGGCTAGGAGAGCCTACGAGCTTAAAATCGGCGGGAGCCACGGCGTAGTTACAACCTACGCGATCCCAAGGGGGGAGGCGGTGGATATACACATCACCGCGACGTTGACAGCCGCAGCGCTCAGAAGGCTAGGCGCCGGCCTCCCCTTGGCCGTAGATAATGAGGATCTTAGGATAAACGTAAGAAGAGCTAGAGTGCCCGTCCTCCGCGTCGTCCTGCTTGACTCAAGTGGGAGCATGGCCGCCTTGAGGAGGATAGCGGTGGCGAAGGGGCTAGTGAGAAAGCTAGCGGAGTCCTCCTACAGGGGGAGGGAGTACATCTCGTTGATCGTCTTCAGAGGAGGCGGAGCCCAGGTGGTGGTGCCCCCCGTGAGGAAATACGAGGAGATCCTCGCCGCCTTATCCGCAGTACCCACCGGCGGCAGAACGCCGTTGCCCCACGCCCTGGAGACCCTCTATAGGATAGCCAAAAGCTTCAGGGCTAAATACAGAGACGCCAAGGTGGTGGGGGTCTTGATAACAGACGGCAAAGCCAACGTCCCACTGTATAGAAACGTAAGAGAGGATCTGGAGAGGCTCTCCCACCTGTTAAAGAAGGCGGGTGTGGAGCTGGAGATATACGCCACCAGAGGCAGAGGCTTCGACCCAGCCCCCACCTACATAGACCTAATAGCGAGCATCACCTCGGCCAAGGTAGTAGAGGTGTGAAGATAGTAATTATCTCCACCAAGCCCTCCCTTCGTACGCTTTTTGACGCGGCGAAGGAAGTAGAGGCAGAGGCCGGCGTATCCATAGAGCTACAGACCTACTATATACACAGCTCTGTGGACTATGCCGCTGTTGAAAACGCCGACGTTATCTTAATAGACGTGAGAGGGGGTGCGCCTAGGGAGCTTATAAATGCCGTGGAGAAAAGCAGAGCTAAAGTAGTCATCCCATTGGTGGGCGGCTCGCCTGGAACACTTGCGCTTTTAAGACTTGGAGGCTTCAGCGGAGTCGAAATAGCGAAGAGAGTGCCGGAGCAAGACTTCGACACAGACCGCGTAGACTTCTCAAAGATCTCCAAGGTGTTATCCGCCGTAGAAACTGCGGGCAGGGTGTTGCCAGTGGGGCCGTTGAGACATCTAAGAAATTGGATCTGGGCCACGAAATACTGGGCCTACTGGGGTAGGGAAAACTTAGCTAATTTGTTCAAGCTTATTCTCGCCGAGTATTTCGGCGCAGGGGTAAAATACGGCGAGCCTAAGCTAGTGGGAGAATTCGCAGTGTATACCCCTGGCATAGGATTTACATATAAGCCGCCAGAGACGAAAGGGCCTGTAGTGTTGATATTTACCTACGCAGGTATGCACTTCGATGAAACTCTGCCCGTAGCCCTCAAACTAAAGGAGGAGTTGGAGAAACTCGGCGTAAATGCCTTTATTGCGACAGGAGGAGTCACAGATGGGCTACTTAAACAACTGGAAGCGTTGAGGAAGTACACCCTCGTAGGGGGGAGGTCTGTAGACGCCGTCATAAACCTCCAGTGGTTTGTCATAAACGGCGGGCCCTACGGCGGATCTCCGGAGCCCACCCGCGAGCTGTTTAAAGAAAGGGGTTCTCTCCTCTTCAACGGCCTGGTCGCCTATACGCGGAGGATTTCGCAGTGGGAGAAAGATCCCAGAGGTCTCTCTCCCGTGGAAGTTGTAGGGGGCGTCGCCCTGCCGGAGATAGATGGGGCAATAGAGCCTATTATCTCGGCGGGTTTAGACGACAGCATATATGCAGAAATGGTAGTCTTAGAGGAGAGAGTAAAGAAAAAGGCTAGGAGAGTGGCCAACTGGATAAAGCTCAGGCAGAAGCCCCCCTCAGAGAGGAGGGTGGCGATTGTGATATACAACTACCCACCGGGGGAGCATAATGTGGGCAATGCCGCATATTTAGACACTTTGGCTAGCCTTGCTGTAATTCTAAAGGCGTTGAGAGAAGCCGGCTATAGGACCCGGGCGTTAGATAAAGAGGAGCTTCGACGTCTTATAGCAGAGAGGTTTTTAGTCAACTCGCCGCAGTGGGGAAGCCATGGCGATGTGCCAAAGTTGCCGGTGTCTGAATACTTAAGGTGGTTCAACACACTGGCCAACAGAGACGAGGTTATAAAAACGTGGGGCGAGCCCCCAGGCGGTGTAAACGTAGAGGGGGACAGCTTTTTAATCCCCGGCGTAGTACTCGACAACGTCTTCATCGGCGTGCAACCCCCCAGAGGCTTCCACGAAGATCCATCTAAACTGTATCACTCAAAGGACATCCCGCCTCACCACCAGTACTTGGCCTTCTACTACTGGATTAAAGAGGTCTTTAAGGCAGACGCAATAATACATGTAGGTACACACGGCACGCTTGAGCTTATGCCAGGGAAAGAGGTGGGGTTATCGGATAGGTGTTGGCCTGATATTCTCATCGGCGACACCCCCCACATATACATCTACCATGTGACAAACCCGTCTGAGAAGACTATCGCCAAGAGGAGGAGCTACGCCTATATTATAACACACGGCACTCCGCCGTTTACACACGCAGATCTCTACGGCGAATATGTGGAGCTTGAGGAGCTCCTAGAGGAGGCCGAGAAGGGGGGAGAAGACGTGAGGAGGTTAATAGAGGAGAAGTGTAGAAAACTAAATCTCCCCTGCGGCGACTTGGAGAGGTTACACGACTACCTAATGGAGATGAAACGGGCGGTGATCCCGCGGGGCCTCCACGTCTTTGGCAGTAGGTGGAGTGTAGAAGACGTAGTGAACTACATAACCTTTGTCCTTAGGAGAGAGGGGGATGTCCCATCGCTACATAGGCTAATTCTAGAGGAGAGGGGGGTCAACTACGACGGAGTAGAGAAGGCGGGAGGGGGGAGGTTGCTTGTAGAGGCGGAGGAGGAGGCGAGAAGGATGATTAAAGAAGCTCTCTCGGGGGGAGACCCGGCTAAGTATTTCAAAAAGAGGAGGAGAGAGGCCGAGGAGGTGTTTAGATATGTACGTGATTTAGCCAAGAGAATTCTAGAGTCTGACGAAGTGTCCTCTTTACTAAAGGCCTTAGATGGGAGATATGTAGAGCCTAGAGTCGCCGGAGAGCCGTTGAGAACGCCAGAGGTTTTCCCCACAGGCTCCCACGGCTACGCCTTCGACCCCAGGCTTATACCTACGAAAGCCGCGTATATACGCGGGATAAACCTCGCCGAGGAGTTGGTAAAGAGGTATAGGGAGAAGTACGGACGTTACCCAGAGAGTGTCGCTGTCGTCCTATGGGGCTTTGAAACTGCGCAGACCAGAGGCGAGACGGTAGGCCAAATCTTACAGCTCTTAGGCGTGAGACTTGTGAGAAAACACGGACCTTGGGCCCCCGAGCTTGAGCCTATTCCTCTGGAGGAGCTCGGGAGGCCGAGGATAGACGTGGTTGTAACAATCTGCGGTTTCTTCCGCGACATGTTTCCCAACCTCATCTCTCTCATAGATAGAGCGGTGAAGCTAGTTGCCAGCTTAGATGAACCGCTTGAGATGAACTACGTGAGAAAACACTACCTTGAAATAGGCCGCATCACTAGGATATTTGGCCCTAAGCCGGGGACATACGGCACCCGTCTCCCCGAGTTTATAGAGAGCTCTAGTTGGAAAAACGAGGGGGAGCTCGTCGAGGTGTACGTGGGAGACATGATGTATGGATACGGCGATGATATCCACGGCGAAGCTATGAGAGAGCTTTTCGTACAGCTCCTTAAGAAGGTAGAGGTGGTGAGCCAAGTGAGAAGCGCTACGGAGTACGACATAGCCGACCTAGACCACTACTACGAATTTCTCGGCGGGCTTAAAAAAGCCGTGGAGACTCTAGCCGGAAGGAGGGTGGAGGCCTATTGGGTAGACGCCACTGGAGAAAAGATGAGAATTAGGACGGTAGAAGAGGCGGTAGACTTCGCCCTAAGGACAAGATTACTAAACCCCAAGTGGGCTGAGGAGATGCTTAAACACGGCTACGACGGGGCGCGGGAGATCGCCAAGAGGGTGGAATATGTGCTAGGGCATGCCGCGTTAACAGGCACGGTGGATAGATGGTTCTGGCGTCAAATAGCTGAGATGTATGTAAAAAATATTGAGATGAGAGAACGAATCAAAACAGTAAACCCATGGGCGCTTTATGAAATTATAAAACGGCTAGAGGAAGCCCACAGAAGAGGCTACTGGGAAGGCGACGAAGAAATTAGAAAAATTGCAGAAGAGCTAGAGGGCATATTAGAGGAGTAATACTTAAAACGTATTATTATCATAGTCGTATGAAATGGAAAATAATTTCCCTATTGGTGGTAATACTGGCGGCTATTGCCGCAGTATACCTCCTTTTGCCAAAGGGGCCGTCCCCCGCTCAGACGGCGCCTACGGCGGCTGTCTCGCCTACGGCTTCTCCCACGGCCGTCGCTACGCAACCGCCTACTCAGACCCCGGCGGTCTCCCGGCAGATCGTCGTCGTTGATTTCCGAGGTAAGAGGATTGTGCTTCCTAAGCCTCCCGAGAGGATCGTGGTGCTCAACTCCTACTGGGCAGAGGTGTTAGTGGCGTTGGGGGCTGGGGATAAGATCGTCGGCATCGGGAGATACGTAGACGCCGACGAGTATCTGCCGCCGGAGGTGAGGAAGAAGCCGGTGGTTGGGGATCTATTCGGCGGTGTTAACGTGGAGGCGGTGGTGGCTCTCAAGCCTGACGTGGTGGTGACAGACTACGGCTATGGAAAAGCAGACGAGGTGATAAAGAGACTTGAGGAGGCGGGCGTCCCGGTGGTGGCGTTGTTTATGCGGGGGACTCCAGACGAGTTGAAGGCTGTGGAGGTATTGGGCAACCTCACGGGGGCTGTGGATAAGGCGAGGGAGCTGAAGGCCTTTATGGCCAAGAGGTTTGAAGAGCTGGGGGCCGGGGCGGCGAAGATAAAGGAGAGGAAGAGGGCTGTGTTGATCTTCGGCAGTAGCATACTGGCCGGCGGCCCGCTGTCTTTAGCCGCCAACTCGTCCTTCGGCATGGCGTTGGTTGAGGCCGGCGCTGTAAACGTGGCGTTGGAGCAGTTCCCAAACCAGGCCTGGCCTAAGATAGACATGGAGACGTTGATGAGGTGGGACCCCGACGTGGTTTTAATAGCGGCATCGGCGGAAGACGCCGGGAGGATATTCGACAAGATCAGGTCAGACGAGAGGTGGCGCGTCTTAAAGGCGTATAAAAACGGCGAGATATACCTAGTCCCCTGGGGGTCTAAGATAGGGGATATACTCAACTGGGGGCCCCGGGGCGTAGTCGGCAGGGAGTACATCGCGGAGGTGCTCTACCCCGACGTCTACGCCTTTGACTGGCGGGGAGATCTAAAGCGCCTAGGAGATATGTACGGCGTGTCTATCCCGCCGCAGGCCTACGCCGTGTACAACATAAACTGGAAGGAGGTGGTAGACCTGGCGGGGAACGTGGTGAAGATCCCCAGCAGGGTGGAGAGGTTCGCCACCTTTGTCACATATCAACTCCCCATCGCCTTCAACGTCACCTCTAGGCTCGTCGCCGTGGGGAGAGACGCTGTCCAAGGCGTCTTCGCCCCTCTGATGAAGGCGGCTTTCCCCGCCGTGGTAAATCTGCCGACGCCTGGAGATCGCTTCAAGGTAAACGTCGAAGCTCTTGTCCAGCTGAAGCCGCAGGTGGTGTTTAACTGGGTGGTAAACCCCGACGATATAAGAACAATGCAGAGGGCTAACCTAACCCTGGTACAGGTGGTGGTTAACAACTTCACAGACGCCGAGAGGCTCGTCTGGCTATACGGCGTGGTCTTCGACAGATTGCCCAGGGCTAGACAGATCGTCAACGACATGGAGGACATAGTGAAGTTTGTCGCCAACAGAACCGCGTCGGTGAGAGAAAAGGCGAGGGTCCTATACCTCTGGGTAGACCCGCTGACGGTGGCGGGAGGCGCCTCCCTCTTTAGCCAAAACATAGAGCTGGCGGGCGGGGTAAACGTAGCCGCGGCCGACTACCCCACCATGAGCACCGTGAAGGTGGACCCCGAGCGGATACTTAAGTGGAACCCAGACGTGATAATCATCGCCTGGCAGGCGAGATACAACGAGTCTGCCGTCTTGAACAACCCGGTATACCGCGGGGTAAACGCCGTGAAAAACGGCAGAGTATACAAAAAGCCCATCCTCTCGGAGTACACGCCAGACACCGCCCTCTCGGTGTTGTGGACAGCCACAAAGCTCTACCCAGACCTCTTCAGAGACGTAAACTTCACCAAGGTAGCCGACTACTACTACAGGAGGTGGTACGGCGTGTCCTACACACAGGTCTGGGGGTAACGGGTTCTTAACCCCCTTTTCGCCTCCGCCGGAGTAGGCTGAAAATTTCGATCCAGCGTATCAACTTATTTTAAACGTAAGAAATAAATATGGGAAATTTGTCCCTTATTTATGCAGGAGGTGATCCAGAAGTACCTGGCTTGGAACTCCCTGGAGGTGAATGAAAACGCGAATAGGTACCCAAGCCCAACCGGCTTTTTCTCCTACCTACTGGAGGAGCACATGCCCGTGGATCTACCCGCCGAGGTAGCCGAGGCGCACCAGGAGGGGCTTATCTATGTACACAAGCTCCCCTACTCGGCCTACCTGCCCTACTGCTCTGGCCACTCGATAAGTAGGCTGTTGAAGCAGGGGTTGGTCACGCCGATAATCGCCTCGCGGCCGGCGCGGCACCTCGACACCTTCGTAGACCACGTGGCCAACTTCCTCTCCACGGCGCAGCACTACTTCACGGGGGCCCAAGCCTTCTCAAGCGTTGAGTGGTACGCCGGGCCCTTCATCAGAAACGACAAGCTGGACTTCAAGGCGGTGAGGCAGAGCGTCCAGAGGCTCGTCTACAACCTAAACTACCCAAGCAGGGTGGGGTTCCAGACGCCCTTCACCAACTTCACAGTGACGATGAACGCGCCGAGGAAGATGTTGGACGGCGACCGCGCTGTGTACGACGGAAAAGAGGTCGAGCCGCTTGGCGTCTACGAGGAGGAGGCTAAGCTCTTCCTAAAAGCCCTAGCTTCAGTTCTAAAGGAGGGAGACGCCGAGGGGAAGCCCTTCACCTTCCCCATACCTACGCTCATGACCACCGCCACCTGGCTCTGGGAAGACCCGGAGATCTTCGAGGCGGTCTTCACCACCGCCGCGAAGAGGGGGAGCTTCTACTGGCTTAACACAAGGGTTGTCGACCCAGACGGGTCCTTCGCCATGTGTTGCAGGATAAACATAGACAGGAACGAGCTCATGTACGCCAGAGGGGCACGCATCTCCCTCAAGAGAGATGTGAAGCTGGCGACTGAGGATCTCTGGAGCCGCATGGAGAAGCAGAGGTTCGGCGGCGTCTGGGCCCTCCCCGACGTCACGGGGTCAGTCGGCGTTATAGACGTCAACCTCCCCCGCATAGCCCTCGACGCCAGAGGAGACGACGGGAGGTTCTGGGAGCTCTACGAAGAGAGGCTGGAGCTTGTCAAGAGGGGCTTGGACTGGCTCAGGGAGAGGTACGTCAAGCTCCTCAAGACGGAGATGTACAGCTTCGTCAGGAGGTATCTGCCCGAGTTCCCCACGTCGCATTTCAACACCATAGGCATAATAGGCCTCCCGGAGGCCGCCGCCATATACATGGGCAAGCCCGACCTTTGGACAGAGGGCTCCCACAGAGATTGGGCAGCCGCGGCCGACCTAATGAAGAAGATGGTGTCCTTCGCCGTAAAGAAAGCTAGGGAGTGGATGTCGGAGGAGGGAACGCCCTGGAACGTGGAGGAGGTGCCGGGGGAGAGCGCCGCCGCCAAGCTGGCGATTAAAGACGCCAGGAGGTACCCAGAGCTGGCGCAGTACCTCCCAGACCTCATATACAGCACCTCCGTAGCCCCCTACTACGCCCCCATGGAGCTGTGGGAGAGGGTGGAGGTGGAGGCCAAGGTGCAGAGGGAGTTCACCGGCGGCGTCATGATGCACATATTCCTAGGGGAGGAGCCTGACCCCGAGGCCTTGGCCAAGCTAGCCAGGAGGATAACAGAGACGGAGGTGGTCTACTGGAGCTTCACCCCAGCCCAGACCCACTGCCCCCGCTGCGGCAGAACCTACACCGGGCTCTACAAGAGGTGCCCCTCCTGCGGCTACGAGGGCGTGGAGGTGTGGAGCCGCATAATCGGCTACTACAGACCTCTCAAGAACTGGAACCCATACAGGAGGAGGGAGTTCTGGCTCAGGAGGCATTACTAATGCTGGCCGCCGGCTGGAAGGGCATATCCACAGTCGACGTCCACGGCGCAGTGACCTTCACCCTCTGGCTCTGCGGGTGCAACCTAAGATGCCCATTCTGCCACAACTGGAGGATAGCCGAGCGGCAGAACTGCGGCGAGCTAGACGTGGAGAGGCTCCTGGGCGAGCTCGCCCGCGCCAAGCCCTACATAGACTATCTACACGTCACAGGCGGAGAGCCCCTGCTACAGGCGGAGGAGCTGAGACACCTCTTCAAAAGGGCTAGGGAAGCCGGCGTGGCCAGAAGCCTCAACACCAACGCCACCCTCACCAAAGCCCTAGAAAAAGTCATAGACGAGGTAGACCACCTAGCCACAGACCTAAAAATACCAGACCAGATGTACGGCGTTCCACACTGGCAACAGCTGTGGCAGAACTTCCTCACCTCCCTAAAAACCGCCTCAAGTAGAAAAATCCCCATCGAGCTCAGAATCCCCGCCGCGAACCTCCCCCTAGAGACCTACGCAAAAAGGATAGAGGAGGTGAGCAACGCCCTAGCGGAGACCGAGGTCACGGTAGTGATACAGCCGCTCCTCGGCCCACCCACCACAGACCCAAGAGATCCCCAGTGGTGTAGACAACACTGCAACCCACCCCCAAGCCACCTCCAGCAGATAGCTAAACTAGCCGCCGCCCTGGGAAAAGTGGTGATAAAGAACTACGGCATCTTCACTAACTAAGTCTCAAATTTTAAAAAATTCTTGACCTCTATGGGCATCCGAACCGTAACAATCCTTATCTTCGTGATAGTCTTCCTCATGGTGCCCATACTATTCTTCCTGCCGGTCTCGGTACGCTTCTCGGTAGGTGAGGCGCCGCCGGGGACTTGTAAATTTGTGTTCAACAACACGATGTTGAACTATACTATGTATGTCGAGTACTGGAACGGGAGCTTGATATATAGGGGACGCGGGTGGTATCTAGTAGCCATGGGGGCCAGGAACTTCGCCATGGGGTGGCTGGAGCTGGAATACAGCAACGGCACGAGGAGGTCTGTGGAGATAGCGGGAGCAGAAAAAGACAGAGCCTTCTACATCACCGGCTACTATCAACCACTCATTTACACGCTTGACGTTGCCTGCGACATCTATCTACAGTATCTCAGGGGGCAGCTACCCCCACCTTACGAGGTGAAGAGGGAGAGCGGCAAGGTGGTGATAGTTACCAGGTACTCCTCCAGCGGCTACGCGAGATACGAGTGGAGTGGAAATGTGCTGACGCGCTTCATCTACGACGTAAAATACGCCAACGGGGTCAGGATCGTGGAGGAGCTAACTCTACTCGAGCAGAAGCCATGCGACCAGAAGCTCTACTAAGCGGTCCTACAGAAGCTGGGCAGGTGTTGCCTTGAGGCGGTGGGGTAGGGCGAGCTCCATGGCCTTTTTCACGTCGTCTAGGTTGACCTTGAGACGGCCGTCGAGGGCGGCTATGGCCTTGGCTGTTCTAACTGCCGAATACCTCGCCGAGCCCTTCGCCTATAGGGAGACCTCGCGCCAGCTCTGCGCCGCGGATGTCTCCTGTTCTAGAACCCAGGCGGGCGTGTTCAACAAAGCCGCGTAGCTTCTGAAGGCCTGCCACTAGAGACGGTCTCTATGCCCGCCGTGGCGAAGGCGCACACCACGGGGCAAAGCTCTACGACAAACGTGGCCATCAACTTCCACAATTTTTAATACAACGGACTTGACAAATCCGGGTTCGGCAGATATCCACGTATTGAGTTGGTAGCTGACGATATAAAAAGACTTGTCCAGACGATATCCAGCTATTTACGCCAGCTGGAATCGTAGCTTTTCGGAGTCTTTAGATACAAAGATATGGGCTCTCTGTCTATATAGCGGGAGAGATCGGGCGCCGGGGGAATCAACAGATCAAGAGACCTTCAAAAGTTGTTGGAGAGCTGGCCGTTTCCTACCCTAGAGGCCCAGCGACGAGAGGATCTCCTCGATGCCACGCAACAGCGTTTCGATGTTTCTCCTCGCCGTCTCGTCGCTTCTATACGGGCTCAACACCCCCTCGGGGTCGGGCCCGTTGTACTGATACTGATGTATCCAGAGCGCCTTGTCTGTCAAGGCGTCTACCCTCCCCCCTATCGCCATGGCCACCTCCTTGAGGTATGTCGTCGGCATAACTGCAATAATCCAATCTACCCTGTCGACCCTCGCCCTCCTGCCTCTCAGCCTGACCTTGCCAGGGTACAGCTTGGCCAGCTCTTCCCTCCTCTCTGTGGCAAGCGCCGCCACTAAAGCCTTCCACGCTTGAAACGCCTTACCGGCGGCGTTCCGCAATAGACCTTGCTCAAGGAACTTTCTAGCCAGCTCAGCCTCAGCCCTAGCCTCCTCAAGTCTCACCCTCTTGTACCCTGCCAAGTCAAGCCAAGGTTTAGGCAAAACCCCCACAACATTTCTATATGTAGAAAATTATAAATTTGGCGCCAGACCGTTTTTTCCGCCTGTCCCTAGGCGTGACGAATGGAAAACAATGAGTGCCTAGAGACAAACGGGATCCATAAGCCCATGTTGATATACTAACCGGAGGACTATGGAAAGACGGCGCTTTGAGACCTCGAGGGGTGTGGCGCGATCTATTACAGCCCGGCGGAGTGGGCCGGCGGGCGGCTACTGTCCACTGACGATCCGCGGGAGCTGGCCAGAGGACTTGTTGGAGGGTTGGCAGACACTGATGGCCGGGGTGAGGGTTATGTGGAATATGTCTAGGGCTGGATTTGGGGAGCTCCTCAGTCAGATACCTCACTCCAAGCCCGATTTAGACACGGCGTGGAGGCTCACGGGAGGCAACCCCGACGTAGCCGGCGAGCTCGCGGCAGAGGCTGGGACGTAGACTGGGCCGTGGCGAAGATCGCGGCGGAGAGAAGGATACGGGAGCTGGCCGCCTCGCTTAGCCAGAGGCAACGCGCCGTTCTCTAAGAGGCCTTGGAGGACCCAGACGCCGTGGAGAGACACATGGCCGAGGAGGGGGCAGAGGCTCTGAAGCTCGTGGAGGCGCTGGTGGACCGAAACCTCATCATCGACTGGCTATCGGAGAGGGAGGGCCGCCTCTGGATCGACGAGCCGCCCCCCGAGAGGGACCCAGACATTGGGGTGGGGAGGAGCTTCGCCTGGCAAACCCCCCTCCACAGAGAGGCCGTGAGAAAAGCCCTCACCCCGTAAGCAGGAGCGCTCCCGCCCCGAGCCTCTTGGGACAGTCCGGAGCTGGACCACGCCGGCGCCGCTGTTGACGAGCCCCAGAGCAAAGGGGCTGTTCGTGGAGTAGCGTCGAAAGTGAGACGGCTCGGGATTTGGAAAAGTGTGCTTTAACTTCATGACCCGCCACTTAGCCCAGAGCAACGGGGGCTGCTCCTAGTCCAATACAATGTTAAACAACGCATTATGCGCTCCACCATCTTGACGCCGTAGGTATGTACTTGCAGTACATTATGTTTAAGAAACTGGATGGCGGATTTTGTCATGAGATGGGCTTGCAAAATCGCGGTAGCTGTGGCGGCCGTTTTGGTGGCCTTCGTGGTGTACGTAGCTGTAGGCGGTCTCCAAGCGGTTGGCGGGCAGAGGAGCGTGTCCGTAATTGAGGGCTTGGCCGTGGCTGAGTGGGACTGCCGTGACTATTTCTGGTACATATATGGCAGACTGCCGAAGAAGTTGAATATCGAGTTAGACGACGCGGTTAAACATATTCTAGATAAACCAACGGGCGTTTTTGGCACGCCGTGTGGCTTTTTCAATATTTCAGAAAAGCTTCGTCAATGGCTAAACAACGACCCGGTCGGCATAGAGGTCTACGAGAGGTGCTACGGGGGGATGTTTGTAGACGCGGCGAGGATATACATCGTGGTGACCGACCACGCTTGTAAGGAGAAGATAGCGGGGACTATCGGCGATCTAGCGAAGCAGTTCGGCACCGAGGTTGTCTTCCTAAAGGGCAGATACACATACAAACAGCTGATCCAATGGGCAGACGCGTTGAAGGATAGGCTGTATAGGGAGGAGAATGGGGGGAGGTTGTCGCAGATGTGTAACTACACGAGAGCATTTTGGGCAAACTTTGACGTAGCTAGAAACCTAGTCAATATATATGTCCAGCCAAAGTGTCTCAGCCCAAGTGTAGTCAAGGAGTTGGCGAAGTTGGTTGACGAGCTGGAAATTCCAAGAGAGGCGGTCTTGGTAGAGGACCGTCCAGAGATGGGGGCGCTATTCGTCGTCCTCCCTTGTCCAACCCGCTGTCCTTGTTAAGGTTTATATTTGTGGTCAAGTTTCTACGTGGGGAAGTGGCTGTTGAGGATTCTTAAGGCTTGGGTTGCGTTTGGGGCGCTTCTCCTCATGTTTATAGGCGTTCTGCTATTCCCCTTTACTCTGCTTCTGGGAGCCGTTAGCTTCGCCGCCGGCTGGTACATACTGCTCTACGTCGTTTTCTCGGGGAGCGAGGGCTTTCGGCGGGGGTTCGCCATTGGGTGGAGATGCGGCGCGGGGGATAGGGAGGCTTGTGAAGAGTTTAAAAAGCTGTTTGAGTCGGCGAGGAGGAGGGGGGCTTAAACTCGGTGATTTTTCTCCCCACGACCGCATATGTCTTTAGACCTGCGCAGTCTGGGCAGTAGTGGCGGCCCCCCACGACGACCGCCCTTTCTGCTAGGGTTGCGACGCCGCATCTCTCGCAGACGGTCCAGCTCGGCCTTGTGGTGCTTTTTAGGGCGTCGAGGATGGGGTCTGGGGGCACCTCCTCTATCTTGAATATGGCGTCTGGAGCCTCCAGCACCTCTGCCGAGGCCTTCTCCATTAGGCTTCGGAACTCTTGACGTTTCTCTTCCGTGAGTTGGGGTAGGCGGCTCCAGTAGTCCCGGTATCGGGGGTTCTCCATGGTTGGAGTGGTGAGGCGGCCGGCGAGCGAGATCCTGACGGCTTTTCCACCTCTTCTGTCGACGAGGATTAGGGCGAATCTGCCCGCGTCTCTGTAGATCAGCCTGTTGTTGCCCAGCGTCGCGCCCATGACCACCTGGACCCCATCTGCGAAACAGGTGTTGTTGTCGGTTACAGCGATTATGTCGGTGTCGTCGGCCGGCAAGACGCCCAGCCTCTCCAGCGCCACCGCGCTTGTCTTCACGCCTAGTGCCAGCCCTACGCATATGTGGCCGTGTAGCTCCGCCGCTTTGTTTAAAAGCCCCCAGAGGTCTCTCCTCTGGAGGAGCTCCACTATCTGTTTTCGAAACCTCATACGTTAACACAGGACATGTATTATTAAGAGTTGCGGCTGGGACATAGCTTTTTAAGGCTGTGGCAACCATCTGCCATGTCATCGGGGGAGGCGGTTGTGCCGCCTAGTCTCAAGTGGAAGACTGTGGACTTCTCCCTCTATTTCAAGCTCTATGGGGAGAGCGTGAGAGATGTATTCCGCTTCTGGATGGGGGAGGCGGGGCGGCTTGTGTGGAGACGGCCGCCGTCTAAGGCGTATGAGGGGGGCGTGTGGTTTCCAGATGGGGAGCTCTCTCCCTACGAGAACGTGGTTGGGAGACATAGGGGGTCTTGGGTGTGGGATAAGGTGGCGCTGGTGTGGGAGAGCGAGGAGGGGGAGGTGAGGGTTTACACCTACGGCGATTTGGATAGGTTGGTGGGGGAGATGGCGGGCGTGTTGAGGGGGCTTGGGGTGGGGAGGGGGGACTGGGTGGTTTTCTACGCCCCGCCTACGCCGGAGGTTGTGGCTTTGATGTTGGCGGCGGTTAGGCTGGGGGCGCCTTTTGAGCCGGTCTTCACGGGCTGGGGGTGGTACGCCCTGGCTAAGAGAGTCGCCAACAGGCAGCCGAAGGTTGTTGTGACGGTGGACGCCTTCCCCAGGCGGGGGAGGCCTGTGAGGGTGAAGGAGGCGGTGGATAAGGCCGTGCCCGAGGAGGTCAAGGTGCTGGTGGTGCCTAGGATGGGCGTGGGGGTGGCGAGGCGTCGCAACGACGTATTTCTAGAGGAGGTGGAGCGGGCGCCGTGGGAGGAGGCGGTTGTCCCCAGCGGCCACCCGCTCTTCGGCCTCCACGCCGGCTACCCCGAGGGGCCGAGGCCGCTTACCCACCGCGCCGGGGGGTATTTGACGCAGACCTACGCCACCACCAGATGGCTGGGGGTTAGGCCGAGGGACACCTACTTCTGTACGGTTCTCCCGGGGTGGATTACAGGCATAACCTACGTCCTCTTCGGCCCGCTGATGGTGGGCTCGTCTGTGGTGGTGTACGAGGGGGGGCCGGACTACCCCCACTGGGATAGGTGGTGGTCTATCATAGAGAGGTACGCCGTGACTGTGTTCGTCACTACGGCGGGGGCCCTCCGCTATCTCTCCAGGCAGGACCCTGAGCTGCTGAGGAGGCACAACCTGGACACCCTCCGCCTGATCATAACCACCGCGGAGCCCATGGAGGTGGAGATCTGGCGGTGGACATACCAATACGTGGGTACTGGGACGGTGCCCACAGTCGACTCTCTGCCGGAGAAACTCAGCGGGAGGATCCCGGTGATACATAGCTTTATACAGACTGAGTTCGGCACCTTTGTCACGGGGCCTCTGCCAGATTACGTCTTCACGCCGTTGAAGCCGGGTTCCGCGGGGCCGCCGATGCCGGGTTTTGTATTAGACGTGGTGGACGAGCTGGGGAACTCCGTGAGGGGGAGGCCGGGTAGGCTGGTGGCAAAGGCCCCCTGGCCTGCCATGCCAGTGGAGCTGGAGTTCTCCGGCGTATACGACACGGGGGACCTGGCGGTTATGGACAACGACATGTATATCTTCCCGTTGGGGAGGAGAGACGGCGTGCTTAAGGTAAACGGTTATAGGATCAGCCCCGGCGAGATCAAAGAGGCTATATCTAAGACGTTGGGCGTCGAAGTTGAAGTAGAAAAGGGCAGAGATCCCCTGAAGTTTGAAGTTCCAATTGTAAAAATTAGGGGTAGCTATAAGCCAGAGGACATAAAGCGGTTGGTAAGAGAGATGGTAGGCCCCATCGCCGAGCCGGCTGAAGTAGGCCTATCTTAAGTATTAGACACGAGAAATATATATCTAGAATTTTTGTATTACGTGCTTGTTAAGAAAATTGCAGAGTATGTATCGCAGATGGCCGAGGGGCTTGAGATTGTGGATTACTGCGTCTGTTTTTCTGGCGTATATGTAGTTGTTAAGGGGCCGCGGGGGAAGGCGCTGGGCTTTGCCCACATTCCTAGGGAGGACCTCCACGAGCTTGGTGAGGTGAGACCCCCCGCGTTGGAGGAGATGGCTGACTTCGTCGTGGATCTACACCCCATAAACAGGGCGTTGGGGGTGGCGATGGTAAACGCCGTGTCTCAGTACCACCTGGGACCTGTGGAGCCAGGCGACTTGATGAAGTACTACGCGGGAGACCCGGTGTGTCTAATAGGCAACATGAGACCCCTAGCAGAGGCCCTCAGGAGGAGGGGCCACCAGGTGTACGTATTCGAGAAGTCGCCTCACCTCAGGTTCGGTGCATACTCTGAGGTGGAGGAGAGAATCCTCCTCCCCCGCTGCAAGACGGTCATAATCACTGGCATGACCTTGCTGAACTTTACAATCGACGACGTATTGGCCGTCTCCCGGGGGGTAAACATACTGACCGGCCCCACAGCCGGGGTACACCCAGACGCGCTGAGGGGCACAGGGGTACACGTGGTGGCCTCCATAAAGTTCAACATTGAGCCGACGATACGCCACCTCAAGCTAGGCCACTACATCTCCCTAGCGCTACACAAAGATCTAGGCATTCCATACACAATCCCCATTAATACTTAAATACACATAACATACTACAGCCATGAGGAAAGCCATTTATCTGGGAATCGCCGTATTTGTAATCCTAGCTCTTTCAGCCTACTACCTCTCCCAACAGCCGGGGGCTGTTCCACAAACTACAGTCCCCACAGCACAAACCACGGCCGCCGCAACCACGACGACTACGCCGCCTTCCACCGCCGGTGCTGTGGAGGTGGTGGATGTGTTGGGGCGGCGGGTGTCTGTGAAGGCGCCTGTGTCTAGAGTTGTGGCTTTGGGGCCGGGGGCGCTTAGGCTCGTGGTATATCTCAACGCCACAGACAAACTAGCCGGGATAGAAGAGATAGAGAAGAGGCCACCGCGGGGTAGAGACTACGGCTACATCCTCTGGACAAAAAACCTCACCTCGCTCCCGGTGATTGGCCAGGGCGGCCCCGACAGCCCCGTCAACTTTGAGGCTATTATGAAGGTGGGCCCCGACGTAATCGTTATGTCTCCAGTGCTGGCCAACTCTCCCGACCAAGTACAGGAGAAAACTGGCATATCCGTGGTGGTGGTCTCGTATAGCAACGCCGTGGGCGGGGTAAACTTTACCACTCTCTTCCAGTCGCTGAGGACGTTAGGCGTCGTATTGGGTAGAGAGGAGAGGGCTGAGGAGCTGGTTAGATACATGGAGGGTTTGATCCAGGATCTCAAGAGACGCACCGCCAACATAACCCAAAAGCCGAAGGTGTACGTAGGCGCAATCTCCTACAAGGGCGGCCAGCCCTTCGAGAGCACCATGTCGAAGTTCCCGCCGCTGGTTTTGTTAAACACGCCGGGGGTCGCAGATAGATACGGCATACAGCCGGGGGCCAAGATCGACTGGGAGGCGCTCTTGAAGGAGCAGCCTGACGTGATCTTCATCGACTTGGGGAACTACGCCCTGGTGGCGCAGGACTTTAACAAGAGCCGGGATAAGTACTGCGCTCTTAAGGCATTCAAAGAGGGGAGGATATACGGGATACTGCCCTTTAACCACTACTGGAGCAACATCGCTACGCTTTTTGCTGATGCCTACTTTATGGGTAAGGTGCTTTATCCGGAGGCGTTTAGGGATGTGGATCCTGTGGCTAAGGCTGACGAGATCTATAGGGAGTTCCTCGGCACGCCCCTCTACACGGCAATAGCCAAGGATTTCAAAGGAGGATTTAGACAGCTGACAGAGTTCAAATGCGGGTCTTAGCGTCGTATCTCCTGTTGGTTGGGGTGTTGGCGGCGCTTTTCCTCTACTCGCTTTCTGTTGGAGCGTACAGCTACGGCCCTCTGGATGTGCTTAAGGCGGCGTTGTGGGGGTCTGGGCCTGAGGCGCTTGTGGCGAAGATGCGTCTGGCGAGGGCTGTGGCGTCTGTGGCGGTGGGGGCCGCCCTCGCTGTGGCGGGGGCTGCTCTACAGGCGGTTTTGAGGAACCCCCTCGCCTCGCCCTTCACCCTCGGGATCCCCCAGGCGGCGGCCTTGGGCGTGGCTGTGGCGGTGATGGTGGCGGGGGCGGGGACAGTCACGCGCGGCCTGTTGGACATATCCAACCCCTACCTCGTCGTGGGGTTGGCCTTCCTCTCGGCTCTCTTGAACGGCCTCCTCGTGCTCTTCCTCGCCTCGTTGACCGGCTTCAGCGTGGCTTCTGTGGTTCTGGCGATGGTGGTGGTCTCCTCTGTGTATCAGGCGGCGCTGGCCCTCCTCCAGTACCTCTACCTCAACGATATACAGACGGCGGCTGTGGTCTTCTGGACTTTTGGAGACGTGGGGAGGCCCGGCTACTGGGAGAGCTTTATGCTTCTCGCCGTGGCGGCCGCCTCAGCTCTCTACTTCCTCGCCAACTCGGCGGGGTACAACCTGGTGGCCGTGGGGGAGGAGGTGGCGAAGACCTCGGGGGTGGACCCCGCCAGGCTGAGGTTGACCACCCTCGTGGCCGTGACGCTGGCGGTGGCGGTGTTGGTGTCCTTCACGGGGGTCATCGGCTTCGTGGGCCTGGCGGCTCCGCATATAGCGAGGCTCTTGGTGGGGGGAAACCACACGAGGCTTATCCCCGCCTCCGCGGCGGCCGGCGCCGCCCTTGTGCTGGGGGCAGACATCGTGGGGAGGCTGGCGAAGCCTCCCGTGATAATTCCGGTGGGGATCACCTTGAGCTTCGTGGGGGCTGCCTTCATATTGGCTCTGCTCTTTAGGCTGAGGAGGTATGGTGAGTATTAGGATAGAGGGGGTTGAGTTCAGCTACCCCTCGCGGCCGGCGCTTAGGGGGGTCACTGTGGAGATCCCGCCGCGGTCTTTTACGGCAGTGCTTGGGCCAAACGGGGCTGGGAAAAGCACCCTCATGAAGATCATGGCGTCTGTGCTAAAGCCCAGGAGGGGGGCAGTGTACTTCGACGGGAGGATTCCGCGGAGGGAGGAGCTGTATAAGATGGTGGGCTATGTCCCGCAGAGGGCCACCCCGGGGGGCCGGCTGAGGGTTATCGACCTAGTGGTGAGCTCTAGGAAGCCCTACTTCCGCTTCTTCCCCACCGCCAGGGACTACAAAGCCGCCGAGGAGGCCCTCAAGCGCGTTGGAGTCAGCCACCTGAGGGATAGGTTTCTGGAGGAGCTGAGCGGCGGCGAGTTCCAGCTGGTCCTCCTGGCTAGGGCACTTGCGGTGGAGCCGAGGGTCCTCCTGCTGGATGAGCCCTTCAACAACCTAGATCTGAGACACCAGCTGGAGGTGGCCTCGCTGTTGAGGAAGCTCTCTAGCGACGTCACTGTGGTGGCTGTTCTACACGATTTAAACATGGCACTGAGGTACGCCGACTACGCCATATTTATGTCCCGCGGGGAGGTATACGCCGCGGGGCCTACAAAAGCCGTCTTTAGAGAAGACGTCATATACGACGTCTACGGCGTCAAGACGAAAATACTTTGGGAAATCCCCGCCGTCATCCCCCAGCAGCCGCCGGGATAACATATACCGTAATACATGACCAAGATGTATTTATTACAGTGAAAGTATTTATAGGTGTGAAATCTCCCTCTTATGCACATACCGGACGGGTATCTAGACCCCATCTCGGCTGGCGTGACCTGGGCGATAATGTTAATCTACGGCTTTTTTGCGTACAAGAAGGCGGCGCTTGGGAAAAACCTGGAGGTTGTGGTTGGGCTAGCTGCCGCGATTTTTATAGCGCAGATGTTTAACTGGCCTATCCCCGGCGGGACCTCTCTTCACCTCGTCGGCGGGGCGCTCGCCGCTATTATGCTGGGGCCCTTCGAGGCGTTTTTCGTATTGCTCCTCGTCCTCCTCGTGCAGACGTTGGTTTTTCACGACGGGGGGATTACAACGCTTGGGGCCAACGTGATAAACATGGGCGTGGTCGCGCCGCTTGTGGGCTGGGCGGCGTGGAGGCTACTCTCCAGATACAACAAGCCGCTTGCGGCGGCTGTGGCTGGGTGGGCTAGCATCACTGTGGCGGGGATGGCGGCGGGGTTTGAGATCGGGGTAAGCCCCTACTTCCCCTATGCCTGGACGATCAGCGTGCCTGTGATGACTACGTGGCACGCGCTGTTGGGCATAGTAGAGGGGGTTATAACGGCGGCCGTGGTGGAGTATCTGCTCAAGAGGGCTCCCCAGTACGTGAGGGTATGAAGAAGCTGTACATATTCCTGGCGTTGATGGCGCTTGTGTCGCCGGTGTTCGGCGTGTGGCTAGCCAACTTGGTGGGCTACCACGAGCCGCTTGACGTGGCCGCGGACATGATAAACGAAGTGGCTAACGAGACGTTGCACAAGGTAATACTGCAGGACGTCAGCGACCAGATGAACTGGACCCCGCTGAAGGACTACACGGTGCCGGGGCTACCTGATTGGCTTGGCTACATCATATCGGCGTATATAGGCCTCGCAATATTTATAGCCCTCTGGCTGGTAGCTAGACGTGTTAAGAAAACTCGTTGAAGATATTACTGAGGCCGTCGCGGCGTTTGAGCGGATCCCCAGAGTGGAAAACACCCCCTTTTCTATACTCCTCCTCGTCTCCACCGCGGCGGCCTCCTTCTCCCCCTCTGTCTACATCGCCGCGGCGTTTTTCGCCCTGGGCCTTCTCTTCGCCGCCGCGGCTAGGGAGGTGAAGCCGTGGGCTCTAGTGGCTTTCTTCTCCCTTTTCTTCTCGGGACTGGTCTCCCTCCCGGCCGCCCTAGGTCTTCTCCCCAACAAGACAGACCCTCTCCTCTTCGTGGCGAGGACGGTCTCCGCGGCGTCGGTTGCCACGGGAGGCCTTCTCCTCACCGGCTGGTGGGGCTTCGTGAGATCCCTCAGGCTGAGGGGGGACTTGAGGCGTATGTTTGAGCTTATGCCGCTTTCTGTTATGGCCATTGGCCAGGCGGCGGTGGTCATAGCGGCGGCTAAGGAGGCTAGGGGGGAGGACAAGAGGGCTGTGGCGGCGGCTATAGGAGACGTTTTGATATACGGCATACAGAGGGGGGTAAGCTTGAGGATGGCATATGAGGCGCGAAGTGCTTAAGGCCGTCGACGTCTACTTCGGCTATTCAGAGGACGTGCTGAAGGGAGTTAGCCTATCGGTTGGGGAGGGGCAGTTCATGGCGGTGATGGGGCCTACGGGCTCGGGCAAGACCACCCTCCTCCTGGTGCTGGCGGGTCTCCTCAAGCCGCGGAGGGGGGAGGTGTACTTCATGGGGGAGCCCCTGGAGGGGCAACTCCCAGCGGCTAGGAGGCTGATGGGGGTGGTGTTCCAGAACCCAGACGACATGTTTTTCAACCACACAGTGAGAGACGAAATCGCCTACACAGCCGTGAGGATCTACGGCAGAGAGGAGGGGCTTAAGCTCGCCGAGGAGGCGGCCAAGGCCCTTGGCATAGAGGGTCTCCTAGATAGGCCCCCCTACAAACTCAGCGGAGGGCAGAAGAGGCTTGTCACCCTGGCGGCTGCCACTGTCCACAGGCCTAGGCTACTCCTGTTGGACGAGCCGACGACTTATCTAGACGAAGACGCGTATGAAGTTGTAGTTAACTATCTTGCGAAACTTAAAGCCGGCGGCGTCTCTGCAGTAATTGCCACACACGACGAAGAACTTGCTGTCAGACTTGCAGACTCTGTTTATAAACTACGCGAGGGGAAGCTCACTCCATATACGCCGCGTAGAAAGCTATGTTAAGACATAGAGAGTCTTCTCCTTAATACTCCTCATAAGCGCCTCTTTCGCAGTGCCTTTCATAACTTTCGCCTCCGTATATCTTTCAAGAAGTTGTGCAAATTCTGTTGCTATAGCCTTTGCCTCTTCTCCCTCTGCAATAAGCTCTGCCCTAGGCGGCGGCCTCTCGCCAACTCTCCATATAAGCAGTCGTAAATTTAAAGAGAGCCAAGTCTCTTCTACGTATATATATATCTTCTCGCCGTATGTATATATTTTGCCCCCCTTCTGGGCTAAAAGGTGGAGCGCCATGTTTTTACATCGGAATTTTAAATATATAACCCACTACTTTTTTCTCCGGCGGCTCTCTAGGCAAGCCAAAAGAGACATTAAATCTATCTATTGGCTTGTCGCCGGGAGCTGGAAATAAGAAGTGGTTCTTGGGGTCGAAGGGATCTCTTAAAGCAATTACGGCAGGGGGAATTCTTGCAGGTATGTAGTGGAGCCTGATATATACCTCTTTCACCTCGCCGTCTCTATATCTAAAATACAGGGGCTCGTATTCATAAATGCCGCCGTCTCCCCTCCATCCGAAGAAGAGAACCCCCTCTAACGCCCCGGCTACCCACTTCGCTGAATAGTACGCGACATGGGGCTCGTCGCCGCCTAGCCTAATTTTTGAAAGCGGCTCTTGGTTCAACGCGGCTGTGGCCGCCAGCTTTCTATCTATTCTATCTATGGCTCTGTCCGGCGGAATGCCCCGCCTCAAGAGCTTGCCTAACAACTTGGGGAGCCTCCATCTACGTGCTACGTCGATTAGGTAGATGCCGGGTCTCACGCGACTATCTCTCACTCCGCATATTACCACTGCCTCTTTCAAGCTGACCACTGCCCCGTCTATTTCAACTTCCACCGTCCCCCCACTCTTAGTTAATCTATATGTGCCGTTTTTAACCTCGCCGTCTCCGCCCTCGTAGCGGAGGGGGCTATTGCCACAGAGAAGTTTATACTCCAAGGTGGGCAAGGTAGTACAGCTGGCCGAGGGCTATGCCTCCGTCGCCAGGCGGCGTCTTCGACGGGAGAGCCGCTCTTCCACACACCGACTCCAGCCCGGCGATTATGTAATCATTTACGGCAGCTCCGCCTCCAACCACTATATGTCTTACGCCCTTCCTCTCCGCCGTCTCACAAGCCCACTTGCCGAGGATCTGCCCCAACTTATACTGGGCTGTATATGCAAGATCTTTTACATCGGCGCCTTTTAGATACAGCTCTATGAGTTGCCCAAACAACTCCACTTGGTCTTCAGCCTCTAGCTCAATTAGCCTCCCGCCAGCCGCCGTAGCTTCAAGCCTAATGGCTGGCTCTCCTTCATACGTCCTCTCCCAAGCCACGCCGAGTGCTGCCGCCACGGCGTCTAGAAACCTCCCTACGCTAGAGGTGTAGAGCCGAGACTTTTTCACTTCTCTTGCTACGATTTGAGCTTCTGACAAACCGCCAGGGAGTCTTTCGGCAAGTTTCAGTCTCTCTACGAGATCCCAGTCTTCGCCAAAGTATTTAAATAAATAGGCCAACGCCATTCGAGCTGGCCTCAGGGCGGCGAGGTCGCCCCCCGGCATGGGGACGTAGGCGAGGTGACGGACTCTCTCATATCTCGCCCCGTCTACATATAAAACCTCGCCGCCCCACGCGGCGCCATCTTCTCCAAGCCCCACGCCGTCTATAGCCACGGCTACGAAAGGCTCGGCGACTCCTACATCTGCAGCAGTCGCCAAGGCGTGGGCGTGGTGGTGTTGTACCATGTAAATCTCTGCGTTAAACTCTTCGGCCCACTCGCGGCACAACCTATGTGAGTTATAAGTTTGGTTGAGGTCACAGACGAGGACAAACTCTCTTAGTCTATACGTCTGGACTAGCCAACGGAGCTCTCGGTCTAGATCTTCAAGTGCCTTGAAGCTATCTAAATCGCCTATGTATTGAGTTAAAATAGCCTTATCGCCTATGCCCACGCCGCCTGCTGTTTGAAGATCTGCCCCAAAGGCCACTGCGGCTCTGCCCAAGCGTAAAGGCGTTTTTATCCACACAGGGGCGTAGCCCCTCCCTCTCCTCAGTAGCGTGGGTCTACCGGCTGTGAATCTGACTACGCTGTCGTCTACTCTGTGAACAATCTCCAGGGTGTGGTCTAGGATATAATCTGCCACGCCCAACTTCGCAACACACCGCCAATCTGTACACATCGGCTCGCCGTGTATATTCCCGCTTGTGGCAATGGCGAATTTATCCCTTATTTCAGACAAGAGGAGATATTGAAGCGCCGTGTAGGGGAGAAATATGCCCTCTTTGTCCAACCCAGGCGACACTAGAGGAGACGCCGGGCTATCCTCTCTCTTGAAGAGTAGAACTATTGGCCTTTGAGGCGATGTTAGAAGCTCGGCTGCAGTTTTATTAACTACTGCCAGCCGCCCCGCCGTCTCAAGGTCAAGCGCCATTATAGCAAAGGGCTGGGTAGGTCTCTTCTTTCTCTTCCTAAGCTTAGCCACTACGTCGTCGTCTGAGGCGAGAGCAAATATGTGGAAACCCCCAACCCCCTTTACCGCCACTATATAGCCCTCGTTTATTAGCCTAGAGGCCTCGGAGATGGGATCTCCCACATCTATAGGTTCCCCAGTTGAGTCTAATAATTTGACTTGAGGCCCATCATTTTTACAAGATATACCCTGGTAGTAGAAACGCCTAATGCCGCCTACTTTAGGGTCGTTATATTCCCTTGTGCATTTATCACATAGGGGGAAGGCAGTCCAACTTGTGTTTTCCCGGTCGTAGGGGAGTTTTTTAATTATGGAGAACCTCGGCCCACAGAAGCTACAGGAGTTAAAGGGGTAACGTCTCCTCCTCTCATCTCCTTCGAGAACCTCTCTGAGACATTCATCACATATGGCTAAATCTGGGGGGATCATAGATACAGTCTCCACCTCCTGCGAGCTTTTTTCAATAGTAAAGCCGCGCACTCCCCTGGGGGCCACCTCTATAACTCTTATATCTTCTATATATATCGCCTTTGGCCGCCCGTTTAGAAGACTATCTAAAAACTCTCTGCTTCTCTCCCCCTCGACGTATATCTCCACCTCTCCACCCCCCAAGTTTTTTACATAGCCGCTGAGGCCCAGTTGATCTGCCAGAATTTTGACATATGGCCTAAAGCCTACTCCTTGGACAATGCCGATTATATGTATTAGGTAGGCCTTAGGCAAGTTCTCTCAAAGCCTGGCTCCTCCCTTGCCGTACCTCCTCTGCGATTTTTAACACACGCCACATCTCCTCTTCGATAATTTTTTCAGCCGCCTCGGGGTCCTCCCCTGTTGAAGCTGCCAGTTCTCTAGCCATCTGTTTCCACATCTCCATACTTTCTTTTAGAGTCTCTAGATCTACTTTCGCAATTATAACGCCGGCGTGAACCATTACGAGGTCGCCCACTTGTAGTTGTCCCTCCTCTATGCCTATCACCGCCGGCCTCTCTACGCCATCTCCAGGATCTACAAAGGCGATGCCCCCCTCTATTTTTTTAACTACTGAGGGGACTGCCCAACACATATTACGCCAGGCCTATCTCTTTTGCAACCTCCACGGCGAGACCTCCGCCTCCAAATCTCGCCCATATGGCACACGTCCCCTCTACAGAAACCATACAGGGGCCGACGGGGTGATCCGGCGTGCAAGCTTTCATAAAGAGCGGGCAGTCGGTAGGCTTGGCTTTGCCAAGGTTGACTTCTGCACATTTACAACCAGGCGGCAAGTCGTAGCGCCATCTCTCCGGCGTTAGGTCTGGGATTCCGAAGTATTCAAAGGCGTCGTACTGCTTGAACTCCTCCCTAAGCGCGAGGCCGCTCTTTGGGATATAGCCTATGCCTCGCCACGCCGTATCTACAGTTTCAAACACTGTATGTATTGAAGACTGCGCCTTTAAATCTCCCTCCCACTTTACGGCTCTTACATACTCAATTACGACTTTATGTTCGCCATTTTTTAACTGTCTTAAAATTTCGGCAATTGCCGTAAGGACGTCGTTAGGCTCAAACCCCGCCACAACTACAGGTACACGGTATTGCTCAGCCACGGGGGCCCAGGCCTTGCCCCCTATTATTGTTGAGACGTGGCCCGGCGCGATGACGCCAGAGATGGGATAGTCGGTAGGCTTTTCTTTAACCATGTCAAGGGCGTAGAACATCGCCGGCGGGGTCAGTTTGACTAGAGACATCAGCTTGAGGTTAGGAGGCACAAGCCCCCTCAAGATGGCCTCGGAGTAGCCCGGCGCCACTGTCTCAAACCCAATGCCCAGGAAGAGGGAGGGCTTGTTGTGCCTCTTGGCGTCTATAGCCGCGTGGAGGAAGGTGTGTATAAGTCTCACGTCGGCACCCATCGCCTTAGCCTCAGCCAGCGACCTGGCCCCCCTCACCCTCTGGAGAGCCGGGAGCCTGAAGACGTCTCCATATGTATATATCACTACTCCTTCAAAGGCCAGTTTGATCGCCTCCTCTAGGTAGTAGGATGGGGTGACGCAGACGGGGCATCCTGGCCCAGCCACAAGCTCTACGTTGTCCACCCCAGCCATCTCTAGGACGCTCCTAAGGCCGAAGTGGACAATAGTCCACTCGTGGGTGCCGCAGAAGTCCATGACCTTATATACGTAGTCCCCATCTCTCTTCTTGAGTTCTTTGGCGTATTTCTTAATATACTGGATCAACATGCCCGTGATCTTGCTCTTCCGCCTAAAGGCCAGCTCGAGGGCGGCCATCTCCTTACGCATCATAGAACAGTTGAAACAATCGGGAGAGGGGGCGGGGCCAGGAAACTCGCTCAGAGATAGACAAGACATGAGCTAGAGATATTTGTCATTTATATATTTGAGGGGGAGGCATCTAGGTACACCACTTGGGTATAGGGCTGGGAAATGTCTCTAAACTTAACGTAGGGCCGCATCTCCCCGAAGTGGATGGGTATTGCGATCTTTGGACGGATGAGTTTAACAGCCTCGGCGGCTTCTTCTGCTGTCATAGTGCCATCCCCCCCGATGGGGGCTAGAAAGATGTCTGTCTTAATTTTTGCCATCTCCCCTATTAAATCAGTATCTCCCGGGTGGTATAGGGATACGCCGCCCACCTCTACCAGATAGCCGACGCCGAACCCCTTTGGATGTACTGGAGCTCCATTTATTAATTTAGTCATGTTATAAGCCTCCACAACAGATACGGCAAAGGGCCCGAGCTCAAGCCTATCTCCGGGCTTTACCGCAGGAGGTGCCAAGCCCCCGACGCCGCCGTAGTGTCTCGGGTGGATGTGGGTGTAGAGGACATGTCTACAGGGCGGCTTCAACACGTCTATACAGAGTGACTCCCCGCCTGCCGATATCTCAACCCCAGCGTAGTCCCACCGCACGATTCTCACGTCTCTAAAGACTAGTCTCAGCATATCCTCGGCACTATGTCGCCTCTGGGAGGCTCCAGAATCCTAAGCCCGCCTGCGAGAGTTTTAAGCAAGACATACCCTCTGTGTTGTTTCGCCTCTCTAAACTCGCCGACAATTCTCGCGTTTTGAAAGCCCAGCCCCCTCACGAACTTCACCACTTCCTCTGCGACAGAGGGATCAATAGCGAGGACTGCAACACCCTCGCTTGCTAAATAAAGCGGGTCTATGCCGAGCATCCCGGCGTATGACGCCACCTCTGGTCTCACAGGGAGACTCTCCTCCTCTACCACTATTACGCCGCCGCCAGCCTTAGCCCAGTCGTTCAACACCATGGCGAGGCCCCCCCTCGTGGGGTCTCTAGCCGCATGGATATACTCGCCGTATTTCTCCACCAGCGGCACCATGAGCTTGGTAAGCGGCTTCACGTCACTCTTTAGTTTGAGTTGCTCTGGCTTATCCACGTCCCCCATCTGCAACATAAGGATCACAGCGCCGTGATCTCCCACGAAGTCGCTCACCACGATCTTGTCACCGTGTCTCGGCCTATCCACGATGACTCTCTCCGCGACCCCTATCCCCACGGTCGTGATCACAATCTTATCGAGCTGGCCCTTGGGCATTACTTTGAAATCTCCGCCGATAAGGGCCACGCCCTCCGTCTCTAGGACAGAGAGGAAGGACTTGACTACTCTGTCGAGCGTCTCGTAGGGGAGTCCCTCTTCTGCTATAATCGAATCTAACATGGCGACGGGCCTACCGCCGAGCATTAACACGTCGTTTATAGAGCCCGAGGCGGCGAGCACCCCGATGTCGCCCCCGGGGAAAAAGGGCGGGTTGACTGTATATGCGTCAATAGTCACTACGAGATACCGGCCATCTCCCATAGGTATAGCTGCCGCATCATCAGGAAAATCAAGCCCAAGCCCCCCGGCCACCTTTTTAAGACTCTCTGGTAAACGCTTTAAGAAAAGCTTTTCAATTATCTCGGCTGTCTCAACTCCTCCAGATCCGTGGGAAAGCTTAATCATCAAACGTATGAACTATAGAGCTAAAATATTTACCTATGGCAAAATAGGGGAGAATGTATATATATACGGTTAAGTTGAGATATATGCGTGTTTTGGTCGGCTACATAGGATATCTTTTTAAAGGAGATTGCGCCGTGGGTTTAAGGGCTGGGGAGTTACTCCGTAGCAAGGGGGTGGAGGCTGTGGAGCTGTCAGGCGATGTATTTACCATGGTAGACGAGCTTATGAAGCTGAAGCCAGACAAATTGATTTTAATCGGCGCAGTACAGAGAGGCCGCAGGCCAGGCACTGTGGAAGTCTACAAGTTCACGCCGAGAAGCTTCGGCAGCCCCCTGGAGATAAACGACGCCCTGAGGCCCTCGCTAGAGGGGAGGATCTCGCTGGAGGACCTCCTCATCGGCCTCAGCGTCTTGGGGAGGCCCACCGACGAGATATACGTCGTGGAGTGCGAACCGCCGAGGCCCGACCCCGTCATCGGCCTCTCGCCCGAGGGGGAGAAATGCGCGGAGGAGCTGGCGAAGAGGGCGGAGGAGCTCTATGTGCAAGCTTGAAGAGAAGGACGTTGAAATCCTGAGAGTTGCCTTCTACAAGAGGGGGGCTAAGTTCTACGGTATATATAAAGAGGTTAGACTTCCTCTAGCTACCGCCTGGAGGAGGACAAATAAACTGGTTATGCTTGGGTTTCTTACTGAGAGAGAAAGCCAACTCTATATAACAGATAAGGGTTTAATAGCGCTCGCATATGCTGGCGATTCGGTAGCTTTAAGCGAGTTAGCACGGCGCTATGGCGAACCGCCAGAGGCTGTGAAATATGTAATAGACGAAATATGTAACGCAGTGGCTCTCGAATACATCCCGCTGGAGAAGTTTTCAGATGTGGTCAAGCTTTTAGACATAGGCAATCTATACCGTTATAAAAACACAGTAGCTGAGCGGCTCGCGGCAAAGCTGATGCTAGAGTTTTGCAAGCCCTGCCGTATAGAAACAGAGAAGGGGTCTTACGTCCTCGGCAACGGCTTCATCGTGGCGGCCTACTGTAAACTATGCAATGGGGGGACTTATGAGCTTCTACCTGACTGCCCCCATGTGGCGGAAATTTTCTCCAATGTGAAAAAAGTATTTATTAACAAGGGCGGTGGAAAGAGCCATGAAGATAACTAGACGCGATCTAATTAGAGCTGGCTCTCTAGCGGCAGCTCTCTCAGCTTTAAACTGGCCGGCGCTTGTAAAAGCCGCAGGCGAAGCCGTAAAGGAAGGGTTGGTAAACATCGTCTGGTTCGAAGCGCAGAGTTGCACGGGCGACACGGTCTCTATAATCCAGGCCACAGACCCCTCGCTGTTAGACGTTTTGCTGGGTACAACGCCGCTAGTAGGGCCTGGCATGGTACGTCTAATATTCCACGAAGCAGTTATGCCGCAGTGGGGCACTTACCATATAAAAGAGACTACAGACGTTGCGGATCATAAAATCCTTGAGAATTATGTAACAAAGCAACCACCTCCCGGTGACGCCATGAAGCTCCTCGAGGAGATAGCAGAGGGCAAATACGGCCCCTACGTGTTGGTTCTAGAGGGTAGCTTCCCACAGGAGTACGGAATACCTGGCACAAACATCGAGCAGAAGGGCGGCTACTACTGTCACGTAGGCCATAGGACCTGTACAGAGTGGGCAAAGCTTCTCTTTAAGAATGCCATTGCCGTAGTTACAGTTGGCAACTGTTCATCCTATGGCGGTCTCGTGGCGAACAAGGTGTTGGAGCCGCCGCCAGGCTTCAAATACCCCAGCTGGTCCCCCTCGCCGACGGGCGCCGTTGGCATGTTCGACGATCCGGTGAGGGGAACAAAGGGCATGATACACATCAGTTACTTCCAGCCAGAGGTAGAGCCGTTTAGGAAGTACATAGACGAGGGCGGCGTGCCCGACTTCAAGACAATGAAGCCGGCCGTCGCCGTGCCCGGTTGCCCAGCGAATGGCAACGGCATACTGCGGACGCTTGCGCTTCTGACTTTAGTCGCCGCCGGATTGCTTAAGCCGGACGTCCTGGAGAGGAAGGCCTTCCTAGACCAGTACGCCAGGCCGCGCTTTATATTTGAAAACACAGTTCATGAACAATGCCCACGCGCCGGTTCCTACGCCGCTGGCGACCTAAGGCCGTACCCCGGCGCCGGCGACTACAGATGTCTATTTGCCGTGGGTTGCAAGGGGCCGATAGCTAACTGCCCGTGGAATAAAGTGGGTTGGGTCAACGGTGTCGGCGGGCCGACTAGGACAGGCGGTGTCTGTATTGGTTGCACCATGCCGGGCTTTACCGACGCCTTTGAGCCATTCTACGCGCCGTTGAATGCGCCTAGGCTACCCACTTTAGAGACGCTGGGGGTTGCGCTGGGAGGCGCCGCCTTGCTTGGCGTCGCAGGCGCATACCTAGCCTCAAAGGCGGCTAAGCCTAAGGAGGAGAAGAAATGAAGGAGCTACTTGAGCTCTCGCTCTGGGTCTTTCTCCCTGCCGCGTTGGTGATTTTCGCCTTCGGAGCTACCTATAGAATACTGCGGTACGTCTTTCTCTATCAGAAGGGCGTCTATATACATAGGAAGACCGGCGCTGGGGCGAAGATCAAGGGGCTTATTATGTCTTTCCTCAACCCCATAATATTCAACATTAGGACAAAGCCAATCGACTTCTTTGCTGGGCTGTTGGCGCTTCACTTCGTAGGTCTCATCCTCCTGATATTTCTACTGGCGCAACACGTGGCGTATCTATCGGCGATTATACCGTTCTACTCCTTGCTCTGGCCCTTCGCGCTTCCAATAAGCTCGATCACTGGAACTCTAACTGTGACATCTCCCATAGGGGGGGAGATCAGAGTTAGCCCCATATGGGGCCCGCTGACTATAGTATTAAACGGCGACATCCTCACTATCTTCTCGCTGATCGGCATTGGCTACAAGATCGTCGAGAAGCTTTGGGAGAAGGCACATGGCGCTAAGAATGTCCGTGTCGGTGATCTACTCATTTGGCCGCTCCTCTTTACCATCGTAGTGACTGGATGGCTTGCGGCTCACCACTACCCGCCTGGCATCGAGAACTACAGGCTAGTGCTCGGTCTCCACATTGCCGCCTCTGCCTTGTTCGTGGCCGTGTGGCCGTTTACCAAGTTCTTCCACTTCCTGTGGGGCTACTGGTACGGGAAGCTCCACGAGTGGTACGACGTTGTTATAAAGCGGGGGGCTCACTAATTTCGCTTTTTTGAAAACTATATTTTTTTAACTCCTGCCACTTCTACCCATGCTTACGGTGCCTAAGCTGAACTCGGTCACACTCCACTATTTTGAAAACTGTGTAGGGTGCGCCGCATGTGCCCCCTCTTGCCCCTACTTCTACGTAGACGAGAGGTACAGCCCCGTGGAGAAGGCTGAGTTCCTAAGAGAGATGCTTAGGGCGAAGTATACGTTAGCTGGGAGGCTTTTCGGCCGTTTCGTCGGCGCGAGGATGCCCAAGAGCGAGGACGAGATGTGGAAGATCTTGGAGTTTGCCTATAGATGCACCAACTGCGGCCACTGCTATGTGACATGTCCTTTTGGCATAGATAGCGGCGCGATGGTGCGCTTGCTAAGGCAGGCGCTTTACTCGACCGGAATAGCGCCAACTTTAATGAAGCAATTTGCGGGCTTCGAGGGAAGCGGCCAGTATCTACAGCACCCGTCTGTAAAAGCTATGTGGGAAGCCTTCATGACCGAGGTCGCCAAGCTTGGGGCTCCCGTTGACAAGAAGGGCGCCCGGGTACTCCTCATGATTTCAGTTATGGACGTGGTGTTGCTGAAGGACACTGTTTTGAACACTATAAAGATTTTAAAGAAGGTTGGCGAAGATTTTACGATTCCGTCACGGCCACTAGGCGTTAGGCCGCCCATTGGGGCAGTGGTGGGAGACCCGGCGGCACAGAAGACAGCTATAGAAGACGTAGTTAAATACGCCGAGTCTATTTCGCCGCAGATCCTCGTCACAATAGATGGGGGCTTCGTCTACCCCAACCTCAGGTTCGAGGCTACAAACCTACTGAGGAGGAAGTTCAGCTTCAAGGTTTATCACATCACAGAGCTCCTCGCCGAGTATCTCAGGGAGGGCAAGTTGAAGCTTAAGAAGACAGGTGCCAAAGTCACTTGGCATGACCCGTGTCAGTTGGGTAGGAGAGCCGGCGTGTTTGAAGAGCCGAGGGAGGTGCTGAAGGCGTTTACCGACTACCGCGATCTTCCTCACAACAGAGCTAACAGCCTTTGTTGTGGCGGCGGAGATGGCATAAACTGTCTCACGAAGGAGATGCACATGGCCATGGGCAAGCTCCTGGGGATGGACATATGGGGGATGTTGAGCGCCCGGGAGAAGGAATTTGTAGAGAAGAGTGAAGATGCCTATAAGAAGGCCATAAGGAGGAAGATGGACGACGTGAAGAAGAGCGGTGCGGAGGTTGTCGTCACTGCTTGCCCAGTCGGTATAGAAACTATTAGGTTGGGCACACAGCTCTACGGCGTAAATGCCAAGGTAGTACACATCGTAGACCTAGTCGCTGAGGCCCTGGAGTAAGGCCCTTAATTTTTCACAGTTGAGAAAACTAGATTTTTTAAAGCCCCCTCTGGATTGTCCTATGTCTACGGTAAAGATCTGGATTGACCCCATTACGCGTATTGAGGGACATCTAGCTTTGTATGCAGAAATAGATACCGGCACCAGAGCTGTGAAAACTGCTAGAACCACAGTGATGGCATTCCGTGGCTTTGAGGTATTCCTAAGGGGTAGACCTCCCGAGGACGCCCCCCACATAGTTTCTCGTACATGTGGAGTCTGTGGCGCAGCTCATGCTAACGCCTCTGTGATTGCCTGTGATATCGCCGCAGGTATGACACCGTATCCAATGGGGAGTGTATTGAGGACTCTTGCCTATTCCATGACAGACTACATCTATGACCACCCATTGATTTTAAACATGTTGGAGGGGCCGGACTACAGCGAGGTGATTATAAGCAAGCTTACTCCATCTGTGTGGAAGGTTGCCCAGGAAACGCCGGCCAATTACACGGCGATTCACGGTTACCGCACAATTGCTGACATAATGAAAGATCTCAACCCTATCACAGGCAAAATTTGGCAATTAACGGTAAAATATCAAAGAATTGCGAGAGAAGCTGGCGCATTAATTTACGGCAGACATGCCCACCCATCTACCCTTATCCCCGGCGGAATCTCTACAGATATTACTAACTTGCCCTCCCTGCTACAGGAGTACTACGCCAGACTTTCACAACTGACTGCCTGGGTTAAGTTCGTCTGGGCCGTCTGGCAAGACCTTTATGAGTTCTACCGTGACCACGTAACTACGCCGGACGGGAAGCCCTACGCCACTACCCAAGGCAAGACCCACGACCCACCGGTGATGCTCGCCGGTGGTTTCGCAGACGATCCCGAGGTATACAGCAACATCACCGACGAGGCGAGGGGCAACTGGAGAGAGCTCTATGCGAGGCTTGACCAGGCCTACAACGCGAGGGGCGAGAAGCCGGGCTTTGCCATCGGCCACGATATATACAGCAAGAACCCGACGGAGATCCAGCTCGGCTATGTGGAGTTTGCAGACTCCTCTTTCTATGAGGACTGGGTGAAGAGCAACGTGGCGCCGCCCACCGGCTGGATAAAGGAAGATCCCATCGGCCGGCCGTTGGTAAATGGAACAGAGCTCTTCAAGTACCACATGTGGAATAGGACCACTATCCCGAAGCCTGGCGCCATTAACTTCGCCGAGAAGTACAGCTGGGCGGCTGAGCCTAGGCTTGTGCTTAAGGACGGCCGCATCGCGCCTATCGAGACCGGCCCCATATCGCAACTGTGGCTTGACACGCTACACGCCACAAAGTTTGAGCTAGCTGGCTTTAAGGCCTGGGAGTCCAACGGCAGTCAGATGAAGATCTATCTCCCCGGCGGGACTGTGGCGCCTGACTTGCCGCCTGGCACAAAGGACGAGCTTGTCATTACGTGGAATTTGCCCAAGTACTCGACGACGTTTGAACGTCTGCTGGCCCGCGCGGTTCACCTCGCCGTGGTGAACGCCATAGCCTGGGCCAACCTGCTGTATGGCCTCCAGTTGGTAAACGCCGGGAAGGTGCAGACCTCTAGGCCGTGGAGCTACGGCAAGTGGCCCGACTTTAGCTATAGCTTCGGCTGGTGGCAAGTGCCGCGCGGCAATTGTATGCACTGGCTCGTGCAGAAGGGCGGGAGGATCGTGAACTACCAGTACGAGGCTCCGACGACGCCCAACGTCAGCCCGTCTAACAACCGTTGTACCGACCCGTGGAAGGGCCAGTGCGCCGGGCCGTTCGAAATGTCTGTACGGAACAGCGTAGTGACGGAGGAGCTCCCGCCTGACCAGTGGACTGGCCTTGACCAAGTGAGGGCGATCAGGAGCTTCGACCCCTGTCTGGCGTGTGCTGTACATTTTGAGGCCAAGGGCGAAGGGGGCAGAGTTATGAACGTAATCGAGAAGGTGATCTGGAATGCTTGCGCCATTTAATGCTACTAGTCGTCGGGCTGGGCAACGTAGTCTACGGAGACGACGGTTTTGGTAGTTGTCTAGCTCAAGTCCTCTCACATTACAACGATTTTGTTTTTGATGGAAATGCCCACGGCATAGGCGTTTTAGGAACCTTAGCGGATTACGACATCTTAGTTTTTCTAGACATAGACGTTAGATTGCCCCCTGGTGCTGTAGCTATAGAGAGAGTCGAGGGCTCTCTTACTCTCCAAGAGACTAGGCTTATAGATGCCCACAGGACGCCGCCTTCTTTACTTGTCGGTTATCTCAGGGCGATGGGGCGAGATCCCAAGGCCTATATAATCGCGGTGGGGCCTAAGACACTCGAGCCGTTTTCTCCGCCGTCGCAAGAGGTTATAAAGGCTGTACCTATTGCAGTAGAGGAGTTAAAAAAATTGCTTGCTCAATTTGGCGTCGAACTTAAAATTGGAGAGAATGTGGTAGAAGAGTTTAAAAACTGCTACCGCAGAGCATTGAGGTATGAGCGAGTTTAAAGAAATTGGCAAGGCTCTTGGCGTCTTGAAGAAAGATCTCTTAGGCCCTGTAGAAGAAATCCTCAAGCCTGCCCAAGAACTGTTTTCTATATTTACAAAGCCTTTGGAAGACGCCCTTAGAGACACAATAGGCGAAGTGGTATATAGACAGTTAACTACCTTCGGCGAGGCTCATAAACTTGATTCAAATGTCGACCCGGCTAAATTGCTTGAGACTGTAAAACGCCAGTTGAGGGTATGACTGTGTTTAAAATGGACGACGGCGTTGCGCCTCGGGATTTAAAAATTGACATTATTACAGAGGGCCTTAGGGAGATTAGAAAGATGTATGTTGAATGTATTTCACGGAGTAAGCCTGGGATATGTTACGCCAAGGCGGCTGGCGAATTAATATCTATGTTTGGCTCTCTACTTCCAAACGTTTGGCACGACCAAGAGCTTAGGTATTTCGTCTTGAGGGGGACAGACGGCGTTTTACTTGCCTATGACGCAGAAACTGGTAAATATGTCACTTTGGAAATTGGGAAAGCCGTCCAAGTGTTGTTGAAGTATGGTTAGGAGAATTTCGATAGTTTTAGACGACGAGCTTTATAAAGAGATGGAGAGATATATGACTGAAATTGGCGAAGTGAACCGCTCCCGTTTTATAGCTTCGCTCATAGCCGAGAAGGTGGGGGAGGCGGCTAAAACGCCTGTCGCCTCGCTTATAGCTATTGTCTACGACCATGAAGTTGGAGATGTGGCGAAGCACTTAACTGAGGTTCAGCACGACTTTAACGATATTATTAGAGTAGCGACGCACGTTCACCTAGACGAGAGAAATTGTCTAGAGGTGATACACGCCGTTGGAGATGCGCAGAGAATCAGAGAGCTCACCTCGAGAATCTCTAGAATCGGCAGGGGGATTCGCTATCTCAAAGTGGTAAATATCCCGAGGGAGGCTCTATAATACTTTAATATAGGAAACGTCTCTTTCCCATGCACGAATGGTCACTTGCGCTTTCTGTAATTCAAACTGTAGATAAATGGGCGAGAGAACACAATGTAGAGGTTAGAAAGATCTCTCTTTCTGTGCCCATAGTGTCACAACTAGACATCTCCATATTGAGAGAGGCTTTTGACATGCTTAAGAAAGAGTCTAGACTTGAAAAAGCAGAGCTGGAGGTAAAAGTTAGGACTCCCAGATATAGATGTAGGGCATGTGGCTATATGTTTGGTCATGAGGAGGTGGCCTCTCAGATAGAGGCTTTAGTTGGGAAATATGGCGAGGAGTACCCCCTACATCTCGTGCCCGAGTTGCTCCCCGCGTTTGTAAAATGCCCAAAATGCGGCTCGCATGATATTGAGGCAGACCTCTCAATACAAGTAGAACAGATTGAGACGGTATGAGGCCTCTTTTGGAGAGGGCCAGGGACAATCTACGTGACAAAGAGGTAGTAGCTGTAATGAGTGGGAAGGGGGGCGTTGGGAAGTCTACAGTAGCTACACTCCTAGCGTTCCTCCATAAGGACACCGCCTTGATAGACCTAGACATATTTGGCATGTCTATCCCAAGGCTCTTCGGCGTTGTGGGTAGATTACACGAGGTTGAGAAAGAGGGTATTAAGCCTTTTGAAATAGGCGGTGTAAAACTGTTTAGTCTCGGCGGCATAGTAGGCGATAGATATGTAGTGCTCCCCGGCGCCAATGAGGGAGGGGTTGTAGAGGCTCTCCTCGCCTTTGCCGACTTAGACGGCGTGAAGAGAGTCGTTATAGATATGCCGCCGGGCATGGGGGAGGCTCTCCTAGCCCTAGAGAGAGTCGCCAAGTTTAAGCCTGTCCTTGTGTCGACGCCTTCAAAAATGTCTATAAAAGTCGTCGGACACCTCGCAGATTATCTATCTGAAAGAGGGGTCAAGCCCCCCCTCTTTGTTTTAAATATGGCATATGTCGAATGTGGCGGGGTCAAGGTCTACCCATTTGGCCGGGGAGAGGAGGCTAGACAACTCGCAGAGCGCCTCGGCTCTACCATAGTGGAACTACCAATAGACCCCGACTTCGAAAATTATGTTGGAAAAATACATGAGTATAGAGGGCCCATATATAGAGAGCTTCAGAAAGTTAGGCTATGAGCCTTGTATATAGTTCGTCGTATCTCTTCTGGGCTATATACGGCTCTGAGGTAGACATACCGGCTTTTTTAAACAAGCTTGTGGGGCTTGGATACGAGGTGGGGAAGGCGTATTATAGATCTGGTTCTATCCAAGTGGAGCCGTTGCCCGGCGGCTATGCGGCCCGGAGAGTATATGAAGAGGGGGAGGTCAAAATTTATATAGACACGGCGAGGTGGGCTGTGGGCACGTCTGGCGATAATTACCAACTCACTATGAGAGGCGTTGCCGATATCTCCAGGGCTTTTATAGAGCTGTCTTTTCCAGAGCCTCCCAGGGCGGAGTTTCACACATCCATAGGGCTAAAAGCTGAAAATTGTAGAAGACAAACTGTAAAAATTGGCGATGTGGAAATGGCGGTAGACGGCTATATACTTACGACTGGCCAACCACAGGGAGGAGAGGGGATTTATATAGCTATCACACCTACAGGAGGCGGAAGATATATAGCCTATATAATTGTAGGCGGAAGCTGGAGCTACGTCGTGACGTATGCAAAAAGAATAGGAGATATTATCAACGGCGCCATACACTTTTTCACATCATGTAATTAATAACCCACGTCTTTTCTCCGTCCACACCCCACCGATATCCAAGGCCAAGCGGCGCGTAGCTATGTCTATATCTTAGCCTTTCTTTCAGCCGGAGTATGACACCCCGCCCTAAATGGCGAGACTTTTCATCAAAAATTCGACGCCTTTCTAACCTCTTATAGAGCCTCCTCAAGTTCGTCTGACCTTGATACGCTGTTTTAAAACCAGCTTAGCCAACTCGGCGAATAACATCGCCATGTCTCTCGCCGCTTCTTTCTCTTGATATTTTTGAATACTTGCCGCAAGGGTCAGGCCCGTGGTACTAATAGTCGTAGAGATCCAGAGCTATCGCAAAGAGAGACCAGCCCTACGTCCTCAAGCATCTGTAAAAGTCTCTTCATACTCTCTGTCGGCACCCTAGGCACGGCCCTTGGCGCAAGCTACTCCTTCTGGCGACGGCATTGAGTCTCTCTAGCTCAAGTCTCATCAACGCGGCATGTGATATAGCCTTCGTTGGTGTGCTTTGGGAGAGGTCTCTCGAGAACCTCCGCAGACATCATATTTACTTTCAAAACTACTTAAAGACTTATGTAGGGTCTTTTTATGGAGGCGTGGCGTAGGAAGCTAGGGGTTGTCGAGAAGCTGAGGACAATGGTAGATATAAAGAGGGTAGAGCGTGATCACCATGCCAAAAGGCTGCCCAGGCCTTGCGGGATCACCATCCACACGGGGGTGGGCTGTCCCTTGGCCTGCGCCTACTGCTACATCTACGACATGGGCTTCCCCGGCTCCGTGAGGCCATACCCCCTCACGCCGCTGGAGATGGCCTACGCCATAGCCGCAAACCCCCATGTCGCCGTGGGGGAGCGGGGCACTCTAGTGGCTGTGGGCTCCGTCACAGAGCCCTTCCTCCCCGAGACCAGGGAGCTGGCCCTGGGCTACATCGCAGCCGTCGTGGAACATCTAGGCAACCCCGTCCAGGTGGCGACGAAGTACCCCCCTCCACTGGAGCTCGCCAAGTATAGGGCAGATGTCTTAATCAGCGTGACAGACGTGGAGGGGAGGCTGGAGCCGAAGGCGCCTAAGCCTGTGGAGAGGATCAGAGGCGCCGGGGAGCTCGTCAAAAGGGGCGGCTCGGCCACTCTCTTCGTGAGGCCGATAGTGCCGGGGGTGACCGACCGCGACCTAGAGCGGCTTCTGGCCTTGGCATGGGACGCAGGCATTAGGCGTGTGGTGTTCGGCACGCTACGGGCTACACCGGCTATTGCCGCCAGACTTAGATCCTTCGGCGTAGATATCACGCCGTATATACGCAGGCTAGAGGAGGGGAGGCAGGTCCCAATAAAGTACCCGAAGGAGAGACTGGTGGAGACAGCGAGGAAGTGGGGCTTCGAGGTGCTTCCCGCCTCTTGCGCCTCCAACATCCTCGCCCATGGCCAGAAATGCGCCCTCTGTAGCTGGGGCCCATGCGGCGGCGTCCCAGAGGTAGACGTGGAAGACGTGCGAGACTTCCTAGAGTACCGGGGCTACAGGGGGGCCGACCCCCACTTCGACGGCCGGCGGGTCGTGGTTAAGGTAAGGCTGAAGCGGGGGGATAAGATCTTCCTGGAACAAGCCCTCAGAGTGCCGGTGGTCAGCCAGGGGAAAGCACGTCATCTGTCGTAAACGGGTCACCTCATCACAAATATATCCAGCCAGTTAAATTAAAAGATGATGAGTTTTGGTCGTTCAGAACTATGACAACTCTTCCTGCGGCTGATATATACATTTTACTATGTATTGTCTTATGATGCCTTTTCCTTTGTCGGTGATCTTCGCTACGGCTCTAACTCCCCTCTCGGTGATCGCCCTCTTGTACTCTATGTAGCCCTCCTCGGCTAGGATCTGGAGGTGTTCGTGGAGAGTGCTCTTGGGGATGTCAAACGCCCTCTGGAAGTCGGCGAAGGTTATGTAGCCGTCTACCACGTACAGAGCGATTAAGATACCGAGTCTCACGCCGTTTGAAAGAGCTCTATCTCTAAGGATCTCCTAGTCTGTCGAGGTCTGTCATGAGACGACCTCTAGGAGGGATTTGACTCCGGCGTATATCCAAATCAGCGAGAGGACGTAGAAAAGCACCTCGGCGAGGAGGGCCGGGGAGAAGGAGATTAGAGCTAGGTGGTCGAACCACTTGGCCTTTGCCTCAGCAATTCTAAAGAACTGGTAGGTGAAGTAGGCCACACCGGCGGCGTAGGTAGCTGCCAAAATAAGCAATAGATTCCTAAGGAGAGATATCAGCACTATCACGACTACGAAGTAAAGAAGAGGCAAGAGCCATAGTCTCGTGTCTCGGCGTGGTGTAGGGAGAGAGAAGCTTGTATGGCCTGTGCAGAACTTGTTGATCTATGCCGTGGGTATCGCAGTGGCGGTCATTGGCACAGCCCTCGAGATGAGGTGTTCCCCAAGTCGGGTTGGGGAGGTACTTCGTAAAGCAAGCTAAGGTGTTTTAGCGCGACGCAGTGTTCTACAGGGCGGTTCCGTTAAACGCTCGATTGAGAGTGGAAAATGAGAGAGACGTGAGTAGGGCCGCTTTTTAAAGAGCGGAATTGTCAGAGTGTGGAAGTTGGGCATACCGCCTTTTGCCGTCGAGTTGAAAAAGGGCGGTATCTCTTGGATAAGAGAGAGACTATAGGAGGGAGCCAAATTGAAGTTGGCGTTTTTTGGCGTAGAGAAGAGAGACGATAAGGAGGATCCTACCTACGGCGGCCTATATATCGCCCTGGTGTTCGCTAGAGAAGTCAAGCCAACGGAGCCCAAGGCCACCGTCGTCGACGTGAACCGCCTTGACCACTACATAAAGGTCGGCCTCGTATCTGCGACATCGTTATAAACGCCGCCGCGAAATCATAAAGCTGGCCAGAGAGCATCAAGCCGCCATAGTCGTAGACACGGTGGAGGACGAGAGTCACAGAGAACTGAAAGAGTGTAACGGAAACGGCATGAGGAAACACCTCCTAGACGGCCTCGGACAACTGAGGCGCTGCTAATGCCATGTTCAGCATAAGTTCTGTGCTCGGCTCGCTCACGCTAATATTAAGCATCGTCGAGCTACTTGGTTTTATTCTCCTGCCTAGAGTTAAGGCGGATCTCTTATGCAACTTGTCACTCGTCTCAGCCTACTACTTATTGCTAGCTGTAGTTGAGGCGCTCACTTACAATAACGTAATTGTCTCAATCACTTATAAGTTGATCTTACTTCCCTACTTCTTCCTCTGTCTCGATGTGAGAGAATTCACTATAGGGGTCTCGATCGTCTCGAGAGGCGCGAAGGTTGTGGAGTTTAAAAAATTATATAATCTGAGAATGTGTTTATGTTTATTGAGGATGCAGATAAAAAACTCCAGCCTCGTGTGATAATGTCTTAGAGCTTTTCGTACTCTCTACCCAGGAGCAACAGTATGCCCATCTCCTGGGCCTTTTTGCGTAGGTACTCAGCGACGTCTTGGCTCGCGAACTCAACTGCTAAGACCCTCATGTAGGTCTTTCTGCCGGTGAACCTCTCTGCCGCCCTCTCTGCCTCGAGCAGTTTTCCAATCTCCCTATCTGCCTCTTCGATGTTCCTCACCGCGATGGTCACCTCGCCGACCACCAACGGGTCGTAGCATATCAGATCCACCTCCTTAAAGCCGTCGATAGGCAACGTCACGTTGACTCTGACGTCGCACTCAATCCCCCTCTCCCTAAGCAGTAGGCTGACGACCCTCGCCGTGTAGTACTCAAAGCCGCCGCCCAAAGCCCTCCGGATGTCGTCAAGGGCGCTTATGAGCCACCTAAACTTATTTTCAGCCTCCTCCCACCTTTTCTCTTCTATTTTTACGAACTTGTTGAAGTCTTCTCTTAGTTTCTTTAGTTCTAGTTCGATCGTCTCGAACCTTCTATATGTCTCTTCCCACCGCTTGTTGTTTTCTTCCCACCTTTTGTTGTTCTCCTCCCATCTTCTGTCGTTTTCTTCCCACCTCGTTGCTTGCTCTTTGGCAAACCTATTGAAGTCCTCCCTCAGCTTCCTAAGCTCTTCAAGGACTGCGCCTAGCCCGATCAAGCCGGCGACAGCTAGCCTAAACTCCTCATCGCTCCTCAGCAGATCTAACACCACTCTCTTCAAGGCGTCGCGGTCAACGGACATCACACTTTGGTGTTGGTTCACTAAATAAATTGTTTTCCCTACCCTCTACGGCATTGTGCCCAAAGGCGCCCTTGGGGGCAGCTTGCCCGAGGCGCCCAGGTCAAGCTCCTGGCCCCAGACGGCTGGCTTCGCCCCCAACTCCTAGAAGAGTAGTGTAGGCGGTGGCGGCGAGTGAATTGTGGTGTAGGGGTATTGCGCCGGATTGCGGAGATACACGGCGGAAAGTCAGATCTCAAGGGGCTCCCTCTGCCCTCAGCAAGGGCGTCTCCAGCGTGTAGAGAGCCGCCGGGGGCGGTCGGTGGGGCGTACTCGGCGAGCAAAGCCCTGCGCTTTCGACGCAGGCGGTTTAGATGTAGATGTGCGCATTTACCGACGTGGTGGGGGCGCCTCACGAGGCACCTCGGCATGGTTAGAGGCGGGCCGTGTGCCGCCGGCCAAAACCCCGACTGGGGTATCTTGCTGTGGGGACGTGTGCGAGGGGGGCTTGGGCGCGGTGGCGAGGTACATACTGCTATGGGGGCTCCCCCTGCTTCTGGTATATGCGCCTTAGTAGGTCTAGGTAGCGCCTTACGATGCCCCTCCCCTTGTCGGTGATCTTCGCTACGGCTCTAACTCCCCTCTCGGTGATCGCCCTCTTGTACTCTATGTAGCCCTCTCTGGCGAGGATCTGGAGGTGTTCGTGGAGAGTGCTCTTGGGGATGTCAAGCGCCCTCTGGAAGTCGGCGAAGGTTATGTAGCCGTCTACCACGTACAGAGCGATCAGTATTCCCAGCCTCACGCCGCTGGAGAGCGCCCTTGTCCCCAGGAGCCTCATCAGCTCGTCGAACTCGGTCATTCCATCGCGTCGAGGAGGGACTTAATGCCGGCGTAGACCCAAATAATTCCGATGACGTAGTAGAGCGCCACGACGTATACGCCGAGTGGGAGAAGCACCGAGAAGGATATGAGGGCTAGGTGGTCGTACCACCTGGGCTCCGTGGCGTTGCTCCGGAAGAGGAGATACGTGAGGAGGGTTACGCTGGCGGCGTATGCGGCTGTGGTTGCGAAGGCCAGCGTTTTTATGAACGCCATGGCGAAGAGCAGGACGGCGAAGTAGGCTAGGATCATGATCGACCACGCGATCCCCCCCTTGCGGCGTCTCGATGGGAGTCTCATGGCCTTGAAAAAGGACGCAAAGATCCTCCCCGTGAGGACAATGTAGGGGACGGCGGCGGAGAGCGCAACTGCGGATTTGGGAGCTCCAGCGACTAGATTCTCCACGACGTAGTAGAGGACCACTGCGGCCATTGGGTAGGTGCCCCACGCCGCATAGTAAAGCCCCAACGCCTTCCTCAGCTCCCTTCTGAGGATCTCCCTCGACACCGCCAGGCTCTCCTCCAGAATTGCTCTTGTGGCATCCACCTCTCCAGGTAGAGCTCTATTTATAAGCGTCTCGCCAGTTCATAATTCTGAACTTCCGAGAGCTGTTTATATCGCCTTGTTCTCACCACACATGATTGAGATTAGGGGTGTGAAGGTGAGGGCGGGGACCTTCGAGGTCCTCGCGGATGGGGCTGAGGTGGTGGGAAAGGCGGTGCTTCTGGGGCCCAACGGCTCTGGGAAAACCACCTTGTTGAGGGCTGTAAGCGGGGTGATCCCCTACGAGGGTAGCATCAAGATCGACGGCGTTGAGGTGGACTCCGCCAGGGGGCTCCTCACAGTTTCGTCGAATCTCCCCGAGATATACCGTATTGCCTACGACGTGGCAGGGCTCCTGGAGGTGTTTGAGGACTTGAAGGGCGTTGACCGGGGCGAGTTCGAGGCCCTCATGGGGCGGTTGGGGCTGGGGCGCGAGGTCATGAGGAGGCCGGTGCACGCCCTCTCGGCCGGCCAGTGGTCTCTTGTGAGGCTCGCCCTCGCCCTGTCCTCTAGGCCGAAGACCATCTTGGTGGACGAGCCCTTCGAGAACGTGGATCCCGCAAGGAGAGGCGCTGTGTTGAAGCTTCTAGTGGAGCGCGGGGAGTCTGGAATCGTCGCCACCCACGACCTCGACGCCCTCAAGGCCATGAGGGGCTGGGACGCCTACTTCATGCTGGAGGGCAGACTCTACGGCCCCGTCCTAGTCGACGATCTGCTGGCCTCGGGGCTGGTCAGAGGGAGGGCCGGCGGCGCTCTTCTAACGCTTAAGGTCGGCGGCGTGGAGTACTCGGTAGTCAAGGGCGCCGGGGTTAAGTTCAGCGAGATGGGCACGGTGAACAAGATCTACGGCCTGGTGGAATAGCCATGGGCCTCGCCAGATATCTAGTGGTCAGGACGTTGAAGAACAGGTGGGTGTTGCTGTGGGGAGGTCTCTGGCCTCTGTTCTGGGTGGCGATGGGCGCGTTTATCTTCACCAAGGGCTTCGCCAAGTCGCCCTACGCCGCTCAGTACGCCAGGTCCTATGTCGCAGGCTGGCTCGACGGCGTTGTGATCACGGTGGTCGCCGCTGTGTCCGTAGCCCTGTTGTACTCCATGATCTACAGCACTGCGGCTGTGCCCTATCTGCTCCGCTTCGGGAGACTGAGGCCTTTGAAATACGTTGCCTCATACTACGGCGCGATGTTTACCACAAGCCTCATCTTAGTGGCGGCGGTTGGGGCGGCCAACTGGTTGCTCATGTGGCGCGGCTTAAACGACAGCGGGATCTCGGTCTCTCTAGCCGACGCCGCTCCAAAGGACGCGCTGGCTCTGCTCCATACGGCCGGGGCGGTGGCTGTGTTTACCGCGTTTGCGGCGGCTCTTCTGTTCCTCCTATCTCTCCTCGCGTTGAAGGCTGTTAAGGCGGCCAGCTGGCTCCCCTTCACCCCGCTGATCTTCAACATGCTCTTCTACTTCAGCTACCTCTATGTGGAGCAGAGTCCTCTATCTCTTGCGGCCAACCCATTCACGGCGGCCCAGGCCCTTATTATCACGGCATACGCCGGGCTAGAAAGGCCGTACGCCGCCATTGCGAGTTCAAACACCCTGGATGTGCCCGCCTGGGCGCTGGCGACAAGCATCTCGGGGTGGGCCGCCGCGTTGAGCCTAGCCGCGGCGCTTTTGGTCTCGAAGGTGAGATACGCCCCTCCCGAGCTGTTGAGAGAAGGGATCTGACCCTCCGCCGCCTGGCGGCCTAGTCGCTAGGTAGAGGCCGGCGACTTGGCCCAGCCGCCTAACAGCCACTGCCAGAGCGGCACCGCGTCGACTCTAAGGCCGCTCCGCGCGATCTGGCCCTCTAGGTCCCAGGTGATCAACAGCGGCCTTCCCCCAACGGCGGCCGCGGCCTCCGAGAGCGCGTCAAGCTCTCTTCTGTCGACCTCGTCGGGCGCCGAGGCGTAGGTCACCTGAATCAAGAGGGGCGGCTCGCCCTCCACCACGAAGTCCACCTCCCTCCTCCCCCTGTAGTAGTAGAACTTCGCGCCCCTCCGGAGGAGCTCCACAGCCACCGCCGCTTCCATCTTTCTGCCGATCTGCCCCTCGGGTATGTAGCCGGGATCCACTGGGTAGATCTTGTGGGGTTGCGTCAGCGGCGTCTTGCCGGGCCCCCACTTAGGGACGGCCACCACGTAGAAGGCCTCCTCGAGGTACTTTAGGTAGTTGGCCAGTGTCTTCTTGCTCTTCTCCAGCCCCAGGGAGGCCAGCCTCCTGTGGGCTGAGGATATGGAGAAGACGTTGCAGAAGCTGGACTCCACCATGGAGAGAAAGACCTCGAACCCCCTGGCGTCTCTGACCCTGTGTCTCTCCACGACGTCGCGGTAGACCACGGTGTCGCGGTATGTCCTCAAGAGCTCCCGCGCCAGCTGAGGCCTTAGGACGGCCTCGGGGTAGCCACCCCGTTCCAGGTACTCCCTCAGCGCGCCCAGCAGTCTGCCTCGGGAGGCCGGGGCGTGTCCCGCCAACGCCGGGATCCCCACGGCCTTTAGATACTCCCTGAAGGAGAAGGGCAGGAGGAGGCGGGATAGATACCTCCCCCTCAGTTCCGTCGGCACCTCCCTAGCGCCTAGTTTCGACGTCGAGCCGGCCACAGCCACCAGGTAGCCTCTGTCCAGCAGAGATCTAATCCACCTCCCCCAGTGAGGGACGTTCTGTACCTCGTCTAAGAGCAATAAATTGAAGTCCCCATGCTCTGCCAACGTCTTTAAAAACACACTGAAGTCCCTTGGTCTCAAGCCTACAAATCTCACATCCTCGAAGTTAATATAGAGCGACCTTCCGTGTCTCACTGCCAGTTGATACAAGAGGTACGTCTTCCCCGCGCGTCTCGGCCCAATTACGGCTGTAGCCAAGCCGGTCTCCAGAGGTACCTCCAGCTCCCTCTCTACCATGGGAGGAGGCTTCCAGCTAAGCCACTCTTCAATAACCTCTCTAAAGACGCGCTCCACAAAGTAGTATATACTCTAATTAAAATTTGTTTCTCGCGAGAAACAACATTCTGCAGAAACTGTTTCCTATAGGAAACAAAAAGACGCCGAAACATACCACAAGTCTTGCAACATATAAGGTTTAACTCCGTCTCGGCGCTATCTTGACATGGTTAACTGGCGGCAAACTACACCACTTGCCTGTGGTGCGGGTGGAGTAGGTTGTCCCCCTATCTCTCTCTTGGCCCCTCCCCGGGGGACTTAAGGGCCCGCCCCCGGTACACCGGGGCGAGGGGGCGGCTCACCGGGGGCCGGCCGCTGGTCGTTTGTTCCGTATCACTTTGCGCGCCCCGTCAGCCGCCCCAGGGGCCAAGTAGATGCCGTTCATGGGTGAGAAGTACTTACGAGGTTAAAAATGTGATGTCTCTATGCGCTCTGAGGTTGCTGACCACAGAGACGCTTGTGATGGCCATCAGACCCATGATTGCCACTCTAGCGTCGTTGGTTTGGTCAATTTCTAAAATTGTGGCAAAGGGTAGCGCAAGTATATCGAACGCAACGATGGGCACAAAAGGCGAAATGAAAAGCGGTAGCAGACACAAAACAGTCTCGAATTCACCGAATTCAGCCAAGTTTGGCGGAGAGTATGATAGAGTCAGCGCCATCCACTCTTTCGACTCACCTGTCTCACGTCGTCGCTGTCAGGCAGGTGAACCGAAGTAGTTGAAAGTATGTTTCTAACTTTTCTCCTCCGCGTCACGTGTGGACATGGGCCAAACCCAATACCTCACTGTGAAACAGTTTGTAAAGTTTATAGCACTAATACAACTACTTCTCGTATATATACCGTTCTCTAAAATAACACAGCCGCCATGATAATCATCAAAAAGAGGGCGCCCGCGGAGGGCAGTGTGCCGCCCGGCCCCACGCCCAAGACACCCTGGGTGCTCATGACTGCGTGAGCGAGGAGGAAGTTCCTAGGCGTGTCATTGGCGATAAGCACCTAGGGACAGAGGGCTATAGACCGTCTCTAGGCAATTTGCCTAACTCTGTGAGGGTTACATTTTTATACTCTTTGAAGATGTACATCTCTGTACTATGACAAGAGTTGGTCGTAGGCCTTTCTTTTCTCCTAAAACCTCAGGGGAGACTTCTTCGCAATAGCCGCCTAGGGACACTCCGACGCAGAGGTATACTCTCTCTGGGTTACAGACCTGAGCTAACACCTGGCTCACCTCTTGTAGTTTATCTCCCATCATAAATATAACCAGAGTGTCTGCCTTTATTTCTCTAAGTATGTCAGCTGAGAAATGTGGATATGACAACAGAGCTATATGTCTAAGATTTTCGCCGTCTGTAAGCTCTATCTGGAAGAGGGCGGCCGCGGCTGTAAAAGAGCTGACGCCAGGCACAATTTCGCAGGGCACCCCCCTCTCTCTTGCCATTTTACACACCTTGACCCCCCTCCCAAATATTGTGGGATCGCCGTTTTTTAAAATCACTACGTTTCTCCACCGCGCTTCTTCAATTAGAGCTTCTATAGCGGCGTCGTGTTCCACTCTCCTATGGCCAATTTTTACAACACGCGCCTTCTTGGCGATTTTCACCACCTCCTCTGGCACGAGGTCGCCATATGCCACCACGTCGGCTTCCTCAAGTAGCTCTCTAGCTCTAATAGTCAATAACTTAGGGTCGCCAGGGCCTGCCCCCACTACGTAGAGCGGCATAGCGTCCTCAACACGCTGTAGGTGTAGGGATGTATATGGAGATATTGTGCGTGCATATTGCCCTTTACAATGCCGTCTCTACCGCCGCCGATTCCAACCCCCCTCTCCAGCCTTATAGCGGTCTCTACCTCCTCCCTGAGGATAATCTTGGAGTAATGAAACTCGTGTCCCACAAGCCTAGTCCCCGGAGGGGCTATAGGCGTCCTCCTCTCCACCACGCCCCAAGCGTATCCCTTCCCTACCGGTCTCTTCATCATAACTGTTATGCCGTCTATCGCGCCAACCATCTCGTACTCCGAGCCCTCTACCACTATAGAAGAGGTAAGATACATAAGGCCACCGCATTCGGCATATACCTTGCCCCCCCGCTCTATAAATTTCAACAACGAGGATTTAAACGGTTTGTTACGTTCTAACTCTTCTGCTAGAGATTCAGGAAAGCCCCCGCCTATAAAAACCACGTCTACTTGAGGCAACTCTTGCATCTTCAGCGAGTCTAAAAACACCACCTCTCCCAGCGACTTAGCCTCCTCGAAGACCTCGGGGTAGTAGAAGGTAAAAGCTCTATCAAACACAATCCCAATTCTACACCCGCCCAAGCCCCCAGGATCTTCTTCTTTAATATCTACTGCAAAATCGCCGGCAGATTTGGCAATAGCAATAACGCCATCTAAATCTATATACGGCAACACATATTTTTCAACAACTTCAAAAATACGGGGGACATCCCCTCTTTCGCCCACTGGCGTAAGGCCGAGATGTCTATAGGAAAATACCTCTGCCAACTTCTCACTCTTAGGCACTGCGCCCAACACCTCCACCCCCTCCTCGGGGAGGGACTTCTTCAGCTTCTCCGCCTGACTCCTAGTGACGTTTGTTAAAACTACTCCCGGGATTTTAATCTCGGGGTCAAACTGCCTTAACCCCCTAACGATAGCCCTAAGAGTTCTATTTACTCTCTCCCCGTTTAACACTAACAAAACAGGAGCTTTCAACAGCTTAGCCACCTGCGCCGTGGAGCCGAGCTCAGAAACGCCGTCGAAGGAGTCGTAGAGGCCTAACACGCCCTCCACAACGGCAATGTCTGCGCCTCTTGAAAATTTTACAAAACGCTCCACCACCCCCCTCTCTCCCATCAACACCACGTCGAGGTTTCTGCTGGGCCTCCCCGCCGCCGCTGTGTGGTAGCTCGGGTCGATATAGTCAGGCCCAACCTTAAAGGGGGCAACTCTAAGCCCCTGCCTAAAGAGACCATATATCAATGCAAGAGAGATAATAGTCTTCCCAGACATACCTCTGAAAGATGAGATAACTACACGCGGGATCACATAAACTTCGAGTCTTCTATTATAAGAATTTGTTACACTGACTGCAGTAACAACAGTTTCATAAATTTGTGTAATAATATTTTTATCTTTAAATAAAGAGAGTCCGTAATGTCATATAATATAGAATCAATAATATTTTACACATCATATATAACATTTACAATATTTATAATAGGCATCATATATAAATGGAGTCGTTGGGCCTCTATGCCTATCCATCTCAGATGGGAGCTATATCCAGTTCCACATGAGAAAAAAGCTGAATACGGCGGTAGCTACCTAGAAGAAGTCGACTGGGCTAAAAAAACACGCGAAGTTACAAAAATAGGAGAGCTAAAAGAAATGTTAGAAGAAATGCTCTTTATAAAAAGAATATACCTAATGAATAAGAGACTATGGTTTTTATCATGGTTTTTCCATTTCGGAATATACTTAATATTAGTGTGGTTCCTTGCGCTTTTCCTCAGTGCGATAATTATGTCACTAGGTGTGCAAATACCTTCAAGCAACCCCTGGGCGTACTTCTTATACTATGTCACGTTGATAACCGGCGGTCTAGGCGCCATAATGACAATAATAGGTGGCATAGGGCTTCTCATTAGAAGACTGTCAGATCCCGTGCTGAGAGACTATACAACTTGGCCCGATTATTTAAACACAGTCCTAGTGTTAATAACTGTAGCCACAGGCCTAGCCGCTTGGATTTACGACCCTGCCTTTGACTTAGCTAGAAAGTTTATGCTAAGCCTAGTTACATTTTCACAACCCCCGCCCCTACCCACTATAACAACGGTGAATATAGCACTAATACAACTACTTCTCGTATATATACCGTTCTCTAAAATAACACACTTCATAGGAAAATACTTCACATATCACAAAATTCTTTGGGACGATGAGCCTAACACAGGCCAGTTAGACGGCAGAGTAAGTGAACTTTTAAAACTCCCATTGAGGTGGTCGGCGCCTCACATAAGGTCAGGAGAAACATGGGAGAAAAACGCAGCAGGGCTATGAGCCGTAAGGAAGTAGTTAAGATCAACGATATAAGCAAACCGGTCAAAAGGCTAGTTCAACTAAAGCTAGAAGATTTAATGCCCCTCCCGCCGCCCTACGACAAGTCAGGCTCAGAGCCCCCCTTAACAACGCCAAAGCCAGAGTGGGAAGAAACCTATGTAACAGAGCTTGACGGCTATATTGCTATAGATCTGCCGTGGAAGCCGAAGACTAAAGAAGAAGAGGAGAGACTTATACAGAAGTTTCTCGAAGGGCTGAAAAAGCTGACTTCTAGAGAGAGCAACTGGACGTTTCTCCAACCGCTACTCCTATCACTAGAATACTGTGCAAAATGTCAAAACTGTGCAGAGGCATGCCCCATATATATAGCCAGCGGCAGGAAAGATATCTATAGGCCGACATATAGAGCAGAGGTTCTGCGGAGGATATACAATAAGTACATAGCTAAAAAACCCGGAGGAGATATAGAACTAAATATATTCACCTTGATGAGACTTGCTGAACTGGCATATAGATGTACCTTATGTAGACGTTGTGTCCAAGTGTGTCCGCTTGGCATAGACAACGGCTTGATCGCAAGAGAGATAAGAAAATTATTCTCCCAAGAACTTGGCATAGCTCCGAAAAATCTCCACGAAAAAGGCACAGTACAACACCTAAAAGTAGGCTCATCAACAGGAATGACACCCAAGGCGTTGTTAAAAATGGTGAAATACATAGAAGACTTCATATACGAAAAAACCGGCAAGAGGATAAAAATACCCGTCGACCAGAAAGGTGCAGACATATTATTAATCCACAACGCCGGCGAATTTCTATCCTGGCCTGAGAACGTCGCTGCCTTCGCCATAATATTCGAAGAGGCGGGCTTAAGCTGGACGTTAAGTAGCGAGCCTCTGGGATACGACGTAGTTAACTACGGCGCATGGTACGACGACGTACAGTTAGCTAGAATAGCTCTAAAACATATAGAAATCGCCCGCAAGCTTGAAGTTAAGAAGATAGTAGTAGGAGAGTGTGGACACGCCACTAAAGCTCTCGTTGTGGTTGCAGACAGAATACTCACAGACGAGAACAGAATACCGCGGGAAAGCGCTCTGCCACTGTTGAGAGATATCGTCATGAGCAACAAGCTGAACTTAGACCCCTCGAAAAACAACTTTCCTGTGACTCTACACGACCCATGTAACATAGTGAGGCTTTCAGGTATTGTAGAGCCGCAGAGAGAGATCTTAAGGAAAATAGCACCTATGTTTAGAGAGATGGTGCCACATGGCGTGTATAACTATTGTTGTGGCGGTGGAAGTGGGTTTGCGATAATGCAGTCGTTAAACTTCCCCGAATGGAGAAATAAAGTTGCCAGCAGGATGAAGTTTAAACAGATACTAGAAGCATTCAAAGATGTATTAGATCCAAAAATACCGAAGTATGTATGTGCGCCTTGTTCCAATTGTAAAGGCGCTATCAGAGACGTATTAGCTCACTACAGAGCCACCGAGCTCTATAATATCCATTACGGAGGCTTAGTAGAACTAATAGTAAACGCCATGGTTGACTTAAAAGAGCCCTATCTAGACTTTCTTAAAGAAAAGAAATCTTAGCTTTTTTGAATCTCCAAAAATTCTCTCACCGCCAATTTTAACTTACACATTTCAAGTCCACAGTTACTATACCTACATGTACAAATCTCCGTGCCATTCCTTTTTACATACACCATATGCGGCGTCATTACTAACGTAATACCCAAAACGCCCGAGAGCGCTTTTAAAAATTTAGCTACAACACTATTTTCACAATGTAGAAGACTCCATACAAACAAATCGTAAATATCTTTTGGAGTTGTACCACCGTCTATAATAAGTGAGAGGAGTGTTTTTGCATCTCTCAAATCCATAGGAGGAGAGCCAAAACCCAGCTTTCTAAAGAATAGATACACATACTTGTCGTAGTCTTTTACAACTTTTAGAAAAGCTAACAACCCGCCAACTGTTGTTGAACATATTTTACCTCTCCCCGCCTCTTTACAGACTAGATAGTTACGTCTTTCTAAGACTTTGATATTTTTATAGAGGAAGGAGGGGTACACTCCAAGTTTCCGCATTATTTGATATGGCGTTAAACCCGGCTCTCCCCTAAGCTCCTCGCTAAGTACAGTGTCTAAAATTTTAATTGTAAAATGGTCGAGAGTTTCATATGCCATAATGTCGTTAAATAATTGAGCTGTAAATATCTTATTCTTATATTGCTTGTTGAGAAAGATAAAAAAGTATTTGTTGTGTACAAAATGTATACTAAATTACAAGTGCTCTATATACCAGATCCATCAGCCCGCCGTATGTTATATTACGTCCATATATTTTGTTAAGATCGCCAATTATACCATTTAGAGTACCTTTACACTTTGAACACGGTCTTACGACGTGTTGTGCGCCTGCGTTAATGGCGCATTCATACCATAGCTTTGCGTACTGAAGTCTCAAAGGCTTCATTTCATCTGCAAGCATGCCTGCTTGGCCGCCACAACACCAGTTGAGCTGACGGTTTTGTGGACATTCAACCCACTTCTTTACTACGTGGTTCATAATAAACCGTGGCTCTTCGTAAAGATCGCCGCCTCTACTGTATTGACACGGGTCTTGATACATATATACCTTATCTCCATTAGCCTCAGGATTCAGCTTTATTTTACCCTCTTTAATTGCCTTGACCACAAGGTGGTGTATGTGGTAGACTTTGATACCCTCTTTTTCAAGTCTTGGAGCTACCACGTTTTTAAACGCCCTCCAGCCGTGTCCACATTCACCAAATATCGCATATTTTACTCCGAGCTCTTTCGCAGCGTTGTAATATATGTTCCCAATATACTCCATATGTTTTTCGTGAGTCCACAATCCGAAGTTCGCCACCTCGCTACATCCAGTGTGGACGGCAAATCTTATTTTTACAGCGTTTAGAAATGTGAGATAACCTTTGAGAGTCTCTGTGTTGAGGAAAAGATCTGCAGAAGAAAGGAAGAGAATTGCTTCAGGCCACTCAGGGCTGTCTCTAGCTATTTCGCCAACTGCATTTTTACCAACAAACTTAATCATCTTCTTCTGGTCATGGCGGTATACATAGTAAGTAACCTCGACGCCTTTCTCAGACTTTATCTCTTCTGCAAAGTAGTTTAATATATTTATTGCAGCCGCCGGCGTTATCCTCATAGCATTACCAGTAGTCTCGTGAGCGTCTATTGTCATAGCCGCAAATCTGTTTACCATCCCAATTTCATACAACACGCCACGGACAAACCTAGTAATATCCGCTTGATCGATGCCGAAGGGACAGACATAACCGCACCTCCTACAGGTGAGACACTGCCAGTAGTAGGTGTATATCTCTTCAAGCTCGGCGTCTGTAACAGAGCCTTTCTTCAATACACGTCTAATAAGCTCAGCACGTCCCACAGGTGAGTTCTTTAGATCTTTAGTAGTCAGATAGGTTGGGCAGGCGTCTATACATGCACCACAGTGTACACATGTATCTACTGCGATTTTGATATTTCTATTTTTCTTATACTCCTCTCTAAGTCTATCTAGGAAGTATTTATACTTGTCCTCAGGGATTTTAAGCCCGATACGCTCGTGAAGCTTCTTAACTAAAGACTCCGGGGCTTTAAGAGGCTTAATAGCCGAAGTATCTCCCAACTTAAACTCTGCCGCATGCATAACTGAAGCTACTTATTTATTATTTCTCTCTTCTTATTCAACTATGAGAAATTTACCGCCCATCAGGACGGGGGCAGATTACAATTGAAAACCTCGCCCCTCGGCACCTTGGTACAGAAGTCTGTATGTGTTCATAGGCGTATGTGGCGTGGGAGAGAAAAGCCAGTGTTGTGTTGACGGTGTGTGAAAGGTGAAACGGTGCGACACACCTGGGTTTCAACGTGAAACTCAGGTGAGGCGTTTTGATTTGTACAGACCTAGGGGAAGTGAGTTAAAAACGGGTTTACGGCGGTTCTCACGGCGTCGCCGCCAACGCCACGATGGGTATTGTCAATTGAACAAGACTTGGGGTGGCAACGGCGGCGTATGACGCCGGCGAGGTCGGCAAGTTGCTAGCGACGGCTCTGGCTGCGAAGGTCAACAACATGCCTCCCAACGCCGCCTTTACGACGGCGCCGCTCAGTGCCACCGCTGCCGTGGCCAACACGGCGGGCGTCGCGTATATGGCCGTCTCTAGTTGGCTCGTACTGGAAGGGGCAACGCCGCCCGCGAGATCATAAAACTGGCCAGAGAGCGCCAAGCCGCCGTCGTAGTTGATGCAGTGGAGGAGAGCTACCGGGAGCTGAAGGAGGGGAGCGGAGAGAAGAAACACCTCCTAGACGGCCTCGGCCAGCTGAAGAGGCGCAGTGGTACGGCATTCCATATGTAGAGGTGCGACTCTACAGCACGGTCTGCCCCGTTGTGGAGCTAAGATGGCGGAGGAGAGGGGCCGCGTAATGCGTTGCCCCACCTGCGGCTTCTCAGACAACAGAGACAACGCCCCCATGACATGGTGGAGAAGAGGTACTGGGGGCTAGAAACAACCCCCCGGCGACCACCACCTAACCCCCCAACTACACATGAACAACGCCGGCCCCCCGGCGGCAGACAAAGAAAATCAACAACCCACAGCCACATAAGACCCACCCCCACCCCAACACACCCAAAACAGACCCCCAAGCCCCCCAGGGAGAGACCAAGAAAGAGTTAAGGGGGACGAGGTGGGCGGGTCACACTCCAAACAGCCTATAGCAAGTCTTACAGACATCTGGAGGCTCGCCTATGGCGCCGACGTCCATGTTGTACTTCCTATATTCAAACCTCGACCTAAACTCCCTTGCCTTTTCCGAGTTCAAGACTTTTCTTAAGCTCTCCATTTTTAAATTTCCCCAACAGGTCCTAGGGATTTTAAAAAGACGTATGTTAAACAACCGGGGAATCTCAGGCCAGGGAAGCCCAAGGTAGACACATGGACATACATCGCCGTCGACAGTTATAAAAACGGCTTTAGTCGGCGTTTCGGGACACTCTGCGAGTTCAAATGGCGCTATGTTATCTGTCACAAAGCCAACCCCCACCTCTCTTGCGATCTGTTGCGCCTCTACAATAGCTCTCTCGACTTCTCTAGGCTTCTCCCACGTGTCTGAAAAAGCTTTTAACGACGCCCCCTCGGTGTTGAATAAATAATTTAAATTACTTACTTTTACCCGGTCTACCCCGAGCCTAGCCGCCATTCTTACAAACCCAGGAAGCTCCCTGTAGTTATCGCCAAGTAGCATATATATGGCCACCACCTCTGGCTTCCCACGCCTGATCCTTAGCAAATATTCTACATTCCTAAAGACTACGTTGAAGTCGTTTCCCTCTCTATATCTGTTGTGAGTTTCGGCTCTAGCCCCGGCGAAGGTAACGGCGAGGATATCTATGGGGATTTCTACAAGAGCGCGAGTCACCTCCTCTCTCAGAAGCGTTCCGTTTGTCGTAATTCCGACATTAGCTATCTTTTTTGCAGAAGCCGCCATTTCTACAAGACGCGGATGTAAAAGCGGCTCGCCCCACCCCTGCAGATGGATATATTCAGCCTCTTCTACCTCGGCGAGAAACCTCTTGTAGAGGTCAAAATCCATGAGCTTCACAGGCCAGAGGCCCCTCTGCCTAAAGTAGGAGACTGGGCAATATACACAGTTGGCGTTACATGCCGTAGAGACCTCAACCTGGTATATACGAGGTTTATACACAACATACTACATCAGCTACAATATCCATTTTGTTACTCAAAAGTGGAAAACAAGATAATAAAAGAGGTGTGTAAAGATATAGTATGCTAGACGCCGTGTTGTTCATAGGCGTCCCATATCTCGCCCTAGTAATACTTATTGTAGGAGTTCTAGCCAAGATAGGCGCCTGGATTTCGCCACGTGGACTAACCTCTCTAGCCTCCGTAGCTGTAGTTTCCTACAACTGGAGCGCAGGAGCTAGAGCTGGAGAGGTGTTAAAACGGATATTGACATTCTACACGCTGAAATACACCAACGACAAGTTGCTCTACTGGGGTGCGCTCCTCTTCCACTGGGGTATATTTCTAACTCTCTTCCTAGGCCACACAGCTCTCTTCTTCTCCCCTGAGCAACTTGCGGCAATGGGCATAGACCCAGCCACTAGAAAAATAATAGCTATAGGCCTAGGGACGCTATTCGGCATTGTGGTAATTATAGGATTAATCTTGCTCTGGGCTAGGCGGCTGACAAAGCCTGAGGTAAAAAGCTTTACCTTCGCCGACGATTGGTTTGCACTAGTCTTAATAACGGCGATAGTACTCGTAGGCCTAGTCAACACCGCCGTCATACATCCACATTATGACAAAACAGTTACGCCGTGGCTACAAAATCTACTGACAGGCAATGTAGCCGCGGCGTTAGAGGCCATAACTAAGGCGGAGCCGCTGGTTAAATTACACATATTCCTCGCAGAAGTGTTAATGATATACGTCCCATTTGGAAAAATGATACACCCATTTACAATATTCTTTGAACCTACAATTACATCCCCACCATATAAAGTATCTGGAAGCGAAGTTATTTTAAAGTAAGTAATAAGGCTTATTTAATACTAGAACATTTTTTCTCATGGCCGCACCCCCAAATCTACCGCCGCCAGACAAATTGCTCGAGATGGCTGAGCAATACCTCAAAGAGCTAGAGAAGGGGCCGTGGCCAAGCCACGTGGCGGAGATGAGGAAAACAGGCTACCCACTCCACGTATATGGCGTTGGTCTAGTCGCTAGAAAAAGCCCGTGGGGGCCTAGCGCGGTAAAGGCAAAGCGTCTAACGGGAGTATTGGCGAGAATTGCTAGAGATTGGGTGCCGAAGGGCGGAGAGGAGGTACACTTCAGAGTCTTCCACACACCGGGGAGGTTTCTACCAACGAGCTACCTAAGGGGAATTATAAAAGTGGCCAGGGAGTATGGAATCGGCCTTGTGGAGGTGGTAGGTCAGACGGGCGCCATGGTGATTAATGTGAAGAGCAAAGAGGTGGGAGACGCCATGATTGAGGCGTTGAGGCAGGTTGGTACAGACGTAGGCGGTAGCGGCGACGCCATTAGAGAGCTGAATACATGCGTAGGCCCCGCCCTCTGTGAGTTTGCGCTCTACGACACTCTGAAGTGGTTTACAGAGTTTAGAAAAGACAAGAAGATCCACGACGCAATTGCAGTGCCGGGGTTCCCCTACAAGTTCAAGATTAAATTCTCGGGGTGCCCCATGGACTGCGGTAGAGCAAACAGAGCAGACCTCGGCTTCATTGGGACTTGGAAGGGCGCCCCCGAGGTAGACCAAGAGCTTCTAAGGAAGAAGATAGAGGCGGGCGAGGCGGACCCCAACGACCTCGTCTCTAAATGCGCCGGCGGGGCGATAAGTTGGGATGCCGAAAAGAAAGAGCTTAAGATAGACGGCTCTAGGTGTAAGAAGTGTATGTACTGTATTAGGAAGGCATATCCAGCCATCAAGCCCGGAAAAGAGAGACGGGTGGCTGTGTTAGTCGGCGGAGGTTCAAAGGGGAGGTATGGTCCTAAGCTCGGCTGGTTTGTGGGGTACTTGAAGCCAGACGAGGTGCAGAAAGGCATCGAGTTGGTGTTTAAAGTTATTGAGCCGTGGGATAAGGAGGCGCAGGCCAAGGTACGTATAGGCGACTACATCCTCATGACGGGGCTCTACCAATTCATAGAGAAGGCAGGTATACAGCTAGAGGACACTCCGAAGCTTGTCGAAAAGTTGCCAGACAATGTGCCGTACCGCGTCTTGCCGGAGGAGGAGCGTAAGAAATATGCCCAGTTTGCAGAAGAACTAAGACGGGCGGTGGGGATATGAGCGCGATACAGTTAAACATACCCAACGAGCTTGACAAGTTCTTGCCAGATATAGTCAAGCGGAACTACGGCAAGTGGAAAGAGAGGAAGTTCCACGGCCCCGGCATTATAGAGCACATCTCCGAGACAGGCGAGAGAGTATTCACTGTGAAAGCGGCTCTGCCGCCTAACGCCAGAGTTAGCGTGGATACGTTGGAGAAGTTTGCTGATATCGCCGACAAACTGGGCGTGGGCGCCCTGCGTATAACTATTGCGGGTAACGTCGAGTTTATCACAGACTCGCTTGATAAAGCGCTGAAGATTAAGGAAGAGCTGGAGAAGTTGGGCTTCCCAGTGGGAGGCTGGGGAGGGGCGCTGTGGGGCATCAATACATGTACTGCGTTTCTCACATGTCAAATTGCGGTGATAGATGCGCCGAGTATTGGCAAGGCGCTTGGAGACGCCCTCAAGCCCTACTTCACGGGCGAGGAGAAGCTTCCCGCAAAGCTGAGGGTCTTCATATCTGGCTGTCCTTCGGGTTGTGCAGGAGGCACCGCTATTGACATAGCAATTGTCGGCATGTGGGGCGCCCCGCCCAAGATAAGAGAGGAGGTACTACCGCTGTGTATGCCGCCTCCCAAAGCCCTTGCTAAAATACCAGAGAGCCAAGTCTTCCTAGTGCAAGTATGTCCAACCGGCGCGTTAACGCTAAGGAGAGAGGGGGAAAAGATAAAGCTTGTATTAGTGGGCGAGAAGTGTATCAACTGCGGCCGTTGTAAGGACAACTGCGACGCGTTTGACTACGACCCGAAGGACGTAGGCGCGGCCATATTGATAGGCGGCAAGATGGCGAACACAGGCGTCGGGCCTAGACTCGCTAGAGTACTTATACCGTGGATTCCTGCAAATCCGCCGAGATATGAGGAAATAGTCGCAGTGGTGAAAAAGGTTATCGATGTGTGGAAGACGCATGGCAAACCTGGAGAGAGACTTGCAGACTTTGTCGAGAGAATAGGCTGGGCAAAGTTCGTCGAGTTAGTGGGTGCGCCGAAAATGGCGGCGCAGTATCTATGGTGGCCAGACGCCGCAAGAACCTATTTGACATACAGGGCCAGGGGCGAGGTTATATTCAAAGGATTCAGAGATGCGCCATAGGGAGATACCACCTGGAACACTACCCTTTTTCCTTGCCTACCAGACAGAAAATAGAGAGTTTTTTCACATTCCCCAATTCAAGATGTATATAATTTCAGACCTTTCCCCCTCCTCGTACACGCTCAGTTTTATATGGTACGGAGTGAAGATACAGGGAGAGAAAGAGACCGCTATAGAGTTTACTGTAGATAATATACCGTGGGTTGGTAGAAAGACTAAGTTTGTACTTGTGCTCTTCCCCACAGAGGGGGGTTACCTACCGCTTCTCCGTGTTGAAATACCACCGGGAGATGCCATGTTTCACTGGGACCGCATAGCTTATGCAATACTACAGGAGAGACTACACGATCTCTTAGGCGACGGCTATATAGTTTCTCAGATTTAAGTAACTAAATTTTTTATTTCGTATAGTGATAAACGACATGCCAGTAAAATGTCCAGGGGAGTATAAAGTAGACGACGTAACAATAATATTAGACGAAGAATGTTTCCTATCAAATCCCGAGGTGTGGAATGAAAAAGTTGCCGAGTGGATGGCGCGGGAGCTTGAGGGCATACAGAAGATGACCGAGGACCACTGGAAGGTAGTTAAGTACCTTAGAGAGTATTGGGAGACCTACGGCGTGTGTCCACCTATAAAGATGTTGCTAAAAGAGACGGGATTTACCCTTGAGCAGATCTACCAGCTATTTCCCTCGGGGCCTGCCAACGGCGCTTGTAAAGTAGCAGGAGCGCCAAAGCCAACAGGCTGCGTCTAATCAAAACTTCTCTTACAACCGTTAACTAGAACGGTTTTTGAAGATATAACCTATATAATGTAATATGTACTCTACTCTGTTCAACATGTATATGGTGTGTACAATTTGTATTTGTAAAGTTCATTTATCTATTACAGAGAGTTGGATAATAAATTACTTAATTTTATCATTTAGGTTTGATTCATGTCGCAACCAAGAAAGATAGACTGGTCCTCTCTATATAAGAAGGAGGATTGGTGGGCGTTGTGGCTAGGGCTGGCGCTCTTTTTCTATGCGTTTATAGGTTTCTACGCGTATAGAGACGCCCTGGGTTGGGTGCCGATGTGGAAAGTCTGGACAGATATCTCGTCGCCTGTGGCTGTGCCTAACCCCAAGATGGTGTTTGGCTCGCCGTGGGTAAACCTCATAGTGGCTTGGATAGTGTTGATGTTGTTATTAATGGGCCCTGCCAAGCTAATTGGCATAAAGCCCTCGGACTGGGTAAGGGGCTTCACTGTGATTTACTGGCTGTGGTGGATATGTGCAATAATTACAGGTTACAAACCTATCGCCAGCGTAGTGACTACTGAATTCGCTTTTACACTGGCGTTGTTTATAGGCATCTTAATTGGCAACTTGCCCAAGTTACCACAGTGGCTGTTAGGGTCGGCGAGGGGCGAGTGGTTTATAAAAACTGCAATTGTCCTCCTGGGTGCTAAGATCCTTTTCACAGACTGGATTAGATACGGCGGCTCAGTTCTTACAATGGTCCTAATAGGGTTCCCCCTGTTTATGTTATTGGCCTTCCCCATATTTAGACTCTTCACAAAGAACACAGACTTAAGCGTTGTTTCAGCTGTCGGCGTTGGCGTCTGTGGAGTCTCTGCCTCAATAGCAGCGGCGGGCGCCATAGGGGCGCCTGCCATATACCCCACGATGGTCTCCGCTGCCATACTTATCTACGCTGCCGTCGAGTTGATAATACTGCCCTGGGTTGCGATAAGTCTTGTTAAATCTGGTGTAATATCGGAAGCTGCCGCAGGCGCTTGGATGGGCCTATCTGTGAAGACTGACGGTGCGGCGGCCGCTTCGGCAGAAATTATCGCAAGAGGTATAGGCTCAGACACGCCGCTTAAAATAGGCGTAATGAGCAAAGTGCTTATCGACATCTGGATCGGCGTGATAGCCTTTGTGCTTGCGCTAATTTGGGTATTCCTAGTCGAGCCTAGACGCGCCGCAGCGGCAACACAGAGGAAGCCGTCGCCGCTGGAGCTGTGGTTTAGATTCCCCAAGTTCGTCCTGGGGTACTTCTTCACTAGCCTCGTGGCCTCAGCGCTTATCTTAAGCCTTGCGGGCTCTGTATATGCAAAAGCGGCGAATCCCGTCGATGAGGCCACAAAAGCTGTTGTCCCCATATTGGTAGGCGGCGGCACCGACCCGTTTAGAGTTCTGCTCTTCGGCCTCACATTTGTAGCTATTGGAATAAACACACGCTTCTCGCTGATGAAGCAGTATAAGGTGTGGAACCTCTTCATAGCCTACGGCATAGCGTTACTTGTAATAATAGGCGTTGCCTACCTCCTAGCCACCGCCTTCTTCCCCAAATAACCCCACTTTTTTCAATACCTTTTTCCAATTACACATAAACAAGTAAGTTATGTTAAAATATGTTAAAAGAAACTAGCTATGCCAGAAGTAAAAGGCCCGTATCTGGGGATGAAAATTCCGGAGGATCTATGTTTCGATACAGACGCCGGGAGGAGGTGTTTCCGTGACTACAAGGGCAGGTGGCTGTTGTTGTTTAGCCACCCCGGCGACTTCAGACCGGTCTGTACGACAGAGTTTATTGCCTTTGCAAAGAAATATGAGGAGTTTAAGAAGAGGGGGGTCGAGCTACTTGGCCTTAGTGTAGACACCGTCTATAGCCATGTAGAGTGGAAGAGACAGATAAAACAGCTGTGGGGTGTCGAGATTCCATTTCCAATAATCTCCGACGTGCCAGATTTCCAAGTAGCAAATTTGTTTAACTCAATTCCACCAGGCACAACAGCCACCGTAAGAATGGTGGCGTTAATAGACCCAGAGCTAAAGCTAGTTTGGTTCGCCCTATATCCACTTGCAGTTGGTAGAGGCGTCGACGAAATATTACGTGTAATTGACGCAATACAATTTAACTATAAACATGGCTATCTGGCGCCTGTCGATTGGAGGCCAGGCGACCCAGTAATAGTCCCACCGCCTCAAAGATACGAGGGCGCTGAGAAGAGACTAAAGGAGACCGGAATTGAGTGCAAGACCTGGTGGTTCTGTACGAAGAAGTATGAAGAAGTAGTGGGATAGTTTTCTACTTCACGACTATAGGAAGAGTTTTTACGTTTTAACGACTTTTTAAGTTATGAAAGTTTTCAGAACAATTCTACGGCTGAAATTATATTTTATGGATGGAGGGGCGAGAAGCAGTAGCGGGATAGAGATATTGGCGCTATCAACTATATAGTTCTTTTTAAGTCTCTGTTGTTTTTACCGACTCCCCAAAGGGTTCTTTGGATTGTCTTAAATTCTTTAGCGTCATTTACTTGGTATATTCGGGAACGTTGTCTAAGAAAACCATATCTCCCTCTACTCTAACTTTGTATCCAATGCCCTCTAGTACACCCCTTAATGTTTCTCTAATTGTTGCATTGTTAACACGGAAGGCGTTCGGCCCTACTCTATTTGCATGAAATACCTTAGGCCCGACTCTTGTTAGTATTTCGAGAAACTCCTCTGGGCTGTAGTAGGCTCTTAGGAGGACTCCAGCCTCTTTGCCAACTTCATAGCCGCCTCGGCCAAGGCCTAGGCTTCTCGCTAGGCGACATATGTGAACCATATCTATGGGGTCTACGCCGTGGTTTATTGAATCTACTGCGGCTTGTATTATAAACTCCAATACTTCGCTAGGTTTTCTCCCCAAGTTTTTCACTGCGCGGTAGAATTCTTCGGCTAAGTCTTTCCTGAGTGCAAGACGTGAATATTCTCTAACCATGTCAGAAATTGTACAGAGGTTATAATGTTTTTCCCGGACATTCTACTTCTGCAGCAATTACTGGATTATATTGTGTCTTTGTTACACATCCAAACTGCTTGATTACCTCTTCGGCGAAGCGGGCGAGACACCTAGCTGAAAGGGGGCCGGCTGGTGCAAAATATATTCTCCAAACATTGCCTGTTTTATTAATTGTAAAACGAGTGGTGGGAAATTGTGCAAAGAGAAGAGACGCTACTCTTACAAATTCGTTAAAGTTTTTAAACTCGGAGAGGAGAGTTTTGCCAAATTTCTCCCCAATTTCTTTCAGATAGTGTTCTATCTCAGGGTTGTTACAGATATCCCACTTTTTAGCTAGAAGTTCGAGGAAGGAAAGGGGGACTGGCACTACGTCAAATGCTATTATTTTTTCAAGTAGTTTATACATCTCAAGAGCGTTTACCGGTGTTACACCTCGTTTCATCAACTCTATAGCTAATTTAAGAGAGTCTGTAGCTAGTCTAACAACCGAAAATCCGTGGCTTTTTGCTAGAGACGCCACTTCTCTAGCTACATCTCCCTCTACTGGTACTGTAGATCTAGACACAATTAGGAAAAAGTTATTATTTATATCTACTACAGCTGTGGTGTGTCCCTTCTGGAAACTTTAGTAGCGGTTTTATCGTCTCTTCTACCGCGGAAGGTAGCCTCAGACGGTCGAGCTGAGTTATTATATAGGCTTGGCTGGCAACCCAGTTGCATATATATGCTTCTCTTATAGTAAAGCCCAGCTTCCGTATTGCGGCCCCAAGCGCGGCTAGGTAAAACGTTGCGGTTGTGTCGTCTATCCCTATCCCCCAGATCTTTCTAACTGCGTCAAGCCAGCGGGGGTCTTCCTCTTCTACAAGGAGAGCTATGGCTCCCTTCACTGTGGCTTGGTAGCCTCTGCCTGCCGGGAGGATCAAGCGATTTTTGGCGAGGGCATAGACGGCGCGGTAGACGGCAGAAGTGCTTAACTCCACCTCTTTTGCCACGGCGTATGGGGTAAGCGGCTTGGGCCAACGCTCTACGTATCTCTTCAGCACGGGGCGCCACCCATCCGGCAGAGGGGGCATGAGGTCTTGCCAAAAATATCTAATAAGTCCAAGCATAGGTTAATTTAGCTCTTTATATAAATTCTTTTCGTTTATACGTATTGTACAGTTTTTATATCTCTTGTACTCTTTATTTATATTTTGTAATTGATGTATAACTTATGTACAATATTCTTTCGGATATAAAAGTAATAAATTTTTTAAAACTATGACAACCCTCTTTTCCAATGTCGACTAATAGGCGCGACTTTATAAAACTCTCTGCGACAACTTTAATTACAACTTCTACACTTGGCGTATTTACATATGGAAGTATACATGAGACAACTAGCTCGTTGACTTTTGAAAAAGTGGTTCCCGTTATGTGTGGGGCATGTGGCGCAGGTTGTGGTCTCTTATATATAGAGCGGGGGGGCCGCCGTTATTTATTACCCAACTCTGGACACCCATCGCCTGGCCTATGCGCAAGAGCGGCTTCGGCACTTCAGATGTGGAACCACCCCCTCCGTCTCAAGAGGCCTTTGAAACGTGTCGAGAGCGGCTTCGTGGAGGTCGACTGGGACACGGCCTTGAACGAAATCGCGGCGAAGCTTAAGGACATCGTTTCGAAGTACGGCCCCGAGAGCGTGGTCATCACGAGACACGACGTCCACTCCTGGTTCCTCCCACTCTTCGCCGCGTTGATCGGAACGCCGAATCTCATAGGCCACGAGGGGACGTGTCACTCCGCCTCGACGGCGGCGAGAAGGGCTGTGTTAGGTGCGAGCGGGCCTCCGACGGTAGATCCCGATTATGGAAATGTAAAATATCTAGTGTTGCTAGGCCGTGTTTTAGATGCAGCTATGGGACATGTGAGGAGTTTAGCCAAGGCTAGAGAGAGGGGGGCAAAGATCGTTGTTATAGATCCTAGAGCTCCTAACATTGCCTTTGGCGCTGTGGAATGGGTGCCGATTATTCCTGGGACCGATGCTGTTTTTCTAGCCTCTATGGCCTATGTGATAATTTCAAAGAAGTTGTATGATGTAGAATTTCTTAAGTTTTATACGAACGCGCCTATGTTAATAAAGCCAGATGGCAAACCTCTGGGAGGCAAGGAGATAGGTGTTGAGGCAGACTACGTCGTGTGGGATAACGCGACACAAGCACTGGCGCCGCTTGGAAAAGCAAAGGACCCCGCTCTTGAGCTTACAGACGAGGTAAGACAGAGGCTAGGCGGGGCTAAGACCGTCTTCGAGCTGTTTAGAGAACGTGTTTCTAAATACCCGCCCGAGAAGGCTTCTGAAATTACAGGAGTGTCGGCTGAGATAATTACTAAAATTGCAGAAGAGTTTGCAAAAAACAAGGGCGTTATTGAAGATGGATGGTATACCTCAAGAAATGGCAATGAATTTGATACATACCGCCTAGTCCTCATCTTAAACGCCTTAGTTGGCAACATAGATAAACAAGGCGGCCTTTGTTTCCAAGAGTCAGCTAAGTACCCAAATGTGTGTGACCCCGTGGGACCTGACATTGTGACAGTTACCGGCATGAAAATACCTAGGCCGACTGCCAAGAGAATAGATACATCAAAATACCCGCTAGCTGTTTCGACGTTTAACGCAGTGTATGACGCAATTTTAGCTGGAGAGAATATAAAGGCGCTGTTTATAGTTGGGACCGCCCCTCTACAGAGAGATACCAACTACCAGAGGGCGGTGGAGGCGTTAAAGAAATTGGAGCTGGTAGTTGCGATCGACATCTTTCCGCATGACCATGTGGACTACGCCCACTACATCCTCCCCGATCTTATGTTTCTAGAGAGGGAGGAGGTGGCGGTCGTTAAGTGGACTCTCCACGCTGCTATCCAGATGTCACATAAGGCTCTCGACCCGCCGCCGGGCGTAGACGCCAGACATGCTCCATGGATCTTGATGGAGATCGTGAGAAGGGCCTTCCCGGAGAGGGCTAAGCTTGTTGGCTACGACGAGAGATATGCCGACCCCCACGCCTTTGAGGAGTGGGAGAGACAGCTGGTGGAAGCCGCACTGAAGAAGGTGGCCGACGCGTTTAAGATGCCGCTGGACGAGATCAAGCGGCAACTAGAGGAGAAGGGGTTCGTGGTACTGAAGCGCAAGGAGTACGGCGTTAGGCCCTACAAGACGAAGCTCGGCACGCCCACTGGCTTGGTGGAGATATACTCTCTCACTGCGCTTAAATACGGCCTCGACCCGCTCCCCGACTATAGACCTCCGCTGTATACCCCGCCGAAAGCTCCCAACGAGTTCTACCTAGTCAACGGGAAGGACCAGGTGGTTTCTGCACACTTCGCCTTTACGCCAAACGCCAGGTTCCTCGCCGATAGATCTGTCTGGATGAATCCAAAAGATGCGGAACGTCTGGGTATAAGAGACGGCGATGTGGTAGAGCTCGAGGGTATCGACACAGGTTTTAAAGCTGTGGCTAGAGTCAAAGTGACAAATAGAGTTAGGGAGGGGGTTCTCTTCACGTATTCCTTCATAGGAGGCAGGAGATCTGGCTTTATTAACGGCGACTTCGCTTGGCTGAGGGAGGGCGTTAACCCGCAGTGGTTCGCCACTGGGAAGATAGAGCCGGTGGTTGGGTCCGCCCCCACCAACGCCACGGTTAGGGTGAGGAGGCTATGACGCGGCTAGTCCTCCTCTGGGATCGCTCAAGATGTGTAGCTTGTGGCGCTTGTGTTGCAGCATGTAATGCAGCTAATTATAATAGTAGCGGCGAAATGAATAAAGTATGGGGGTGGCTTAAAAGCGATATTAAAATGGTCGAAGTTAAATCAGGGCCTAAACCAACGTTATATCTTGTCTATTGTCAACACTGCGATAAGCCGTATTGCGTTGCAACATGTCCTACAAATGCTCTGTATAAAGATAGAGATGGCTTAGTAAAACTACGGGAGAGCTCTTGTATAGGCTGTAGATACTGTTTAGCCGCTTGTCCATATGGAGCGGTGTGGTGGGATGAGAAAAATAACAAACCTGCGAAGTGTATGGGGTCTGAATGTTTAAGAAGAGTATCAGAGGGGTTAAGACCTGTATGTGTAGAGGTCTGTCCCTCCGGCGCGTTGGTATTTGGAGATATAGAGAGTCCCTCTAGTGAGGTATCACAGAAATTTACTAAGGGAGAATACATTAAGCCGCCAGAAGACGAGGGGACAAAAGCCGTTATAGAGACGAGAAGTACGTTAAAATCATTAACTACAGCAGGAGGCGCTGCGCTTGCTGGCGTTCTTGCTGTTTTGGGTTTTGTTGCTTGGCGTCGGGCGAGGGTAGAAGAGAAAAAATAATAGAAAAGTTTTTAAACTTCTACTTAGTTTTATACATGGATAGAGTGGAGGTTGTAAGTATTGGGTATAGGGTTGCCCACCAGTGGAATTTGTTGTTGTTTACTGTGTTGGCGATTACTGGCGGCGCTCTATTTGCCATAGAGGTTTTGGCCCCCCTGGTGTACGCGGTGGGCGCCCCTCTGGCGGCGGCGGTGGGCACAGACGCCGTTACAGCCGGCGTGCAGTTGTTTAGAATTGCCCACAGATTTCTAGGGCATATATGGGGGGCGTTGCTCTTGGTGTACGCCGTCAATCTACTCCTCTTTAAGAAGGTGAGGATTTTTGACGCCTTCCGCAAGCCGCTTGGCCAACAGATTAGGGAAGCTAAGGCGTTGGCTGGGCACTACCTCTTCGGCAAGCCGCTTCCCGAGGACGTCAAGGCGTCTATGGAGAGACACAACGTGTTTGTTGCCTACATGGCGCTTGTGCTTATCGCGTCGGTAGTACTCCTCTCTATTAGCGGCGTGGCGCTTGTCTATAGAGACGCCCTAGGCCTATCTCTAGCGGAGGCGAGACTTATGCTGTTGCTACACGACGTCGGCTTCGCCCTAGGGCTACTCTTCGTAGCGCTTCACATATTCGCCGTACTACACCCCACAAACAGACCACTACTCAACGCCATGTTCAGCGACGGAACCATCCCACTAGACTGGGCAAAAACACACATGCCAAACTACTTAAGAAGACGTGGAATCGCTGTGTAAATAATCACTTTTTCCTATGTTTTAATAACGTGCCCCGCCTTTTAGGCGGGGTTTCTCCTCACGCCTCTCTTCATTGAGGGCCAAGTCTCTTCCACGACTTCACGTCCGAGCTCCGGCCGGCCCTCTCTAAGACATCGCTCATTTAATCAACACGCGGAATTAGCAGAGTGAAGCAAGTTCTACTGTAGAGGTGTGTCCCGTCGGCGAAATCAACGATCAGTCTCGCGGAGACTGGTATGTGGCAAAGGCTACTGGAGGTCAAGGGCCTAAGTACTTTGTGGACGGTGACATATTGGAAAGAACAAAGAAGGAGGTGGAGAGGTGGAGAAGCCTTATCGTCGGTGAAATGATTGTTTTAAATATGGGCTAGAGAGTTTCCGTGGTTGTATTAGTTTCGGTGAGGGCAAGGGGGGCAACCCCATGTCTTCTCACGGGTTGGTCGGGGTCGCTGGTGTACAACTTTTTTCTCACAGCTCTACGGAGGGTGGCAGAGCCTAAAGGGAGGGTCTTCGCCCACCCCCTCTACCACGGCGGCGCGCCCGTCCTCTCGGGGCTGAACGGGTCGCAGAAGGCCTTCGAGCCGGGGGCCGCCTTTGAGCTCAGGGCTCTGCTCTTGGAACACGACGCCCGGCTCCTCTTGGACTCTCTAGCCGCCGAGCCGAGGGTGGAGGTGGGCTGTGTGCTTGAGGTCTCGGGCATCGACATAGTCCCCGCCGACGGGAAGCTGGAGGAGAGACATGGCATGGCGGTGGTTGAGCTGGTGTTTTACCCCACCGTCTTCATGTTCCACGGGAGAGACGTCCTTTACCCCTCTCCCCAGAGACTTGCCTACAGCCTGGCCAAAACCTACTACCAACTCTATGGCGTCAGCCTAAAGGAGTTGGCGGACCGGGCCCCCACGGCGCTTGAGCTCGTCGGCATGCGCATCAAGACTGGGTGGCTTAACATCGGTGAGGCGAGGAAGGTACCTGTGTTCTATGGCAGAGCCCGTCTGGCTATATATGGCGATGTGGGGATGTGGCTATCTCTGTTGAAGCTCGGCGAGTTAACTGGCGTCGGGATTTCAAGAGCCATCGGCCTTGGAAAATACAGGATAGAAAAAGTCGAAATTCTCATATAGAGCTGTGTATAAGCTTTTTAAAGTTTGTAAACTTATGTGGTAGAACTCGCCAAGCCTTGGCAGAATGCAGAGAGCAATGGAGAGAAGAAGCGCCTCTACGACGGGCTTGGCCAGCTGAGGAGACGCCTACAGGCGCTAGCGCAATGGTACGGACTGCCGTATCTGGAAGAGAGGTTGTACTCAACCGTCTGTCCGAAGTGTGGCGCCAAGATGGCAGAGGAGAAAAACCGCGTTATGAAATGCGCCTGCGGCTTCTCAGATCACAGAGATTGAATTCCGCTCCTCTGGGCCAAAAGACGCTATTGGGAGCTCCTCAGGAAGATAAAACCCGTTTTTCCAACCCCCGCAGCCATCACACTTTTAAGCTCGTAAAGCCATTTATCCCATGAGTTGCCACCCCTGCTCTGGGGCTCGGCGATTAGGGCGCCGCCGGCATGACCCCGCCCTGGGTTGCTCCAAGCGACTCCAGGCGGGCCCCGAGCCCCCCGGGAAGGCCGGGAGCCGCAAAGGGGGCTTTATGCCTACCGGCTATATGCTTGCCGTGGCAAAGGTGTTAGAGGACGCCGCCAGGATGAGGCTCTACGACCTTACAAACGTGTCCATCAACCTCTACAAATTTCAATACAACGGACTTGACAAATCCGGGTTCGGCGGATATCCACACATCGACCTAGTGGTTGACGATATAGAAAGGCTTGTCGAGGCAGTATTCAGCTACTTACGCCAGTTGGAGTCTTAACTTCTTAAAGCCCTCGTCTGCCGCATTGAAGATGTACTACATGAACATGTGATATGTAATCCAAAGGTGTATTCTCTGACACTCTCCAAGGGGTCTTCAGGAAACAAGCCTGTAGTAACATCTATAAAGCTGTAGGACGCCACACTTATAAACGATGAGTCCCCTAGCACTGAATAGTTAAGTTGCGAAAGCTTAGACATATAGTGCAGATACCCTGGGTGTTGGAGAGTAAATGCCATAAGACAGCACATAGGGCGCATGAAAAAGCTGGTGTTCCAGAGATATGGAGATGAGGGTAATTAAGCGTAACATGCTACAGGGGCTTCTTCAACTCGTAGGGCTTCCAGCCAAGTTGTTTCCTAAACTCATTTATGAGCTCTATAGCCTTCTCTTTTTCCTCCTTTGGCATATCTTTCTTATGGAGGACGCCCATAAACAGAGCGTAAAGCCTCGCGTTTATCACCTTGGGAGATAGCCCATAATCCATATCTTCTCTAAGCTCGTCTAAGATTTCTCTCACCTCTTCTGCGTTGCTAAGCCCCTTGCCTCCCACGTCTTTAATCTTTCTACCTAGGTATAGGCGGCCTTTTTCCACCACTACCACCTTGCCGTTGTCAAATGTGACTCCGCCTTTGAAAACTCTGTCGTAAAACTCCCACGCGTCGGCGGCTTCGGGTTCTAGCTTTCTTAAACGAGTTAGGACAGACCTCCTGATTTCGTCGCTGAAGACCTTCCTCCTTTTCTTCACCCATTCGCCGAGTTCTTTAACAATTTCTTTTGTAACTTCGTCTGTGGCGCCTGCTTTTAATAAAGAGTTATATACCTTGCCCTCTATATACTCCTCCTCAGCGCTTGAACGCTTGACAACCTTTGGCATTAAAGACATCGGCCTAGACATTATAAATGTTTTGGAGAAGATTGTGGGGATTTAAAGCGTAAAACACGTCGCCGGCTCAGGTTGAAAAGGCAGAGGTAGCGCAGAGCTTTAGGACGCCCGTTTTTGCTATGTAGAAAGATAAAAACATCTGGTAAACATTAGTTATGCCTTTTGAGGTGCGATTTTACATCTATTGGTCTCAAACTGACGCGGCTGGAATAGTCCATTTTTCAGAGTTCTTTAGCCTAGTTGAACATGCCGAGGAGGAGTTCTATAGGGCCAGGGGCGTTTTGGAAATACACAGCCGTATGCCGCGTGTGGAGGCCTATGCCGTATTTAAATCGCCGTTAAGAAGAGGCGATGTGGCGAGGGTTGTCTTAAAGCCGTTGGAGATTAGGGAGAAGGCAGTTAAATACGGCTTTGAGATTTACAACGAGACGACCGGCGCGTTGTCTGCTACAGGCCATATCGTAGCTGTGTGTGTAGAAAACGAGGGGGGAAGGTTGAAATCTACTAGATGTCCCCAGGAGCTAGTTGACGTATGGCGAAGTATAGAGTAGTGGAGCTTGCCGTATTATACCCAGCGCCGCTTGCCGGCAGACTGCTCGCGGGGTGGGGGTTTGAGGTTTTTAAAGTGGAGCCCCCTGGGGGAGACCCCCTGAGAGTCTACATACCTCCACTTTTCCAGATACTTAACGCTGGTAAATACAGCGTGGTATTGGACTTGAAGAGGGGGGAGGATAGAGCCCGTCTTTATAGACTTATCGAAAAGGCAGATATAGTGTTGACAAGTTTTCGCCGTGCTGCCGCGGAGTTTCATATGACGTGTTAAAATCGATTAACCCCAATATTATATACGTCACAGTCTCTGGATATAAAAATTCAGACGCGCCTGGGCATGACATAAATTTCGCTGCCGTTGCAGGCCACTTAGGCGATAGGCCGCCGGTGCCCCAGTGTGTAGACGTCGCCACGGGCTTGGCGGCGGCGTTTGTAGCGGCTGTTGCGGTGGCGACTGGCCGAGCTGGATATTTTGAAGTGCCTATGGAGACTACGGCATATATGCTCAATCTGCTCAACTTCGCACAGTTGAAACATATAGGCGATCTACACCTTACTGGGGGCTACCCGTTTTACAATGTGTATAAATGCGCCGGCGGATCTGTGGCGCTTGGCGCAGTGGAGGAAAAGTTCTGGCGGCGTTTTGTCTCAATAATTGGAGAAGATTTGGGAAGTAGAATGTATGATAGAGAGGCTGTAGAAGAGGTGCAGAGAGAGTTTGCTAAAGTTAACTGTATAGAGCTGTTGAAAAAAGCGGCTGAACTCGATATACCGCTTTCGCCAGTTAGAACTATACAAGAGGTTTGCCACGGGGTAGACCTAGGCGAGATAATTCGCTCCATAGCTCCAGCCGGGGGGTCCGCGCCTGTGTTAGGCGAACACAACCAGCTTCTTGACAAGCTTTGATATTTTTAACCTAGAATAGAGAAGGTAACTGTTATAAGTGCTTATTAAAGTCTTAGTATGAAAATAGTTAGAGTTCTAGAGGGCGTTTATAAGATAGATCTAGAGCCCGGGGGGTTTTCCAATCTCGTGTCTGTATATGTGGTAGACGCCGGGAGAAATCTCGCCGTTTTTGAGGGAGGGCCTGCGTGTTCAAAAGCAGATCTAGTAACTGCTGTTAAAACTCTTGGAAAACCTCCTTCACATATATTTCTTACACATGTACATATAGACCACTACGGAGGCTCGGGGGCCTTGGCTGAGTTAAATCCAGAGGCCTTATTCTACGTACACCCTAGAGGCGCTAAGGTGCTTCCCAACCCAGATATAATATGGGTGCCTGCGAGAGAGGCCATGGGATGGCTCGGCGAGTTGTATGGAAGGCCTCTCGAAGTGCCTAGTAGAAACGCCAAAATTACAGAAGACGGTGAGATTGTAAACATAGGCGACATAGAGGTTGAGGTTGTCCACACCCCTGGACATGCGAGCCACCACCAGTCTTTTATCATAAAGCCGTGGGATATACTTGTGGTGGGAGATGCCGCCGGCATATACGTAAAGTCGCTTGACTACATTATTCCAACTACAATGGAGCCGCTTAGACTCGACATGTATATAGAAAGCGTCAAGAAGCTGATTTCAAAAAGGCCTAGATACGTCGCATATACCCACCACGATCTTTTAGACAACGCCGTCGACCTCTTAAATAGACATCTATCTCAACTAGAGACATGGAGTAGATCTGCGGAAGAAGCCGCCAGAGAAAAACTCACGCCTGCAGAGCTAGAGTCTATCTTAGCTGAGAGAGATCAAGACCTCCGCCGCGTCTACCCAGAGTTAAAAAAACTAAAGGCGCATTACCACCTCTTCCAAATGGCAGTACAGGGAATTTTAAAATACTACAGCTCATAAAAATCCGAGAGACGTCAAGCGCTTCAGTCGGTTTTTAATATAGTGAATATGTGTTTATACTCAGATTTTTAACTAGATTAATGCCACACTACAGTGGCGACAAGCTCCAAGTCTTAGATAAGGCCGGCGCCGACGGATTTGCTGTCTATGGCGTGTTGTTGAGATATCTAGCCAAGACGCGGGGAGTTGTACATAAGAGAGAGCTAGAGGAGGTTGAAAAACCTCTTTTGAAAAAATTCGGCGTGTTGCCGGCGATGGCATACAACGATCTTAGGAGGCTGGGCGTAATCTCCGTGGGGAGGAGCGGAGACTGGGACTCGGAGACTCCAGCAACACTTACACAACTAGGCGCCTTTGCGGTAAGATGCGTCTGGATAGAAGACAATGTAAAACTTGGCGCGATTCTGCCGATTTTTTGCCGTGTGAAAAACTGGCCGCTAGACCCCGGAGAGGCCGGCTACTGTATAAAACTATACAACCAACAAGACGCTTGGCTCGTTGAGGCAATCAAGCTGGCCCGCCCATATATCCTCCCATGTTTACCCTACGGGGCGGAGACTAAGGCATTGACTGGCCTTTAGCCGCCGCTTTTAGTGTATCCGGCTGTCCTCGGCTTCTTGGGCCTTGTGTTAACGTTTACCACGAAGACTCTCTCTGCTGCGAGATTTTGCCGTTTAGCTTAACCATCTGACCTCCTCTCCGCCCTAAAGGGCGAGGGTTCCCTTAAGGCGGGTCACATGTTTGTGGTTTACTACCTTCATTTTCACTGCTTCATAGCTGGTGAGTGCAGAATTTAGAATGTGATTGGATTGGTTAAAAAACGGGTTTGTTCTATGGCGGTTTTACCGCGAGCGCCGCCAACGCCGCGGTGGGTATCGCCGGTATGAACAAGGCTTGGGGGTGGCAACGGCGGCGTATGACGCCGGCGAGGTCGGCAAGTTGCTAGCGACGGCTCTGGCTGCGAAGGTCATGGCCATGCCTCCCAACGCCGCCTTGCGGCGCTGCTCAGCGCCACCGCGGCGGGCCAAGACGCGTTGGCGAAGAGTAGATTCAACTCAACGAAGCCCCCAGACAGCCGCCGTAGTCAACACGTCGGCGGGCGCCGCATATGTCGCAGTCTCAGCCAGCGCCAGGGGAGGGGGCGGGTTTCGCTGGCTCTGAGACGGGGCACGGCGCCGTGGGTTTGTCTTGTAAAACTTTTGGCTTGCTTCCATGCGCCTCCCATAACCAACAGAGATTTCAGCCCATCTACATATACGTACATAGTTGCTAAATTAACTATTCCTAAATCTACTTTGTTTCCCATAGGAAACAAAAGACGCCGAAAAATATGCCGAATTTCTTATGGAAGCTCTAAAGCCGGCTACTGGCGCCTGCCGCCGGCGTGGCCGGTTATTAAAACTTTATACCTCCCTAGTTACTAGGGAGGTATGTTGTTTAAGGAAGGGCCTGTGGAGAGGCCTGACGAGCTTTTCGATAGAGAGGCCGAGTTGGAGGAGCTGAGGAGGGCGCTGAGGGAGAGGAGGGTGGTCGCACTTCTGGGGGTGAGGCGGGTTGGGAAAACCTCTCTTGCAAAAGCAACGACGTGGGATTTGCCCAGGGTCTATGTAGACGTGAGGGAGTTCGAGTGGCGTACCTATGTCACCTGGGACGACTTCTACGGCGTTTTGAAGTCCGCTCTCCCGAGGTCTAGAAGGCTTTTGGAGGCGCTGTCTAGGATCTCCGGCGTCTCCGTGGCGGGCCTGGAGATAAGCTTTGCCGTTGGCAAGCGTAGGCCTCCGCCCGCCGAGCTGTTGAAGGCCTTAGACAAGTGGGCTGAGTCAGAGGGGGTCCGCGTCGTCTTTGTCATAGATGAGGCGCAGGAGCTCTATAAGTTGAAGGGCGGCTCCTTCACGCCGGTTCTCGCTTGGGCATACGACAACTTGTCCAACGTCGTCTTCCTCCTCACCGGCTCCAAGGTCGGGCTTATACACCGCCTCCTAAGGCCGGACGACCCCCCGTCGCCGATGTACGGCCGCTATATATACACAATCCAAGTGAGACCGCTCCCCAGAGATAGAGCTAAGGAGTTTCTCACAAAAGGCCTAGAGGAGGCAGGTGTGAGATACACCAAGGAGGCGCTGGAGACAGCCGTCGATAAGCTAGACGGCGTCATCGGCTGGTTGGCCTATCTAGGCCTTGAGGCAGTTAGGGCGGGGAGACTCACAGAGTCTCTCATCGCTGAGGTGCTGGAGAAGGCGGCGCGTCTTGCCTGGGGCGAGTTCTGCAGATTCGTACAGCTGAGGCAGAGCAGGAGGTACATCTACATAATGCAGGCGGCGGCCGAAGGGGCCACGTGGTCTGAGATAAAGAGATATCTGGAGATCAAAGAAGGCCCCGTGTACGACGCAGAGTTGTCTAGACTCCTAAAGACGCTGGTAGAAGAGGGGTGGTTGGAGAAAGAAGACGACGTATACAAGCCGGCGGATCCATTACTTAGACACGCGGCGAAAACCGCTGTCTCTTGTCAATAGGCTAAATTAAAGACAGCTCCATATGCGCGACTTTGACCACCGTCCTAACGGGGCTTTCAGCTGTAAACCTATCTGCGTTCTGCTCAAAAAGCAGATTTAAAAAGCCACGTCTTGATCCCAGCCGTCTGCCGCCTCAAGCTCTTCCAACGCGAGGGCTGTGAGTAGGGCTGTGTCTAGGATGCCGGCAGCGAACATGAGGGGTATGGCGGGCTCGTAGAGCTGGAGGATCTGCTCCGCCTCCTCCTCTCTGCCCGCTTTTCTCAGCTCGGCGGCCTTCTCTAACTCTGCCTTAGCCCTCTGTCTCCACTCCGCCAGCGTCTTCCACCCCTGTGGCGTTAGGCTATATACAACTCTCTTTAACAAAAGGCCTCTCTCTCCCTTTTCTACAAACCCAGCTACCATTAGCGTATTTAAGACAGCCTCCACATCGTGGGGCTCTAGGCCGAGCTCATCTGCAAGCTCATCTACCGACTTTGCCCCACGTGCCAGAGACTCCAACACCATGTAATACACCGGCTTAAACTCCATGTTAGAAAGAGATGTGCAGATATAAAAATTTATAGCCGACTCTTTATGTGAATAGGGCGGGGTACCAGAGCCCCCTGTGGCGCCCGGCCCTCTCCGGAGGGCTTGGGGCCCGCCCGCGGAGACGCCTTTTGGGCGGCCACGGGCAAGGGGGCTTGGGTCATTGGGGGCTGGCTGTGTCCCCTAGCCGCCGGGTCCCTCGTAGGTAAGATAGTTTTACGAGCTTAAGAGTGTGGTGGTTGCTGAGAGGGGGAAGTGGGTTGTTTTGCTTTTTCCAACAACTCCCAGTACCTCCTCTTTGTCTACAACAGCGGAATTCTGTCTCTACGGTTATTCAGACGCCGAGGTACAAGCTTTCCTCCCACGTATTACATGTGTCCATGGGTTAAACACATAAAATGGAAACTGAATAATACCTCACAGTTGATCAGCTTGTGAAGTTAATCGAGACGCTGAGACAGAAGGAGGGAGTTTCAAACTGTGCGCTAATTATGTTCAGATTATTACTATAGTTAACGCGAGAGGTGGCAATCATAAACTAGCCCGATTGTTCGTGGTTGAAACCTTGCCTTTAGGGCGGGGTGAATTTTTAAAGCTGTGTAGACAAATACTTAGCTCCTTTAGTGACAAGGGGCGTACACTGTAGTTAGTCTCAAAGTCCTTCTCGCCGAAGAGCGGCTAAAATGGTGGCTACCATAGCCGCAGTAGCCAACGCAACTACAAGACGCATATCTCATTACAAAGCCTTCTTAGACTTTTTGGCAAGACTTCTGAAGTCTAGAAATGTGGCGACGGGATATGTGGCTAGTCGATCATAGATTTATATACAATAGTCATTTTAATTATGATTTCAGTTGTTTTTACACCACAGCGTACAGAGTACGTGGGGTATTTCGTCGAGTTGGCAGAACAGTACGACGTTGTAATAGCCGAGGTTCCCAATGTAGAGGGGGTTGGAAAGTTTCTAAGGGGGGAGATAGATCTAGACTCTCTCTTCTACGAGATTGAATATTTCGACCCAATATATACCAGGGAGTTCTACAATAGCTTGAGGAGACTAGAGAGTAGGGGGGTTCAGGTAATTCCGTCTGATCCCTACGGCACGATTGCGATGAAGATTAGGATGGCCGCGTTGATGGGTAGACTAGATGTGAACGACCCAACTGAGAAGTACATTGCCTATATCGAGTCAGCCCTAGGCAATGTCTTTAAGAATTACAACGCGGCTCTCCTGAGGAAAGATTTTGAAAACATCGTAGTCTATACGGCTAAATACGCCAGGCTAGACGCGTCGAGGATAAAGTTTAGAAGCGAGCTGAGGGCTAGGGAGATCGCCAGAGTTTTAAAATACGCCAGTGGAGATGTCTTAATCCACAGCGACTGGTACCACGAGACAATAGCAGAGTACTTAGCCAAGAAGTTGGGGTGTAGAGTCAACGTAGTTCATCTACATAAGGCCGTGGGGAGAAAATTAAGCGTAGATATCCCAAAGCCGCCGGGCCTCGCCCTCACTTTAGCCCATCTCAAAGAGGCGAGATTGAAGCCAGAAGAAGAGAAGGCACTTGCGGCGGCAACTACGCTATATGTCTTACTAAGGCCTAGAGTTGTTGGCCCCCTGGTCATACGCGGTAGATATGACAGAGCTATTTTAGCCGACGCGGCGCTGGCTAAATTTACATATAGGCTAAGCTATATAGAGGCAAAGAAAATATATCAAAAGATCTTTATGCAAGACCTCTTTAAAATCCGTTTTACACGCTATATATAAATCAGCGGCGGATTCCCTCCCCCTTCAGGGAGACATGTCTGTGGACGTTACTATTAATTATTACACTCTACGTGTGTTTGTTGACGAAGGTGGGGCAAAAATACTGTAGTAGCTCTGGGAGCTACGACCTTTAAGCTTGTTTCGAACTTGACGCATGGCTTGTTAGTAATAATAAAAGACGTTGAGAGTCTGCAGGTCGGACGTCAAGAGACGTGAAAATCCTGAGTATTGGGCTTGTTGAAAAGAGGTGCCGAGGTGAGATACAAGTCGTTACACTACCGAGATATGTGATCTTCTATCGGCATTGGCAGAACTTACAGCAGGCACAGAACCTGTGACCCTTGGTAACCACAATAAGTCTCGCCCTCTGGGGCGGGATGCCCGGCGGTCTATATCTTCATGGCAGAGTGGTGAAGAATAATAAATAGAGACGTGTGTTATAAGAACGGGGCAGGTCAACTTGAAGATTGTCCTGGCAGAAGACATCTCGCCGCCCATTAACCCCGACGAGGGCTGTGTTATGAGGCCCGCGTTAGAGAAGGGCCCCACGACCCCGCGCCCGAGACAGCTGGGCTGTCGGTGAAGGCGTGGGCGAGGAGAAAGTCCCTAGGCGTAGGGACAGGCGGCGCGGTCATTCTGTATCTCTCCGTCAAAGCCTTGATACACCCCTCGATGGCCTCGGCCAGCTGAGAAAGAGGTTGAAGGAGTTATCCCAGTGGTATGGCATTCCGTACTTGGAGGAGCGGCTGTATTCGATCGTTCGCCCCCGTCGCGGGGCTAAGATGGCAGAGGAGAAAGGCCGCTTCATGCGTTGCCCCTCTTGCGGCTTCAGAGCGCATAGAGACAATGTGTCCGTGATTTAGACAGAGAAGAGGTATTGGGAACTCCTCCAGAAGACAAAACAACAAACTTTCCCCACTCCGGCGACAGTCGTGTTTTTAACCTCGTAACTCTCTCTATTTCATTAACGGCGCCTGGCCCCCCGGGGCGGTTGACGGGGGCGCGAAGATGGGGAAAGTTAACGACTTGGCGCCACGTCCCCCGGGTGACCCGCCCCCTCGCCCCGGCACACCCGAGACGGGCCCCCAAGTCCCCCAGGTGAGGGGCCAAGAGAAAGATAGAGGGACGTTTGAGAAACGTGTAGATGATGTGGCGATATCCGTTTGCTCCCGGGCGCCGTCGTGAGATGTCTAAGATGTCTTAGGCAGGCGTCTCGACAGATGTGGATATCCAACATCTTCTCACCTTCTGTCGCGAAATAACCCAAGGGAAGACAAACTTCTCTAGGTTGCGAAAACGGCCTCAACCAGCCTGGAAACGACATCTGGCGGGAGGGCATTGTTTTTAATGACTGTGTTTCTCTAGATGTGAGGGTTTTTGTAGTAAGTGTGTGGGGGTACCCGCCTGCGTGGAAGAGGGCGAGGTATGTAGCTGAGGAATTGGGTGGGAGGGCATTTGGGGGGAGGTCTGCTAGATTTGTCGGCTGTACCTCCGCCGGGTCTCTACTTAAATACCTAACTGGTTTAGACGTCGACCTTTTAGTAGTCGGCTCCGACTCTGTAGTTAACCCAAGGGAGGGCGGCGATTTGAGGAGACGCGCCGTGGAGCAGTATATGAAGTGGGCAGAGGAGCTGGGAGTTAAGGCGAGAGTTATATCTGTCCCTGGGATGGGGCTGTACTACGGCTGGAAATTTGAGGGGACTCCCGAGGCCATATTTGTAGACGTGTTTAAAGCAGTGTGGGAGGGGGCCGAGGGCGCTTCGTTTATCTTTCTAGACCTAACCCACGGCCTAAATTTTGTCATAGTCTCGGCGCTTTACGCCGTTGTCGCAGCCGCAATTGGCCGGGGGATGGAGAATAGACTTGTCTTAGTCAACTCTGAGCCGTATCCAGCTGACGTAGAGGAGAAGACTTGTATCTCATCTGTACGCCCCCCGCGGGTGGAGACGACGCCAGAGTTAAAAATACTAGACGTGTCTGGGCTGCAGACGGTATTACAAAGAGTTAGAGAGGTGTCGGCCCTCCGTAATTTAACGGCGGTGGGCAAGGCGAGGTGTACACGTTTTGGTAGGATGATATGGCTTATGTCTAATGGCGCGGCGGCCTTGGGCTTCCCCGGCGCTATATACGACGGGTGGGAGCCCACCTTCGGCCTGCCTGAACAACCTCCGAGACTTATGGAGTCTAGGCCAGTTTTAGAAAACCACGTGGTTAGATATGAACACCAGCGGGCGGAGGTTGTTGTAGACGTGGTGATGTATCAAGTGTGGAAAGAGCTAGGCCATATATTCAGCGGCGAGGCGGCCGCATCGCTTGTGGATTATCTCGCCGCAGTGGCTAGAGAATATGAAAGACGCGGCGCGATATACATCTCTGAAGTTTTAAAAACTGCGACACAAGAAGTCGCCCTCCTCCAGAAGGTAGTAGCCACGATGTACGGCCTAGATGCAGTAGTTTGGCCAGAGCTGTGGCTCGCCGTCTGGAGACACAAAGAGGAGGTTTTGAAACATCTTGAAGATAAAAGCTATGTAGATGTGTTAAGCGAAAGCCTAGCCGAGGCGAAAAAAGAAGTTGAAGAAGAGAGGAGGCGGCTGGCAGAGAGAGGAGTCGACCAGAGAACTGCGAGAAATTTCCTAGCCCACGGCGGCCTCTCCCCGGCGTTTATAAAACGCCTCGAGTTAAAAAACGGTAAAATAGCTCGTGTGGTATACGACGGGGGACTTGTAGAAAAGCTTGTCAAATATCTAGAAGGCAGAGTACCCGCTTGTTAGCACCACCACCGCAGATGTGCCATGCGTATTTAAGCCTTTCGTGTGTATAAAAGCGCGGAAGCTTTCCCAATAAACGCGAAGAAGAAAACCGCCCCAAGCTCAAACGGCGTGTAGCAACAGAAGTGAAGTCCCTAGATTAGAATGCGCTTGTATATCATAATCCGACCCGATTATTCGGGCTTGAAACCTCGCCCTTCAGATTAGGATTAAGTTACTAAAGTATCCGACTGCGCTGCTTATACGCCGCCGGTTCCCAGCGGCACTACAACGCCACAAGACGTCGGGAAGTCTCGCCGCTTGTCAAGAGAAAACATCCTTAACGTCCCCCTATCTTTTTCTTGGCCCCTCCCTGGGGGACTTAAGGGCCCGCCTCGGGTGCACCGGGGCGGGGGGCGGGTCATATGGGGCCGGCCGCTAGTTGTTTATTTTGTATCTGTCTTCGCACCCCCGTCTGCTGCCCCGGGGGCCAGACGTCGTTCATGTATGAGGAGTAGTTAGGGGGTTAAAAGTGAGGTAGTCGCCGGGGCGGGTTTGTCTTCTCTATTAGCTCTTGATACCTCTGCCCATAGTTATCGGCGTCTTCGGCCGGCGGTGTGGCGTATTGTCTTACGCTTCGGCGCCGCGGTCTGGGCTTTGTGTATAAGCCGCCGAGGTGCAGACTTTTCTCCCCGTGCCGTACATATCTATGGGCCAAACAGAACAATACCTCACGGTGGAGTAGTTCATGGAACTGATTGAAACCCTAAGGCGGGAGGGGATCGCCGCGGTGGTAAACATCGAGAAGAGGGCATTCGCGGAGGGCCGCGTGCCGCTCGGCACCACGCCTGAGGTACCGTGGGTGCCGATGACGACGAGGAGAAAGTCCCTAGGCTGTTGCGCCTAGGGACAGACGGCGCGGTCGTAATTTGTTTATAATCTTTAAAGGTATATGTGTGGGAGGTTGTAGCTATTGCGTTTTTTATATTTCTCCTCCTGTCGCAAGACGGGGTTTTTGTAGGGCTGAGGTGGGGGTTTCCCGTTTTTCTACCTCTTGACAGACATGTGGTTATTCTAGGCCCGACACGTAGCGGCAAGAGCCGCTTGGCGAAGAAGATTGTAAAGAGGTCTGGCCTCCCCGCGCTTATTCTCGACTGGGTTGGGGAGTATGACGTAGGGCTTAGGGTAGATGCTAGACTTCTAAAATACGACTTTAGAAATTTTGATAAGAAACTTCTCACAGAGATAATTGGCCTCTCTCTAAATCTTAACGAACCCTCTATCTACTTTCTCTATAGAGCTATTAGAAACGCCGAGATTAGAAAAATCGGCGACGTACTTGAGGCGTTAGAGAGTTTTCTCGTCACGTCTAGGGCGGAGGTAGAGATGCGCGCCGCCATCGCCAGGAGACTGGAGTATATCGTAGAAGTTCTCGAAAGGGGGAAGATCCCCCTGGATCTCCTACTTAAGCTAAAGAGAACTGTTGTCATTGACCTCTCTAAGCTCCGGCTCTACGAAGAGAAAGTGATGATTTCTCTTTTTGTCCTCGCCCTGCTCTATGATAGAATGCAGAGAGAGGGCGTGTCGCATCGCCCGAGGAAACTGTTGATAGTTGACGAGGCTCAAAACGTCCTCAAGAGGGGGGAGGTGGTACGCCATCTTGTTTTTGAAAGCGCAAAATTTGGCCTACGTGTTATATTAGTGACAAACGAAGTGCCGCCTGACGACGTTTTGATACATTCCTACATTGTGATTACAAAACCGCACGTCATGTATAAATTTCAGCTTAAGAAAAGCGCCGTTGTGATAGATAACCGCGTTATTGAGCTTAAAATCGTCTAGCAAAATCTTAGAATTTTTACAACGTACAACAGGGGCTTATGGTATGGCATACTTTGATCCCCCTGGTTTTTTGGTTTTGTATTCTAAATATTCCGCCGACGTATGTAAATAGCCTATCCGAAAAACATATATTCCCCACATCTCCGCGGTTTATGCAGGTAGAGGGATTAGACATATGGAGGGTGTTAAAAGGCGCAGGCGTTAAATACATCTACTTTGTAATTGTAGACATCTACGGCAGACCGCGTGTCGATATAATGCCAATCGACATGGCTAGAGATGCGTTTATCGACGGCGTTCCCTACGACGGCTCCTCTATCCCCGCCTACAGCACTGTGAACAGAAGCGACTTTGTTGCCGTGGTTGACCCATCTGCCGTATATGTGGAGAGTTGGAACGGCGGGAAGGCCGCCTATGTCTTCACCAACACTCTAGACGGCAATGCGCCATCTCCATTAGATCCACGTAACGTGCTTAAGCAGGCCCTCGAGAGGGCAGAGAAACGCGGCTATCAGTTTAAAATCGGCGTAGAGATAGAGTACTTCATCGTGCGGGGCAACCCGCCGGAGTTACCGGAGAGAGCTGGCTACTTCGACGTACCGCCGGGAGCAACTAGAAAGGTAGTAGAGGAGATTATGGAGAACTTCGCCGCGGCGGGGCTCGGCGAGACTAAGACCCACCACGAAGTTGCGCCCTCCCAGTTCGAGGTAAATATCCCATACGGCAACCCGTTAAAAGTAGCAGACTCAATACTGGTGTTTAAAATTATGGCAAAAGCCATAGCCGCCAAATATGGCTACATCGCCACCTTTATGCCAAAGCCCTTCTGGGGCATGAACGGAAGCGGCGCCCACACCCACATATCTGTGTGGAAAGACGGGAAGAACCTAATGGCCTCGGTGAAAGAGCCAACCCAGGAGCTTAAGTGGGTCGTCGGCGGGATATTAAACAACGCCATATCTATATCCGCGATCGTGGCGCCAACCGTTAATTCTTACAAACGCCTAGTGCCACACCACGAGGCGCCTACCCGCGTCGTGTGGGGCCTCGGCAACCGTTCAGCCATGGTGCGCGTGCCGTACTACGGCGGGAAGATAAACAGGATTGAGTACAGACACCCAGACCCCTCCATGAACCCATATCTAGCCTTCGCCGCCATGGTGTTGGCAGGACTAGAAGGCCTAGAGAACAAGATAGAGCCGCCGCCCCCCGTCCAAGAGGTGGCTTATGACCTACAGGGCGTCAGAGAGACGCCGCCTAACCTCGGCGCCGCGCTGAAATACATGGAGGAGGGCAAAATTGCGAGAGAACTACCAAGCGAGATCGTAAAGGCCTACCTCGGTGTGAAGCAAGCAGAGTGGCAGAGCTACGTCCAACAATACCAGTGGGAGAAGACTTGGAACACCATCACGCCTTGGGAGTACGAGCAGTATCTAACCACTGTTTAATGTGTAGAATTCTTTTTTCCCTTGGAAAACCCCCCAGAGACATCCTCCTCGATTTTGTCCAAGTCTCCAGGAGAGACCGAACCATGGGCTGGAGCCACGGGTCGGGCTGGGGCGCGCTCTGGACACGCCCAGGGTCCTACGGACTATATAAATCCATTAGGCCGATATGGGAAGACTATGTAGAGCCCCCAGACGGATATATACTGTATATACTACACAGCAGGTTGGCATCGGTAGGTGAGCCGACGTTAGAGAACACCCACCCCATCGTGAGGGGGAGATACGCCATAGCTCACAATGGCACTATAGACAGAGAGCGGTACAAAGCCGCCCTTAGAGAAGAAGGAGTTGAAGTGGGAGAGCTAGACGGCTCCACAGACAGCGAGCTTTTACTCAAGGCAATAATAGCGTTGGGCGGAGACGAGACCGCAGTGAGGAAAGCCGCAAAGTTAGCAAAGCCCTACCTAGACCCCCAGGAGCCCGTCCTGAACTTTGTCTTTGTAGACCTCGCAGGCTTAGCCATCTTCTATACCTACAGAGGGAGCGAACACCCCCACTTTGTGCCTGTGGAGAAAGACGGCATAATCGCCTCGGAGCCCCTAGGCCAACGCGAAGGCTGGAAGCCTCTAGAAAACGGGAAAACAGTAGTGGTAAAATTCTAGCCTAAAGACCGGCTTTTCAAGACAATGTCCCGCCACGCCCGGCGTATCTAGATAACAAATACCTCTATGTCCCCGGCCTGTCTGTATTTTGTGCACGTATTATAGAAAAATAGTGGCCGCGCCGCCGCATATGCTTCTACTTGCCAAACTCATCCTTAGGCTTAGGGGACTCTACTTTGGGATAAGGGGCTTCAGAGAGTTTTTCAAAGACTACCCAGTGGACGAGATAGCCTACCGGGCGCTCAGAGGCAAAGAGGCCGTATACCCCTTTGGACTCCTCGCCTCATATGGAAGCGCTGTACTCGGCGCTGGGGTACACAGGCGGGGATGCCCCCGCTTCTACACTCTCGACGACATCTTGCTGATGCCTCCCGCCTTCACCCCCCTCAGGCTGAAGAAAGCCGCCGAGTTGCTCCGGGAGCCCACCTTCGCCGACGTCAACACCGAGACTTTGGTGGGGGGCTTCCCAGCGTCGATGCCCGTGGTGGTGGGGTCCATGGGCTCTACAGATGTGGCCAGTAAAACCGCCATCGCTATAGCGAAGGCGGCCGCCAAGGCGGGCATCCCCCTCGGCATCGGGGAAAACGTGGCCACGGTGAGGGGGTACTCTAGGAGGATCACGCGGGGCCACCCCTCTTTCAAGGAGCGGCTCCTAGCCTATTTGACCAACATGGGAAAACACGGCGGGGTGTTTATCCAAGAGAGCGTGGAGGACGCCTACGACGAGCTGTGGAACAGAGTCTACAGCGATAAGGATCTGGAGCAGTACGTGGAGGAGGGTAGGATCGGCTTCGAGATAAAGGTGGGGCAGGGGGCCAAGCCCGGCCTCGGCGGCGTCATCAAGATCCCCAAGGAGCAGGCTGAGAAGCTGAGGCGGAAATATCTAATAGATTACGACGGTGGGAAGTACGCCACGCGCTACTCCGTCCCGGGCACATTCACAAGGGAGATACTGACGGGCGCCATAAGGTTTATGAAGACGGCGTATCCAAAGGCAAAGATCTGGATCAAGCTAGGGCCCTTTAGAGACGCCGCCGAGGTGATAGAGGTGGCGAGCAGAGAGGGGGCAGACGCCGTGGTTATAGACGGGAAGGAGGGCGGCACGGGGATGGCCCCCACCGTCGCCCTAAAGGACCTGGGCTACCCCACGGTGGTCGGGCTGAAGTACATAAAAGCGGCTAGAGAGGCGGGGGTGAAGACCTCCCTCCTCATCGCCGGCCGGCTCTACAACGGCGGACACGTGGTCAAGGCGGTTGCCCTCGGCGCAACGGCGGTCTACATGGCAAGACCCTTCTTAATAGCGGCGTTGACAAAGGGAGAGGAGGGCGTGTCGAAGTACATAGAGTCGCTAAAGTTAGAAATACAGATGGCCGTCTCTGCCCTCGGCAAATACGACGTCAGAGACCTAGCCCCCGAGGACGTAGCCGCCGCAACTAAAGAGCTGGCCGAGATGTTATCAATCCCATATATATACGCTAGCCCTCCAAAACCTTTAGAAGCCGTTCAGCAAGCCTAACCCCGTCAAACTTCCTAAGGGCGTATTCCCTATTTCTAACCCCCAGCTCCGCCACGTCTACTCCTAAAGCCCACTCCAAAGCCTCCGCCAGTGCCTCTACGTCGCCCGGCGGGACGAGCCTAGCCCCAGGGGCGCCCCCCACCACCTCGGGAAGACCTCCGACGTCTGAAGCCACGACTATGCGTCCCCTCACCAAGCCCTCAAGAGCGGCATAGCCAAAGGGCTCCCACCAGAGGGAGGGGACGGCCACCACAGACACCGCCTTATGCACCTCTTCCAGCTCCCCCGGCGTTAGGTCGCCGAGCACCACTACGCCAGGAGGACGGTTCCTCAAGGCGGAGGCCCGCGTCATATACAGTCTTGCCCTACCGCCAAGGCGCGCCCATGCGCGTAACAGCACATAGACCCCCTTCCAAGGGCTTAGCCCCCCGAAGTAGCCCACTGCCCTCCCGCCGGGCGGGAGGTGCGGTAGAGGAGGCGCCGGGTTGTACACCACGTGGCTCTTAGGCATGTCGCCGAAGTGCTCGGCGAAGAGTCTACGTTGCGCCTCAGATACAAACACCAACGCGTCTGTTGACCTCACAGCCTTTGTGAACAATGGGCTGGACAAACCGTTTAAAACCTGCGAGGCCACAGCCCTCCAGAAGGGGCGTCCTAACGATCTCTCCTGGAGGTATATACAGCCCCAGCACCTTCTCATCTCCGGGCGGCAGACGGAGCCGGCCGGCGTGTTGAAAAGCGTCCCCACGGGACATGCTGGATCGTAGCTATGTATATGGACAACTGTCCTCTTTCCCATCCTTTTTGCCAGAGGCACCAGCTCCCAGTAGGCCGAGGCGAAGTAGGCCACGTCACACCACTCCAATGCCCTTCTCGCCCCCAGCGGTGGGGCGTGGAACTTCCTTGTCCCGGCGCCCCCCAACTCCACCACCTCAAGCCCCTCCCACCTCGCGCCTCCCCGTCTCACGTAGACCCTAATCTTGACGCCCAACTTGGTGAGCAACCTCGCGTAGAGGTACGTAGCGAGCTCCGCGCCGCCCTCCCCCAACGGCCAGAGAGACTCGGAGAATATGGCGACTTTCACCTCTTGTAGAGGGTGGTGTTGCCCCAACTGGCTATCTTCACGCCTGGCGGCGGGCCCACCTCGCGTATACACGGCATGTACCACTGGCGGGGGTCGGGAGGCGTATAGACGTAGAAATCGGCTTGCGTCCACCGGCAAGCCGTCAAGTACACCTTGATGTCTGGTCTGTATGCGTAGGCCAAGGGGAGGAGCCATGGGTCTAGGCTCCACTGCACCTCAACGGTCGAGTTGCTCGGGAGCGTCTCTAGCACGGCGTGATAGGCGTCGAGCTGACTCGGCGTGATCCTATCCACAAGCTGATAGAGCCCCGGCACAGCGCCGAGAGCCCACGCCCAGCCCCCCGCGGCCGGGAGGGCGGAATACGCCGCTACAGCGAGGCCCGCCCACCCAGAAGCAACCGCCGAAGCCGGTAATAGAAGCGCCGCTATTCTGTATAGTCTCTCTCCGTAGGCGGAGCTCGCCGCCCCTATGACGAGCAACAGGAGGGAGGCGATGGCTAAGGGAGCCACAGCCCTCTTCCTAAGCCCCAGGATGGCAAGCGGTATTAGGATGGCGGGAGAGGGGCCGTAGAAGGCGTAGACCAAACCCCACGCGGGGTCCCAGGGCATCGGCGGCACAGAGGCCGCCTGCCCCGCCAGTTCTAGGACGGAGAGGGCCTTATGCCAGAGGAACACTGCCACAAGGGCTATGTAGATCATGAGCGCCAGCCGGGCCCTCCTCCCGCCGTAAATGGCGTACATCACCAAGAGAAGCCCGCCGTAAGCAACGCCGAGATAATTTGTGAATATAGACGGCGCTAGGGCGGCGACGGCGGCGGCCGGCCGCCCCCTGGCGTAGAGGTAGAGCGACAGTGGGACGAACACCAGGAGGACTGTCTTATCTGCTATCTGGCCGTCGATAAGCCCTGCTAGAGTTCTCACAGACGCCGTCACGAGGTAGAACGAGGCGAGGAAAGGCGCCGGAATTCCAACAGCTCTAAAGTAGAGTCCATACAGCGCCACCCCCAAGACGGCTAGTGCAGCGGCGTACACGGCGAAGGCCCTCCCCAGCGCCAGGGGGTCCCCCCAGAGGAGGCCCAGGAGGTGGGGAATGCCGGGGTACTCCCCGGGGCTTGTGAAGAGGGAGACGAGCTCACTCCTAAGCAGAAGGGCGAAGTAGACGTGTATAGGGTAGTCGTCCCCCCGGGGGAGCCACGACGCGTTAAGCCATAGCTGTTGGAGGTAGAAATATAAGTAAGGAATATATAGGAGAAGCATTATATAGCCAATGCGAGGCCACTTAATCACCGCCGTCACGGCAGTCGCCTTCACTGCGACCGCCCTGATTGTGGTCCTAGCCCCTCCCATAGACCTACTGGAGCGGCTGAGGGCCGGCATCTATACTGCCTACTTCCCCTGGGGCTTTGTGGCAGCAGATGGGAGCCACGCCTATGGCGTAGTCCATGGCTACAAATTCGCAGTAAACCTCTGGCGAGTAGTCGTATGCGACCCGGGGGGCCGTTGCACTTCACAAGAGATCAACGCCATATCGCTCTACCTCAAGCTTAAAGCTGAGGGGAGACTTAACATAGAGGATCTCGGCGGGGGGTGCTACAGAGTCGTCCTCAGGCCTACACAGCTCGCCAGTAGAACCCTCGCCTTCGAGGGGAAGCTTTGTCTCGCCCCCGACGGATCGCCGAGAGAGGTGTCTGGAGTTCTTCAGATAGACGGCCGCCCCCTTGACATATCCGGCTCGCCCCAGCGCGTTATCCATGACTTCCCAATGTCTGACTTTCTCGCTGTTCACGGCGGCTGACCACCGCGGCGTCTATAAGCAGAGCAACGACGGCGCCCGCCAGGGCGTAGTAGGCCCACTCAGCCAGCTTATTTGCAGTCGTGGTGTCTCCAACCCCGAGGTAATAGGCTGCTGTTGCCAAAAGCGCCATGAAGGATAGAACAAGCCCCCTGCCCACGTGGAGAAGCGGCGTCTCTGTCTCGCCCCCCTCCGACTTAGCTAAGGCCGGCGTCGCCAGCGGCGTAGGCTCGGGCAAGGGCGGGAGACAGTCCGTGGGGAGGCGCAGATCTCTCCTCCTCACGGCGGCTTGAAGTCTCAACACGGCTGTGGCTAGGGGGAGCAATGCAATAGACAGAGCGCCAAGCATTATGAGGATTAGAGAGAAGAGACCCAACATGTAGTGGGGAACTCCCTGGTAGAAGAACCTATATGCCACCCACGACCCCAGGGCAACTCCAGGTACGAGAAGAAACGAGCCGAGGAGGGAGAGGGACAGGGTGGGGTTTAGTCGGTAGGCAAGCGAGAGGGATTTTAGCGCGATGGAAAGCCCGTGCCAAGGCTTGAGCTTCTTCTTACCAACCCTCCTCCTGTACCCAATCTCCACTTCGGCCACTCTGGCGCCATTTGCAAGCGCCTTCGCCAAGAGGTCCACCTCTAGATCGAAGCCTCTGGCCTCAAGAGCGGCATCTCTAAGTACCTCTGTCCTGGCGGCGTACATGCCGGTGAGAGGATCTCTTATGTCTACGCCGAAGAGAAGCCGGAATAGCCAGCCCAAGGCCTTGTTTCCCAGCCTATATATCAGGGGCATCTCTCCACGTCTCGCGCCGAGGACGACGTCGTAATGGCGGAGGAGGGGCAACAGCTTTTTGAGGTCCTCCGCCGGGTAGGTATAGTCGGCGTCTAGAAAAGCGACATAGGGAGTGTCGACGTACATAAGGGCCGTCCTCACCGCCATCCCCTTACCCCTCCCCATCTGGCTGATGACTCTAACGCCGAGTCTCTTCGCCACCTCGACGCTACCGTCTGTGGAGCCTCCGTCTACCACTAAGATATTGTTAAAGCCAGCCGCCCTAAGCTCCTCCACTACCTTTGGGAGCGCTTCAGCTTCGTTTAAAACTGGAAGTACAACAGTTATACACACAAGAGGCCGAAAACTTAGTCTTTTAAGTATATAAGCCTATATGCAGACTCCACAGGGCCCTCCACTGGACAGCCACAAGCAAAAGACTGGGCATACCTCACAGCCCAGCCCCAGTCTAGGCCAAAGAAATATACCTGCATAAGATACGGCACGAAGGCGAGGAGTGCGAAAGCCCACAGAGGCCTCGGCCTGGAGAAGGGGAGTACTACGGCGAAGTGCCTATATACAAACCCGGCGTATTCTTGAGGCGCTCTCGCAGTGAGTAGAGCCCCCAAAATCCCTACTAAAGCCACGACACCTGCTCTCCCCGCGGAGACTGCGGCCGCCAGAACAACGGCGAGCTCCACCGCCAGTTTTATGTACCAAAACCACTCCGCCCTAAAAGCCACCTTTTCCAGAACCGAGAGGAGGTCTGTCCCCGGTATGCGCCAGAGGAGCGAGATGAGAACCCAAGACTGGGGGGTCAGCAATGCCAAAGGCGCCAGTAGGAGCACCCAAGGCGTGCCATACAACGCCACGAAGAGCAGAGCCACCGCCCCGCCGTAGATGTGAAAGCCGGCGGCAAACGCCACAGAGACAAGCGCCCACTCCCAGCGTCTCAGTCGCGCGAAATATGCCGCAATCCACGCCAGCGGCATCGCCATGGCAAAATGTCCAAACACTAGCGGCTCAGGCGCCAAGAGAGGCCAGAAGACAGCCCCACGTCCCCACACCTCGGCCAACGCCCTTGAGGCTAGGGCAGCAGCGCCGACGACGAAGAGCGTTCCCTCCAGCGCGAGTTCAAGCGGCGGCATATGAGGGAGGTAGGTAAGCGGGGCGTAGGTCCTCCACTCTGGCGAAACTTGCGCCGCGTACCACAGAGCCTCGTAGTACGGGATGGGGCGGCTTGCCAGATGCGGCAGAAGGAGAAATTTGCCAAAAGCCGTCGCAAGGGCGTAGAGAGTAAGTTTGTCAAGCCGCAGGCCGCGCGCCGCGGCGATAACAACAAGCGCTCCGACGACCCCCAGAGGGGGGCTCAAGCCGTACAAAACATAGAGGATATAGGTTGCAAGCACTCCGTAGGCCGCCCCCCACCTCCCCCCAGCCGCGAGACCGCCCAGAAGGGCAAAAAATATCACGGACTTCTAGACAGTACGATTTTCGCCAGGCGGATGTAATCTTTGACATTAAACACCCCCAGGACGTGTAATACAGATGCCGCCCCCGCTGCCGCCAAAAGACCGCCTAATACGCCAGATATATAGGCGACAGGCGTAAAAACAACTGTGAGGCCAAGGCCTATCAATAGCGGTGCCTGCGGCACAGCCCTAAGCGAGATTAAAAACGGCGGTATAAACCCTACGGCTAGGGCAACGCCCGGGGGCAGAAGGGCGGAGGACACAGCTACAGAAGCCGAACCGACAACGCCAAGTATAGCTAAGTCAAGCCACCTCTTCTCTACATTGTATATAGCTGACGCCATAGAAATAGCAGACAATTCTACCACCGCCGGCATTGCAGCTGCAAGCGAAGGCGCATCCTCCACATACTCCCTCCCCAGTAGAGACATCAACACATACGACGCACCGGCCGCCGCAATAGCCAGCGGAACGTTAATACCAACGGCGATGCGAACCCCCCTCTCGGCCAGCGACGTGCCGCCCTCCACCATCACAGGAACGCTAGCTTGGGCCAGAGCGCCGGCGACTGAAGAAGCGGCGAGGACAGCCATGGCAAGGAGATACAAAACGCCGGCCTGTCCTGTGTTCCCCAACGCCCCAGCTATAACAACGCCAAGTGACACGGCGAAACTCACTGAGAAATTCACAGCGTAGTTACTAAGGCCGGCCGCGAGAAAGTCCCCCCAGCCCCCCGGCTTAGATAAGCCAACTCGCCTTGCTGCATAAACTCCTGCGACTGCCGCAGAAGCTATCGAAGCTACTGTAAAAGCAAAAAGCGGGGCGGCGAAAAAGGGCAGGGCTAGTTTTAACACAGCCCCTGTCAATGCCGAATAGAAATAGCCGGCGGAAAATCCAGAAGCTATGAGAGCTCCCGCAGATGCGGCGAAGAAAAGAGAAGATGCAAGAAGGAGAGGAGCCCAGTCAAAGCCCAGCGCCGCCAGCGCTGCGCCTCCCGCCAGCGAGAGGAGAGCAGCTGCCGTGTAGGCAGTGGCCAGCGCCGACCCGCCTCTATCAGACACAAACCTAAGCGTGTAACTCTGAAGCCCGATATTTAAAAGCGCAGAAGCCACATTAGCCGCCGCCACCTCATACGCCGCCGCCCCCAAGCCCGCCCTCCCGCCCAGCCTAGCCGCCAAGCTCCAAAACACAAGACCAGACACTGTCGTAACGACTGTAGCCGCCGTAATCCAAGCGGCGCTTTTTACAGCTCTCTCCACGCCTAGGCTAAACCCCCCATATAAATAAAATCATGCCGGCCATAACAGTCAGCAACTTTACCAATAGTTGACCCCTAACGTAGGCACAAAGTAAGAGACCATATTTTGTATTTTGCGCCGCTGGAAAAGCATCATAAACACACTAGTAAAGCAAAACCACTATTCCAAAGCTATTCTAGATATCGTATTGATAGATTTTTGAAATCTTTTTGCAGTACAATAAGTATTACCTATAGATAAATTAAATGCCCACTATAGTGACTATGGTATCTATATAGTGGTAGTACTTAAAAATAAGTAAAATCTCATGTCATGGCAAGTAGAAGTATCGGACCCGGTCTCATAATAGGCGTAGCCTCAGGAACAGTGTTAGAATGGTATGACGCCTTTCTTTTCGCCGTAGCTGCGACATATGTAGGCGCTGCTTTCTTCCCCTCTAAAGACCCTATAGTGCAACTTGCTAATGTATTTCTAACGTTTGCGCTTGGATTTTTCGCACGCCCTCTGGGTGCTTTGTTTTTTGGGTGGGTCGGCGATCGTTTTGGCAGAAGAACGGCCATCTTTTGGACTTTACTAACGGCAGGTCTAGCCACAGCTCTCATAGGCCTAGTCCCATCATATAAGGAGTGGGGGGTAGCTGTGGCAAATACCGCGCTGTCCCTAGGCTATTGCGCCTAGGGACTTTCTCCTCGCCCACGCCGTCATGGGTATCCAAGATACCTCGGGCGTGGGGTCATTGGGCATGGGGCCGGGCGGCACGCGGCCCTCCTCGAGTGCCCTCCTTTCGATGTTTATGACGGCGGCGACGTCCCTCCCCCCTTCCCACCCGCAGTGGGGGCAGAGGAGGAGCCTCGGGGCAGGGCCCCTCACCAACCTCCCCCCACACCGCGGGCAGGTGGAGGAGGTACCCCTCGGGTCGACCTTTATCACCGGGATGCCGTGTTCCCTTGCCTTTTGTATAATTTCTCTTAACATACTTCTAAATCCAGCTTTGTAGATTCTATCTCTGAGCTTTGGATCATCTACATTTTTGATCATGTTTTTTGGCACTTCCCTTGGCAGATTTTCGACGGCTATTGCGGCGCCTAATCTCTCCGCCTCTCTGACTACGAAATTGGCTACCTTTCTGCGGATGTCGTTCTTTTTGTTCAGTTCGTTTTTCTTCAGCGCCCGGCTCACGTACCTATTTCCTTTCAGAGACTGCATGACCTCTCTCCTGCTGTTGTAGCCGAGCGTTATGTCCCTGATCCCAGTCTCAAGGATGTACACCCTGCCGCCGGCCTTCACAGCCACGTTGTTCTCGTTTAGGTCGACGGAGACAACGCCCTTCGCCGGCTTCTCCTCCACAACCTTCTCAAAGACGAAGTAGACGTAGGCGATGCGCCTCTTCTCGTCCAGCTTTAGCCTCGGCTGTGTCTTCAGTCTCCACCCCTCGTTGATGTGGCGCCAGAACTGCCTGGTGGGCCAAAGCGGAATCGTGACCCACCCCCTGTGCGTCGACACCCTTACCGCCGTGAAGCCCTCGCGGATCCAGAGGTGGTCGTCAAGCCAAATGCTGATCCTTCGTATCTCTGGCTTTTCCGTCTTCGCCTTTCCCTCCCGCTTCAGCGCCATAAAGCTCTTTACGCGGGCGGCCGCGTCCTGCGCCGCCGTGTAGACGTAGTGGGATGGGAGGTCGGGGTGCCTTCTGCGCAGTTCTTCATACAGGGCCTTGCGGAGCGAGATCTGTCCCGTCACGCCGTGTTTAAAGCCGTAGTCGACGAGGTGGACGACCAGCTCCCTATACTTCTCCACAAGCTCCTTCAGCGTATTGAACTTCCTCCAACTCAGCCGCGGGCTGGGGACGGCGACGGTGTGTGTTACAACATACACCTTCTTCACGTCTTTCCTCTCTGCACTGTTCTTCTTGCGTCTCCGGCTACGCTTCTTCCGTCCGCTCCCCTCTTCTATACTGTCTGTCTTCCATAATAAGATATGGTTCGCCGCACTGCGTTTTTCAGGAAAACTCCTGTTCGAGTAGAACTTTACCACGTCGCTGTCAACTTCGTCTGTCTGCCCCCCTTAAGAGGGCAGCAACGCGGCGGCGTAACTCTGGGCGGCGCCACCCCACAACCGTGCCGCACTCTCTACACACATACTCGCCGCTCTGCAACACTATTTTGCCAGAGCTACAGTACGGACAAATCATAAGCCGTTGCAATCCTCTACCTTTTTAAACAACACCTTATAACAAGATATATGGAGGGGGAGTTCTCCAAAAGTTTGAACTTCAGTCCGCGTCACGCTTTACCTAATGGAGACCGGCTACATAATCCCACAGCCTTACCCCGCAAATCCGCGTCTCACAAGCCAGGCAAGTGAAACACATATAGACTCCACGTACAACGTACAAACGGGAGGATATAGACCCCGTTGAAAAATATGCAACACGTCAGGCGCAGTCAGTAAAAAGTGTGTAAAATCTTCAACTACCAGTTTGGATAACCTCCTTTAATTACCGACAGTAACAATCACGAGACTCAAGCCTAAGCCACTTCGGAGACGCCCCCGCCGAGATACCTGCCCATAACCCCGTCGGAAGCGGCGTAAAGCGGGGTGCCCCTAGGTCTCCTCCTGGCGGCAGGCGTAATGTTGATATTAACTTACGTGCTTGGAGACGCCGCAGTCTCGGCGTGGGGTTGGAGAGTTGCGTTTCTCCTATCTCTGGTGTTAGTAGTTATAGGCTTGTTCTTCAGGTTTAAATTTGGCGAAACACTAGAATATATAGAGGCTAGAAAAACCGTTATGCAAATTGAAAATCCTGTGGCGGCGGTGTTTACAAAATACTGGAAGGAGTTATTGGTCGGTATCCTACTCGCCGGCGCAGCTGGGGCAGTATTTTACTACGGGAACACCTTCCTTCCCAATATAGCAAGCGCGCTTAAGCTCGTTGACGCTCCGACGAGGTTTTTAGCAATTGTACTATTCGCAGTTTTTGACCTACTGGGAATAATAGCCAGCGGCTTTGTTGCAGAAAAAGTGGGAAACGTAGTGCCTATTACCCTGGGAATCATTTTATTTATCATCGGAGCGCTACTTATAAACCAAGCTCTTTCCAACGTGCCTATGTTTTTTGCTGTGGCAATACTCACCGGTCTCGCCCATGGGATAGTGTATACACCAGAAGCCGCCTTCTTAGCCGAGCTCTTTCCCACTCTAGTTAGAACCACCGACGTCTCCTCTGCTTATCAAATTGGCAACACAGTATTTGCAGGGACAGCGCCATATGTGATGACTGTAATCATGGGCGTCGATAGACTTCTAGCTGGTGTCTACCTAGCCATATTGGCAACTCTAGGCCTCGTAGGAGTTTTAACATACGCCCTCCGTGTAAAGAAATGAAAATAGTCGCTGTGGACGTCGGAGGGACCTTTACAGACTTCGTCGCAGTAGACGAGAGAGGAGACATAATCACTTTGAAAATACTCTCCACCCCCAGAGAGCCAGAGAAGGCCGTGATTATGGGGCTCTCGCAGATGGGCTTCAACGAAGTTCTACACGCATCTACCATTGGTACAAACGCCCTCCTTGGCCAAGTGGGGCTTGAGCTTCCCAAGGTGGCGCTGTTTACTACGAGGGGCTTCCGCGACGTCATAGAGATAGGGCGGCAGAACAGGCCTAGGCTGTACGACCTCTACTTTGCCAAGCCACGTCAGCTTGTGCCGAGAGAGCTTAGATTTGAAGTCGACGAGAGAACACTTGCAGACGGCACAATAGAGAAGGCTGTAAACCCCGCAGAGGTAGAGACGCTGGCTGCCAGGGCTAAGGCCATGGGCGCCGTGAGCGCCGCAGTGGCCTTCCTCCACTCCTACGTAAACCCCAGCAACGAGAAGGCCGCCAAGGAGGTGCTCCAGAGGTGGTTTAGCTACGTCACTGCGTCATATGAGGTGGCGCACGAGCCTAGGGAGTACGAGCGCTTCTCCACTGCGGTGGTAAATGCAGCGTTAATGCCGCTGGTAAGCCGCTACCTGTCGCGTCTGAGGGAGTTCGTAGAGGGTAGGGGCGGGGCGCTCTACGTTATGTCTAGCTCCGGCGGGCTTGTAACGGTAGAGGAAGCCGCCAGAAGGCCTGTACAGCTTGTCGAATCGGGCCCCGCGGCTGGGGTCGTCGCCGCGGCTGAGCTGGCCAAGCTGGCGGGCGAGGCCAGAGTCATTTCCTTCGACATGGGAGGAACGACGGCGAAGGCCGGCACGGTGGTGGACTTCCAGCCCTCTATAACTACAGAGTATGAGGTGGGCGGGGAGAGCCACAGAGGGAGGCTTGTCAAAGGCTCGGGCTACCCTGTGAGGTTCCCCTTTGTAGACCTCGCTGAAGTTTCCGCAGGCGGGGGGACGATCATTTGGAGAGACGCGGGAGGCGCCCTCAGGGTGGGGCCCATAAGCGCCGGGGCGGACCCAGGGCCCGTCTCTTATGGCAGGGGAGGCACCCAGCCCACGGTCACAGATGCAAACCTAGCCCTTGGCAGAATTCCGGAGGTGTTGGCCGGGGGCGCGCTGAAGCTTAATACAAAAGCCGCCGTAGAGGCGTTAGGCAAACTGGGCGACCCCGTCGACGTAGCTGCAGACGCAATAAAACTGGTAAATGTAGAGATGGCGAGAGCCATAAGGCTAGTCACGGTGGAGCGAGGTCTAAACCCGGAAGACTTTGTGCTCATGGCCTTTGGCGGGGCGGGGCCACAACACGCAGCTGAGCTTGCCGAGGAGGTCGGCATAAGTCGCGTGGTGGTGCCCCCTCTGCCTGGGGTGTTCACCTCTCTTGGCATGCTCATGGCGGACTTTAGATTCGAGGCTAGGATGGCCTACCCCAGAGACCTAGAGGGCGGGTTTAGACGGCTGGAGGAGGAGCTGGCCAGATACAGCCCTGACTATTACGTGAGATATGCCGACGTTAGATATGTGGGGCAGGGTTGGGAGCTCACGATCCCACTAGGCCAAGATCTCACGCCCGAGGCCGTCAGACGGGCCTTCGAGGAGAAACACAAGGCGACTTACGGATTTGTGTTAGACAAGCCGATAGAGGTTGTGACAATACGCGTGTTCGCCATCGTGAAGAGACAAAAGCCGAAGCTCCCACAGCCGCCGGAGAGGGGGAGTCCAGCGCCGTGGGAAAAGGAGGCGTATTTCGACGGCTGGACGAAAGCCGCAGTTTACAACAGGGCGGAGCTACCGCTGGGTTACCGGGTGAGAGGCCCCGCGTTAATCGTCGAAGACTATTCCACCACAGTGGTGCCGCCGAGGTGGGAGGCGGAAGTAAAGAGATACGGCCTAGAGCTGAGACTATGAGGTGGGAGATCATATACAAAGCCACTGAGTACATCGCCGAAGAGGCTGGGATCGCGCTGAGGAACTCCGCATTCTCGCCCAACATCAGAGAGCGTATGGACCACAGCGTCGCGGTGGTAGACGCAGAAGGCCGCATCGTGGCGCAGGCCGAGCACATACCGGTCCACCTAGGCTCTTTCCATATCGGAATTATAAACTTACTAAAGGCCTTGGAGGGAGAGGGGCTGGAAGAGGGCGACGCTGTTTTAACCAACGACCCGTACATCGCCGGGACTCATCTCAACGACGTGCTCGTATTGTATCCAGTCTACTGGCGGGAGAGACTCGTCGCCTACATAGCCTCGAAAGCACACTATGTAGATGTAGGAGGGCCCCTCCCTGCGTCGCTTAATCCACGTGCGAAGACTATATACGAAGAGGGGGTCGTCATACCGCCCGTAAAAATACTGAAGAGAGGACAGCTAAATAGAGAGGCCCTATCTTTCATCTTGGAGAACTTCAAAACGCCAGAAGTCGCAAAAGGCGACCTAGAGGCTCAGTTGGCGGCTTCACGCGTCGGCGCGGCTAGAGTGAGGGAGCTATTTGAACGCTACGGCGAGAAGGTGCTAGACGCTTGGAGAGAGGCCGTCGAATACGGGAGGAGGCTGACCCTAGGCGAAATCTCCAAGTGGCCCCGCGGCAGATTCGACGCAGTGGACTACCTAGACTGGAGGGGGGAGCTATTACCCATGAGAGTCACGCTTGAGGTCGGAGATGGCGGAGTGAGGACAGATTTCACAGGCACGGCGAGACAGGTAGACGCCCCCATAAACGCCGTCTTCGGGGTGACCTACTCCGCGGTGTCTTTCGCAGTTAGAGCGGCGTTGGCTGCCGACGTGCCGACAAACCACGGCTTCTATAGCGTTATAAAGGTGGAGGCCCCCTTGGGCACTATAGTTAATCCAGTGAAACCCGCCGCGGTAGGCGCCGGCAACCTAGAGACCAGCCAGAGGGTGGCGGACGCCGTCTTCATGGCCCTCTCCAAGGCCCTCCCAGGGAGGATCCCCGCGGCGGGCTCTGGCACAATGATGAACGTAATGATCGGGGGCGTCTGGAGAGGCAGATACTGGTCTTACTACGAGACAATAGGCGGCGGGACAGGCGGGCGTCCCAACAGCCCCGGCGTCTCCGGCGTCCACGTCAACATGACAAACACTCTAAACACCCCCATAGAAATCGCAGAGAGGACATATCCCATCAAATTCACCGCCTATAGGATACGCGAGGGGAGCGGAGGCTCCGGCAGATACAGAGGTGGAGACGGAATAGTGCGGGCCTTCAAGACGCTGGCGCCGGCCACCCTCTCGATAATAGCTAGCCGCTTCGACACGCGGCCATGGGGGCTAGAGGGCGGCTGCCCCGGAAAACCGGCAAGAGTCGTAGTCAAGAGGAGGAGGGGCGGAGAAGTCGCCATAAGGTCAGACACCGTGGAGCTCGACGAAGGCGACGAAGTCATAATAGAAACGCCAGGCGGAGGGGGCTACGGCTCCGCCGGCCAGCTCTGCGACTAAGGCTTGACGTATATATAGCCCTGCTGGACTAACTCCACGATTTTTACAATACCCGCAGGCACAACCTCTGCCTCAGCCACAAGAGACGTGGGGTCGATCCCCAAGTTCCTAAGCGCGTTGTTACAGACGTAGAACTTGACCCCCCTCCTAGCAAGTGACGCGATTCTACTCCCAAACTGGGACCCCTTGACGAAGTGTCTCACCCCAGGCCCGTTAGCCACCAGAGCCACCTCGCCCTGCCCAACAGCCGCAAGAAAGTTCTCCGCATTAGACAACGCGATAGACATCGGCGCAGGATCGTCGCTATCTACATGAAGCAACAGCTTATACATAACTCCAAAGTTCTAACACCTTATTAAACTTTTCGCCCACAGTAAACGCCGACCGACCAGTACCCAGTCTCCAGACCCACGAGACCAGCTCCTCACTTGCCGAGGGTCAACGCCTTTCTAAGCTCTAGTAGAGCTTCGTCAAACTCGTACGTCCATCCAACACGTAGCTTTAAAACCTCCACTCGCCTATTAGCATAACGACATCTCTCGCTGCCTCATCTCTTGCCAAATACTTCGAATTGCGAAATATACTGTGGCGTCTGCCGAGTTTTAGAAAGGTCTCTGCCGAAGTCCACAAATGAAGATTACGCTACGGCGCGTCTTCTGGAGACCCTTGTCGAGGCTAGGCCGGCTCTTGACTTCCTACGGCGCGGCCTAGTGAGAAACGCGGCGGGGAAGGCCTTTCAGGTGTGGAAGGCGTATATAGCAGCCGTGATAAACATCGAGAGGAGGGCGCTCGCGGAGGGCCGCGTGCCGCCCGGCCCCATGCCCAATGACCCCACGCCAGAGGTATCATGGATACCCATGACGGCGTGGGCGAGGAGAAAGTCCCTAGGCGTAGGGACAGGCGGCAGACGGTGAAAAAACCTATTGTTTTTTCCTCCTGAGGAGGAGTAGAGCTGCGGCAAATAGCACGATGGCTGTGGCGGCTACTGCGATTGGGATGGTCAGTTCTGGGCCAGCGGCTGGGTGCGTCGTCTGGGTAGCCGCCGTGTTCTGTTGTGTTGCTTGTTTGGCTGTGGTTTCGGCGGCTGAGGACATTTGGGCAACCGCCGCTATTTGTCTAACTGTAGCTTCTAGGGTCTGGATGTAGTTTTTGGAGAAGTCTGCCGTGATTATGTGGGGGTTTACTCCGGCTTCCTGGGCTTTCTGTCTAAACTGGTCTACTATACGTAGAGCCTCTCCGCGCACCACGGCGGCTAGGACTGGGGCGCCCTCTTTTGCGTATTGGAGGGCCTTTTGGAGGTCTTGGGGGGTGGGTGGTACACCCGGCTCTTTGATGAGGACGGCTATGTCTCTGTATCCAAGCCAGTGGAGTATATATTGCGCGGCTGGGGTCAGCGCCACGGCTTTTCCACTGAATCTACAGCAGTACGTCGAGTTGAGCTCCCGTAGCTTCTGTAGGAAGGTGGGGTCTGGCTTTAGCCCGGTGGCGTTTGCCACGGCGGCTACCAGCTTGAGGACGTTGGGCGGGTATATGCCGTGGTCGTGGGGGTTCACTGCACCGTTGTCGTACGTTAGATACTGCTGGATTTTTGTGAGGTCTATGACCTTGGCCTTTATCTGGCTGTCTCTAGCCATTTCGGCGATCTTCTGCTCAAAGGGCGCGTGCATGGAGAGGACGACGACGTCGCGTGGAGTAAGGCTTGCGAGCATCTGCAGATCTTCAGCCGTCAGCTGGTACTCATGTGGGTCCGACGCCCCCTTTGTGATGAGGATCACGTCTGCATTTGGAAAAGCCTCGCTGAGCACGACGTTATAGGCGGGGAACGACACCACAATTTTTGGCGTCGTCTGGGCGGCCGCCGCGATGGCCAGCAGGGCGGCCGCAAGGTAGAGAGTTTTCGTCGCCATGGCAGTAGGATCGTGTGGGATATTTAAGCCTTGTGCACGGCATCGGTTTACATCCTCCGTTTTCTTCACGGCTCTGTGCACAGAGAGTGAATCATGGATAAAGTTTTTAAGCTACATGTGTTGCAAAACAGGGCCGGTAGTCTAGCGGAAGGATGCCCGCCTCGCGCGCGGGTGATCCCGGGTTCGAATCCCGGCCGGTCCACTAATTTTAAAAAGCGTCTCTTCTCCAGGCCCTATGGCAGAGGTGTCTCTAGTCCCCTCAATTGGGCCTTTTGGAGTGGTAGTTGGTATTTTACTGACTATCCTCGCTGGTGTGTTAATTGAGCAATTAGTTCACTACATATCTTGGAGATATAGGCGCGCGGCGGTGGGGGTTGCCGCTATCTTCGCCCCCATCATAACCTCAAGCCCAGAGCTGGCCGTCTTTACCGTGGCGCTTCTGCGGGGGCAGATAGAGATCGCTTGGGGGTCTATAGTGGCTCAGCCGTTTATGGCGGCTACTGTGATCTACCCCGTCGTCATTTTGACAAGCATAACGGCGTGGGCTCTAGGGAGGAGGAGGTACAAGCTTCCGCATGTCCACCGCATTGTGGCCGTTCCCCTGCTTGTGTTTACCATTCCCCTCTTGCCCATCTTGTTTCTCCACCCGGAGCGCTACGGCGTCTTCGGCCAGCTGTATGGAGTCTTCCTCCTCGTCCTCTACTTCCTATATGCCAAGTTTATGCTTAGAGAGGAGGAGGTGGAGAAGGCCGGCGTTTCCCTCTGGCTTAGGAACCCGGCGGTGCAGACTGCGGCGGCTCTTTTGGCAATGGCGTTTGGCGCCGAGTGGCTCGTAGGCGGGATCAAGGATCTGGGGGCGGCCGCCGGACTTGACAAGCTCGCCCTCTCCATAATCCTCGTCCCCATAGCCACAGTGATTCCCGAGTCTATCGTGGGGCTTATCTTCATAGCTAAGGGGAAGGACGATGAGGGGGTCAGCGTTATTGTTGGGGAGAAAGCGCTCTACAGCACCTTCTACCCCGGTCTCGCCATGGCTCTTGGGGTCTATACCCTTGAGGAGGCGGCGGCGACAGCTCTCATCTTGGCGGTTTTGGTGTCTATTTTTGAGGTGGTGGCTATTTGGTTCGGCTACTTCGGCCTCACAGCTCCCATAGGGCTTGCTGGCTACCTCTATTACGTCCTGTGTTATACGCTTCATCAGAGCTGTCCGCTTTAGATGATTTAACATATATAAACCCGGGGTTTTTTGTAGTCATGCATAGAGATAAGGCTATCGGCTTGGGGCTTGTTGTGGCTGGGGTTGTTGGCATTGTGTTGTACGGCTGGCTTGTCTTCTTCTCGCCCTGGCAGTTGTTTATCCTCCAGCTGACTGCCTTCGCGGCTGTGGCCGCCGTCTTGGGGATACTGGCGTGGGTCGGCTACGCCCTCGCCACCACCCCGCCGCCGAAGCCTATCGAGGAGATCGAGAAGGAGGTCCAGAAGGCTCTTGAGGAGATCGAGAAGCAGCTGAAGGAGTCTCCTCAGGCCTCTGGCTAGGCTTGTGCGGCTCTACGTGTACGGCGATGTCTCCACCTAGCTCTTCTTTTAGAGTCTTCTCTACCTGGTCTGCAATTTCGTGAGCTTCCTTAACTGTGAGATTTTCATCTACTGCTATTGTTACATCGGCGTGGTATACTCCGCCGGCCTTTCTTACTTTTACAGTCTTTACAGCTTGTACTCCGGCGACTCTTTGTACAAGTTGACGTGTTTTTATAACAACATCAGGTGGGGCGTAGTCTAATAGCTCAATTATAGATGATTTAAGTAGTGCAAGACTTAGCTTTATGAAGTATATAGTTATGGCGGTGGCTAAGGCGATATCTATCGCCGGGCTCCAACGTGTGAAAACTTCTGGCGCATACTTTTCAGAAATTACGCCGAAGATAAGTAGTGCAAGTATGGCAGAAGATGAGGCAAGGTCTGTGGAGAAGTGGAGGGCGTCTGCTTCGAGAGCTCTTGAAACTCCTCTAAATTTGCGGAGGACAACTACTCTATTGAAATCTACCGCTATGGCTATAGCCATTGTAACAACGCCAGCTAAGCTGGGCGTATATGGCTCCCACCGCACTAGTCTTGTAAATGCCTCATATGCGATAAAAGTTGCAGACGCCATTACTGCTAGAGATCCACCTATTCCGCCTAATGTCTCCGCTTTGTAGTGGCCGTATGGGTGTTCTTCGTCTGGAGGTTTTACGCTAGTTTTAACTGCTAGATATGTAATAGCAACCGCTAGTAAATCAACTGCGGAGTGGACTGCGTCTGCAAGCACCGCCACAGAAAAACTCTGTAGCCACGCCGTTATCTTAAGTGCAGTTACTGCAATGCCTGCAATAAGTGAGGTTAACGCGGCCTTTAGCTTATCCATTTAGCGTCTTGCAACACAGTTTTCAGCTACCGTCTTTAACTCTTTTGCCAAGGCGGGGTTTTTCATAAGAGCTGTGCCAATTAACACCCCCCTGGCGTATAGGAGACAAGCCTTCTCCACTTCCTCCGGCTTGGAAATGCCGCTCTCAATTATGTAATCTACATCTCCTCTTAGCGACTTGGCTATCTCAAAGGCCCTTATGAGGTTTGTTTCTAAAGTGCGGAGGTCCCTGGCGTTTATCCCGATTACCACCCTTCCGCCCCACGTGGCGACCTCTTTGGCGTCTTGTACGTTGTCCACCTCTACCAGGGGGGTGAGACCCAGTCTCTGGGCGTATTCGGCGAGCTCCATGGCCTTTTCTCTATCTACAAGCCGGTATATTATTAAGACGGCATCTGCGCCATAGCCATACGCCATCTCTATCTGTCTCTTGTCTATTACAAAGTCTTTCATGAGGACGGGCTTGAAGGTTTTGGCTATGGGTATGAAGCGATAGTCTCCGAGGAACCAAAAGGGCTCTGTGAGGACGGAGAAGGCCGAGGCGTAGCTGTATAGCTCTGCGAAGTAAGCCCAGGGCGGGAGGTCTAGTCTAACTACGCCGCGGGGCGACGCACGTTTATACTCTGCAATAATGCCGAAGTCTCCGAGGGCTTTTGTAAAGTCTAGCAATGGAGTTGTTCTCGTGGGGGGCGGCGGCTCTGTGGCCAGCCGGAGTTCGACAGTTTTTCTAACTGCGGTGAGAAAATCCACATGTTCGACAAATGCCTGCTTTAAATTTTTAAGCTGAGGTAAAGCCCGCCGTTTATGCTAGCAGTATTTCAAGCTTGGGCTTACGGAGTTATTCTATACTTAATCTACCTACTTTTAATTTGGCTATGGAAAGAGAAGATAGACACGGTACTTGTAGGCCTTTTCTTCGGCACGCTCACAGCGGCGCAGTTTATTGCTAACAAACTTGTGGACTATGGCATTGGCGTTGCGCCTGCGGGTACTGTCATATTTATGACTAACGTCGCCGTGTTAGACGCCATGGCGATTTTCTACGGGAGGCAGTTCGCCATGAGGGCCGTGAGGCTCGGCTTCTTCTTCCAGGCGGCGGTGGCCTTCGCCGCTTGGGCCGCCGCTCAGCTACCCCCGCCGGCGTGGTTCGCCGAGAGAGCCGCCGTGGTGGACTCGGTAATCGCCCCCTCCGCCAGGATTGCGCTTGCCTCCCTCGCCGCCTACCTCATATCCTCTACGGTAGACGTCTACATTGTGACTAAGTGGCCCCGTCTCCACATACTGGCTAGGGTTTATAGCTCTTCTCTTATTTCGCAAGTGGTAGACACGGCAGTGTTTATATCGCTGGCCTTTGGCCCAGAAGCTCAGATAATTCTCGGCCAGATACTCGTCAAGTGGGCCCAGATACCGCTTGAAGCGTTGTTGATATACGGCGTTAGGAGGTATGTATCTACGTTAAGAACTAAGTAGAATTCTCGTAATTCCTCCGGCTATTGCCAAAGTGCCTACTACTATATTCACAAGTGTGACATGTTTACTTTTTGCAAATTCTAGCAGAGCCTTTATAGTTACAAGACTAACTACAAGCCCTATCAACATAGCTGTAATAACTTCGGGAGTGGCCACTGCGCCCCCTTCTGAGAGGTAGGCCAAGGCTGTGGCGCCGAGTCCTGCAATTGGCACTAAGACGAAAGAAGATTTAAAAGCTTCGTCTGGCCGGTAGCCGAGTAGTAACAATGTTGTTGTGGTTATGCCAGAGCGGCTTATGCCAGGCAACACCGATAGGGCTTGGGCTAGGCCTACCAACGCCATGTGGCCAAGAGTCATGTCGTCAAAGGTTTTAAGCCCCGCCACCGAGCGGGCTCTCTGAAGAAGTACTGCGTTAAATATGACTGCGACGCCAAGTACAACCATAAGCCAGCCGGCGCTTGCGCCTAAGAGTAGGTAGCGTTTTGCCGCCATATAAAGCGGTATTCCCACGGCGCCTGTTGCGGCGGTGGTTACTATTACGTAAGTCAGCCATTTTCTTCCCTCGGCGTCTCCAAGAAACCCCCTCAAAATTTTTAGATACACCAGTCTGAAATATATCAATGCGGCTAATACCGACGCGGCCTCGAGAAAGAGTCCCAGCGAATAGGCGAGCTCAGGCGTTGCGCTCAGTAGTAGTTGTGAGACAAACATAACCTGCGTCTTGCTACTTATGGGCAACCACTCGGACACTCCCTGAACTACCCCCAATACAATCGCCGTCAAGAAATCCATGGCGTCATCTTTAATTTTGGTATTAATATAATTATGTGTTTTCAATTGTTACCAACTGTACTGCCGAAAAGCTTAGAGTTGCCGCGCCAGCTAGAGAGCTATACAGAGGGCCTTCTGTGAGAAGAATTGTAAAAGTGTTGGACGAGGTTAGATCTGCTGGGGTTCCCGCCGCTTTGTATATAATATCTGCTAGATATGGGTTGGTACATGAGAATCAAGTATTAGAGCCGTATGATGTGACTCTAAGCGGGAGGTCGCCTGAGGAAATAAAGAAGTGGGCTAGATCTGTTGGCCTTCTAAACGCTATAGCTGAGCTTATTGAAAACTCCACAGTTATACTCGTGGTGTCGAAACCATATTACATAGCGGTGGAGGAGGCAGTGTGTAGCCACGGCGTATACATCCTCGCGCCATATAGAGCATGTGGGAGGTGGATAAAGACAGGCAACTTTAACAAACATATAGTACTTAGAGAGCTATTGTATAAACTGGCGAAGTAATCAAAATATTTTCAGCACCCCCAACCCTCGCTCATAAAATCGCTGAGGGGGCCACCTCTGTACATCATCTAAAATCTATATGTTGTGGGAACTTAAAATCAGCAAAGGGTGAGGTCTTCACCGTTAGGCCACTGGCGGATCATCACTTCACGTCGGTGCAGAATGCCCTCTTCATATATCAGACCGGGTCTTCTCCCCATCAAATGTCAAAACGTTTTACCCTGATAATAAAGTTTTAAAATGTGTTTTTTACACCATCTGAAATGAAGAGAGTAACGTTGTTATAACGACAGTCTATGGGCTTTGTCCCCCTATCTTTCTCTTGGCCCCTCCCTGGGGGACTTGGGGGCCCGCCTCGGGTGTGCCGGGGCGAGAGGGCGGGTCATACGGGGGACGTGGCGTCTAACGGTCGATTTTCGCCTTCTGCGCGCCCCCGTCAACCGCCCAGAGGGCCAGGCGCCGTTCATGAAATAGAGAGAGTTACGAGGTTAAAAATGTGGTAGTCGCCGGAGTGGGGAGAGCGGGTTGTTTCTGGAGTAGCTCCCAGTACCTCTTCTCTGTCTAAATCACGGACACATTGTCTCTATGCGCCTTGAAGCCGCAGGCGGGGCAATGCATAACGCGCCTTCTCTCCTCTGCCATCTTGGCTCCACACTTTGGACAGAACAGTACTGAGCCCATACCTCCACAGTCATAAAAAAGTTGGCGCAAACCCGTCCACACCTCCCTTTCAACTACCTTATACGTCTGTCTCACAGCGACGGTGGGCTCGCCGACGCCGCGACGACTGCCATCACAGGGGCTTCGCCACTGCGAATCCGTTCTGCTCTTTGGTTTGCCGTGGTGGCCATGGCCGTAGTGGTGCTTGTCTTGAGCGTTGAGAAGCACGTGTTGGCCACGTTGTTAACTACTTTCGTTGCCGCCAGAGACTACAAGTGACGGTGCGAGTGAGTCCCTAGGCGCCCTAGGGCTAGGCGGCCTTTTCCTCATTTAGGATAGAGTGTAGCAGTTCTCTTCCCCGTTTAATTGCAGCTTTTTCGTCTTTTTCTTTTACATATTTCATAAATTTTTCATCTTCAACTAACTTTTGGTAGAAGTGTAGTCTTGTTTTTGTGTTTTTTATCAATGTTTTTGCCTCGTTCTTTAGCTCTCTATATACACTATAGAATACTGGAATCCAGCTTTCTTTAATACAGCCCTCTATTATGTCTAGTGAAAGTCTAGCCGGCGTGCCCGCCGCGCCTTCGCTAGTGACTGCTACTCTTAGTCCTGCGATTTCTCTCTCGTAGGGCACTACCACGTGTGTACGTGTGGCATCTGTGGCGTCGTTTATCAATTTGCCCAACGCCTCAGCCTGTCTAAAGAGTTTCTCTGCAAGTCTTTGATCATCAACTGCGATTACCACTATGTCTGCCCATTTTATATCCTCGGCGGGTTCGTAGACGTTGAGATCCGCATATTTTATCTCTACTCCCATGGATTTTAACTCCGGCGTGACGTCTCTTGCAATAACTCTCACCTTGGCGCCCGCCGTGTGAAAATATTTAGCTCTACGCGTCCCCACAGAGCCTCCGCCAAGTATTAGAACTTTTAGACGTGAAGCCTCGACCCAGAGAGGTATACGCACATCCCTCACATCTACTTTGTTTTTATATCTTTGGGCGCCTTTACATACGTCGCCAAGCTTTATAAAATAAGTAACCCCTTTGTGGTGCCCGAGTCTCCAGGGGGCTTGGGCCCGCAACCGCATAGTAGACGACCGCGGGGCTGGTTGGGATAGCCGCAAGGCCCGGCCACCCCCAGGGCTGGAGGTGTGGTTCATGTAAGAGAGAGTTTTCTGAGAAGAAAAGTTAAATGGTCGATGGACTGGGGAATGAGTTGTTGTTTGGCCCTAGTTCTAAATGGCGTTTGCAGTTTTGAAATGTCGCCGTGGTTAATCGTATTTTTTAGGACTATCTTATTGGACACTCAACTAGGGGTTGAAAATATGACCCCCTCCCCGCCCTTTAGGGCGGGGTCCGCACTGTGGGGGTCTCGGCCGTTGTCCGGGGTTAATCTGTTTGACGTGGGATAATATGTTTCTATCTTCCTCGGCGTTGGCGTCTTGTGGCCGAGCTTCGCGGCTATGTTTCTCGCGGCGTTTACGTCGGCGTTTAGCACGATGTTGAACTTCTTGCAGAGGCCGCGGTGGACTCCGCCGTTCTTGTGGATTTAGCCGCTTTATCTAGGCTGCACATCTCTCTGGGGTTGCTGGCAGGCGACCAGACGCCGACCTCTATGGGGAGGTAGGCGAGCCACCTCCCCCGCTCGTATACAATCTCCAGCCTGCCCTGCCTCCCAGACCACTTTATCCTCCCAGCGTATCCTCATGCCGAAGTCCTTGAGGACTATGTAGCCCTCTCCGTCGTTGATAGGCTCTACGTAGTACTGGTCGCTTCTGACGATAAGGCGCTTGACCCTCTTCCCAAGGAGGCGGTCCTTCCAGTAGCTGGGGGGAGAGACCTTCTTCATGTGGAGCTCCCCGGCCTTCAGCCTCGCCAGGAGGGCGAAGAAACTCCGCCACGCCTCGTCGTTCTTGTTGAGGATCTGTTGGAGGGCGGCCGGCGCAAGAATACGCTTATACCTGTTGTATATTTCGTTATACGTGCCCCTTAGGTCTACGCCCTGCTTCGCAAAGAACTGCCGCCTCCTCAGATAGTTCACCTCGTTCCAGGCCCTAGCCGCGGCGTCTGCCAGCTTATGCAACTTGCGCTCCTGCGCCGTCGTGGGGAGGAGCCTCAGGCGGACAGTCCGGGCGGAGGGCATTGTGGCGGGGAGTCCCCCCGCCAGGGCCATCCCACGCTTGGATTTACCCCCCGCGCGGCGCCCGCCCCCCTCTCTTCCGCTGTCTTCACCAGTTCAGCCATGGAAAAATATAGCTTAAATCTACCCCCGCCCTAAAGGGCGAGGCTTTCTGTTGTAAAATTTGCGATTATTGGAGAAATTTGACTGGACAGAACGACATCGCTATGTTGTCGACAAAGTTGGTTATAAACTGTAGTATATTGATGTGAGAGGTTCAATACTTGTTGAGGAGGTGTTACTACTGTTGGTAGCGGTGGCGCTTGTGAGTGCATTTGCACTTACGGTAACCGGCGTAGTTCAAAACGCCGTAAATCAAATACTCGGCTTTAAAAATGCTACGAGCAGTATCACTAGCCAACTTATAGACGCGGTTAGACAACTACTTGGGCTTAAATAATTCTAACTCTTTTTTCGCCGTTTTTACAGCCTCCTCTATTGTAGCTTCACCCGCCGTTATATGTGGTATTCCCAGTTGCGTCAATTTTTGTGACGTCACGGCGCCGATTGCAACTACGGTCTTTCCTGTGAGGTCTACAGCTTTAGCTACCGCCTCTACGGCGGTTGAGCTTGTAAATACCACAGCTTTTGCCATGACTATGGCTTTTGCCGCCTCCTCTATCCTGTCTCTATCTAATACAATGTCGTAGACAGGAACTTCTATCACATTTGGCACCAACGTCTTTAACACCTCGTTGCCAGCGCTTGACCTCAAGACGACGACTCTGCCAGGGGCGAGCTCCTTCAATAACCGCGCTACGCCATAGCTCGTATACTCTCTTGGCACTATACAGTTGCCGACGGCCTCTGCTGTAGAAGGGCCTACACATATAACACATTTGAACTTCTTTACAACGTTGCTTAAATTTATCGAATAAGCCACAGAGGGGCTCATGATGACTAAGTAGTCGCCGTCTGGAATAACAACATCAGGGCGTGGAATTATCCTACCTATAGATATACAGTATGCGCCGCTGGGGCAACGTCCCTCTTTAATTCTAACTACAACAATCTCCGTGCCGCCTCCCATAGCCTAGCCCCCCTCTCTACGACCCTTCCCACGACTATTATACTTGGATTTGGCACAGGGCCGAGACGGCTTAGTGTAGTAGTATAGAACTCTTCATCTTTAAAATATGCGGATTTTATCACGGCGACGGGAGTTTCTCCAGACAAGCCGCCCTCTATGAGCTCTATAGCTATTTCGCCAGCAGAAGAGGCGCCCATATATATGACTATAGTGTCTACGGCGTTGGCTAATCGTCTGAAATTTACTTGACGCAAGCCCTTTGAGGGGTCTTCTCTCCCTGTGACTAACGCAACAGAGCTCGCAGTGCCTCTAACTACCGGAGGTATGTAATAACGTGCGGGAGCAGCAAAACCGCTGGTAACCCCGGGGACAAACTCACAGGGAACCCCCCTTGCCACAAGGTATTCACACTCTTCAAACCCCCTTCCAAACACCAAGGGATCCCCCCCGTGGAGTCTCACCACAGTGTTATATAGCTGTGCATATTTGAAGAGTATCTCGTTTATCTCCGCTTGCGTGGGGCCGGCGCCGCCTGGTCTCTTGCCCACGTCAATCACTACGGCCCCGGGCTTTACGCGTTTTAATAACTCAGGCGCCACAAGTCTATCGTGGAGTACGACGTCTGCATTTTCCAATAGCCTGAGGCCCTTGACCGTGATGAGCTCGGGGTCGCCTGGCCCCGCCCCCACGACGTAGACCCTCCCCACAAAACTCACTGTAAATAGATTAAAAACTATTTGGAATATGTCGTATGCTATTTGAAAGGGCTAGGGGCGTTTTCCCAGGCGGTGTAAACTCCCCAGCTAGAGCTCTTAAACACCTCGCCGCCCCCCTCGTGGCCAAGGGGGCCTCGGGGCCCTACTTGTACACAGACAGGGGGAGGCTCGTGGACTACTGCATGGCCTTCGGCGCGATTATACTAGGCCACGCCCACCCCCGCGTAAAAAACGCGGTGACGCAACAGCTGGAGAGGGGGTGGATCTACGCTCTCCTCACAGAGGAGGAAGTCGCCTACGCCGAGAGGATAAAAGCCCACGTGCCTTCCATCGAGAAAATGCGTATCGTAAACAGCGGCACTGAAGCCACGATGAACGCCGTGAGACTTGCCAGAGGCTACACGAGGCGGGATGTCATCATCAAGTTCGACGGCAACTTCCACGGCTCTCACGATTACGTCCTTGTAAAAGCAGGCTCTGGGGCAGCCACCTGGGGAATCCCCACGAGCGCGGGGGTGCCGCAGGACGTCATAAAGCTCACCGCCGTTGTGCCCTACAACGACGTCGATGCCTTTGTGAAGACAGTTAGGGAAATAGGCGGGAGGCTTGCGGCCGTCATCGTCGAGCCGATAGCGGCAAACTACGGCCTAATAATCCCCGACCGCGAGTTCATAAAGGCGCTGAAGGAAGAGACGGAGAGGGTGGGGGCTCTCCTCATCTTTGACGAGGTGGTGACTGGGTTTAGAGTTGGGCTTTCCGGGGCCCAGGGCCACTTCGGCGTAAGGCCAGATTTGACCACGCTGGGGAAGGTCGTCGGGGGCGGCTTCCCCATAGGTATATTCGGGGGAAGGGCGGACGTCATGGATATGGTGGCGCCAAGCGGCCCAGTCTATAACGCGGGCACCTACAACGCCCACCCGGTCTCCGTGGCGGCAGGGCTCGCAGTTATAGAGGAATTGGAAAAGGGAGAGCCGTATAAAATCGCCAACGAGGCCGCAGAGAGACTGGCAAAGGGCATAGAAGATATCGCCGGGAGGGCCGGTTTCGACGTAGTGGTTAAACAAATCGCCTCCATGTTCCAGCTCTACTTCAAGAGGGGGGATGTGAAAACGCCACAGGACGTGAGAGAAAGCGACGAAAAGCTCTACCTCAAGCTACACGAGCTAGCCATTAAACACGGCGTATATCTAGCGCCGTCGCAGTACGAGACAAATTTCACCTCTGCGGCACACACCCAAGACGTCGTGGAGACCACTTTGGCAGCTCTTGAAAAAGCTTTTACAGAGTTAAAAAGCCAAGTCGGGAAGTAGACGTGAGAGAGGTTAAGAAGCTCATTGAGAGGTTTCACAGCGCTCCCCTCATCGTGTTTTGGGAATCTACCAAGGCCTGCCCCCTTGCCTGTAAACACTGTAGGGCAGACGCGATACTGAAGCCGTTGCCCGGGGAGTTAAACACAGAGGAGGGGAAGAGGCTTATTGAACAAGTGGCGTCTTTTGGCGACCCCAAGCCGCTACTAGTGATCACAGGGGGAGACCCCCTTATGAGAAACGACTTGTTTGACCTCATTGACTACGCAAACCAGCTGGGTGTCCCCACGTCGCTTGCCCCAGCCGTCTCGCCTAACTTAAACCAAGAGGCGCTTAAAGCCGTTAGAGAACACGGCGTCAAGTCTATTTCTATCAGTTTAGACGGCGCCAGAGAGGAGACACATGACGAGCTGCGGGGGGTCGCTGGAAGTTTTCGCGACACTGTGGCAGTTATAAAAACGGCAGTTGACATGGGGATACAAGTCCAGGTAAATACTGTCGTTTGGAGAAAGTCTCTAACCGAGCTTCCAGAAGTTGCCAAGTTAATTACAGACTTGGGAGTGAGGACGTGGGAGGTCTTCTTCTTAATAGTCGCCGGCAGGGCAAAAGAGGAGCTCGACATCACGCCGGAGGAGTACGAAGCGGCTGTGCAGTTTCTCGTAGACGTCTCTACATACGGCCTACAAGTGAGGACTGTGGAAGCGCCGTTTTATAGAAGGGCAAAGTTGGAGAGACTAGAGGGCAAGACCTACGACAGCCCGCTATATAGAAAGCTGGTAGGGCGTCTCAGGGAGCTGATGGGCCCGCCCAGAAGGGGGATCGACCCTACCATAGTCCCCACACGTGACGGCTTTGGCATAATCTTCGTCGCTTACGACGGCACTGTATATCCAAGCGGCTTCTTGCCCTACCCCCTGGGAAACGTCAGAAGACGGAGCCTGGTGGAGATATATAGAGAGCACCCACTCCTCCAAAAGATGAGACGCGGCGAATTCGGCGGGAGATGCGGCGTCTGCAAATACAAAGACATATGTGGGGGCTCAAGGGCAAGGGCCTTCGCCTATTTCAAAGACCCACTAGCAGAGGATCCAGCATGCATCTACAGCCCCCCTTTGTAGCGCCCGGCCCTCCCCGGGGGGCTCGGGGCCCGTCCGGGGCCGCCTTTCGGCAACCCCAGACGAGGGGGCTCGGGTCATAGGGGGCTGGCTTTGCCCCCCTTGGTCGCCGGGCCCCAGGGCCGGGGGCGTGGCTCATGAAATGAGGAAACTTACGAACTTAAAAGTGTGATGGGCGAAAAAACGGATTGTTTCTGGAGGAGCTCTAAGTACCTCTTTTTGGCCCAGAGCAGTGGCACGTTGTCTCGGTTGTCGTTGAAGCCGCAAGAAGGACAACGCATCCGCCTGTTATTCAGCTCTTTCATCTTCGCGCCACAGCGGGGCATACAGTTGAGTACAGCCGCTCCTCTAGATACGGCAGTCCATACCACTGCGCCAAGTGTTGTAGGCGCCTCCTCAGCTGGCCCAACCCGTCTAGAAAGTGTTTCTTCACTCCACTACTGTCCCCCTCCTTCGGCTCCCGGTAACTCTCGTCTTCCATCGTATCGACGACTATGGCGGCTTGGTGCTCTCCGGCCAACTTTATGATCTCGCGCGTTGCGTCTACCACGATGTCTCGGATTAGACTACGCCCTTCTTTAAGTCGACGAAGACGGCCTTACTTTATCTTTCTCGTTCCCAACTCTAAGTTGGACGTTTAACGGAGCCGCCTAGACCACTACATAAAGGTTGGGCTGGTTGTTGATGGTAAAACCGTGGAGCTACTGAAGTTCCCCGAGAGGAGGCGGATTCAGAAGCTTGAGAGGATTCATGCCCACATAAGCCGGCTGAGTAGAGCCCTCGCGCATGTGGACGAGGACAGAGACCCGCTTAGAGCGTTGGATCTCCAGAGGCAGTTGTGGAAATTTATTTAATATATATAATCCGCGAAGTCGTGGTAGACGCAACGCGCGAGATCATAAAGTTGGCCGGAGAGCACCAAGCCGCCGTAGTGTTGATCTTCCACGGCTCTAGAGACTCTATACACAATACACAAGTTGCAGAGATAGCTAAGGCCCTGGGTGTCTCCTACGCCTTTCTGGAAGCGGCGGAACCGAGATACAGAGGCGGCGGGCTGGGCGTGCCTATATTTATCACAGAGGGTAACGACTACCGGAAGGCGCTAGAGGTGGCGGCTGTCAAAGCGCCCCCCCTCCTCGGTTGGCCGGGGTTTGTGGATTATCTAAGGGGGCTGGGAGCCGACCTCTACATCTTCCACGGGCCAGACGCCGGGGAGCAGATCCGCCACACCGGCCTGCCTGTTGTCTTTCTCTACGGCGAGCCAAACATAGACTCGGCGCCTTGCGTCACCACGGCGGCGCCGGTGGTTCTGACGCGGGGCGTTATATACAACGAAATCGCTAGGAGATACAGCAGATGTAAGACACAGCTACTCCCGCCTCTCGCAGAGCAACCAGGCTTTATCGAGTATCTAAGAAGGGCTTTGCCCGTTGTCTTAGATCTCTATACCGTTTACCAATAGCCCCCTTTGCGGCGCCCCACTTGCGGCTTCAACAACAACCGGGACAACGTGCCGCTGATATAGGCCAAGAAGTTGTACAACAAGCTAACTTCCACAACCACCCCTACACTCGTCTCCGCGCCTCTTCTGACTCCACAACACAGTTAAACATTTTTCCCAAAAGGACATTCTCAGCTTCAACCCCCTCAACTATATTATTATGGAATTTACCAATAGGCCACCGCCTTGTTTAACCTCGCCGATGGGTCTCGGGTTTAGGGGCTCTAGAGCTCTCAGCGCCTCTCCAAGCCGGTCTTTAGTCGTGTAGACAACCATGCCTATGCCCATGTTAAAGACTTGGTAAGCCTCGTGTGGCTCAACCCCCCTCTTGACGATCTCTCTGAAGAGACATGGAACGTCGAAGGCCACCTCTGCCCCCAGGCCGCCGAGCGCCTTTTTCAACTTCCTATACCCACCCCCCGTGATATGAACCGCTCCGGCGACTGTGTCCTCCTCCATGGCCTTCAACACGGGGCTATAGTCGGCGACTTCTGCCAGCAGCAGCTCTGCCGCTGGCCTGCCGCAGACTTCCTCCTCTGGCTTAAACAGTCGGCGTAGTAGGCTGTAGCCATTGGCGTGGGGACCTGTGGATGGGAGACCTATCAAGACGTCGCCTGGGGCCGGCGGCCTTGTGTACGCGGCTTTTATCCCAAGGACTGTGCAGACTACGTCTATGCCGTAGATCACTCCCGGCAGAACTGCCGTTTCGCCGCCCAAGAGCTGAGCGCCGACTTCGCCAGCTTTGGAAGCAACGCCGGCTACGACCCTGGGCACCTTGTCTAGGTGTTGGGGCTCTACAGCTACATAGTCCACAACGGCCAGCGGCTTAAAGCCGTCGCAGACTATATCATTTACATTTACTGTGACGCAGTCTCTCCCAGCTACCTCAAGTCTGTCTAACTCTAGCGCCAACACTGCCTTTGTTCCCACGCCGTCTACATGGAGCGTAAGTCTGGCGCCGCCTACCTCTAGAGAGCTTGTGTAAATCCCCCTGGCGCCTCCGAGGTATTGAGACACCGCTTTGTGTACCGCCCAGTGTTTGTCTAGGTCTACGCCGGCGTCTCTATACCTCATCGTCTCGGCCTCATACAGAGGGTGCAGACCGAGACCCCGGCCTCTTTCAAGGTCTCTTCTAGCTCGTCGGCTGATAGGTAGAATATGCCGTCTACCTCCAAGGCGTATTTAACTTCGTCAGGCGGCACGGCGTTATAGATCATGTGGCTCTCCGGCGGCATTTTCACGCCGTGGGGACACGTTCTCCTCAGCGGAGGCGCCACTACCGCCACATATATCTCAAGGGCGCCGGCTTTCTGACGTAGCATCTGCGCCACAAGCCTTATGGTGATGCCACTTATCATACTGTCGTCTACTAGGAGCACCCTCTTCCCCCTCACTGCTGACTCTATGACGTTAGCCTTCAGCTGTATGACGGCCATCCTATCTCTCACTTCGTCTAACAAGGCGCTTCTCCCCCTCGCCGTTGCGACAAAGGCAGGCAGATAGGGCCTCCCAAGGGCAGCAGCTATATGGGCGGCGTAATATGAACCCGTCTCTGGGATGCCCACAACTACGTCTGGTGTGTAGCTTATCTTCTCTACAAGCTTCTTAGCAATTTTCTCTCTGACAGAAGCCACCTCAACGCCGTCTATTCTGCTGTCGGGTCTTGCCATATATATAAACTCAAGGGCGCAGAGCGGGCCGCTGGCTCCGCCGCCTCTTGACCTTAGATACAACTCGCTGACCTCTATGATTTCCCCCGGCCGTAGCGACCTTCTGATCTCACCGCCTAGGATCTCAATTGCCGCGCTCTCTGTGGAGATTATGGCGTAGTCAAACCCATGTGCGCCGAGGGTTAGATGCCATAGAGACTCGCCACGTCTAGCTGCCACAACCCCGTCTCTCCGCAACTCGACGTATGTCCCCCCGTCGTTGGTTGAACACCTCACGCCGCCCTCTACCTCTCTACAACAGCCGCCGTTAGGCGAGACGCAACCGACCGCCGCCGAGCCGCGGAGAGATCTTTCCACCTCTCTAGAGAGGTCCACTTCGACCCTCTCCACCCCGCCGTTGTATACATACGCCTCGGCGAAGTCGCCGCGGTTTGTCAAAGCCTTAAGGCCGTAGTATACCATAGACCAAAGCTCTACGGGGCCCCCGAAGCTATATATCGCGAAGAGACCCACCGACATGTCACCCCTTGAGCCAGCTCTTTAGGCTTAGCCACAGCTTTAAGCCGCCGACGCCGCCTCTGGAGATATCTCTATCCACTGCCCTCTCTGGATGAGGCATGAGGCCGAGGACGTTTCCGTTACTCACCCCAGCGGTGGCGTTGTGAGACCCGTTAGGGTTTTCCACATATCTAAAGGCTTGGGTATAGGGCCCCGACGGTATGTACCTACCTTCGCCGTGGGCAATAGGCATATACACCACCTCTCCCGGCTCGTATAGATGGGTGAAGGGAGTTTTCACATCTACTACGGCCACCTGAATCCACTTCGATATAAAGCCGGGGGGCTCGTTGGGGGCCAGCGCACCTGGGAGGAAGCCTGCCTCGACTAGTATCTGGAACCCGTTGCATATGCCCAACACGGGGATCTCTCTCTCTACGTCTCTCCTTAGCTGTTCTATGGCCTCTGTCTGTGCCGCTATTGCCCCAGCCCTGAGGCGATCTCCGTAGCTGAAGCCGCCGGCTAACACAACCGCGTCATATTTCCCCGCGGCGTAGTCTCTATACCACACAATCTCCCCCTGGAGACCTACTAAATTCAGCGCCCTCAACACATCATAGTCGCCGTTGGTACCGGGAAATTTTAAAACAGCCACTCTATACATATTCCACTCTCACCACCTCTACCATGTGGACGTTTGGATTGCCCAGGCGCATATCCCACGCCAGCTTCAACGCCTTCTCTCTGGCCTCCTCCGGGCTTGAGGCCTCGATAGTTAATACTAGACACTTCCCCGCCCTCACCTCTATACTAACGCCACGGCGTTCGAAGATCTCCCTCTGGATAGTCTCGCCTTCGGGATCCCTAATCCCCCGCTTGTAGGCTATGTTTAAGTAAACGAGGTACCTCATAGCTTATACTCTCTCAGCCCCACCCCCGGCTCCCATATCGCAATTTTGCCGTCTAAGCCTCTCTCTCTTCTCCACTTGTAGACAGCTCTTACTTTGCCCGCCTTAGTTGCCATGTAGGACATATACTCAGGCGAGCCAATGTCGCGGCGGTAGTAGACGCCGTCTCCCCTCACCGCAGACATACACCTCTCCGACTTAAGATAAGCCTCTTCTGCCGTCTTCCCCGGGGCGAGGATTTCAAGTGCCCTAGAGCCAAGTGTGACATAGGCGCCGTCTCTCTCTTCAACGGACGAGAAGAAGACGAGACACCCCTCTCTCTTGATCACGTCCCAATCGATATATACCCTCCTCCCCTTGGCTATATCTCTTTTATGCGGATAGCCCAGGGGGGCAAGAGCTTTAACCACTGTGTATTCCTCCTTAAACCTCCTCTCCGCTTTGTGAAGTTTACCATCGGCGGCAAGACTAAACAGAGAGTAGGCGTCTCCCTCGTAGAGATAGAGGGCGTTAAGTGCCTCTGGGTCTCCCAGCCTGCTGTAGTACTCAATTATGACGGGGCCGCGCGTTGTCAACATCATTTGTCCACTGATTACGCCCACATATCTCTCGCCGAATTCCTCACGCAAGGCTTTTACAGTGAACTCTACAGCCTTCTTAGCTTCTTCTACCTCTCCCTCCTCCAAGAATGGCAATGGCGAGATTGTCCCCATGCCGCCGCATTCAGGCCCTACGCCATATTCATATGCATGTGGATTGTCTTGTACAGGCGGGAAGAAGAATAGCGTCTCGCCGTCTGTTAACGCTTGTATTGTAAACTCGATACCCCATACAGCCTCTTCTACAAGCACTGCGGCGTCAACATCCCTAAAATTAGAAAGTTGTTTCATTATGTCTTCAGCGCTTTTTCTATACGCTTCGTCAAATTCCAGATATTTGGCATCTCCATAGATCACTCTCACCCCCTTGCCACCGGCTTGTCTAATGGGCTTTATCGCCACAGCGCCAAGAGCTTTACTAAAGCTATACGCCTCCTCTATGTTTTTAAATACGCCGTATATCAACCTCCCGGGTATTCCATACTTCCACTGTAGAGCTCTGGCGACGTCTTTCCGCATTTCAATAATCGCAAGTCTCTTAGAGGCGCCTAAAGTTCTAAACCCTTTTTCACGTAGGGCATCAGACACCCCTGCAAAAAGCGGCTCTTCTGGGCCTATGATAACTAAGTCAGGAGAGAACTCCTCAGCGGCCTTAACCACAAAATGGGGGTCCACGGGGCTTCCTAAGAAGACCCTCCCCCCGGTACGTTTTATAATGTCTACAAGCCCGGGGTTTAGATGTGAAATCACGGCGCCAACGGCAACCCCCGACTTTTCTAATGACCAGGCAATGGCGTGTTCTCGCGCGCCGTCGCCTACGACTAACACTTTGTCCATGGCGAGACGAATGTGTCTATTTAAAAGTTTATTGAAAAAATATCTGGGGGCGACGCGGGAAATCTCATCTTCATTAAAAGTGAATATTTAAAAGACGTAGCGCAGTAGTACATATGGAGTTGGTCTATGAGGGGAAAGCCAAGAGAGTTTACTCTAGGGGAGACACGTTGGTGTTGGTATTTAAAGACGAAGTTACGGCTTTTGATGGAGCTAGGAGAGACACAGCGCCTAACAAAGGCGCGCTTTCTGCAGCTCTCTCCGCCATCTTATTTAAATACCTAAGTAGAGAAGGCGTGGAAAATCATTTCATACAAATGGTGGATTTAAATGCGTTAGAAGTCTATAAGACAGATGTAATACCACTGGAGGTTATTGTTAGATTTAAGGCATATGGTAGCTACTTGAGGAGAATGCCGCTTGTAGCCCCCCTGCAAGAGTTTAGAAAACCGCTTGTAGAACTCCACCTAAAGGACGACAGACTCCACGACCCTCTCATATTGCCTCAAGACGCTGTAGAAGCCGGCATATTAAAAGAAAGCGAAATCTATGAAATCGCCGAAATTGCAACAAAAGCGGCAGAGACGTTAAGAAAGCTTTATAGTAAAGCTAATTGCGATTTTATAGATATAAAGTTTGAATTTGGTAGACGTAGTGGAAAGTTTTTACTTATTGATGAGATAAGCGGCGACACCTTTAGACTTTTGTGTAATGGCGAACACCTAGACAAAGAGTACTATAGGAAGACAGGCGATGTAAAAGGGCTTTTACAGAGGTACGAACAACTACTTATACTCACTAGAGAGCTCCTAGGCATTAAAGAGCGAGAAGTCTAGGCGAGGCGACGCGTGTTGCAACCATATAACTCGTAATTATGAGGTTTTTCACAAGGCGGGCTCTAGTGGCAAGTCCCACGCCGCCGATATTTGGCGTTAGATAAGACGCTTTCTCAGCTACGCTTTTTTCATCAACGTCGAAATACCACTTTTTTGTAACTGGGTCAACCTTGCCGCCTACGCCGACTACTACGGCGCCCTCTTTTATAAAATCTCCAGTGAGCTTCCAGGGGTTGTCGCTGTATAGCTCCGGCGGCCTCCCCACTGCGGAAATTATAATATCTGCGTTTCTTACGTAATATTTTCTGTCTTTACTCAGGGCGTGGAGAACTGTGACTGTTGCATCTAGTTGCATTAACATTATAGAGAGTGGAAACCCCACCAAAGTCCCCTTGCCAACTACAACGACATCCTTGCCTCTGACGTCGATTTTATATTGTCTAAATAACTCCAGTATACCGGCGGGTGTACAAGGCAAGATATCTCTATCTAAGTCGAAGCCTGTCACTAGCCGTTTTTTATTTTCGGGGGTAAGGCCATCTACGTCTTTTAGAGGGGAGAGTCTCTCAAAAATCTTTGTCTCGTCTACATACGGCGGCAGAGGCTTTTGGACTAATATGCCAGTTACATCATCTGCGTTATTCAACCTCTCTATTAATTTCAACGCCGCGACTTCTCTTTTCTCCGGCGGCTCTTTATATAGCTCGAAAAGCTCAACCTCACCTCCTATAGACTTAATATCTCTTGCCTTTAGAGATACGTATTTATGTTGCGTCTCCAACTCTATTGGGTCGTCGTTTAGAAGGAGTACGGCTAGCTTTGGAGTAACTCCATAGCGCTCTAACTCCTTCACGTGGCGTCTAGCCCACTCCAGAGTTTCTGTATGTAGTCTGTCGCCTTTAATCCAAACAACCATGGGGACATATCAAATGCATGGGCTTTCCAGACTCACGCCACTCTCTAAGCTGATGCTCTACATAGACTCTTTGTCTCTCACGCCACTCTCTAAGCCAGCCTTCGCCAGTTTTTAACACAGCTCTAGCCACCTCAACTTCCTCTTCTTCATACTTAATCCTGCCCCCCTCCTCTATCACCTTGGGATATTTTACACGTTCGCTAATTACCTCCAGCAAGCCGTCTGCCACAGCCTGTATTACTCTTGAGTAGAGCCTATGTTCATATATCAAAACTCTATCGGCTAGTATAGCTAGTTTTTCTTCATATGGGAGGTCAAGCCCGTATATATCCCCTATGTATACAGGCCATTGATCTAGAATGGGGCCTCCATCTACAGACTCATCTACTAGATGTACAGTGGGGCCGGAGATTTTTACGCCAGCCCTGTACACTTCCATATGGACTCTCAAACCATACATCCCCTTACCTCCGGCAAATGGCAGAAGAGAGGGGTGGATGTTTAATATCCTCCACCTAAATTGTTCAATAAAGGAAGACCCCAATATGTAGTCGTAGCCAGCCAGTATTACTAAGTCTACGCCATATTGTCTCAAAAGGTCTGCTAGTTCTTGTTCTCTCCTCGCCCTGGCGACCCCCCTGTGTTGTATATACACAGCCTCTACGCCGTAGGCCTCCGCTATCTTTCTCACTGGCGCATTTTCGTCTGTATATATCAACAACACAGGCTCTACCCCTCTTAAGACGCCTAGTTTTACATGGTCAAATATAGCTTTTGCATTTGTACCCCTCCAAGACGCCAGAATTCCTATTTTCACAATCACAAAATTTAAACAGATATATAAACTATTGCGTTAATTTCCACGGTTTTTCCTAATGTATTTTAACTACTCATTTAAAATTCCTAGAAAGCTCTCTCTCAGCCCAATCTATATCTATTCCATGGGGATATACGCCGGTGAAACAGCTGTAGCATACGACATCGCCGAGGATAGCTCTAAACTTCTCCATGGAGATATAACGAAGGGTATCCGCGCCTATTATCTCTCTCACCTCTTCCACATCTCTTCCCCATGCTACAAGCTCTGTTCTTTTTTGAAAATCCATTCCATAGAAACAAGGCCATCTAATTGGCGGAGACGCTATTCTCACATGTACTTTAGTCGCGCCGGCTTTTTTCAACATCCATATAATGGCCTTTATATTTGTACCTCTTATGAGCGAGTCGTCGATGAGAAATACTCTTTTCTTTTCTATAAAATCTCTCACTACATAAAAAGCCTCTTCTGGTTTTCTCTCGCTCGGAGGCCTTATGAATAATCTGCCAGAAAATCTATTTTTCACCACGGCGTCTACAACCTCTAGGCCTAACCTCTTGGCAAAACCTAACGCAGCGTGCCGTGCGGTTTCAGGCACGTAGGTAACTACATCGCCTTCTTCTGTCTCATCTTCCGCCAGGGCGCGGCCTAGGGCTTTTCTAACGTCTGCCACAAGTCTCCCCCCAAGTTTTGACGCAGGGTGGGCAAAATATACATATTCTAATGCGCATAGTCGCATCGGCTTTGGGTCTATCTTCCAAGTAGATATTCTATCGCCATACATTATAGCGATGCCAGGCGCCAACTCTATGCCGTTTTCAAGCGCTACAGTCTCCGACGCGATTTTTACGCCATCTATATCGTGGCTTAGGGCCAACGGCCTTATCCCATGCGGATCTCTCACTGCAAGTATACCCCATGGAGTAAGCGCCACAAGTGACGCCGCTCCCACTATCCTTTTATACACCTCTTGTACGCCTTCTACAACCCCCCTCTCCCACATCTCTCTTGCCAAACTTTTTGCTAAAGCCTCGCCGTCAAACGACGCCGTGTTATCCAGCTGTCTAAAATTCACAATTGTGCCGTTGAAAGCAACTGCAATTTCTAGATCTCGGTATTTTACATACACCGGCTGTAAAGACACACCGTAGGGCCCCGAGGTGGAGTATCTAACGTGTACTAACGCGGCTTGCGTATCCTCTGGGGGTTTCCCCAATTTCACCGCGCCGTTCTCTAAATATGCATATCCAACGCCCTCGTGTCCTCTATGTGATAGCCAAAGGCCTATTTTTACCACCGCGGCCCCCGCCCCTTTACCCCACGCTGCGCCTATGCCACACATATCAAAGAGACATTAGACGTTTAAGCTCTTCCACCCCCCGCTTATATATCAACGTCCCGCCACATTTAACCACAAACTCTTCGCCATATGCCTCGCCAATTGCAACGCCAGGCCCCTCTGCTCCCGTTGCTATAAAACGGCCATTCGACTCGCTAAATAATAGATAGTCTAGTCTTGTAGTCTCTGCCGGGGCTTTACATACATCTATTTCGCCGCCTATGCCGCTGTTTATAGCCATTTTTGCCAACGCCGTAATTAACCCGCCGAGTCCTACGTCAGTAGCGCCACTTATTTTCCCAAGCCAGCTCTGTATAACCGCTACAATTTCTTTTTCAGCCGCATAATCTATACTAGGAGGCCTCCCAGCAAGTATCCCATGTACTCTTTTTAAATACTCGCTCCCCCCTACTTCACCTTTTGTAACGCCCCAGATGTATATTTTGTCGCCGTCGTGCCAAAGCGCTCTATTTGCCTTAGACACGTCGTCGATTTTGCCAAGCACGACCACGGCAACTGTCGGCTTTATGGGACGGCCCATGTATTCGTTGTATAGGCTGACTTTACCCCCTACAATAGGCACCTCAAGTTCAGTTGCGGCTTCCTTTAGGCCTTGTACAGCTTGTACAAACCGCCAGTAGACTTGCGGCCTCTCGGGACTCCCCACGTTTATAGAGTCTACGGCGGCGAGGGGAACTCCGCCCACAACGGCGACGTTTCTATAGGCTTTTACAAAGGCGTTGGCGGCCCCCAGTCTCGGATCTAAGAAGGTGTACCTCGGATTGGCGTCTCCCTTTACTACAAGGCCCAGTTGCCCACGTTGATAGAGTTTTAACACTGCGGCGTCTCCCTCCCCCGGCTTTACTGCCGTCCTAACTCCTACATCGAAATCAAAGCGCATGTATATAGACTCTTTCTTAGCTACATTGGGGGAGGACAAGACAATATCTATCGCTTTGTCTATAGGCGGCTCGGGGATTTCGGGAATATCGGATGGTTGGTAAGGCTCTTGAGGCCAGAGGATTTCCGGCGCTCCATCTGCTAGAGAAATAGGTATGTCGACTATCTTAACGCCCTTCCACATTACCAATACTCTATCGCTTTTTACAAAACGCCCTGGGATAGAGTATGGAACCTCGTATTTTCTCAGCGCCTCCTCTAGACATGGCAAATCTCGTGGAGAAATGACGAAAATCAGACGTTCTTGTGTCTCGCTTATGAGCAACTCCTCGGGCAAGGCCGATGCATCTCGTACATGTAGCTTGTCTAAGTGGAACTCCACCCCTAGGGAAAACCAGTGGGAAAGCTCGGCGAGAGCTGTGGCCAAGCCCCCGCCTCCCAGGTCTTTTATGAACTTTACACATCTACTAACTTCTTTCACTACGTCGATTAGCTTTTTTCCCATTAGGGGGTCTGCCACTTGTATTGCGCCGAGGTCCTCGCCCCCCTCCAAGGTCTTGCTGGCGAAGGCCGAGCCGCCTAGCCCGCTTCTGTCTGCCCCAAGGCCCGCCACCACGATGTAATCCCCAGGCTCTACGTAACCCTTCGGCACAGCCTCTGCCTCAACCACCCCGACGCAAGTGGCGAGGACTATGGGAGTGTATGTAAAATCTTCGTCAAACCACGTCTCGCCGCCCACCACGGGGACCCCGACTCGGTTGCCATAGTCAGAGATACCCTTAATCACGTTAGAAAATATCCACTTGGCGTGGGGGTCCTCGGGAGGGCCGAAGTGTAGATTAACGAGAAGAGCTATCGGTGTCGCTCCAACGGTTAGGATATCTCGTATTATCCCACCGACGCCGGTAGCTGCCCCGTTGTAGGGGTCGACGGCGCTAGGGTGGTTATGTGATTCTATCTTAAAGCTGACGTAGAGACCGTGCGCCACCTCTACAAGCGGGGCGTCTGTGCCCCTTCCTCTAACAACCCACGGCGCAGAGCCGGGGAGCTCTCTGAGCCACATCTTAGTGGATTTGTAGGAGCAGTGCTCAGACCAATGTGACGTGAAAAAGGCCAACTCGGCGGCTGTGGGCTCTCTCCCCAGTCTCTCACGTATTATCTCAAGCTCGCGTTGTGTTAAACCCATGGGTATAGGAACTGGCTGTTATAAAAGTTTAATCACTCGGTTAAATATACTGCGGATTTTTATTGAAGGGACGTAGGCGATTTTACGCATATGTTTAAAATATTACCGGGGAAGGTATAAATTGGTCTAAGTCACCTGGGACATGAAGGTGGCTGTGATAATGGGGTCTATAAACGACCTAGAGGTTATGAAAGAGGCTCTAGAAGTTTTAAAGATGTTAGAAATACCATATGAAGCTAGAGTAGTAAGCGCCCATAGGACGCCAGATTTTATGGCAGAATTTGCTAAAAAGGCAGAGCAGGAATTTGACGTAATTATAGCCGGGGCTGGAGGGGCTGCCCATCTGCCAGGCATGACTGCGGCATATACGCCGTTGCCTGTCATAGGCGTCCCCATACCGACAAAACACCTCGGCGGTTTAGACTCGCTACTGTCTATCGTCCAAATGCCCAGGGGCACTCCCGTAGCCACTGTGGCAATAGGCGGAGCTGCAAATGCGGCTTTTCTCGCAGCTAGAATCTTAGGCATAAAATACCCCGAGGTGAAAGAGAAAGTGAAAAAACACATGGCACAAATGCGCGATGAAGTTCTTTCAAAAAGTTTCTTAGGCGATTTTAAGCCATAAAATAAAAATCTAGGGGGGGTAAAACTCGGCGGTTGCGGAATTTTTATAAAACAGCTAGTTAATAGAAACCATGCGGCTATTGGTTCTCGGAGGGGGCCAGCTGGCACTTATGATGTCCTGGGCAGCCGCCAGACTGCCGCTGGACTTTGTCGTCTACGACCCAGACCCCAGAGCCCCTGCGTATAAATATGCTATTAAGGCGAGCGACCCGCTGCGGGAGGTAGAGAGGGCGGACTACGTCACCTTCGAGTTTGAAAATGTGGAATGGGAGGTGGCGGAATACGCCCACAAACTGGGCAAGCTGAGGCCCCATCTGGACTACCTTAGGGTGAAGAAGAGTAGGATATGGGAGAGGGAGGCGCTCGGCGAGCTGGGGGTGCCGACCCCCCGCTGGGCTGTGGCTAGAGATGGCGCAGAGGCTATGGAACTGGCGGCCAAGTGGGGGAGAGCCATCGCCAAGGTGCCCTCCGGCGGCTACGACGGCAAGGGCCAGTATCTGCTCCCCAGAGAGAGGCCGCCCGCGGAGGGCCCCCTCCTGGTGGAGGAATACGTAAACATCGCGAGGGAGTTCTCAATAATAGCGGCTAGGTCTGAAGACGGCGACGTGTACTTCTACCCGCCCGCCCAGAACTACTACGTCCAAGGCATCTTGGTGTGGAACTACGCCCCCGCCGAGGCGCCGCCCGAGGCCTATAGATACGTGGAGAAGATCCTGGAGTGGCGTAGATACGTAGGCATCCTCGCCGTGGAGTTCTTCGAAGACAGAAGCGGCAGGATTCTCGTCAATGAGATCGCGCCCCGCGTCCACAACACAGGCCACTGGACCCTAGAGACAGACGCCTCCCAGTTCGAAAACCACGTCAGAGCAGCCGTCGGCCTCCCCCTCAGGAGGCCACGCGCCTTAGCGCCCACCGCCATGGTGAACCTACTGGGCGTCGCCAGCCCACCCATTAGGGAGCTGGAGAGGCTCGGCAAGGTGTACTGGTACGGCAAGGCGGAGGCGCGGCCCAGGCGCAAGATGGGCCACGTAAACATCACAGCAGACACCACGGCGGAGGCCATAGCCAAGGCCCGAGAGGCGATGAGGATAATCTACGGCAGAAAATTCCCAGAACTCGTCCTCAAAAACTACGGCAGTAGACAATAGAAAAAACAACAAAAAACGAACGTAAAAAATAGTAGATTCTCCCGGCTATGGGGTGGGGGATCACCAGGAGAAGACTCCTCACGTTGGGCGTGGCAGGCGCGGTTGCGGCGGTTGGCGGCTGGCAACTCCTAGGCGTCTTGAAAAACGCGGCGAGGCCGCAGACGAGGAGCTACTGGTTTGAGCGGGTATCTGAATTCGCAAGTAACGACGACGTGGTGGAGCTCAAGTTCGTAGACGAGTTCGACAGACCTGTAGACTTCAACGCACTTCTGGTGTGGGAGCCAGATGGCGTTGTGGAGGAGGTGGCTGTAAAAGACGGCGTCCTTAGGCTAGACAAGAGGAGAGTTAAGAGACAGGCCGAGAGCTGGGTTGAAGAACAGCTGAGGAGAGACAACCCTACGTCTACGGAACACGCCCTGTTTACCATACTGCCCACCGCGCCCGCGGAGCCGCTGTTTTACACAGACGTAATTGAGAGGCCGGCGTTGAGGAGCAGAGTATATAGAGTGAGGGGGGCCGCCAGGAGGAGCACCGGCCATAGATTTGCGACTTGTCCAGAGGCCAAGGTGTTTTACATCTCAGACGTCAATCTCACGGATCCAGATTACGTGCCGGCAGTCGCCCTAAAAGACTCGTCTTCAAAAGCCTTCGGCGAAGATATCTGGTTCGGCTACAAAGTAGACGGTAGCGCTCTAAAGTTAAACGCCTACGGTGCACTTAGCTTGAAGTGGGGCACAGAGCTTAGAATAACCGGAGAGTACAGCTGGGGCACGGGCAACCTAATATCGCAAGGTAGCGGAGGCTACGCCCCAGCCGACGGGCAGTCGGCGGCTGTGATGTTCTACTCTTCAATATGGAGGGTCATCGGCTACGACGTATATGATATCTACACATGCAATGTGGTTGACACACGCGCCAGTTTATACATGCTAAACCTCGCCTTTGAAAACGGGAACATTGCGCTTAGGTCAGTTGGCTACATCCCAAAGATGCCGACCTCCATCAGCCCCGCGGAGACCCGCACCTACACGGGGATAGACGGCAAATTGGGAGATTATAACACACTTTGGTACCTCGAGATTATGAAAAATGAGCCTCTTCTAGACGTCGGTGGAACACTGGGGGTGGGCCTTCCCGTTGGCGATCTCATCGCCAACAAAGTCCCCAGCACGGTGGCGTCCCTTATAAAGAAACTATACGCAGGCTTCAACTTCCAGGCGTATGGAGCTGTTGCCAACTATATAGCAAAGGTTTCAACAGACGCCGCCCCGGGCGCCAAGTACGCCCTTAGGGTTTACAGAGCCGCGTTTGTTCACTATCTCAAGGACTACGTCTTTAAGCCCCTAGTCACTATAGCCGAGGTCGTAGACGCCTAGGTCTCGGCCAGCTTTTTTAGCTTCTCCACGAGCCTCAGCGCGGACTCCCTGTGGACTTCAAAGCCCTCCGGCGAGAGGAAGTTGCGGTAGAAGTTGGCATGTAGCCTTTCCGCCATGGCGAACGCCGTGACGAGTTCTCTGTCTTTTGTCTCTCTGTACAGTCTGTCGATTAGCACCGCATAGTCTCTGTGGCTGTAGTGAGGCTCTCCCCTTTTCTTGGCCAACGCGTTCAGCAGGGCTGTGACCGCGCCCCAGTACCTCTCGCCGGCTTGTACAAGATCGCCCCCTCTATACAGCTCCTCGGCCTCCCTGAGGTATTTCTCGTGTAGGCGGAGATACAGCTCGACGCGCTCGGGCGGGTCGAGCCTCCCGGCCAACAGATCTGCGAGAAAAGCCTCTACATCCCGGTCCCCAGCCGCCCTCTTCAAAAGCTCTGCTACTGCGGGAGAAAGTGTTATGGCCATACAATTGGCGGCGCATCTAGTTAAAAGTTTTGCCACGCCTATGGCGTAGTTGTAGATGGCCAACGTTTATATAGGCCAGGCCGCGCTTGGGCGACAGTAGAGCGATGTGTGAGTGGTGGGGCCGCCGGGATTTGTGGGCCGGCTCTACCGCGAACCCGGGATCACGCGGACCCGAACCGCGCTTTAGAGGGCTTTAAGCCCTATCCTACCAGGCTAGACTACGGCCCCTTACGTTACTCTCCTACAGTTTTTATATTTTTCTGCCGATGGTCTGCGACAGCATCTGCGCTAGTTTTACAGCCTCTTCTATCTGGCCATCTTCTGCCATCTTTTTTAGCCTCTCTACAAGGGGTAGGAGAATTCTTTTCACTGTGGTTCTCGCGGCTAGAGTCGCCGTGTTACAACCGGCTCTAGCCCCCTCCTCTTCTGCGGCCAACATAGCCGTTTCAATAAAAGTGGAGACTGTCTCTTCTATATATCTCCTGGCGAGGAGCTTGGGTAGTATCGCCAGCTCCTCTTCGACTATGGCCTCAGCTTTGGCTATCTCGGAGGCTCTCTCTGCGTTGTATTGCTCCGCTATCTCCCTGAGGTCTTCTATCCGTACAACTTTCACAGGTAGGCCAGACGCCACGGTCTGGGGGACGCCGAGGTCCACCACTACTTTTACAGAGGCCCCCTCTGGTATTTTATCTATTATATACTCCATGGAGTGCACTGAGGAGAACACTACGTCGCACTCTCTCAGACAGCGCTCTACTTCTTCCTTAGTCAGCGGCCTGGCCTCTCCCCCCGTCTTAGCCGCAACCTCCTTAGCTTTTTCTAAAGTCCTGTTTAATATATAGAGCTTTTTCACACCCCTGGCCGCCAGCTCCATAGCTAGCCCGGCGCCAACTGCGCCAGCTCCCAATACTGCGACTTTGGCTTGTCTCATGTCGAGGAGACGCGACACGTAGATTATTGAAAGAGAGCCCAGCCCCCTGGGCCCCCTAGATATCGCGGTCTCCGTCCTCACCCGCTTCCCCACCCGCACGGCCCTCTCTACTATAGTCTTCAGCAAGCCTCTGGTGTAGCCGGCTCTCACCTGTCTGTCAAAGGCTTCCTCCAGCTGGCCAAGTACGTCGGTCTCGCCGATCAACATAGAGTCCAGCCCAGCCGCCACACGGAAGAGGTGGCGCGCCGCCTCGACGCCGGCGATTATACGTACAGAGTTGACATATTTCCTGTAGGTCTCTGCCACAGTCTGTACCTCCTCTGGCGAGGCGCCGTACAAATAGGCTTCAACTCTGCCACAAGTATGTAAGACGTATATAGGCGTGCCCCGCCCCATTTGCTCAAGACATTTACGCATTTCTTCGCCAATTTTTCCAAGCGTATCTGTGTCAACCTCTCTATACGTCAAAACTATGGCGGAGAGGGGAGAGAGTAGATCCATCTCTCGTTAAGAGATTACAGCTATTTAAGTGATATTATACAAAGAAATGTCTATAAACTGTTGCTTACTTCTGTCTATGGTTTCTGTGGCTGTGTTGGCGTCCCATAGCGCATTAGACGTGTTAGATGGCGCCAGAGACGAAGGGCTGAAGACAGTGGCTATAGCAAAGAAGGGGAGGGAGAGGGCCTACAGAGAGTTCCCCGTGGTAGACAAGCTAATTGTATTAGATGACTATAGAGACATATTGAAGATCGTAGACTTATTAAAGGCCGAGGAGGCGGTTTTTGTCCCAAATAGATCTTTCGCAGTATATGTGGGCTACGACGCCATAGAGAGAGAGTTCCCAGTGCCGATCTTCGGGAACCGGTTCCTACTAAGGTGGGAGGAGAGGACGGGGCCTCAGAACTACTACCGTTTGCTAGACGAGGCAGGGATAAGGCGGCCTAGGACTTTTAGACCGGACGAGGTGGACCGCCCAGTTATCGTCAAAATGCCAGAGGCGGAGAGGAGGGTCGAGAGGGGGTTCTTCATCGCCCGCGACCGCGACGACCTATACAGAAAGGCCAAACGTCTGGCAGACGCCGGAGTGATAAAGCTGGAGGACTTAGAGCGGTCTTCCATCGAGGAGCTGGTCCTCGGGGCCCATTTCAACGCCAACTACTTCTACTCAGTCATGAGGAGACGGCTTGAGTTACACAGTTTCGACAGGAGGATACAGAGCAACCTAGATGGGGTGTTCCGCCTGCCTGCCAGAGACCAGCTGGAGGTAGACCCTGAGGTGAGGTATATAGAGGTGGGCCACGAGCCTGCGACAATACGAGAGTCCCTCCTCGAGAAGGTGTTCGACGTCGGCTACAGATTTGTGGAGGCGGCACGCCGTCTCGTCCCCCCGGGGGTGATCGGGCCTTTCACCCTTCAGTTCATTGTGACACCCCAGCTGGACCTCGTGGTTTACGACGTCGCGCCGAGGATAGGCGGCGGCACTAACGTATACATTGGGATCGGGGGGCAGTACTCCAAGCTCTACTTCGGCAAACCGATATCGATAGGGAGGAGGATAGCTATGGAGATCCGCGAAGCCGCCGAGCAGGGGAGACTCCCTGAAATTACTACGTGAAGAGATCCTCTAGGCGGCCCCTCCGGGCGGCCTCCCTTATCTCGTGGGCTATCCTCTCCCCCATGTCCATAGGCCTGTCGAAGTAGAGGACTGAGTAGGGCGAGCCGTAGCCCATGTATATGTTCGTCCCAGCCACAATCCGCCCAGAGAACTCGAAGACTGAGATTGACATGTCGTCTCTTATTATAGACTCCAGGCAGTAGGGCCCCGCAAGTCTGCAGCCGACCACCTCCTCGACGGCTTTGGCAAACTGGACGCCGTACTTCCATATCGTTGGGAGTAAAGACTCCCTAAGAACCAGGGGGAGGTTGCCCACGACGACGAAAGTGGGCTCTACCCAGCCGAAGGTCCTCCCGTCTACGTTAGACTCGTACCTAATGTCTGCGCCAAAGACCTCCACCCTGCCGTAGACCGGCGAGGAGAAGTAATGGTAGTAGGCCGGCACGCCGAATACGTACTCCTGGATAATGTAGTCGCTCAAGCCGGCCAGCCTCCTCCTCAGCTCCTCTCTATCTCTAGCGAGGAAGTACCCCCTGCCCCCCTTGGCGCCGAAGAGCTTAACTATGACGGGCCTATCCACCTCCTCCGGCGTTTTGTAGACCCTCGACGTGGGGATGCCGCCTCTCTGGAGGAGCTCCATCTTCTTGTACTGATCTGCCTCCCACTTGATTAACTCTCTACAGCCGAGGGTGGGAACCGGCGCCTCCAGCGCCTGTCTCCAGCCGACGTATTCTACGTAAGAGCCATGTGGTATAAAAACTGCATTGGCTTCTACCAGTTTTTCAGCCGCTTTTACAAAATTTCTAAAGTCTACAGTCCACACTTCGTCTATGAAGTTAAACTGTTGGTAAAATTCGGCGACGTCGGCTCTACCCGCTATCGCAATAGTCCTAAAACCATATTTCTTTGCCCCCCTCAGAATTTGTAATGCAGTATGAGACGCCACTGTTGCTACAGCAAGTTTTTCTAAGTCATATCTCTTTAATACAGACATGTGCTCCAGATGTTGAAGACTTTTGAATTTTTGTATGGCGACAAAGATATAAGTCTGACGTAACATTTCAATATGTTTTCCTATTGGCAACGGAGAGAAGACCCCCTCACACGTTGTATAGAAGATGTAGTTTTTAACATAGGCGTAGAGGGAGACAAGTGTTTTCTTGCGGCTGTTGAATATCTATGTAAAAAGAGACTTGGCGAGGCGACTTCTATAGATAAGATTGCGGTTAAGTACGGCGTATCTCTTCTCTGCGTATATAAATGGTACGCAAAGCTCTACCAAGAGGGAGTTCGTTATCCCAGAGACCGCGTTGAGCAACTACTTGAACAAGTGAGGGGGAAATACGGCGTGGCTATTGCAGAAGAGGTAAAAAACCTCTACAACTTCCTCAAGTCTAAAGGCGCGTTAGACGGCCTCAAGCCAGAGGGCGTAATCGCCGCCCTCCTATACTACGCCGCTAAAAAACACGGACTTAGATACGACTCCATTAGAACAGCCGAAGAGTTTGGAGTACACCCAGAAACCGTGGAGAAGAACATCGTAATATTTCAGTGGTATCTACACGGCAAAATCTAACTCGTCGACGTTATTAAACGTTATCTGTATGAGAGAGGAGCTGACTCTACTGAGCCGGCTGAGGAAGCCCCTCCTGGCAGTTATCTACGGCGGGGGGAGGGTCGGCGATGAGTAGCCCCATGGCAGCGTCTAGAAGCCGCTGGTTTCCGGCGCAGTTTACGAGACGTTGGCCAAGGAATATCCCCAACCCCGCCACGAAGCCCCCACCGCGACCCGATGCTTAAGCTCTACGCTTAAGGCCGCCTCCCCAACCCTAGCCGCCGGGAGGAGGGCCTCAAGCTCTCTAACAAACGCCCTCGCGAGGGCAAAACTAGCCGCTGTTCCAATAAACACATCTAGCACGCCAACTACGAAGTTTAACACGGCTCGGGCCGCCGGGTGCTTGAGGTAGAACTCCCTCTTCCCCCACGCCGCATCTGCCAGTAGCTTTCCGCCGGTGGCGAACATGGCGGCGGCTACGAGGTATTTGAGGATGGGGAGGGGGAGGAGTAGGAAGGTTAGGAATCCGGCGACTACGCCGGCTAGCGCCGTGAGCGACCCCACCCGGAATATCGGCCCTTGTATCGCTCTACGGGACGCGGCTAGGTTCAGCGCTATCGCCACAGCCGCCGCGATGGCGAAGCCAAGCAACACGGCGAGGGGGTCCTCTCCCGCGAAAATCAATACAGGAAAGAGGACGATGTTTGCGTAAGCGCCCTCTCTACTAGCCGTCGACAACGCGCCAGCGAAAAACCTGGCGTAAAACCACAACGCAATCCTCCCCCAATCCACAGCGGCGGGAGGACACGAATATAAAACAGTTCCTACCTGAAGGGCGGGGCTTCCGGTTGTACTCCGGCATCCTGCAGAGGTTGTGTCATGGCGTTATTTATTTATAAACCCGTGGCATGAAACGTGGAGTTTGTAGAAATCAAGATCCCGAAGCCGGTCTACGAACTGCTGTCTAGACGCGGCGTTGACGTAGAGGCCGAGGTTTTAGACAGGTTGTTGTCTGAACTGGATCCGCCTGAGGAGGCGGCGGAGAGGGTTAGGCTGGCAGAGAGGTTCTACGCCGAGGCCATGCAGTACGTCGAGAGGGGCAACCCCGTGCAGGCAAGCGGGAAGCTGTATAAAGCCGCTGAGGAGTGCATAAAGGCTCTGGCTACGTGGTTCAAGACTCCGGAGGCGGCTGAGGCAAGGAGAGAGGGGAGGTGGTGGACTAAGCTCTTGGCCAGAGCGGCGAAGACCCTCAGCGCCATGTTGAACCAGCCCCAGATCAACATCGGCTGGAGCGTGGCGTACGACCTACACGTATGGGGCTTCCACGAGGCCACGTTGGCTGTAGAACACGTCAAAGCCGCCGCGTCGCAGATAGAGAAGCTCTTGGAGACGACTAAGGCCTTGCTACGGAGCTCTCACACGTAGCCGTTCTCCGACAGCTTGCTCACAGCCCAGCTCCATAGCGGAGCCCCCCTCTCGGACAAAACCACGACGTAGAAGAAGGCCGCCGAGAGGGACAGCACAACGGCCGCGTCTATCAGGGCTATCTGCCAGAGGAACTCCAGCTTGAGGAAGTAAGCAACAACCGCCAGCGCGTAGGGAGACAGGGAGAAGGAGTAATAGAGGAGCGCTGCGAGGAGCTGGAGGATGTTCCAGAGCGAGAGCTTAGGCGTTGTGATGGGAATTTCCAACTCCCTAATCTGCGGGGGCGGCTTGACGGAGGCCATGAGCCAGGTGGCGCTGGGGGCTACAAGCGCCGCCGACGCCAAGACAACCGCTAAGAAGGCAGACGGCGGAAAGACGGCGCTCTGCGCCAAAAACACAGCTATCCACGGGACCAATAGCAAAGCCGTGATAATGGTCCTAGCCGCCATCCTATACCGCAGGTACTTCAAGCCGCCGGACAAAACACTAATCCAGAGCCTTTCATGGGCAACCGCCTGGTGTAGAGCTGAAAAAACGAAAAGCAGCAGAAAGTTAACAACAATAAACCCAGCTATTGATAAATCGACGCCGCTTGTAATGTGGGCGGTGGAAAGAAAGGCATATACTGCGGCGGCCGCCGCTGAGATCGGCATAAATGTTTTGAGCACGTTAAAACTCTTCTCACGCCGAACTATAGACCCCTCGGGAGATGTATAATATACGTCCACCACCGCGTTGACAGAGGTGTGCCATATGACCCCCCAGAAGGTCTTAGGCAAAGCCTGTGGTCTCTCTCCCCTCCCGCCCAACCTAAGCGCCTGCTCTTTGGCCAATATGCCGTATGCGTTCGTAGCCACCTCTTCGATCCTCTTATAGGGAGCAGTTGCGAGATACGCCACGGTCAACATTATCGCCTCGAGGGCGTGGAGAGGAGACGGATAGTACAACCCCCGGAAGGGCGACATCTCCGGGGCTACTAATAGCAACAAGACGAGAGCGGGCAGTATGCCGACGTAGAAAACGCGTGCTAATCTGCTGGACAGATACGAAGCGGTTAATACCGCAAATGCAGATGTAAAACTTAACGAGAGCCAAGTGGCCAAGTAGAAAAGGAGGCCAACCGGCGAGAAGTTCAACGCCATCACTGGGAAAGAGACAATAAAGTAAAATAATGCCAAATCTATGGAGGCGGATAGGACTTTAGCTAGGTGCACCGCCCTTGGATCTACAGGTGTAGCGAAGACGAAGTCGAGGTCTTGTTTACTCGCCGTTATGCCGCCGAAGATCGCCACGATAGAGAAACCCAGGTACAACGATAGTAGCACGAACGGCACGCTCATGGGCAGGGAAGCTGTACCTTGCTGTGGGTTGTGATATACCTCCCACAGCGTATTTGCAGAAATTAAGGCGAACATGCCTATCTCGAAAGCTAAGCTCCACTTTGAGTGGGTCTGTTTAATGGTGTAGTACACCAGCTTGAGGAACCTCATCTCATCAGGCGGGCCACCACGTCCTCTATCCTCTCGCCCGCGTCGGCCGCCTTCTCCCTAAGCTCGTCCATTGGCCCCTGCCAGACTATCCTCCCCCTGTTTATTACTAGGGCTTTGTCCGCGAGCCTCTCGGCCACCGACATTATATGCGTCGAGACGAATATGGCCGACCCCGACGACTTCAACGACTGGAAGAGCTTGACGGAGTCTTGTTGCGCCGGGATGTCGAGGTAGTTCAGTGGCTCGTCGAGGAGGAGGACCCTCGGCTTGTGCATCACTGCCAGCGCGATGGCCAGCCTCTGCCTATTGCCCCTTGAGAGCGAGGCGGCGGTCCGGTCTGCCAGCTCCTCTATGCCGAGGAGCTTAAGCGCCTCGTCCACCGCCGAGTCGGGGAGGCCCCGGAGCACCGCCATGTACTGGAGGTTCTCTCTGACAGTTAGGTTTAGGAAGGGCACGGCATCCTCGGGCAGAAAGCCGAGGCACGCCTTGGCCTCCCTAGGCCTCGCCTGTACATCATAGCCACAGACGGCCGCCCTCCCTGCGTCTGGCTTCAAGAGACCGGCGAGGATTCTGAGAGTCGTGGACTTGCCAGCGCCGTTGGGGCCGAGGAGGGCCACTGACTCACCGCACCCCACCTCGAAGCTCACTCCGCTAAGGGCCGCAACTGAGCCGAACCTCTTGACAAGCCCCTCAGCCCTGATGCAGCCCACATACCTCGAAGGGAAGTTATTTAAGACTTTTTAGTCTTACCGAAGTAGCGGAACCTGCAAATGTCTCCGCGTTGCCACCGCGGGCTGCTTGAGGAGTGTCTATCACGGCATTGGGAGAGGTGGCGTCTCGGCTAATTTACACGCCATCCAGTGTTTTTACGTGGCGGTGCGCCTTGGCAAGGACGCGCCTGGACGTCTCGTAGGTCACTCTCGCCAAGGCTTTGTCGAAGGGGAGCCAAGCGTAGCCTGTGTGCTCCCAACTCAGCTTGACCTCCTTAGACTTAGCCCTCGCCAAGAAGAATATGACCTTCTTCCTCACCCTCCTCCCCCCTCTGGTGTAGACGTACTCCACCTCCTCTCTAAAGCCAGGGATGAGCTCCACCTCCAGCCCCGTCTCCTCCCTGATCTCTCTCAGCGCTGTCTGCTCCGGCGTCTCCCCCGGCTCTACGTTGCCCTTGGGGAAGTCCCAGTGGCCCGCGGGGTAGTGGAGGAGGAGGTACTCCACCTCTTCCCCCCTGTAGAATACCACGGCGCCCGCCGACACCTCGTCGTATTCCATAACTCTTTAGTAAGGAGATCTCTATTTATGTTCTACACAGAGGCCCAGCCCTAGGCCGTCGTGTAGAGTTTTACAACCCCTAAGCATCTGGGCCAAGACGCCGTCTACCACAATGTCGACGGGGACGCCCCGGCAGAGCCTTCTGAGCTCAGCCGCTGTATCGAAGTAGTCCCCGTAGCTGGGAATCACAACCAGTATGTCGAAGTCGCTTACCGCGCCGTGCATCCCGGCAGCCCTCGAGCTGAAGAGGAAGACGGAGACCTCGCCGCCGTATCTCTTCACTATCGCCCTCACGCACTGGGCAAACCTCTGGGGATACTCCCTTACTCTTTTGGCAAGGGTCTCCACGAGATTAGGTCTCATGGCTTGCGTTGCCGTAGCGCTAGATACATGAGGACATGGCCGGCGAGCGTCAGCGCCCGCCCGCCTTTATGGCCAGCGCGGGCATGTCCACCGCGTAGAGGAGGCCGGCCGCCAGCATCCTCTTGTCTCTAAATCTGTCGTAGAGTCTCAGCGCCCCCAGTATGAAGACGAGCGCGTAGCCGGCTATCCCAAGGGGTAGGCTGGCCAGTAGCAGAGCTAGAGCCGCCAAGCCCGCGGCTCCCCTAGGCGTGTTGAGGTCTCTGGGGAACGTCGGCGGATCGCCCCGATACGCCCCCGAGATGGCGATCGATGCGCCGATGGCCGCCAAGCTGTAGAGCATCAGCTTGACGCCCAGGTGGCTTAGGGCGAAGCTGGAGTCAACGGCTTTAAGCTCGGCGAAGCCGCGCCTGAGGTACAGAGCCAGCGCCGCGAGGGCGAGGACGACAGCGGCTGTAAAGAAGGCCGTCGCGGCCGAGACAGCGCCCACCATGCCAGCCGCGAAGGCCGCAAGGAGGTAGCTGGAGGAGCGGTATAGACAGCAACTGGAGGTGAAGAGGCGGGAGGAGATAAGGCGCAATGCCGTCGAGAGAAGCGCCTTCACGATCCTGGGCAGAGTCGGGGAGCAGTTGGTGCCGCTCTACCTATTCGAGAGATATGGGATCGAGCCGAAAGACCTCTGCTTCATTGGGAGCCCGGTGGACTACATGGCATTTAGGGGGCTGAGCCGGGGGCAGGTGGAGGAGGCGGTGTTTATAGAGGTGAAGACGGGTAAACCGCCACGTTGAACGACGCCGAGCGTCAGGTCAGGAGGGCCGTCGAGACCAAGAGGGTGAGGTTCGAGGTGTTTCACCTAAGGGAGGAGCCGCCCTACAGGGTAGACGTCACCTAGGCGGAACGATCCACCTGTCGACGTACCGGTCCATGTTCTGGATCACGACGATGCGGCTCGCCTCGTCTTCGTCCATGTATCTAAACCTGGCGCCTATCTTCTCGAGCTCCGCCAGAAGTTTAAACGCCCACTCCCTCACCTCTTGGTGGCTTAGCATGTCCTCCCTCTTCAGCCTTTGGGTGGAGTGGCCGAGGTGCATGTAGCTCTTGACCTCCACGAAGTGCGGGTTGCCCCTCTTGACTATCTGGGCGAACTCGGGTATGTACCTCTCGTCGTAGTTCAGAGAGCGGATCAGGGTAATCCTAAGGACCGTCCTGGTAGGCATCTTGGCGAGGAGGTCCAGCGACTCCAGCCACCTCTCCCAGGCGTCTTCGCGGCGGTAGACAGGGACGTTTATTAAGTAGTACAGCTCTCTGTTGGGGGCATTCGTGGAGAGGTACAGCTGGGTGGGGAGGGCGTCCTCCTCGACGAGCCGCCTTAGCATCTCGGGGTGCTGGCCGTTGGTGACGAGGAAGACCGACTTCGTAGAGGGGAGTGACTTCACCAGCTTTATCAGCTGGGGGAGCTTGGGGTACATGGTGGGCTCCCCCGAAAGGGAGATGGCCCAGTGGGTCGGCTCGAGGGCCTCCTTTATCCTATACCTCCCCTGTGGGTGGCCCCAGTAGCCGGAGAGAAGCCGTCTCCTCTCTTCGAGGACTTCCCTCACGATCTCCTCCGGCTCCATGTAGAACCTCTCCTCTAGCTGGAATGTGTCGAACTCCTCGGTGGGCCGCCAGCAGTAGACGCAACGGTTGCTACAGACCAGCCCCACGGGGCTCATCTCAACACATCTGTGGGATCCGCCGGCGGGGGCGTTGTAAAACTTCACCTTGTAGCAAGATCTGCCGGTCTCCAGCGCATCCTTAGTCCACTTACAGAGTTCTACTGTGGCGTGGCCCGCCACGCCGTAGTGCCGCTCTATCAGCGCCCGGGCCGCCGAGGCCCTAATCTTGATCTTGGGCCCCTCCAATATGTGGTACCTCCCAAGCGCCTCAGTTTCACAAGACACGTAAAAACTCCCGAAACTAATATATATACATTCTCCTATACAGCCACATGCGGCTTCTGGTCTACGCCGCGCTAGCCTTCCTCATATATTTCGACGCCCTCCTTACCTACATAGCCGTGGGCCACCTCGGCGCCTACGAGGTGATGCTACGTTTCGTGAACCACCACCCCGAGTCTATATGGCTGGTGGCGGCCGGCAAAAACGCCGGCGTGCTGTACCTAGCCCTGAGGAGGAGGCGCTACCCCTGGCTGGACTACGCCGCCCTCGCCCTAGCCCTCTGGCACAGCGCCGCCGTCTACAACGGCGTGATGCAACTGGCAAAGGTTATATATACTGGCGCCTATTGACGTATGAAGATCTCTACAGGCGTCAAGTGGGGCCTTGTGGCGGGGCTCATAGTCGGCCTCGCCACGGGAATTGTCGATTACTTCGGGATCGACGCTATAAAAAATCAGCTGGCCGACTATATATACCGCGAGGCGATCGCGCAGGGGGCTTCGCCAGAGATAGCCCGTCGGGCGGCACAAACGGCTGTAGAAATCTTACCACTTTTGACAATTGTAGGCGGAGTAATCGTCGGCCTAATTATATACATTATCGTCGGCGTTGTGTTGGCCGTCTTGTGGGAGCGGCTGAAGATGCCTTGGTACGCAAAGGGCGCTCTCTTCGGCGTGGTACTTCTCCTAATATTTGCCGCGCCTAGTTTGATAGTGCATCCTCCACCCGGTGTGCCGACTCCGCCCGTGGCGTATCTATACGCAAAGTGGGCGCTGGATTTAGCCGGGCCTATCTTCCTAGCTTGGCTGCTGGAGCGTAAGAGCCGTGCCTAGGGCGGTTCTGGTCCTGCTGGCGGGCGTCTTCCTAGCCCTAGGCCAGGCGGTGGCTTTTCAACCCGCCATGGAGCGGCTTTTTCTCGGGGGCCAGTGGGTAGACGTGCCGAAATACCCCGGCGACGTCGGTCTGCTCAAGCTGTCTTACTACCTCGCCGACCAGCACGTAGACGTTTCTATCTCGCTCTCTAGGTGCGGCCTCAAGGCAGAGCCCTATAGGGCGGCCTCGGCCGGCCCCGGCGTGTTTGAGGCCGTGCTGAAAGTAAGAGCCGACAGGCTGGGGCAGAGGGAAGGTTGCACCGTGGTTTTTAAGTCGAGGTATAGGTACAAGTCTGGGGTTTTAACAGACGGCGTAGAGTGGGTAGACTATCTAGAGGTGGAGGTGCCCAACTACCCGTCTCCCAAGGCGGAGGCCGTGGGCTCTCTATATCTGGGGGCCAGGGGGAGGATTCTGCTTAGGGTTTGGGACAGCTACCGCTACCTGGGGGTTGTGGAGGTTTCGGCAGTTGGCGCAAGGCTCTACAGCCCCGCGGTGTATTATGGCGACATCGGCAATCTCACGGCGTATTTAGACGTAGCGCCGCTGGACTACTCGGCATCGCTTGTGGTCACGGTCAAGGCTAGGGACGCCCTGGGGAGGGAGGTCGCCGTCTCTAGGCAAGTGCCTCTTTCTGTACAGCCGAGGCCCGCCCCTAGGCTAGAGGCTTACCCCCCGTGGCTTCCGGCCGGGGGGTGCGGGAGGGTGCGCATCTCGGTGTCCTACCCCATTCCCCTCAACGGCACGGTGTATGTGCCTGACGGGTCCGCGCCGCTGGCCGGGGGACACGGCGTGGTGTACACTACTGTCTGCGCCGCAGGAGGTCACGCCACTGTCCCCGTGACCGTCCAGCTGGACACGGGGGCAGTGGACAGAGCAGAGCTACAGTTGCCCGTGTACCCAATTTCGCCGTTTCCCCTCAACGTCACCGCGCAACCAGGCGTTTTGACGGCGGGGGACGTCAACAAGGTGTCTATCTACGTCACAGCTCCCGGGCCCTACGTGGGGGAGCTGTCTGTCGCCGGGGCGGCCTCTCTCACGGGGACGCCTGTCAGATTTTCGGGCAACGGCACGACGAGAGTCGACCTTTTGCTCATCCCCACCTCCGGCGTCGTTACCATCGACGTGGCCGTGTCTGCTGGGGGCTACACTGCGAGAAGCTCAGTGGCGCTTGTGGCGTCGCAGAAGGCGCCTCTAGAGGTGTATGTTGAGCCGCGGGAGGTGGCGGCCGGCGGTAGTCATGTGGTGAAGGTGACAGTGACGCCTAGGGTAAACATATCTCATCTCGTGATCACCCTCTACCCAGTGTCTGGGGCGGTGTTTCCACAGACCACGTTCCGCCTCGGAGCCCGGGGAGGGGCCGTGGAGCTCCCCATACAAATCCCCGCAGATGTGGTGGGGAACGTGGCCATTGGCTACAGAGCCGCCTACACCCTGGCCTCGGGGGTTTCTGGCGAATACAGCGGGACTCTCTACCTAGTGGCGCTCCAGAGACCGCAGCTCTACATACAGACCTCGGTGGTGCCGGAGACGCCTACGGCGGGGGAGCCGTTCTACCTGGCGGTTAGGCTCTTCAACGCAGGGGGAGTCGATGCGAGAGACGTCGTTGTAAATGTAACAGGCGCAAGAGTTGTAAAAGCTCCGCCCCCGCTGGGGGCAATACAGCCGCAGGGGAGTAAAGACGCAGTCTTCACCCTAGTAGCCGACGGGGCGGGGCTGCGCAATATCACCATCACGGCTATTTACAAAGACGTCTTGGGGAGGTCCTACGCGGCGCGAAGCGCCGTAGCTCTCTACGTCAACGCCAGCGCGCCGTCTGCCGCCACACCACTTCAGCAGAGCGGCGGGTCGGAACAGACGTGGCTCGTCTTGGCCGCGTTCACAGCATTGGGAGCCGCGGTGGTGGCCGTCGGCTTGTGGAGGGGGCGTGTTGCCAGACCTCGCTAGGCTGGCTTGGCAGTCTGTCAGAGAGAGGGCGGGGAGGTCGGCACTTGCGGCTATGGGCGTCTTCGTGGCCTTTCTGGCGCTGGCCGTGGCGCTGTCTGTGGGGGAGATGGCGAAGTCGGCTGTGGAGTCGGCCTTCCAGCAGCTGGGCCTAAACACGGTGTGGGTTATGGCCCAGAGGGGTTATTTCACGGAGGCAGACGCGGCCACAGCTACGGCTGTGGCGAAGGAGGGGGTGGTGATACCCATAGCACAGGACTTTGGAAGACTCAGGCTGCCAGACGGGACGGAGCGTGCCGTGACGGTGTACTACATTCCGCCTCAGTACCTAGGGCTCCTCCTGCCTAAGGAGGCTTTGAGAAGCGGCCAGCTCTACGTCGGAGGGCCCTTGGTGATGGTAAACAGCCGCGTTCGTACGGCCGGCGATATGCCGGTAGCGCCCGGGTCCCCCATGACGTTGACGAGAAGCGACGGAAGTGTCGTCGAGGTGGTGGCGGCGGGCGTCTTCGAGTCGACGGGCTTTATCGGGGCCGCAGACGTGTTGGCAGACAACGCCCTGTACCCAGAGAGGAGGTATATAATCCTCTACATAGTGGCCAGGAGCCCCCAGGCCGCCGAGGCGCTGGCCCAGGCGCTGAGGCCCTACTTCCCAGACGCCGTGGTGATTACGCCTCAAACTCTGGCTAGGCAAATCGGCCGGCTGGCCTCTGTTGCACAAATCGGCCTTGGGGCGCTGGCGGGCATCAGCTCGTTGGTCACCGCGATGTGGCTCTACGACACTGTGACAATATCTATCCTCCAGAGGACTAAAGAGATAGGCATCATGCGTGCAGTGGGGTTCAAGAGGAGACACGTCATGGCTATGCTACTGCTGGAGACCTTCATAGTGGTGGGGGCGGGCGTACTTGCGGCGCTTCCCATATTGGCCGCGGCCTCAGCTATCCCAATATCGCTAGGCCCCGGCGTATACCTCAAGTTGGCCATCTCGCCTATTGCGGTGGGGGCGGCTGCCGCCGTGGTGATCGGCGCCAATATCCTCGGCGTACTCGTCCCCGCTTATAGAGCCAGTAGACTCAATATTGTCGACGCTCTGCGCTATGAATAGTTAAAACAAGCCGCAGTCGATAAGTTTTTTCAAAATCCTGTAGGTGAGGCCCCAGATGATCCACCCGCCTGTTTCAAAGGCGGCCTCTCCCCCCCAAGTGATTTCTCTAAGCTCATCTCTGCCAACCCAACGCGCCTCTCTAACCTCCCTCGGATTTGGCCTAGGCTCTCCGACCCACCCCGTGAATATAAATGGGACAACTTTAAGCCAAGGTGCGTTTCCTGGAGAAAACGGGGGGAGGGCCCCTGCGACGTCTGTTACCTGTATAGACACCTCCTCCTCGATTTCTCTGACAGCTGTCCCCAAAAGATCTTCGCCAGGTCTCCACCTGCCGCCGGGAAATGCGACATGGCCAGACCAGGGGTCTCCATCTCTCTCCACCCGCTTAATTAACAACACTTTTCCACTCCTTAGCAACACTCCCACAGCCGCCCAGTCGGGCCCCCCGGCGTGGTTTACCCTAAGTAGACACACTAAGAATATGAAAGTTCAAATATATACATTTAAGTCCATATAGCAATGAAGACGACTTGCCCCCTCTCGATTGGTGAGATCTATTCCGCGGACTGAGCCCTATGCGGCTATTCGAGTGCTACTGTGCCTCCCTTTAAGACTCCGTAGTTTGTCACAATCCACCTATTTCTGACCTGTCTAATAACAACAACTTTTGACCCCTGTTCGGCACATACAGCTTTTTTCAAAGCTATAGTAACCAAATCCTTCTTGACAGCTTGTACTACGCCAAACACTGTGGCGGGGCCCACGGCAATTAATACAACTTCTCCCTGTCTAAAAGGCTCTGTCTTACCCTCTATAGATCTAGGGATGGGCTTGGTATCTATTTCAACAGTAGTCCACACGGGGGGGAGGGCGCCGGGTTTTCCAGCGACTGCCCCAGCGAGGGCATCTGCCTTAGTAAGCGCTGGGTCTAGGCCAGTCATAATGCCGACAAGCCCCCCGGGTCTCGCCTCATCTACTTTATAACCGCCGTATTCGATGCTCAAGACTTTTGTCATTATCGGTTGGTAGCCGGGCTTGGGCTTATCCACCTTTAGCCCAGGCCTAATCTCGATTTCATCTCCAACTTTTAACACCCCCTGGAGGAGAGTGCCTCCGAGTACTCCGCCTCTGAGCTTCTCGGGGGGAGTGCCCGGCGGGTTTACGTTAAAACTCCTGAGTACAGAAAACCTCGCGGGTTTTCCAAGCTCTGCTTCACGAGGCGGCACAGTCTTGGCGATATAGGTGGCTAAGACGTCTATATTTACTCTATGTAGAGCAGATATAGGCACTATCTTAGCCCCCTCTGCCCACGTCCCAGCTAGAAATTTCTTTATCTGCTCGTAGTTTTCCAACGCCTTCTCTTTGACCACCAGATCTATCTTATTTTGTGCAACAACTAGCCTCCTCACGCCGATAATGTCAAGGACGGCGAAGTGCTCCACTGTCTGAGGCTGGGGGGCGGGCTGGGAGGCGTCTACTACAAGCACAGCTCCATCTACAACAGCTGCGCCAGAGACCATAGTCGCCACTAACACCTCATGCCCCGGCACGTCTAATATAGAAATTCTTCTAACAAGCTTGGGCTCAGAGCCGTTTGGACATTTGTTGTTTATCAATATGCCGTCTGTATAGTAATACTCCTCGCCGCAGTCGTAAATACCGACTTGGGCATAGCCCAACTTTATAGTCATGGCCTTTTTAATCTCCTCACTGTGTTTCATAACCCACACGCCAGACAAAGCATATGTAGTCTGGGTCTTCCCATGGTCGACATGACCCGCCGTGGAGATTATGGCGTCTGGATAGACAAATGTCATGGCAGCATCTACGACACTGTTTATATACTTAACTCGCAGACCATAGTTTATATATCTTAGCCATATTGACAATGTGACTATTGTACGTCTTGAAAAACTTCGGAAGGTTTTTGACAACAGAGTAGTGGCTGTAGATGACGTAGATCTCGTAATAAACGACGGGGAGATACTAGCCGTGTTGGGGCCGTCTGGCTGTGGAAAAACCACACTCCTCCGTCTCGTGGCCGGGCTAGAGGAGCCCACCTCCGGCAGAATATACTTCAACGACCGCGATGTTACAAAAATACCAACCCAACAGAGAAACACGGCGATAGTCCCCCAGACCTGGGCCCTCTGGCCTCACATGACAGTTTTTGAAAATGTCGCCTACGGCCTCCGTTTAAAGAAAAACCAGTTTAACCTTACAGAGAGGGAGATAAAGAGACGGGTAGAGGAGGTTTTAGAATTAGTGGGGCTTGCTGAATTAAGCAATAGAAGGCCTTTCCAACTGTCTGGGGGGCAACAACAGAGGGTGGCTCTGGCGAGGGCGTTGGTAGTCCAGCCAGAGGTCCTCCTCTTAGACGAGCCTCTGGCAAATCTGGATGCAAAACTCAGAGTGGAGCTTAGAGAAGAGGTTAGGAAAATAGCAAAAAAACTCTCTATCACTACGCTATATGTCACACACGACCAAGAAGAAGCTATGGCCGTAGCCGACCGCGTTGCTGTGATGAACGCCGGGAGAATACTACAAGTGGGAACCCCCGAAGAGATATACCATAAGCCTCAAAACTTCTTTGTCGCCACATTTTTAGGCAGGTCAAACCTCTTCCGTGGGCGCGTCGTAGAGGCCAGGGGAGAAGTTGCCGTAATAGACATCGGCTTTATTATAACAGCAGAGACCCCACAGAAAGTTTCGCAAGGAGACGAGGTGTATGTAGTGATAAGGCCAGAGGATATATATATGGGATTCGGCGGCGTGAGATGCTCTGTCGAAGACGTAGTGTTCTTAGGCAGATTCTACCAGACAACTCTGAGATGTAGCAACAAGACGCTCAAAGCCGAGGGGCCGAAGCCGCCAGCGCGTCCCGGCGAAGAGATCCAAATAGAAATCGCCAGAGCGTGGGCTTTTAAGACATGAGATTTATCAAACTCTCGACGACATTGGGGTATACATACCTAGGGCTCTTCTTAGTGGCGCCGATAGTCTTTATCTTTTGGCAAGTCCTCGCAGGGATAGGCGAGATATACACATCGATAACAGACCCCTTTTACATAAACCTCTCTCCCGACGCCTTCTCTAACGCAATATATATCAGGCCGACAGACCCGCCTACTCTTGTAATACGGGGGCCAGACCTCGGCGTGATTATAAACAGCCTCTGGGTCGCCCTCCTCGTCGCAGCCGTCGACACAACGCTGGGTTTCGCCCTCGCCTACGTCCTCGCCAAATACGTATTCCCCGGCAGAACAGCCCTAGGCCTCCTAGCCACCCTCCCCCTAATCGTTATGCCCTTTGCCACAGCCTACGTCGTGAGGAAGTTTTTAGACCCACGCTGGGGCACTCTAAACTGGATACTAAGCGCCTTCCTCCCCCTCCGGATAGAGATCTCCGGCTTAGCCGCCGTAGCTATCGTACAGATCTTAATGTTCCTTCCCATAGCGTATTTAAATATCTACGCCGCACTCACTCGAGTCGACCCAACGCTAGAGGAAGTGGCTGCGAATCTAGGCGCAGACGAACGGCGGACAATCCGCGACGTAGTGCTCCCCCTCTCCACGCCGGGCCTCGCCGCCGCCTTCGTCCTCGTCTTCATCTTCGCCATAGACGACGTGGCAGCCCCCATAATATTCCAAGACGACCCAGCCGCTCGGAAGCTCCTCTCATACCAAGTCTACTCTAAGTTTCTAGACCAACTACGTGGGCAGATAAGCCCAACTGCGGCCTTCCTCGCCCTAATCCTCCTCACAATCTCAATAACAGCCTTCCTCGCCGTGAGGAAATACGTCGGACTGAGACAATACGCCATGTTGATTAGACAGCTCAGGCCGAGGGTCTACAGGCCAGGCCCCCTGGGCAAGGCCGCGATATATCTAATCGCCTTTCCCCTAGTCCTCACAGCGGCGGCCCCCCTCATAGGCGCAATAGCGCTAGTCTTCGCAGAGAGGTGGACTACTACTCCACTCCCAGAGGCGCCTTCGTTACAAAACGCCGCGGATCGCATAGCCGAGGTTTTCCAAAACTCACTATTCCTCCGAGGCGTGATAAACACAGTCTACTACGGAGTTACGGCCACCCTCATAATGGTGGGTATAGGGCTGTTAATCGCTCTGGCCGCGGCTAGATCTAGAGGACCCGCCGCAGACGCCCTAGACGCCTTGGCCACGATGCCCATAGCCATACCTGGCCTCGTCGTGGCCTACGCCTACTTCCTCACCTCACTCCAACTGTCGACATTTCTCAAGCCTACGGCCCCCGCCCTCGCCCAAGCCCTCGACCCCCTCCGCCACCCCGAGCTCTACCTAATCGTGGGCTACTCCGTCAGGAAGCTCCCCTTCGTAGTCCGTAGCATATACGCCGGGCTACAGCAGATCCACCCCTCTATGGAGGAGGTAGCTATGAACCTCGGCGATGGATACTTCGGCGTCTTGAGGAAGATACTAGTGCCCCTCCTCAAGACCAACATACTCAGCGGGGCGTTGATAGGCTTTGTCTACGTCACCAGCGAAGTCTCCCTCAGTATTACCCTCGGCGTCCTCAAGGGCGTTGGCCAAGACACAGCCATGCCAATAACCGCCTTTATGCGGGAGAGGTTCGAAAGCGGTCTCTACGGAGTGCAAGAAGCCGCAACTCTAGGCCTAATTCTGGTATTAATACAGGTGGCGGCTATAACACTAACTACAAGAGTGTTGAAAACTAGGTACGGGTTTATACTCTGAAAAAGAGGGGATTAGGGGATTTGTGAAGCAATTTCTTGATACTTCTTCCTGGCAGCATCTCTCCATGCTGCGTATATTTTGTCACGGAAGGCGGCGTCGTTTGCAATTCTGTCGTTAATCTTCATGGCGTACTCCATAGTTAATTTAACAGGCTGGCCAGTGTCCGGGTCTACAAAGGTGACCAGCTCGCCCAAACGTTTGGCCAGAGCCTCTGCCGTAGCTTTATCTATCTTTCCAGCGAGATAGGCCTTGACTAATTTAGCCCAAACGTCTTGGAGAAGCTGGGCGTTGTCAGTAATCGCAGCGTCGAAGTAATACATCACCACGTTCTCAGTGGCGAGAGCCAGGGTGTCGTTGAAGTTTATAGTCTTGAGGTTGAGCATGTAGTCGTACACGGCCTTGAGATCCGCCCTCTTCCTCCCCTCCGGCGTGTTGAAGGCATTGGGGTTGACCGGCATCCTGTTCACCTTGGGGTCAAACACTACAACCTGCCCCTGGGTGATCACCCAAGCCACAAAGGCCTCGGCCGCCTCTCTACACTTAGTCCCCTTCACCACGGCGATGGGGTCTCCGTTGACTGAGGTATCTGGCGGCACAACATATTTCGTGTCTGGGTTCTGGAGCTGTGCCGTATAGCCGTAGAAGTCTATAGTCCACCCAGCGCCTATGTCGCCGGCTATAACTGCATCTCTCACGGCTTCGCTACCGCCGTATATCTTTCCGTTGGCCGCGGTGAGAGTAATCACCCTCCACCCCTCGTCCCAGCCGTAGGCCTGTAGTATGATCTCAGCAATCCTAGTGTTGCTAGTAGACTTAGTCAACTGCGACAGGCCAGCAGCCGGCGAACCCCTCAGCACGGCCTTGCCGTACTCAAACGAGGCCAGGTCTGTCCAACTCTTCGGCTCGGGCAGGCCGAGGCTTTTGAGAACCTTCGTATTTATGGTGATGCCGAAGCTAGAGACTGCCCAAGCCACCCAGTAGACTTTGCCATCCGGCCCCGTCCGAGTCATAGGCATACCTGCTATAGTCTTGGGAATCTGGGCTAATGCATTCTTCACCTCCTCTCCCTCCAACGGGAGCAGAAGGCCGTCTTTATACAGCGAGTCAAAGAGAGTTGGCCCACCTCCCCACGCCACATCTGCCTGGCCCGTCTGTATTATAGCTCTCCACTGGGCGGCGGCTACAGGCCTAAAAACCACATCTCTAATCCCATACCTCCTAGCCACATCGCTTTGTAAAAAGAGCGTCCTTGTCACATCAAGGATGTCAGTTGGATGTCTAGTAATAACAACCAACGTAGTACAGACCTGCGGAGTAGTCGCCGTGGGAGTAGGCGTGGTAGTTGGCGTGGGCGTTGGTGTTTTACTTGGCGTGGGGCTTGGGGTTGGCGTGGCTGTGGGCGTCGGGGTGGTTGGAGACGGCGCTGGGGCTTGTTGTGTGGCGAGGAGGGCGGCGATAAGCGCAATTACTACCACAGCTACAGCCCCCACAAGCAGACCTATACGCATGTGTCTTCAGAAGCCTATGTTAAAAATATTTACTCCTAGGGCGAGGCTTTCAGTTATAGGCATCTACTTTTAAAAACCAGACGTATCTAGGTATATGAAGTCCAAACTCGTGGTGGTGCTCCTGGCGGCGGCCCTCGCCGCCGCCCAACAACTCTATGTGCCAGTATTAGTAGATGTAGCACATGGCGAAGCCACAAAAGGGCTGGATTTCTGGGTCAACTCCACGGCTAACCCCCTGGCGATTACAGACTTCGCAATGTTATACGTCCTCGTTCCGCCAGACGCCAAGCTAGACCCCACCCTGTCGAAGCTAAACGCCACTAAAATGGCCACGATAATACGAGGCGACTTCTCTACTATCGACTTGTCCAAGTTTAATGTGATCATCCTCGGACAACCGCCTAAGCCCCTCAGCGAGGCGGAGCTAGCCGCCTTAAAGAAATGGTTTGAGTCTGGAGGCAAAGTGTTGTGGTGCGCCGCCGACTCCGACTACCCAGCCCAGGGCTCGGAGGAGTCGCAAGCCGTCTGTAACGACATAGCTGAATACCTAGGCGCCCACATTAGAGTCGACTACGTCTCAGTAGAGGATCCACAGTATAACGCAAGAGCTGGCTATAGAGTGATAGGCGTTGTCGACCCGCCGCCTCAGCTGGCCTTCCTCGGCTTCCTCGCCCAGCGCGTCCTCTTCCACGGCCCTGGCGTAATCGCCGTAGTGTTGCCCGACGGGAGGTGGGTCCCCGCCACAAGCCCAGAGACGCAGAAGGCCTACGGCAATATCTACGTGATAGCCAGAACCACCGAGAGGGGCACTATAGTTGAGCACAGGACCTCCGCCGACGGCAAAGGCAGAGATGGAAAGGCCCACAAGGCAGGCGACCGCGGCGTCTTCGCGCTGATGGCTGCCGAGATTATGCCAAGCGGAAGCGTGCTCATCCTCTCCGGCGAGACGCCATACGGCGGCTACGAGCCCATGACCGCCCCCATTTACTACAGGGTCCAACTAGACGGGCCTAGATTCCTAAGAAACCTCCTCCTGTGGGCCACTGGCAACTATAGAGAGCTCACGACGATGGTCTACCAAGTCCGTCAGATGGCCCAAATCACATCTGATGTCTCGTCGCTTAAAAACACAGCCGCCGCGCTACAAAACGAAGTCTCCGCCGTTAAAAACGCCGTTTCGCAGGTATCTACTAAGGTCGACGCCGTGGGCGGCCAAGTGGCGGCTCTAAGCCAGAAGATAGATCAACTCGCCCAACAGCTCAACGCCGCCGTGGCTGAGGCTAACAACGCCAAAACCACAGCTTTCGTCGGCACAGCCCTCGCCTTGATATTCGCAATAGTAGCAGCCGCGCTAGCCCTCCGTAGAAAATGAAACCACTTTTTCAAATACTCCTCACAGTAGCCCTTGTATTTGCCGCATCAATTACAGACCCCAGATGGGCGGTTCCGACATACGTAACTCCAGGCGGCGTCTTTAACATCACGCTTGACGCACCAACTGTGGTGAAAAGCGTCGCCCTAGCCGCCCCCGGGATGGAGAAGCCTCTAGAACTCAGGTTTAACGTCTCTGGAAACGTCATCACGGCCTATGTCCCAGCAGACGCCCCACTCGGCCTATACGACATAGTCATCAACGGCGGTGAGATATACGAGCCCAAGGCCGTCTGGGTCGGCAACGTCACGGGGCCTCTTAGGATAATCCAGCTTACCGACATACATGTGGGAGTTGAGCTAGACATGGCCTCTGTATACCGCCTAATCCACGGCGCTCTCTACGCCAGCTCCGGCCCCTACGACGTCGTGTTCCTCACCGGCGACCTCGCAGACGTCGGAGGCCAGCCCTGGCAGTACGCCCTACTCGTCAGATACGCCTCCACAATTACAAAGCCCATCTTCGCAATACCGGGGAACCACGACCACGCTGGCGACGACCCACTGAACAACTACAGGAGGTACGTAGGGCCCCCCTATTGGTATAGAGTCGTCGGGCCCTATCTAATAATCGGCCTAGACAGCGGCCACGACGGCTATCTAACAGAAGAGCAGGTCAAATTCTACGGCGACATCTTGAGGCGCTACCCAGACAAGGTAAAGATAGTCCTCATACACCACCCGCCCTTCTACCTAAGAGATGCGTATATAGTCGAGACCTACCGCGGCCCCCAGGACATAGACAGACTCAACAGAGACCCCACCGGGAGGAGGCCCTACTACATCGTCTACACCAGCTACCTCTACAACCGGCCCACCTACGAGAGATTTCTCAACCTAACGATAAGGTACAGGGTGGCCCTAGTGATGGCCGGCCACGTACACTCCGGCAACTCCACAGTAGTGATAAACGGCACCTACTTCGTCACCACGAGGACATTAGGCGGCTCCATAGACAAGTCCCACGGCTTTAGAACCTACGTCGTCTACCCAGACGGCCGCGTCCAGATAGACCCAGAAACCCTCACCTACAAAAACTACGCCGTGGTGACCTGGGGCACTAAAGCCGCCCAGATATACATCGACAGCGACCTCCTCCCCGGCACAATAGCCATAGACCTCCCAGGCCAGTACCAAGGCCTCAAAACTCTAAACGGCACAGCCCAGCTAGTAGAAGCGAAGAAACACCCACTGGCTAAATACACACGGTACTACATCTCTATAGTAGGCAAGCCCGTCTGGCTAGCCATCGGAGACTACGCCCCAGCCCCCGCCGTAGCCATAGAAAAGATAATGCCCAGGTTCCCCACTCCCGGCGACGTAGTGACAGTGACAATAAAGGCAGAAGACCCCAACGTCGGCATACCCTTCCTAACGGTAGACGGCAAGAAAATACTCGCCTCCTACCCAAGCGAACAACCGGTATACCAATATAGATTCAAATACGACAAGCCAACCACACTACAGATACAAGCCCCAGGAGGCCAACCCACAACAATACAGATAGGCCAAGCCACGCCGTCTCCAACCACCCCAACGCCCACAGCCACGCCAACCCCAAGCCCCACGCCAAGTAAAACACCAACGCCAACCACACCAACGGCAACGCCTACTCCCACGCCGTCTCCAACACCTACGCCGACGCTCACAGTAGCCCCAGCACCAGCCCCCTTCCCAACTGAAGCCGTCGTACTTGTCATAATCGCCGCAGTAGGCGCGGCGCTACTGGCAGCTCTCGCCAAAACAGGCAAAAAGAAGGCCGAAACCGGCGGAACCAGGGTATACGGAGAAAAATAACCCCCCTTTTTTCACTCACGCCGTCTGTCCCTACGCCTAGAGACTTTCTCCTCGCCCACGCCTTCATCAGTAGCTAGGCTACCTCAGGCGCGGGGTCGTGGGGCCCTCCTCCAGAGACAAGCCCTGTCGAGACAGAGCCCCACGTGAGACGCCGTAGATGCACACATGAATATTTAGCCTTCCGCCTGTGTCAAAAATACAGAATTCTTCTCGGTGATTACGAAGGAGAAAACTGCCCCAGCTCTTCCAAAACTTTTCTCAAGGCAGAGCACATGTCTTCAGCAGTGAAGCCCTCTCTCGCCATCTGAGCCACAAAGAGGCCGAGGAGCGTAGGGAGGTCAGACACGGGGCCCACAGCCACAGCCTCTCTATCTCCAGACTTGTAGACAAGCCTAGCCACAGGGCCCTGTCTTTCTACCTTAAGCATAGTGGGAAAAAGAGAGGAGTTTTAATCTCTTACCGGCCGGGGCGGCCCGGGGCACACCACCACCCTACTGTAGCCCCCCGCCTCCACCACGGCAACAGTCCCGTTGCCCACCCTACACACCCTCTCCGACCCAGCCCTCAAGAAGTCGAAGGCGCAGAGCACCCTCCCCGACCCATCAGCCACAGTCACATTACGCAGATCCACATAGGCGGAGACCACTACGTACCCCCCATAGCAGAAGGCCGAAAAAGGCACCTGCGGAGCCGCCATCCTCCCCCGGACGTCCAGATAGAAGGCCAGAGCCACCAGCGCGATGATGAGAAGCGCCACCCCCACCAGAGCCACCCCAACTCTAAGCAGATCCATAAAAAGCACTACGTAGATATATAAATCTTATAATGACCTCTCCAATAGTCTCATCACATCGCCAAGGTGTTTTTTCCTGGCCTCATCTGCGGTAGCTCCATCAGCCGGATCTATCCTCAGGGGGTATATGGCGCGGCCGTCTTTCATACGGATCGGCTTGCCGCTGTTTGCCCATCTAACTGCCGTCTCCTCTTCTTCATCCTCGGCCTCTTCCTCCGACACGGCTGGATATACCAATATCCCAATTTTTGCACCGTATTCGCACATATATGTCATCACTTGGAAGCGGCCTCTTGCGATATAGCCCGGCCTGTCTGAGTATTTACACTCCACCACGGCTTTCACATCGGCGTTTGCGACAGTTAAATCCGGCCTCCCCCTCACCTCGTCCCCGGCGACCTCCTCTATTATGGAGTGGTGTGGCAACGCTCTGTTAAGATACACCGCCAGGGTTTTACCGTCCCTTTCGACTAAGACAGCGCGTTTCTCCACGTCTACCCCCACCGTCCTCCAACCCAAGCGCCGTAGGGCTTCTAACACAAGCATAGCTATATACATCTCGTATAGGCGCCAGTTGACAAACTTCAACGCCTTTCCAACCCCCCTCCTCTCCCCCACGTATATTTCTCCCTCCACAAGCGCCTTGGCTGCCCTGTAGATAGCCCAGCCCTGTCTCAGCCAAGGCGGCCCCTCTCTTACGTCTACTGCCGCTCTGCCATATGCCTTAGGCAACCTCTTGGCAATCCGCCTCAGCCTCTCGGCGTCCTTCCTCATCTCCTCGTCGACGGCGGCTTCTCTCTCCCACTTCGCTACTTTCAAGGCCATGCGCCTCAGTATCCCATACTCAGGCGCTTGAAGCGAGGGGAGGTACGTCAACGAGGCGTATACTCCCGCAGGCAGAACAGCCACTGTCCTCCCCACGTCTAGGGCGCCAAAGATCTCGTCGCCGTATACGACAGCAAATTCCCTATAAACCAAGAGGTCTCTAAGTGCGGCCTTCACCACTCCCGTCATCGCATTTACAAACACGGCCAACAACGCAGAGGCCACCCCATATCTCTCTTCTTCCGACAAGCCCAGGAGCTTCATTATATTTCTCCCCCCGACGTAGTGTTTTACATACCAACGCGCCGCCAGCTCCAACAACCGTCTATCTCTACGCCGCCACTCGGCGGACCCCACGGGCTACGTCCTGTGTCTCTTCCTCAGGGCGAATCCTCCAGACGACATCTCGATCAGCTCTTCAGCTCGCGGCTCGGCAAGACCCAGGGCCTTGTATGCGTCTCTAAGCCTCTTGGCGTGAATTAACGCGCTGGGCGGAATGTCGCCACCTCTATTCATGTTTTGATATGCGCTGTAGAGCTCGCCATCGGCCTTTAGAACATCCTCTCCGATCTTCTCGAATCTCACGATAGTGAATCTCCTCAAGAGGGCCTCCCCCAGCAGAAACAGGTTTCTAACGTCGCGTGTGTTCATCGTAGCTAACACCCTGATCCTCTTGAGGGGGGTGTCTCCCATCTCTCTATAGTTTCGCAGGAAGGCCCTCGCCTCTTCGTCGGCCTTATCGCCATATCCTTCAATCTCCTCCACCAGCGTCTTGGGTATTTCCCAGTCTTCGGGACTCGGCGATCTGAAGATAGAGAAGAACTCGCCAAAGGCCTTATCTGCATCTGCTCTATTTATCTCGTCGATTATAAGCAGGAGAGGTCTCCCACAGTTTCTGGCGGCCCTGTTGTACGCCTTAATCAACAAGCCGCTCTTCCAGACGACGGAGCCCTCCCTTATGGTCTCCCCTCCAACCACATCACGTCTAAACCACAGCGCGTTCGCAGTGGCCAAGATATAGTCGCCCTCCGTCAGCCTCTTGGCGAACTCCACCGCCAACGTCGTCTTCCCCACCCCCGGCGGACCGATAAGCAACACGTTGCCGGCGTACAGCGCCGCCCCCACCTTCTCCACCACTTCAGACATTCCCTGAAACTGCCCCTTTAGCTCGTCAATAGCTTTTCTAAAAAGTTTGACATCGCTCTCCCCTCTACATCTCGGAACCTTATAGATACCGCTTTTCACCGCTAAATCGAGGATATTAAACAGAAGTCTGCAATCTACCTCTTTAAGCGACCCAGGCTGAAAGCCTTTCAGTATAAAGCCGTCTCTCCCGTTCTGAGGGTCTAAATACGCCAAGACCTCGATAAAAAACTTATAATACCAATTATTATCTTTATTGGGCCAGTATTGACAACTACATCCACCTATAAGGTCGTCTTTCGTCACCTTACCGAGAGCCACAATTTTCGAAAGATATACCTCCGCGTTTTTCTTATCTTCCTCTGGTGTTGTATCACCAAACCTGGCAGTAGATACAGCTAGTATGTATATTTCATTATATGTCTTAAAATTATTTTCTAATTCTTTATAATCTTTCGTATTAGGAAATGCCCATAGAATTTTTCCATTTTTCTTTTTCTCTCTTAACACCATTAGGCATTGTGGATCGCATTCACCAGAGTATTTAGGGGTTAATTCGTTCTCTTTTGATATTTCCGATATTGCATAATGCCAATTTTCCGGAGATCCTAATATGACATAACATCTCTCCTGAGAAATACTCATTAAGTAGCTATTAAACCGCTGTTATTATATGTTAACGTTGTTCGACAGACGCATTGGCAGATGGACGTTGAGGGAGCTTGCCTGGGAGCTCTACAGAGGTGGGGCCTACAGGCCGCCGCGCTCCGAGCTGGAGCTCGCCCAGCTGGTTCAAATCCAGAGGAGGATCTCGGGGGGCGTGCCGGTGCCCAAAATGCCGTATGTCCCCGGCAATAGGAAGGTGGGGAGGATATGGACCTTCGACCTCCCGCCGGTTCTGACATGCCCCTACGCCACCTTCTGCGGGAGGCCGGGGTCCGCCGGGCTCTACCGCGGGAGGGGGCTTGTGTGCTACGACATAAACATCGCCAGGTACAACCCACTGCACCTCCTGAGGGAGTACATCAACTTCATCCACGTCGTGAGGGAAGGGTACAGCTGGCTTAGAGACTGGACCCGCTTCATCGTGGAGTTTAGGGGGGCGGAGATAATTAGGTTTCACGTAGGCGGAGACGTATTCTCAGACTGGTACTGGGGCTACCTCAAGAAGCTGGCGTCCGACTTCCACCACGTGACGTTCTACCTATACACGCGGTCGTTCCCCATAGTGGCGGCGTCGCCAGAGCGGCCGCGCAACTTGGTAGTCCTCATGTCTCTAGACGGGGCCAACTACAAGGCCTATGAAAAATACGGCGCCTACTTCGACCACATCACATATCTAGCCGCTGGCGAAGACGTAAAGAGCCAGATCCCCGCGATAGAAGCCCTGGCTAAGTGGGCCGCCAAAAACGGCAAGAGACTCATCATATTCCTAGAACACAGAAGGCTTTCACAGCTGAGACAAGCCCTGGAGAAATACAGCCAGTACATCTGTCCAAACGAGCTAGGCGTAAATACGACATGCGAAAAGTGTAAACATTGCTTCGCGCCACAAACAAAGAACCAGACATATTAACGGCTTTAAAGGTAAAAATTTTGTGCATTATACTCGTATTTATTTCAGTGATAGTGCCAACAACAAGCTCTCGTTTTGACATAACACGAAAATTGGATAAGCAGCTAGGGAATCGCTAATCAACATCGAGAGTTTATCGCCCCAATTATGGATAAAGCCCCACGCCCAGACATTGCAGTTACGCTGTACATAAGGCTGAGCTACGCTTTTTATCACGTGGATAATGCGTTGATTACGTAGGCTTGGAATTTCTTGGCGCGTCCTAGTAAGTTTTCGAAGATTTCGATACCGTTTCTTCTAAGCTTGCTCCTAAGCGCCCCGTCTTTAAACTCGTTGAAAGCTGCGTACTTGAGCTTTAGCACATTTACGTACTCCCTTATCTAGTCAATTACGTACTCCAGCTTGTGCCACCCAACCGCCTCAAGTCCAGTCTTCACTTCAACAAGGAGCGCCAGCTGGTTCGCTTTCGTTAACTTATGTAGCTCGCCCCAGGTAACGTAGCCTCTGGTTAAGCCGTTAGACACAACAATGTCGGAGACCCATTACGTGGTGGCGGTGTTATATGACTTGGAGACCCCCTCGACGCCCAGTTCTCCAGCCAGCTTGAGAACCCTCTTCCTAATCGCCGGGGCTTACAATGAGCAACCTCGGCATTGCCTTATCAACTCTCTCGTAGAGGAGGCCCTCTCTGTATAATTCGGCCACGTCTCCGCGGTCGACGCCGGGCTTACCCGACGAGAACGTGTTCGTTATCTCTAGCGAGAACGTCGACGTCGATGGCCAAAAGTGGGCGGCCGAAGCCCTCGCTGTCGTAGTGGGTCCAACGCCTAGTTTGGTAAACCTTGAGCAAATCGTTGACTAGCTACTTGATGAAGTCCCTAAAGGCCTCCTCGGTGAACAGCCCGTAGCCCAGCGCCGTTGCCAATGATGTTAACCTCTCAATGCTGTTCCGCATTACGAGTACAGCTTCGCTGTGTCTCTTACGTCTTCGCTCAGCGCGTCCTTTCTCAACTCCTTGATGGGTCTCGCCAGCGCCTCTATGGTTTTCCTCAGTTCTTTAACAGAGCTCCTCAGCTTGTCAATTACTTCGCCGTGTTTGGCCCCGGCCTTGATTAGGTTATCCAGTGAGGTCCTCAAGTCCGCAACGCCTAGTAGCCCCATCACGGCGTATCTAAACTCCTCGTCTTCCCTCAACAGCCTTAAGAACTCCCTCTTCAAGTCGAGACTCACGTCTAGATGCGCCAAAATTAAACCTATCTCCGCCTTTGCTCCACATAGGCAACTTAGCTCCGCCGTGGGGTCTCGGCCTCCGTACTGTAGCGCTGGGAGGGCGCGCCCGAAGCCGTAGCCCCGAGCGTAGGGATGCCCGCGCAGACATGCGCAACAGACTGCGTCACATGGCTGCCTTCTGAAGGGCTCTTAACTCGCGTCCTGCATAGCGGTCAACTGCGCACAGCTACGGACGGCCGCTTTCAACAACGCGGACCCGCCCAGAGAGTGGATGTTGGAAAATAGTTGCTTGACCGTTGCGTAAACGGCGTCATAGACCGCTGTGCGGTGTTTCGTATAGCGTCTGCTGGCCGCCGCCTTCTCGTCGGATGTTGAGCCCGAGACGCTATATCCGGACGCTCCTCCTCATTAGGTTGGCCATGAGTTTCGCCAGCTCTTCATAGGTCTGGGCCACATTCTCGTTTAGAGCGGCGAGTATCTGTTTGACCTCTGCGAGGTCTTTCCCGATGTTGTCCAGCTTTCTATCTACATCATCTAGCTTTTTGTTCGTGTCGTCCAACTTTTTATTCATGTCGCCCATCATCTTGACGATGACGAGGAGGAGGGCCGTCTGGAAGTCCTCCCTCGAGATCTTCTTCTGCAGATAGGCCTGCACAGCGGTCTCTAGGGCCTCCTCGGCGGCCTTGCCCAGAACGGCCGCAATCAAGTTCTCAGCCACATTCAATCCGCCACCCCCCTATATAAGCCTTTCGGGGCGAGATCCATCCTGCCGACGACTCCGGAGGCCGCCATCTCTGACACCGCGACCATCGATTTAGGTTGACGTCTACAAATTCTAAGGAGTTGTGGAGCTGGGGAAGTGGCTCTTCTGCATGGGGCTTGGTCGAGGTGGGAGGATAAAGCGCTCCGTGTATAGAGAGCTGGGGGTGAGGAACGCTGAGGAGTTGCAATAGCTTTCCGTCTATTTGCAGGTTCGGAGGCAACTCGTCGATGTTTGTACACAGCGACAAGATTTTGAAAAAGCGGTGTGCACGCAGCTGTGTGGTCTCTAGGGCGCGTGACTGGTTTAGGCAAGCCCTCCGCGACCTGAAGCACGCGAGGAGGTCTCTAGAGTTTGGAGACTACGAGTAGGCGTGTTTCGCCGCGCATCAAGCCGCGGAGAAGGCGGTTAAGGCTCTCTACCAATGTCTGGGGGGTGGAGACGTGGGGCAGCTCTATCTTCTGGCCGGCCTCCCGGCGCACGTCAAGCCGCCCGGCGACCTCGTCGATGCGGCGAAGGGGCTTGACAAATTCTACATACCGTCTAGATACCCTAACGCGCACCCCGAGAGAACTCCGATGGACTACTTCACCAGGGGGATGCGGAGGGCGCCGTCGAGAGGATTGTGAGGTATGTCGGTGAGAGACTAGATGTGGAGAGGGTGTTTAGGGAGCTTTTCCGGTGCGCTAGGTGGGCTGTGGAGCGGGGGCCCTGGCGGTGGTTCTGATCGGCTCTCTGGCGAGGGGGGACTACACGGCGTTTTCAGACGCCGACGTGGTGATAGTGCTTAGAGAGGACGGGAGGAGGCCTATGGACAGGATACCGGACTTCCTCGACTCGTCGTTCCCCATCGACCTAGAGCCCGGGTCTACACGGTGGAGGAGTTCAGAAAGATGGCGGGCACCAGGTTCGCCGAGGAGATCGCCAGCGGCATACTCCTGGCCGGAGACGCCGAGGCCCTCTGCGAAGCCGTAGGAGCATGTAGGGAGACGAAGCAGGGACATCAGCAAAGCCCCCGCTAGACCCCGGCGGGACGCGGCAGGGCATAGAGAGACTAGGCTGTGGGAGGCGGCGGCCACCGGCCAAGTCGATAGGGCCTGTAATACAGACTCAATAGGAGAGCGGCGTACGTTAAAAGCAGCTTGTACAACGGCGATTAAGTTGTGGGTTATGTCTTTCTGACTTTGTTCCAGAGTATTGCAACGATGTCCTCTAGGGCCTATGTTGCGTTTGACGTCTTCAGCTGTGAGCCCGGAATCTGCGTATGTGCAACACGTCATATATTCTAAGACCTGTAGACGCCGTCATATATTAAGACCAGCTCTTTAGCCGCGTTATATAGCCTTAGCGCGCTCTACCTCCCCGACTTCGCATGGTTTTCCTAGGGTTATGTAGTTCGGCCAGGGCCGTCTCTGCCAACTTTATAGAACTTTTCTGGCTTGTATGACCTTGCCTTTGTCAACGAGCTCCCACGTCTCTCGTACACGTCTCTCGGCCCCCAAGATAGCGTAGGCGAGCGGTTCCGCTGCAGTGGCCACTATAGGTTTCCATGACGTCTTGGAGCTCGACTTTACAACAGTTGTAGTCTCAAAAAGTACAAATCTATGTTGGTCTGTAGGTATTATGAGAGTGTGGAAGGCTGTTGTGTTGTTTCTCCTGGGATTTTTTCTAGCTCTGTTTGCGTTTCCAGTGGCGTGGGCTACGTCTGCTTTGTTGGGGTATCTCTTTGCAATCGCCGGCATAGTCATTGGGGCGTATATGGTAGCAAAGAGAGAGTCTGCAAAACTGCCATTGATATTGGGCGTGGTGTTGATGATATTTTCTCTCCTGGCGTTATTAGGCACTTTTATCGTACACATCGCTCTATGGTCTCTGGCTGAGGCCGCCAGAGAGGCGTCAAAGGTTGTGAATCTGACGGGGACTCTAGGCCGGGGGGTGAAAGCTGGGGACTGGGTTATCACTGCAGTGGATGTGAGAGAGGCGGCGTATATTAGAAGCGATAGTAGTTACTACAAGGCGAAGGAAGGCCACAAGCTCGTGGTCGTCAGGTTGAGAGTTGAAAACGTGGGTAGAGAAACTAACTCGCCGCCTATATACGGCTTTGTGCTTGTTACAGACGCCAGGAGGAGCTATGAGAGGATATACCCCTTCAGCCTAGACTTCGTGTGGAGAGTCTCCGACGAGGTTGTAAAATCTGCCGTCGAATTTAGAGCGTTAGACACCACGGCGCGTGTGGCTCCCGGCTCCGCCGCCGAAGGCGACGTGCTTTTCCAAATACCAACCGGCGAGAGACCAGAGCGGCTCCACATAAGGACGGGGATAGTCGGGGGGTATGAGATCGTTATCAAATTTGGCTAGTTTCACAGGCTATACTCCGGCTACAGCAATTGCTAAGCTCCGACAGCAATAAAAGAAGTTTATGATTGTTAGTGCCTAAAGACAGGGCTCAAATGAAAGGCGAATTAAGCATATGTCGTGAAGAGGTTGACACATGGACTAGAAGAGCTGTAGAACTGGGGAGAAAGCTAAACGAGCTGTCTACGGAGCTTGAAAAACTAAAAGCCACGTATGCGGAAGAAAGGAAAAAGCTCACAGAGGAGCTTGGCAGTCAGAGAGGGGGGCTATTGTAAAAATAGCCTTAATAGCAACCGCCACGGTGGCAGTAGCCGGCATAATACTCCTCTATCGTAAGGCAAAATATGTCCCATAGCGTCAAGCAGATCGCTAAGTTTTCCTTCTCGCCATTAGGACGACTACTGCCGCGCTGACTGCGGCGAGGGCTGCAAGCGCCGCCGCCTCCGGCGGGATCTGGTAGTGCGCCGTGGTGGTCGCAGTTTCTTGCTGCGGCTTGGAGGGCGTCGTGGGGGCGGGTGTTGTGGGTGTTGTGACCTGCGCCGTCACTACCACTTTTGCATTTTTTGCCAAGACCGCCGCGTCGTTGAACTTCTCGTCTGCGAAGCTGGCCTTTTCTACTCTGGTCTCAGCCTCGCCGGGGGCCACAGCCTTGAATCTAATAGCGATAAATACGCCGGGGGGCGTGGGGGCTTGAGTCGGCCCCACTCTAGCTACGGCATATATCAAGCTGCCGCCGGACACCTCCCTCTTCCCCACCAGCGGGTCTCTGCCAAGCAGATCCCCAGGCCTAACGTCCACAAATTCAAAAGGCGAAAAAGACATCCTCAGCTCGCCGCCGCTAACTCCACAGTTGCCGGGGTCATGTTAAAAGACGACCCGAGGTAGACGCGCTGTGGGCCCTCCACCGAGACCCTCGGGCTACACCTACTCCTCACCTCAAGCACCCCCCGCTTCTCGTCGGTTTTCGTTCTATTCATCCACACCTCTATCGTCCACGACTCTGTCCCCGGCCTGCTGAGGGGAGGCGGCTTGAAGACTATCTCCCTCTTCTCTACACATCCGTCCTTTCCCAACTCTACATAGCGGCTTGTCGTGGTATTACCAAGCCTAAACACGACGAGGGCTGGCACATTCCCCTCAACAACGGCTTTGACGTCGAACGGCTCGCCGACGTACACAACGCTGGGGACGGAGTAGTTAATTATCCTCGGCGGCCACAGGATTGGGGGACAGACCTTAACATCCTCTATCTTAATAGAGCCAGAGCGTACGTCGGCTTGTGTCCTCACCGTCCAGTTGTATACGCCCGGTTTTTCAAAGCGGAAGGGCCCGAAGTCGACTCTGACTCTCAATGGGCATGTGTAATTTATGCTCGCCTTTTTAACAACTTCGACGCCGCCGATTTGGAGTCTGACCTCCTCCTGGCGGTTGCCGCACCAGTTTAGCCAGACGTGGAATCTGACGTCCTCGCCCACCTTAGCCACAGACGGGTGATCCACGCCCTCTATAGTAGGCGGCCTTGGGACACATAGACATGCTGTCCAAAACCTCAGGTTGTGTATATCGACGCTCTGGAGCCACCTGCCGCCTTGCCAGAGGGCTATGCCTAAGCTCTTGGCGTCGCTTGGCACGGCGCATGAGCCAGAGAAGGCGTTGTGCACAACCGGCAGAGTACACAAGGCTCTCCACCCCCCTCCTCTGTCGTAGTAAAGCACAACGCTGTAGCCGCCTCCGCTTCTCACGTCAAGTACCCCATTTAGAGTTACGGATACAATCTCAGTATTGTTGCAGTATGGGGGACATATAGGTACCGCCTTTTTGAAATCCACATACAGAGAGAAAATGTCTGCAGGTGGGAGTTGCAGGGGATAAACCACGCGGACAACCTGTTGGGCGTAAAGTGCCGCGGCAAGCACCACTAAAACAAACAACCAACGCATATCAAAACCTACACGTTATATATAAACTTTAAGTTGTAAACCATCGGGAGATACTCAACGCCGAGGTGTTATAGATGGTTTTTACATCCTGGTACATGCGGCTTTCGAGACTTGCAGCTATGGCTTCTGTACTAGTCCTCAGCTACTCTTGTCAAGACGTACAAAGGGTTTTTTATAAAGGCGTCATCTCAGTTCCCAAGTCTATAGGCGGCGCGCGGTAGGGGGCAGAGGTAACCACCACGTCGACATGTGGGGCATAAGACGCGATGTTGTGCTCGTCTATGCCCCCCGACGCCCCCACGACCACGCGGGGGTTCACCGACCTGACCCTCGCCGCCGCCTCCGCCACCTCCTCCGGGGTCATCCGCTCCAGCTGGATATAGCTAAAACCCGCCTTCGCCGCCTCAACGGCCTCCTCGACGGTGGACACCTCCACGCCGGCTGGCCTAACCGCAGCCGCCTTTGCGGCCTTTTGCAGAGCCCCCTCTCCCAGGAAGACCAGGTGGTTTCTAAAGACGAGTACGCCGTCGGAGAGACAACACCTGTGGACCATACCCCCTCCCGCCAGCACCGCCTTGTGATACAGCGCCCTCAGGCCGGGCGGCGTCTTCCGCGTAGCCGCCACCACGACCCTTGGGTTGACCCGCCGCGCCAGCTCCACCAGCCTCCTCGTCTTCGTGGCGACCCCCGAGGCCCAAGCAACGACCTCCTGCGCCGTCCTCCAGGCGGCGTGTAGACACCGGGCCTCCCCCACCGCCCGCAACACGACGTCGCCCCTCCGTGCCAGCTGGCCGCTCCTCTTAACCACCTCCACCTCCCCGCAGCCCGCCAGCCTATACACCTCAGCCGCCTCCTCAGACCCAGCCACCACCGCCTCCTCCCTGGCGAAGAGCTGGGCAACCCCCCTCAGACCCCCGATGCCTAGAACCTCAGTAGTCAAGTCGTAGCTCCCCAGATCCTCCAAAAGCCAAGCCTCCAACCGGCTCCTCATGCCAGAAAAACTAGTGGGCTCAGGACCCGCATTTGAATTCTGTCAGCTGTCTAAATCCTCCTTTGAAGTCTTTGGCTATTGCCGTGTAGAGGGGCGTGCCGAGGAACTCCCTATAGATCTCGTCAGCCTTAGCCACAGGATCCACATCCCTAAACGCCTCAGGATAAAGCACCTTACCCATAAAATAGGCGTCAGCAAAAAGCGTAGCGATATTGGTTCCATACCAGTTGTACATCAAAATGCCGTATACCCTCCCCTCTCTAAAGGCCTTAAGAGCGCAGTACTTATCCCGGCTCTTGTTAAAGTCCTGCACTACAAACATGTAGTTCCCCAAGTCGATGAAGATCACGTCAGGCTGCTCCTTCAAGAGCGCCTCCCAGTCGATCTTAGCGACCCCTTTTATTCCATATCTATCTGCGACCCCCGGCGTGTTCAGCAAGACCAGAGGGGGGAAGTACGACTGAGTCGCTTCAAAGGGCTGGCCGCCTTTGTAAGAGATTGCGCCTACGTACACCTTTGGCCTTTGGGTTATGTTGGCGGTGCGCCTCTTGAGATCTTTGATCAAACCCTCCATGTATCTAACCAGCTCCTCAGCCCTCTCCTCTCTACCCAACAAAACGCCGACGGTCCTAAGAGACTTGTACAAACTAGTGAAGTTGACCCAGCCCTCGCCGCTGTCGATAAAAGCCGACACAACCACCACGGGTATGCCGGTTTTCTCCTGGATCTTGTCGGGGGCGTCGGCCACTAAAGGCGACATGATAATCACGTCCGGCCTCACAGATAGTATCCTCTCGTAGTCAACAGGGCTACCAGGCCCACCCCGCCCAACCACTGGGAGCGAGGTGAGGTTTTTTGTCCAGAGGATGTAGCCGTAGTCTCTACCCCGCGGTGGCCTCTTCTCTATCTCTTCTATCCCGGCTAGTTTGTCTGTGGCGTTGAGATATACCACGAGCCTAAGCGCCCCCGGCCCCAAAGCCACAACTCTAGACACAGGCGCCTTCACAGACACCCGCCGCCCCAACACATCCACCACCTCTACAACAGCTGACTTAGACGCGCCGGCCGTAGCCCGGGCCGTGGTTATAAACCCGTACTTCGACAAATCCATCTTCTTCAGTGACTCTATGACGCAGTTGCCCAGCTCCGTGTAGGAGGCCACAAAGGCCTCGAAGTGGCCCACCCTTATAGTTTTGACCGGCGGGCCGAGGAGGACGGCCACGGCTTTGATGGGCGGGTCCTCGGCGAAGTCGTAGGGCGGCTTGAAGACGTACACGTAGTAGGTCCTCCCGCCCGCCTCGGCCGTGTATGGCTCCCAGTAGCTGGTGCCGCCGCCGGCGGGCCTAAGCTGGAGGCCTTTGCCGAGGAGGAAGGGGACGTAGGCGAACATGCAGCGGCCCGCCCCCGCCTCGAACTTAGCCCAGGAGCCGTCTAGGTTGGGGGCCACGTCTACCGCCTCGGTGTTGGGGAGGGAGCTGGGTATGTAGACGTAGAGAGTGCCGTTGTATACAAACCTCACCCCCAGGGCGGTGTACTTCGCCGTGAGGTTGACGCCGAGGTCCCGAGACAGCATCCACGCGGCGGCGAGCTCCCTATAGCCGATAGGGGCCTTGTTGGGGTCCGGGAAGACCGTCTTGGCGGAGGCCAGCTCCTCAAGCGTCGTGGGGGCTCTGCAGACGAGGGCCAGCTTGAACCTCCCCAGAGAGTAGGTCTGGAGGGCTCCCGCCCTCTCGGCGTCTGGCCTCAGCTCTATATCCACCGACCCGAAGAGGTCCGGCTTGGCGCCGCCCTGTATCCTCCTAAGCCCCTCCACAGACCCCACAGACTGTATCCCCTCCGTGCCGAGGCCCGCAGCCGCCGCCGCGTCTTTAACCACCTTAACCAACGTAGGCGCCACGTACCCAAGAGGCGAGCCCGAGCACGCTTTAGTCGCCGTGGCGCCGGGTGCCGCCGCCTCCGGAGACTTCAAAGGAGGAGTCGCCGTTGTAGCCGCCGTCTCTTGCATCTTCTGCGGCGGCTGTTGGATTTGCAACAAAAATGCTATTGTTACCAAGATTAGAGCTCCGATTAGGACCGCCCGCCGCATGTCTGTATGAAAGCCGTGGCTTATCTATATAACTTACATACGAAATATCAAGTTTAAATTTTTTAAAGTTTTGTGCTTTTGTATTATATAAATGGTCTTCTTTTAATTTTTTGTCTTATTACTTTGTTTATGTATATTTTGTTTGTTTTTGTCTTTTATTTGAACTAGTTTATGTAGTTTTCCATTATTTATTTTTTGTGTAGGTAAAGCCTAAATCCCTGGCTGTGTTGTTTTCTGTGGCTCTGGCATTGGCCGCCGTCGTGTTTGTGGCGCTTCTACTATTTATACTGCCGATTGCCTACCTGGGGGCGCCTCCGCCGGGGTTCGGGGAGGCGTTTCTCCTTACTGCTCTGTTTAGCGGGGCGGCGGCCGGTCTCGGCCTGCTACCGGGGCTGGCTGTGGCCGTCTGGGGGCGTGGGGGCTGGCAGGCGGCTGTGGCGCAGATCCTCTACGCGCCTGCCGTCGTGCCGCCTACGGCGGTGGGGGTTCTCCTCCTGGCGGCCTTTAGGAACCCCCTCCTGCCGGAGTGGCTCTACGGCTTTTTTGTAAACAAGGCGGCAGGGGTCCTCCTGGCCATGTTCGTCATGGCTCTGCCGGTGTCTTACGCAGTTTTCGACGGAGCGCTTAAGGACGTCAGGGCGGAGCTCTACTTCAGGTCGCTGGGGCTTGGGGGGCTTAGGCTTCTGGTGGCTCTCCTCCTCTCGCTAAAGAGGGCTACCGCGGCTGCTTTCCTGCTGTCCTTCCTCCGGGGCTTTGGGGAGCTGGGGGTGCTCCTCATCTTCGCCTCCTACCCGCCCACCATGTCTATCTACATATACCAGGCCTTCCTCCAGGAGGGGCTGGGCGCCACGGTGGCGGCCTCCATGGCTGTTGCGGCTCTGGGGGTCTCCACGGCGTACCTACTGAGGCTATGGCTATCGAGGTGAGGGGGCTTAGGGCCAGGAGAGGGAGGTTCCAGCTGGAGGTGGAGCGCCTCTCCGTCAACTCTGTCACAGTGGTGCTTGGGAGAAACGGCAGCGGGAAGACGACGCTACTGGACGCGATAGCCGGCGCCATACCGGCGGAGGGGTCGGTGACGGCGTGTGGGAGAGAGGTGTCGCGCCTCCCGCCGGAGGAGAGGGGGCTCGTATATATACAGTCCACGCCGGTGGACCCGCCCGGCGGCCCGAGGAGGTTCCTGAAGTGGGTGGCGGCGAGGTGGGGCCGGGGGGAGCGGGATGTGGAGGAGGTGGCCGGCCTCCTGGGCATAAGGGAGCTGCTGGACAGGGGAGGCCTCTCCACCGGCCAGAAGCAGCTTGTCAACATCGCGGCTGGCCTCCTGGCGGGGGCCTGCGGCTTCCTCATGGACGAGCCCACCTCCCACCTGGACTGGTTCAACAAGCGGCTTGTGGACGATGCCGTCAGGCGGCTGGGCAAGCCCGTCCTCTACGTAACCCACGACCCCTATGAAGCCGCCTATATAGGCGACGTCATATGCGTCATAGAGGGGGGCCGCTTGAAGAAGTGCATAGAGAACAAGCCAGCCGACTTGGCCGAGCCCGTGGTGAAAAAGCTGTTCAGCTAGAGATGTGGCGTTACAACTGAAAGCCCCGCCCTTTAGGGCGCGGTCATAAACCGCGTACTACATCGTCGCCTGTGTAGCTAAAGTTTATAAACTCCGGCTGTTGATGTGTCAAGCCGCCGTAGTCTAGCGGTTAGGATGGCGGGTTGTGGTCCCGTTGACCCGGGTTCAAATCCCGGCGGCGGCCCTTTAGCTATATATTCCTCTACTCCAGCCCTGGGGTTGTCACGACGGGAGACGGCTCTTTAGGTCTTGTCTATTATGTAGAAGTGTCTCTGTCTGTGGAACACGCCTGCCGCCATGGCTAATAGCTCAAGTGTAGACGCCAGGAGGACGTCTATTATGTATCTCCTCGCCCTTAGGCTACCATATATATACACGGCAGCGTAGACGGCGGCTACTGCAGTGGCGAGGGTGGGGCCGTAGAGTGCGGTTAGGGGGCCGGCGGCGGCGAGGAAAATGGCGACGGCTGCTGAGGCCGGCGGGATGGGGTTTCTGTATCTCACGGCTTCGCCGAGGGCGGCGGCCCACCTCGCCCTCTGCCTGATGAAGTCTAGCAGAGAGTTGGGACTTCTGATAGAGACCCTCGTCTTGGTCTGGAAGGTCTTGTAGCGCCGCTTGAGGAGCTCCATGGCGAAGCGGAAGTCCTCGGTGATGGTGTCGCCCATGGCGGGCCATATCTCCCTGAGGACGTCTCCCCTTACTATGAGGAGCTCGCCGTGCATGCCGAAGATGGGCCTCCTCAGCACCTCTAGGGCGAAGCGGTAGCGGGTGAGGTCGTCGAAGTGTCTAATCCAATCTAGGGCGTAGGCCAACTTAGAGCGGCCGGGCCTAGGCACAATCACGCCGTTGCCGGCGACATAGCCTCTGGCGCCGTAGTAGGCGATGTCCCTGAGGAACTCCGTGTCAAGGGGGTAGGAGTCGTCGTCGAGAAATATGTACCATGTGTCGGGCCGGGCGTAGTTGAGGACAAACCACCTGATGGCTTTGTACTTCGTGCCGTCTTCCTCCCGCGGCACGACGAGGACGTTTCTCATGTTGAGGGGGTTTGAGGAGACGACGACGTAGCGGAGACCGAGGCGTTCTAACTGTGCCACAGTTTCGCGAAGAGCCGGGAGGACTCTCTCGTTGCCTACTGTGACGACTACTACGAGGTAGTTATCTATAGGCCCCGCCGGGCGGCCCCCAGGCTTTTTAACTGCGCCAAGGGCGAGGATAAAAAGATAGATGCCGCCTATTGTATTGAGAATTAGGTAGGCCAAGTCGAACATGTCTATGCAGGATTTTGGGTTTTTAAAAATGCCTTATATACCCTTGCCACTTTTTTGCCGTGGTACTTACTAGAGCGTGGCTGAGGCGGAGACTTGGGGTGTTCGACATGTATGCCCTGGTGCATTCTGACTCCCAGAGCACCTACTACTTCCTCCTTGGCTTTATTGCCCTCTATGCCGGGCAGTACGCTTTCTTCGGCGCTATATACGGCGTGTTGTTAATGGCGGCAATAGCTGTCACATATGGCGAGATGGGGTCTAGATTCCCCGAGACAGGCGGCTCTTATCTATATGTTAAATCGGCCTTCGGCTCTACGCTGGCGTATATATCGGCGTGGCTAATTGCCTTTGACCAAATTGTCATGGTTGCATATGGCGCAATAGACGCCGCCAAAATTATAAACAAGACGCTTGGGCTTGGGATACAGGAAGTTGCCCTAGCCGCCGCCATCACCACAGCTCTCTTCGTCTTGACAGTCCTGGGGATAAGAGAGTCAGCGAACTTCGCAAAGGCTGTGGCCGTGGTCGACCTCGTAGTGATGCCGGCGTTGATAATCTGGGCTCTAGCCACCCACCCCTCCTGGCCGCCCTACTTCAACTGGGCCGGCGTCGAGGGGGCGAGTCTCCTCTTCGCCTTTTCTCTCCTCTCCCGCGGCTTTACAGGCGTAGACGCCATCGGACAGCTGGCTGGAGAGGCCAGGGAGCCCCTTGTGCAAGTGCCCAAGGCGACTGCGCTTGTCGTCGCCATAGGAGCCTTCTTCGGCCTGGGCCTCACAGCTGCTTTAATGTCGGCGCTGAGGCCAGAGGAACTTGTCGACCCAGCTATTGCGCCGCTGTATCTCGCGGCGGAGATAAACCCGGCTTTGACATACGCCGTGGCTATAAACCTATTTCTCGTAATGATTACGGCGGCTCTCGCAGGTTATGTGTCCTTCTCGAGACTGACATATATGTTAGCTGAGGAGGGCCTCCTCCCTGGAGTATTTAGAAGACTACACAAGAGGTTTAGAACTCCACATCTCTCTCTCCTCCTGGTCTATATAATATCTCTAGTTCTAATAGCGCCGGGAGAAATAGAGATAATCCTAGCCATATACGCCGTCGGCTCTTTAATAAACTACCTCATGGTCGCCGTGGCGCTGGCTAAGTTTTCTAGAAGTGGCACTCTCTACAGCGCGTTTAAAACTCCAGTCGTAGCCGGCGTCCCCCTGTCTTCTGCCATAGCCATGGCCCTCCTCCCTGTGGGCATAGGCCTTACAATATTAGAGAAGTATAGATATCTATGGGCGTTGCTCTTGTGGCTAGCGGCAGGCCTGGCCCTACTCTACTTTAGAAAGAGGAGGTAGACCTTATTATTGAAGAGAAGGGGCCCACGGCGTCTAACCGTCGGCGCCGATTTGGCCGACAGCGCCGGGCGGGGTGGCCCGTCCAGCGCCGTCGGTTTATCCCCCGAGCCCCCGGAGGTGGGGCCTCCGGGGACTTGGGCCCTGGGGGCGGTTAGACGCCGTGGGCTGTAGCTATAGGTCTACATAAATTTAACAGTAACTTCGCAATATTTATGTAATATTTATTGCTTTAATATTTGTAAAGTGTCTATATATAAATACCTCTGGCGCTAGAGCCGCCAAGCTTATATACATATACAACCGCGGGAGTATGTACATAGTGGGCGCGGCGCTATCTCTCTACCCGACTTGGCAAAAGAACTACAGCAGCGGCGATGCGACCCCTGAGATGAGTCTCAAACAGTTATGACGTATGAGGGCGCCGTCTACAAGCGCAAATCTAGGCTCTGGATTTGATGTAGTGGCTGTGGCTCACGACGCATATTTCGCCGAGGCGTATATAAAACTGACGTCTGGATGCGGCGTAGATATAAAGTTCCGGGGGTTTAACCCAGGGAGTGACAACACAGTGAAGAGGGCCTTCCAACACCTCTTCGAGAGACTGGGCAGATGTTGGGGAGTTGAGGCGGAGGTGGTAAATAACATCCCCATCGCCAGAGGTTTGGGGAGTAGCGGTGCGTCGGCGGTGGCGGCTTTGGCGGCTTTTATACGGGAGGCCGGCCTTAGGGTGGAGCCCGCCGTTGTGGTAGAAGCAGCTGGGCTGGGGGAGGTCGCGGCGGCCGGCAGTCCGCATTTTGACAACGTGGCGGCGGCGGCGCTGGGCGGCGCTGTAGTTATCGCCTCCGTCAAGCCTCTGGAGTTGGTTAAATTTATGCCAAAGCTCATATTTGTAATCGGCGTGCCAGACGTCCCCCCTATGCCAGAGAAGACAAAAGTCATGAGGAGCGTCCTCCCCAGAGAGGTGTCTTTTAGAACCTACGTGGCGCAGTTGGCAAGAGTCTCTGCGCTAGTCGCCGGCTTTGCAAAATCAGATCCAAGACTTGTGGCCCTCGGAATGAGTGACGAAGTAGTCGAGCCGGCTAGAGCGCCTTATGTACCAGCCTACGGCAGAGTCAAGAGGTATGCGCTAGAGGCCGGGGCGCTGGCCGTGTCCATATCGGGGGCCGGCCCCTCTATAATCGCCCTTGTGGAAGAGAAAAATAGCGACGTAGTAAAGGCAGCTGTAGAGAGGGCTTACATAGAGGAGGGCTTGAGAGCAGAGGTCAAGGTGGCATCAATAACAGAGGGCGCTCTGGCGCAAAATATATAACACCTCTCCAGTAGATACATGGTTAAGGTTGTAAAGAGAGATGGGAGAGTAGAGGAGTTTATCCCTGAGAAAGTTGTCGTCAGCGTCTTGAAGGCAGGCGCGCCAGCAGACGTGGCGAGGAAAATCGCGAAGAAAGTAGAGTGCGCCGTGATGGACAGGGAAAACGTGACAGCCCAAGAGCTGACGAGGATGATACTGGCGGAGCTCAAGAAGATAAATGAACAGTGGTACAGGAATTGGATAATCTTCGACCAGGCGGTTAAGCGGAGGAAGACTGAGGAAGAGCTGAGGTAAGTCCCTCGGAAGTACATATTTTTCCGCCGGGGGCCTCGGGCCTCCTCAGTCTCTCAGGGAGCATGTGGGCGTAGCGCTGGAGCTCGTCAGCGTCTAGTACTCTCTCAACGCCGTCGAGACCATAGGCCTTGTCCACTAGGAGGTCTATGTATATAATGCGGCGGCCCCACTCGGGATCTGTATTTATGTTCACGTAGGTCCCCAGATAGACGCCGGAGGCGCTGTAGTAACTGTGTACCACATACCCGCCGGACTTCGGCACACAAGTGAGGGCGTAGGTCCCCGGCTCGATCTTAGCGCCGATCCCGTCGAGGACGCCGCCGGGTCTCAGCGGCCTCTTCACCACGAGGACGTCGTCAGATATTTTTACCACCTCCCCCCGCATTTTGATCACCTCGCCCCAGGGCTTGACGTGGTAGATGACGACTCTTCCCCTGGCTAAGAACTCTACGGCTTTCTCATAGACGTCAGCTCCTGCGTAGTCTAGCAGATCTAGACATTTGCCAAGGCCCTGCCCTCTCAATGCGTGGTGGCCCCGTATCGTCGGCACAACTGCCGCCCTGGCCTCGTCAAGTTTAAACTTCGCCTGTCTGTCAAATAACACCACGGCTATGCATTTGCCTCTCCTCAACAAGGTGCCGGGGGGCCCTCCCTGCGATATCTTAAGCATCTCTTTGTAAAGCTCCTCTGCCTCTTTGGCCAACTCATCTTCACTGGCGTATTTTGCCGAAGATTTAAAACGTAGGCCTATCGAGGCGTAGTTTTTTAACTTCGTCTCGGCCAGTATCCTCAGTCTGAGTCTCTCCTGCTCTGCAATATGTCTACTGTAGGAGACCCTCCCCGTGGTGTTGAGCTCCAAAAGCTTCCCCTCGACGACTATCTCCGGAACGGCGACGCCCCGGAAGGGGCCCATGGGAGGTTTTACAACTGTAAAGACAGACGTACTACCTGGCTGGACTACATAGCGCCTTGGCACTTCCATAAGCTGGCCGCCAGGGGCCTCCACAAGCCCCTCTCCAACTACGCGGCCTATAAAAACGTCGTGCAACCCAGCCGACGCCTTAGCTATCACCGGGTCTACATATTGCCTAAGTCTCTCCAAAAAGTAGTCGACGGCTTGGCATTCCCCAATTGTCACAACTCCTGTCTTTGACTCGTGGTCTTTTACTGTGATGTCTGGCGGTGAGTAGTCTGGCTTTAGGCCAAAGCGGTTTATAATTTGTTGAGTCGGTTGTACAATTTCAAAGCCCCAGTCAAGGGCGAGTTTTGTAAGTGCTGTGGCATAGATACCTCTTATCCTCGCCTTAAACACTTATATAGATAGAGCCAATTTTAAAAGACTGACTCTTGATGAGTCCTTCCGCTGATGAAAAATGATATATACGGAAACGCCCCATTCTCTATGATCCCCATCAGCGTGATGGTAGCCGGCGTGGGAACCACCTCCTTCAAGGTCAAGGGCAGATTTGGCATAGACAAGCCAAGCAACTTCTCGGCCCCCCTCAGGCCCATCGTCAGCTGGAACATAACCAGGAGGTGCAACCTAAAGTGTCTACATTGCTACATAGACGCCGGCGCCGAAGACCCCCGCGAGCTCACCACCGCCGAGGCCCTAGCCCTCGTCGATCAGATGGCCGAGGTGGGGGTACCCCTCATCCTCTTCACCGGAGGCGAGCCCCTCGTCCGGCAGGACTTCTTCGAAATCGCCGAGAGGGCTAGAGACGCCGGGATTAAGCTCGTCCTCTCCACAAACGGGACCTTGATCACCCCCGAGGTCGCCAGGAGGCTGAAGGAGGTGAGGATAGTCTACGTGGGAGTCAGCCTAGACTCTATAGACCCCGCCTTCCACGACCAGTTCAGGGGGACGCCGGGTAGCTTCGCCGCAGCGCTCGCCGGGATAAAAAACGCCATCGCGGCCGGCCTCGACGTGGGGCTCCGCTTCACTGTAACCGCCAAGAACATACACGAGGTGGGGGCCTACGTGGACTTCGCCGCCTCGCTGGGAGTCAAGAGGATAACTTTCTACCACCTCTCCGCCGCCGGCAGAGCCCAGAAGCTCCCCCCCGACTGGTGGTACACCCCCCAGCAGTACAGAGAGTTCATAGAGACGCTCATCTCCAAGGCCAGGCAGTACGCCGGGAAACTGGAGATAGAGACCACCCTAGCTCCCTACGACGGCATATACATCGCCCAGACGGTCGGCGGGGGGGACGAGAGATACCTAAAGTTCGTAGAGTCGACAGGCGGATGCGGGAGGAAGATAATCTCCATTTACCCAAACGGCGACGTATATCCCTGCCAGTTCATAGACTTCTACAAGCTTGGCAACGTCAGAGAGAAGCCCCTCAGAGAGATCCTCACCCCCGAGAAGCTAGAGCCGTTTATAAACACGGAGAGGTACCTCAGAGGGCCGAAGTGCTCGACGTGTAAGTTTAAACAGTATTGTAAAGGCGGCGATAGGGCGAGGGCCTATTATCTATCTGGCGATATGTTTGGCGACGACCCTCTCTGCCCCATCCCCCACCTGTTTAAATGAAGATCCGAGTTGCGACTAGGGGGTCGAAGCTCAGCCTTATCCAGACGGAGGAGCTCTTGGCGCAGATAAAGGCGGTGGAGCCAGACGTCCAGTTCGAGATCGTGGTGGTGAAGACCACTGGCGACTTGATACAAGACAAGCCCCTCTTCCAGATAGGGGTCAAGGGCATCTTCGAAAAAGAGGTGAACCTCGCCGTCTTGAGGGGCGAGGCTGACATGGCAGTACACAGTCTAAAGGACCTCCCCTCTGAGCTCACCCCAGGCCTCGTCTTAGCTGGCTTCTCTAAGAGAGCTCCGCCGCATGACGTACTTATAAGCCGCGGGGGCTACACGCTGGAGACTCTGCCGAAAGGCGCGGTGGTGGGGACCTCTAGCGTTAGGAGGGCAGAGTTTTTAAAGGCTGTGAGACCTGACGTAGAAGTTAAACCCCTCCGGGGGAATGTAGATACAAGAGTGGGGAAGGTGTTGTCTGGTCAATACGACGCAGCTGTTATGGCAGCTGCGGGGCTCCAAAGGCTATATGGGAGCTCTCCCCCCGTCTCTATAGTGCCGCTCCGCGTAGAGGAGGTGCCGCCGCCCCCCGGCCAAGGCATTGTCGTCGCTGTAGTGAAAGAGGAAGATAGCTGGCTGATAGACCTTTTGAAAAAAGCTAGTGACAAAACTGCGGCAATTGAGGCAACTGCAGAGAGAGCCTTCTTGGCGGGGGTAGGCGCCGGCTGCCACGTCGCAATCGGCGGCGTGGCGAAACTCACCCCCCAGGGGTCTCTGGAGTTTACCGCAGGATACGCCGCAGGCGGAGCTAAATATGTGGTGAAGGTATTCGGAGAGGATCCCGTCGAGGTGGGGAAGAGGGCCGCACAGCTGATTGCCGAAGTGCGTCAAAAATTTAAACAGAGAGACTAACGGCATTTATGCATATAAAATGGCTTGAGAGACATACTAGACATTTCCAACAGGCGCTAGCCGCTTTTGAAACTGGCGATGAAGCCGCCGCGTGTTATAACGCCTATGTTTCTATAGAGGCTCTTATAAAGGGAGCCCTCGGATTTGACCCATACGGCGAAGTTCATAACGTCAAGCGACTCCCCGCTCTTGTAAGAGAGGCGTTTAGAGGCCAGCCGCCTAGAGATGTGGAAAAATGCGCCTACTGTCTCGAGAGACAAGCGTTTTCTGGAGACGGCGCAACTTGTATAAAATGCGCCGAGTTGATAAGTGAGGCAATATACCAATTGCTAGGGCGTGGCTAAATTCCTCAAGCGCCCATCTCTCAATTCATAAAGCGGCACTCCAGGCGGCACCTCAGCTATATAATGCGTAGTCCAAACAACGAGAGCTCTCTTGGAGTATTGCCATAGGTATTCCATAAGCGCCTTTCTCTTTTCCGCGTCTAAATATGCCGTCGGCTCGTCTAAAAGCGCGACCTTCGGCCGGCAAGACAACACTCTGGCAATTGTAAGAAGCTTTTTATAACCGCCAGAGAGCTCTCTCGCCTTTCTACCCAGAAGCCCCCCTAGCCCCAGCGCGTCAAATACCTCGTCGTTACGACAGAACAAGTTGTCTTCCACCGCGCCCGCGAGCACAAGCGGCTCTTGGTGTGCATAAAGCACGGCGCGTCTCATACGCCGTATTGCTACAGCCGGCGGCATCCCCATTATATACACCTCCCCCTCGTCTGGCTCCAACAAGCCGGCTAGAATTTTAAGAAGAGTGGTTTTGCCAGAGCCGTTTGGCCCCACGACAACCGCCATGCCGACCTCTGGAAGCTCCAGATCTACCCCACGGAAGACCCACACACCGCCGTATTTTTTGCCGAGACGGACGGCCTTTATCATCCCCTGTATTTAAAGCCCAGGGCCGTTACGACAGCACTTACTGCGACAGCCATGACCAAGAGGATGACCCCCAGCTGTATGGCCACGTCCCAGTTTCCCAACATAGTCTCGTGGGCCACCGCCGTGGTGAGAACCCGCGTCTTATATCTAATGTCGCCGCCCAACATGAGGGCTATCCCCAGCTCCCCCAGCGCCCTTCCATACGACGCGGCGACCGCGCCGGCCAAGCCCCCCGCCGCCTCTCTGAGATATATCTTGAGCAGAGTCGCCTTCCCAAGGCCAAACATCTCTGCCAGCTCTCTCACCCTTGGGTCGACGCCCTCAAGCGCAGTTAGGGCGTAGGAAAGGTAGAGGGGGAGAACCAGGAGGGTGTGGCCCACCACCACCGCCTCTAGGGTGTAGAGGATGCCCAGGCCGCCTAGGGGGCCGGACCTAGCCAAGAGGAGGTAGAGGAGTAGGCCGAGGAGGACGGTGGGGACCCCCACGAGGCCGTTGAAGAGGGCCTTAAGTGCGGCCGCCAGCCGCCCGCCCCTCATGTGTAGCCACAGGGCGGCTGGGGTGCCCACGACAGCTGAGATGAGGGCTGGGACGGCGGAGACGTAGACCGAGTTCAGCACTATGCCGACTAGCTCAGCCGACACAGCTGGGGCCGAAGATGGCCGGCTTTATCCACTCCAGAGCCTTGGGGTCAGCTCTGGAGATGGGGGTGAAGAGGGGCTGGCCTGCCACCGTCAGATTGCCGATGACCTCCTGGCCTCTCGTCAGCATGTACTGAGCCATGAGTCTTGCGGCGGGGGAGGGCTTGACAATCGCGAAGCTGTATATGTTTATCAGGTCGGGCGCCGCCGGCACCACCACCTCTAGCTGGTCTAGCTTATCTCTGTACCTCAGCCAAGTCCCCACGTCGGTTAGGGCGTAGGCCCTCTTCTCGTTGGCGAGAAGCAGTGTCTGCCCCATGCCGGCCCCCGCCGAGATGTACCACGTGTCCACCTTGGGGTCAGGCTCCCTCCCTATGGCCTCGCGCCAGAGAGACAGCTCCTTAAGGTGGGTGCCCGATCTGTCGCCCCTCGACACGAAGGGCGCCTTCGCCTCCGCAATCTTCTTGAAGGCCTCAGCCGCGGAAGTCCCCCTTGCGCCTGCGGGGTCGCCCCTGGGCCCAACCACGATGAAGAAATTGTAGGCTACGACGTCTCGGCACTTTAGGGTGCCGTTCTCCAGATACCTCCTCTCGAGGGCGGGGGCGTGCACGAGCACCACGTCCACATCCCCCCTAGCCGCCATGAGGAGGGCTTGCCCCGTGCCGACTGCGGAGTACCTAACCTCCACGTCGTACCCCCTCTCCGCCGCCCACCTCTCGAAGTCTGGAATCAATACGTCGAGGAGACCCGTGTCTTTGACGCTGGTGGTAGTGGCCATGTAGAGGACGACGTGCTGCCTAGGCGCCGCGATTGCAGTCGCCGTCTGTTGCGGCGCGGCGGCCTGCGGCCGCTGGCTGGCAATGAAGAGCGCCGCCGCGGCAATTAACACTACTACAATTATCAGATATCCAATTTTGGACATAAGAAGCTATATAACTGAGCTTTATAACTGTTGTGCGTTTTGTGACCGAGCTGAGGGTAGAGGTGGGAGACGCTTCGTTGGGGGTAGACGTATTTAAGGCGCTCCTCGCTATAGACATGACGGCCTCTATGAAGAGGGCCGCCCAGACGCTGGGGATGCCCTACACCACCCTCTGGAATCTGGTAGCCCGCGCCGAGAGGGCCCTGGGGGCGAGGCTGGTGGAGACGTCAAGAAAAGGCGGGACAAAGCTCACGGAGGAGGGCCGGAGGTCCCTCCGCCTCTATATGGCAGAGGCGGCTAGGAGGGGGATAGTGCTGGGTCTCTCCGACTTTATATACGCCGGTAGCCACGACCCCGCGGTAGAGGAGGCTCTCCGCGGCGGCGAAGCCTACTTCGTCGGGTCGCTACAGGGACTTCTGATGGTAGCCGGGGGGCTGGCCCACTTCGGCGGGGTCCACCTAGGCGACAACCTCCAGGCCGTCGCCGCCTACGCCCCACACCTCTGCCTAGTCCAGGGCTTCAGGAGGGAGGTGGGGGTGGCCACGAGACGCCCCATCGCCGACCTCTCCCAGCTGGCGAACATGAGGCTGGTGAACAGACCGCCAGGCGCCGGCACTAGGATACACATAGATAGGCTACTCCGCCAGCTGGGCCTCGCCCCTAGGGAGGCCCCCGGCTATTACAACATCGCCTTAACACACGACGAGGCCGCCGCCAAGGTAGCCGCCGGTGAGGCAGAGTACACAGTGACGACGAGATCGACGGCGGAGAGATACGGCCTACACTTCAAGAAGCTCTGGGAGGAGGACTTCGACTTTGTCTGCAAGCCAGAGGCTTGCGGCAAGACGGCAAACTTCGCCGCCAATCTCAAGCTAGGTTCTGGAAGCCAGGCGAAGGAAAATATAGGCCGCGTGGTCTGCCCCTAGTCCGCCACTTGTTCCACCCTCCTCCCCATCTCCCGCCCACTCAAAAAACCCCGCACACTATATAAAACGCGGTAGTCAGAGACGCCCAGTTTCCTAACCGCGTCTCTAATATAGTCCTCAAGCACTTGTCTAGACACGCCGTGGACCATAAAGTAGCAGGGATACTCCCACTTCCCCGGCACCGTGTTTCTCAAAACCACGTGGGTGGTGATGTTGAGCCTAGCCGCCGCCTCGCAGACCGGCTCCCTAACCACCACCATGGCGTTCTCCCTAAACCCAACCGCCTCCCCGTCCAGAGTGCCGTGGAGGTCCCGGAGCACCCCCAGCCTAATGAGCTCCCTGATCTTCGCCAGCGCCTCCCCCACGGAGGTGCCCAGCGCCTCGGCCACCTCCCTAAACGGCTCGGGCACCAGCGGCAGAGACTTCACCCTGGAGAAGAAGGCCTGCGGCACCCCAAGCGACTCCACAGAGGGAGGCGACTCCGGCATGACCTCGCCCTTCGTCCACGACACCCCCCTCCTCAAGTCAAACCTCACATCCACCTTGTAGGACCTAAGCGAGTAGAGGATCACGTAGTCCAGGCCGAACCTCCCAGCCACAGCCGCCACCTTCCCCTCCAGCTCCTCCCTACTACGCGCCTTAGTCACAAACCACAGGTTGTACGGCTTGAAATCCCGCTGGAAGTTGTGGCTCACGTACGGGTCCCTATTCACCTCCGCCGCCACCACCTCGATGACGTCCTCCGGCACAGCCATCCCCACCAAAGCCGCCTCCATCCCCCTCGCCCTGTAGTTCAAAATCGCCCCAATCCTCTTAAGCACCCCAGCCCTCACAGCCCCCCGCAGAACCTCAACCACCTCCCCCTCCCCAAGCCCAACCCTCTCACCCACCACAGCAAAAGGCCGCTCCACCAGAGGAAAGTCATACTGAACCTCCATCAACACATCCACTAACCGAGAATCCATACCAGAAAAACCACTGGCACATAAAAACATCAACCCGACAACCCCCACCACACCAACAAGCCCACACTTTAGATTTCTGGGCGTTTAGGGAAAAACTCCTTGAAGCGCACCTCCTATGCATATACATGTTTCTACTATCTTTTGATTTCTGGACATTACGTCTGTCCCCGTCGTGATAGACGTCTCAGACGCCCCGTTTCTACTATCTTTTGATTTCTGGCAGATAATGGCGGAAAGACAACTGATATGGTCTATGGAGTGGGCATTTCTACTATCTTTTGATTTCTGGGCCGAATTTCTTCAAGACCTAGACAGAGAGCTAGAAGAGGGTTTCTACTATCTTTTGATTTCTGGAGCGCAAGCATGACCGCCATTCCCGATGACCGCGGTCTTCACTACGTTTGCGTTTCTACTATCTTTTGATTTCTGGAATAAACGTTTCGCCCCTGTGGACAGGGGAGTTCTCTATATTAAGTTTCTACTATCTTTTGATTTCTGGTTGTTCATGTCCCTCTCCCACCTCCCCACCTGTTGGAGGTTTCTACTATCTTTTGATTTCTGGTGACGACGTATGTGCCTAGCTTCGCCCCGCTCCACGAGACGTAGTTTCTACTATCTTTTGATTTCTGGCTACAGATTGCTGAGGAGGTATGGTCTGGAGGAGTTGATTACAGAGTTTCTACTATCTTTTGATTTCTGGCCAGAGGTCGACGGGGAGCCACCAGAAGGGCGGCGTCTGTTTATGTTTCTACTATCTTTTGATTTCTGGCGCCCCTCTTGACGCCTGCGTAGTACGCTATCGCGATGGCGGCGTTTCTACTATCTTTTGATTTCTGGGTGCGACGAGGACTGGCGGGCGGTTATGGACGCGATTGCTTTCTACTATCTTTTGATTTCTGGCTGAGGAGCGTGGGTGGGACACAGTCGTCCAGTGCTACCGCGACTTTCTACTATCTTTTGATTTCTGGCTCGCCCGCACGGGCTCGGGGAGGCCGTCTAGCCCGGAGCATACTTTCTACTATCTTTTGATTTCTGGAGACGACACGCCCGTCCGAGTCCCTTCTGCATCCGAGCAGGAGCTTTCTACTATCTTTTGATTTCTGGGGCTTGTTTGTGTGGATCTTTTGGGTTTTTAAGTTTTTTCGTGGTTTTTTGTTTGTCCGGGGGTCGCTTTTCCACCGCCCTTTACATTCATATATTCTCCTGTCTGAGAGACGGCGTGCGCCGTTCTTCGCCTTTACGATCGTAACTACGCCTAGCCGAAGGGAGAACCCAGCGCCGTTCTTCGCCTCTACCCTCACAACCGTTTTCCAAATGTCTATTGTGTCCTTTACCGACATATATGGGAATGTTTTAATGTGTGGGTTTTGTGGCTGGTGTGTATCTCTACTTTGGCCGTATGAAGATAGGCCCTCTCGTTGGGTACCTGTGGCTTTTGGGCCGTCGGCTTTATCTGAAGTTGGGGTGGCGTCCGCGTGATACGGTATACCTCGGCAGTGTGGACGATCTTCTTGGCGTCGCCGTGAGGGTTAGGAGGCTCGTCCCGAGGCCCCTGCCCGTAAGGCACCTCGTGGCTGCGCTGGTGGACGCCCTCAGGAAGGCCTACTACGTCGCCAGCCGCTGCCGCGACTCGCCGCGTTGGAAGATACGCGCCTGGGAGGCGGCAATGGCCATAGAATACGCCGCCTCCGCCCTCGCCATGTACTGGCCAAGCGCGGCGAAGAAAATACTAGACGACGGCTAGAATGGGGTGCCGTCTTTTAGCCATTTTGCGGCTTCTGGGGCGTGGTAGGTGAGGATTAGGTCTGCGCCTGCTCTTTTTATTGCGGTTAGGATTTCTAGTGTGACGACCCTCTCGTCTATATATCCGGCGGCTGCGGCGGCTTTTACCATGGCGTATTCTCCGGAGACGTTGTAGGCGGCTAGGGGGGCCCAGGGGTAGTGCTGTTTTACTAGGCGGATTACGTCTAGGTATGCGAGGGCTGGCTTTACCATGACTATGTCTGCGCCCTCCTCCAGATCCATGGCGACTTCTTTGAGGGCTTCGTGGGCGTTTCTGGGGTCCATCTGGTATGTCCTCCTGTCGCCGAATTTGGGGGCTGAGGCGGCGGCTGTGCGGAAGGGGCCGTAGAAGGCTGAGGCGTATTTGGCGCTGTATGCCATGATGCCCACGTGGTGGAAGCCGTGGGCGTCTAGGGCTTTTCTGATCTCGGCCACTTGGCCGTCCATCATGCCGCTTGGGGCGACGAAGTCAGCGCCGGCGTCTGCGTACACGAGGGCCTCCTTGGCGTATAGCTTTATAGTTTCGTCGTTGTCAATGTGCCACCTGCCGCCGGTGGTCTTTACCACGCCGCAGTGTCCGTGGTCTGTGTATTCGCAGAGGCAGACGTCTGCGAAGAGGAGTATCTTGTCGCCGAAGGTCTCTTTTAGGAGGCGGAGGGCCTTGGGGACGGGGCCCTCTGGGTCGTAGCCCCTGGAGCCGTGGGGGTCTTTCTGCTCCTCTGGCACCACGCCGAATAGGATGAACTTGTTGACTCCTAGGGCGAGGGCCTCCTCTACGTGTTTAATTAGCTCCTCGCCGACGGGCCACCGGTGTTGGCCGGGCATGGTGGGTATGGCCTCTCGGCCGGGGCCCTCCTTGACGAAGATGGGGTAGATGAAGTCGCTGGGGTCGAGGGCAGTTTCGGCAACGGCGTCTCTAATGATTTTGTTTGTCCTGAGGCGGCGGGGTCTGACAGTTGGGAATTTCATATCGTAAACGGCGTGCTGCCTTATATCTTTTTGCCTTCGCAAAGCGCTTTGAGTTTAGCCGCTGTCTTTCCGTCTAATTTTCTATAGCTGGGGGGCGGCCTCAGGCCTATCTCTGTCAGTTTGACAGGCGTTAGACAGCGGGCTGGGCCTCTGGCCTCTATTAACATAGAGTAGCGGGCGCCCTCGACGTATTTTAAATCTTCTTCTCCAACGCCACAGCCCCCCAGCTCGGAGAGTAGTTTGGATAGGTTGTGGGTGGGGACTATGAAGACTAGGCCTGCGGTGAAATATCCAACTACAGCCGCCGTGGGTTTTGTAAAGTATAGATACACCACGTCGTCTGGCTGTATCAAAGGCCCCACTAGCTTCCTCAATTCACATTTTTTCGCCCCGCCGAGTATCTCTTCGCCAAATTTCGGCTTGATAGACATGAGATACACTGCCATAAATAACATCGGCCTCTAGGTTATAAAGGTGGGGCGGGTGTTCCTCAACAGTCGGGGGTACTCCGGCTCTTCACCTATCTGACGTATAGATCTGCCCACTTGCTTATATTTTTTAAAGCCACGTAGATGAGGCGGCTGTGAGGTGTTTCTGTGGGAGGCCTGCAAGAGAGAGCGGCTTTTGTCCATACCACGACCCCAACTGTGTTAAAGACCTGGCTTGCCGGCGGAAGTTAGTTTTTACAGCCGACTGCGAGAGGTGCCACCTGCCGGGGGGCGAGGTGTCAGATGTCGCGCCTAGGCTGAGGGAGGCTAGAGTCCACGGCCCGCTCTTTATATACTATGTAACTGGCGACGTAGACCTCCGTGGGGCTGGGGGCATAGATCTTTTTATCTACAGCGTGAGGGGGAATATATATCTCGAGGGGGCTAGATTCCGCCATATATACATAGACCAAGTCGTCGGCGATGTAGATTTTAGAGGGGGGAGAGCTGAGCTCTTCGCCGTGTTTTCAGTACGTGGCGAAATCTCGGCGGCCGGCGCAAAAATTGGGGGCCATCTACAAGTGGTAGAGTCCTCGGGGCGTCTTGATTTAACTGGGGCGGGGGTGGTCGGCGAAATTATTGTCGAGAGGTTCAGAGGGGGTGTTGTAGCTAGGGCGGGGGCCTACTCTATAACAATATGTGGGTCTAGGGGAGATGTAGATCTGTCGGGGGCGCGTACTACTGGAGATATAGTGCTTGTAGAGTCGGAGGGAGGCCGTCTCGATTTGTCTGGAGTAGAAGTGGGCGGCAGGGTGTTTATCTTGGCCTCTAAGTTTGGCGGAGTTAGAATCGACCGGCCTGAGGTAGTGAGGAAAATTGTCGTGTTGTAGCTACTCCTCAATTATATACGCTCTGAGACGGCCTATAGACTCCACCTCGGCCTCTACGATGTCTCCCCCCTTTAAGAACTTCCCCTTGGCCCAGCCCACCCCGGGCGGCGTCCCTGTGAAAATGAGGTCGCCGGGGCGGAGGGTTATGCCTTGGGATGCCCAGTATATCAACTGTTGGATATTGAAGATGAGCTGGGAGGTGTTTCCCTCCTGTTCTAGCTGGCCGTTTACCCAAAGCCTCAGCCCCAGTCTGTTGGGGTCTGGCACCTCGTCTCTTGTCGCAATGTACGGGCCCACAGGCGCGGCGGTGTCCATAGTCTTGCCCCATATCCAGTTCTTTCCGTACTGTCTGGCGGTCTTCTCGTCTGGGTTCTGCCAGTCGCGCATAGACATGTCTAGCCCGACGGTGTAGCCGAAGACGTAGTCCAGCGCCCTCTCTGGCTCTATGTATTTGCCGGGGCGCCCCATTACGACGACGAGCTCTACCTCCCAGTCTAGCTTCTGTACCACCCTGTGCTTCACTACATAGCCCTCGTGGCCCACTAGGGCATTTGGAAACTTGGGGAAGAAGTAGGGCTTGTCGGGGGGCTCTATCCCAGTCTCGGCGCCGTGTTCTCTGTAGTTGACGGCTACGCAGAGTATTTTCTCTGGGTTTGGCACAGGCGGCTCCCACTTTATCTCCTCTGGCTTGTAAAACGGCCCTCTGGCTCTCTCGTCTAACTTCTTAACTATCTCAAGCGCAGGCTCGCCTAGTGCAATAAGGCGTCTCATGTCGTATAGAAAATCTGGCGCCTCCTCTGTGTTAAACACCGCTTTGTACGCCTCGGGCAAGTCTAAAATCCTGCCGTTTTTAAAAAGCCCAACTTTTCTAACCTCCCCCCTTCTAAATGTAAGTAGTTTCACAACATGACGTTGGCCGTCGTTTATATACATTAGCATTTCGATTTCGATATCGGAATCGAAAAGTTTAAAAATACGAGAGATGTTATACACATGGCACCTCCGCCCTGGGCGTTTATATCGAGGAGGGGGCTGAGGGAGGTAGTGCTCTGGTTGCTCTCAGACAAGCCTATGAACGGCGCCGAGGTTATAAGAGCTGTGGAAGAGCTCACGTGGGGCTTTTGGAAGCCGTCTCCCGGCTCGGTCTACCCGCTGTTGAAACAACTCGAGGCGGAGGGTCTGGCCAAGAGGAGAGAAGACGGGCGGTACGAGCTGACGGAGGCCGGCAGACGCGCCGTCAAGCTCATACCCTGGGCTAAAATACCTAGGCCCGGCGCCCCGCGGAATATCGAAGAAGTTGTCGAAGAGTTGGAGAGCTGGTCGATGTATCTCGCCGACGTCGCTACTACAGAGCCTGATAGAATAGCGCCGTATAGAGAGCGTATTAGAAAGATAGCTGAGATTCTCCAAAAGGTGTAGATTTTGCACCAAGAGAATTAAAACTAGTTTATTTTTTACACATGTGTTTACTGTAGAAAATCTCTCGGTGGCTGTAGGCGGGCGGGCTCTCCTCGGCGGAGTCTCTTTTTCTATTTCGCCGGGGGAGGTGTTTTACATCTTGGGGCCCAACGGCGTTGGCAAATCAAGTCTTCTCAAGGCGATAATGGGGATCCCGGGGTATGAAGTCGTGGGGGGCAGAGTCCTTTTAGATGGCGAAGATATTACAAAACTAAAGCCGTTTGAAAAAGCCAGCCGGGGCCTAGCCCTCGCTTTTCAAATCCCGCCGCGGCTACAGGGCGTTCGCGTAGGCGTACTTCTGTCGAATATATGTAGGAAGACTAAGTGTGACTATAGAGAGGTGGCTAAGGTCGTCGAGGTAGATCATCTTCTTGATAGAGAAATAGGAAAGCTCTCCGGCGGCGAGGGGAAGAGGGTAGAGCTCGCCACCGTTTTAGCCCAGAGGCCTAGAGTCGCTCTTATAGATGAGCCAGACAGCGGCGTAGATGTAGAAAGTCTTGTAATTGTGGCTAGGGCGTTGAAAGAGCTTGTAAAAGACGCTGCGTTAATTATTGTAACACATGGCGCACATATAGCTAGACATCTCCCCCCGGATAAAGTCTGTGTTCTCTACGGCGGCGGGTTTAAAAAATGTGGGGGTAGAGAGGTTTTAGACGCTGTGTTTACCTATGGCTTCGCAGGGCTGGTTTGAAAAAATAAGAGAGAGAGCTAAAGCGGCGTTAAACAAGCCGGCTCCCCACGGCCCAGATGTCGATGTTACACAGTTTGGCGACGGGAGGACGCCCACTAGTGAGGAGGCTGTGGTTGCAGTCGCGAATAAAGTCGGCGTGTCTATGGGAGCGCCGGCTTACTACATACAGGGAGATAGTGCATATTTCAGATACTTAAGTAGGATCCCGGGGGTCGAGGTGTATAGAGTAGAGGAGTTTGCCGACGCATATCCAGACCTCGCCAGGGAGTACCTCTGGCGTCTTGTGCCGCCTGACCTTGATAAATATACAGCTGTAGCAGCTCTAAGGGGGGTTGGGGGATATGTGATTAGAGTCAAGGCGGGGGCTAAGGTGAGAGATCCTATCCTCGCCTGTCTTTCTATCGTCCGGGGGGGTCTCCAGGCGCCGCACAACGTCGTTATTGTAGAAGAGGGGGCTGAGGCGGTGGTCTACACTGGGTGTGTAATTGCACCGGAGGTCGTGGGGCTACACGTGGGGATTTCTGAGTTTTACGTATTAAGGGGGGCCAAACTCCGTTATATAATGGTACATAACTGGACGAAGGCGGCGCATGTAAGACCTCGCACGGGGGTTCTCGTAGAGGAGGGCGGAGAGTACGTCGGATATTATGCCAATCTCCAAGAGGTGAACTCCCTCCAGACGAGTCCGAGGATTGTGTTGAGAGAGGGGGCGAGAGCCCACGCGACTTCTATACTCCTGGGGCTGGGGAGTGCGCAGATTGACGTGGGGACGACGGCTGTATTGGAAGGCGACGGGGCTGCAGTTGAGTTGACCACGAGGGCGCTTGCGACAGACAGATCTAACATCACCATGAGGGCTTTAGTCGAGGCGCATAAGCTCTCTAGAGGCCATGTTGAGTGTAGCGGCCTTTTACTCTCCGGCAGTGCCAACATAGTCACCATCCCACAGCTGGCGGCTTATCACCAAGACGCGATGTTGACACACGAAGCCTCTATTGGGAGACTGGCTGAGGAGGAGATAAACTATCTACAGGCCAAGGGCTTTACCTACGAAGAGGCTGTGTCTCTATTAGTGAGGGGGTTTGTCACTACAGATATACACAGATATCTGCCAGAGCAAGCAAGGCGGTATGTAGAGAGTATTGAAAAGGTTATAGTTGAGAAGGCAATGTGAAACTTGGCTCCCTTAATGTCACGCCGGCCTTCCCCCGGGGGCTCGGGGCCCGCCCCTGCCAGACGCCCTGGCAGGCGGGCCGGCCGCGCCCAGGCGGACGGGCTCGACAGACGCAACAGCCCTGACCGATAGCGCGATGTGTTGTCTTTGCATCCCGACGTTGTAACAACTAACGTAGAGAGTGTGTATGGATTAAATAACCCCTTTTTTATTGACTAGATGAGTCGGGTTAATGGACGGACTATGAAACTTAAACTGCCGCCTAGGATAAAAGTGCTTGAGGCCCTCGGCGCTGTGGCAGATGGCAGAGTGAAAATGTTGGGGCCAGGCCGTTGTGAAGTATTGTCTTCAGAGGGAGACAGAGTGTATCACGTTGAAATCTCCGGCAGACGTGTATATAGCGATGATAACGGCACTGTGTATAGGGGGTATGTGGGCTATCCAATAATTGCCTGTCTAATGGCGGAGGGCAGACTGCCGACAGACCCGCAGCTCGCGGAAAAACTAAAGACAATCCCCTGGAGGAAGTTAAACGAGCAGTATAAAAAATATGAAGAAGTCCTCCGCCATATATACACAGAGAGGGCTATCAATAGAGCTGAGGCAGAGCGGTATATAGACGCCGTGTTAAAACAACTGGCCCAAATGCAATTGGAGTATTCTCCTCCGTGAAATTCCGCGTAGTTGAGATCTTCGCCTCTCTCCAAGGCGAGGGGGTGAACCTCGGCAAACCTGCCGTCTTCATAAGGCTGGCGGGCTGTCCAATACGGTGTCGGTACTGCGATACGAAATACAGCTGGGACCCTCTAGGCGGAGTTGAGATAGACGCCGAAGAGGTCGTCCAGAGGGCTGCGGCATACGGCCAGCTGGGTCATGTCGTCATCACGGGAGGGGAACCGTTGATCTGGCGCAACCTCCACGAGTTGGCCTGCCCCCTCCGGCGGCTGGGCACTGTTGAAGTCGAGACCAGCGGCGTCTACCCGCCCACTCCACAGTTAGACGCTTGTGTTGATTTCTACGACGTGTCGCCTAAGCTCTCTAACGCAAGAGTAGACGCCCTCCTCCATCCCCATTACCCAAGGAGCCCCAAGGCATGGTTTAAGTTCGTGGTGGGGGGCGAAGAGGACGTGGAGGAGGCAGTCCGTTACGTTGAGAAACACGGCATACCACGCGAGAGAGTTTTCCTAATGCCGCTCGCCGAGACGCCGGAGCAACACGCCGAGGTGCTCCGCCGCATATGGGACGCCGCGGTTAAACACAAGCTCCGCGTCACCCCCAGGCTCCACGTAGAGGCGTGGGGCAATGTCAGAGGTAGGTAGTGTTATAAGGCTGTGAGAACTTGGACGTATGTCTGAAAAATTGGCTAGACGGCTTCGCGAAGTAGTAGATCTCTTAGAGTCTGCCGTAGAGGAGGGCGATTGTAAACTAGTTGAAGAGGCGATAGACGAACTCCGTAGTATAATCGATGAGTTAGAAGAGTGATGTTTATAGATCTACACGAAGACATAGCCCACTATTTTCTCACCTCTCTCAGCCCCCAGCCCTTCGACGTAGACGCAGAGTGGAGACAGAGCGATTTGCCGAAGCTGAGGAGGGCGGGGGCAGAACTCGTGGTCGCGGCTGTCTTCCCATTTGTCAACTCCTACAGCGGCTGGTCGCCGAGTCTCCAGCTGGCGCTGGAGGGGTTCAAGGTGTATTACGCTCTGTCTGAGACCCACGGCATAAAGATCGTGGAGAGAAGGGGCGATTTAGCCGCGCCGGGGCTGAAGTTCCTCATTGTACTTGAGGGAGCCGACGTCCTCTCGTCGGCGGACGACCTAAGGCTCTTCTACAGGCTGGGGCTACGGGCCTTGGGCTTGACATGGAATCTTAGCAACCGGTGGGGAGGGTCGTGTTGCGGGGGGAGAGACCGCGGCCTTTCCGAAGAGGGCTACGGGCTTGTGGAGACGGCGCAGAGGATGGGGGTCTTGGTGGATCTGGCGCACGCTGGGGAGAGGACCGCCTTGGATGTCCTAGAGGCGGCGAGGAGGCCGGTAGTGGTGAGCCACGCCAACGCCGTCGCGGTGTATAGCCATAGGAGAAACGTCGGAGACGAGGTGCTTAAGAAGCTGCGCGACGTAGGCGGAGTGATAGGCCTCACCTTTATACCGTCTACTATATCCAGCGACCCGACCCCTAGAGATTTGGCGAAACACGCGAGATACATAAGGGATAAATTCGGCGTGGAGATTTTAGCCATAGGCACAGACTACCTCGGCATATCTACAACGCCCCAGGGCTTGGAGTCGGTGGATAAGATCCCCCGCCTGGCAGAGGCGCTGATAGAGGCCGGCTTCAGACGTGAGGAGGTGGAGGCAGTCATGTGGAGAAACGCCGCCAGAGTGCTCAGAGAGGTCTTACCCTAGAACCACAGCATGGGTCTTCCTGAGGGCTAGCTCCACCTCACCGGGGGGCGCCCCCAGCCAGTTGGCCTCGGCGAGGGCGTCTCTCGTGATCGCCAGTCTGCCGTCTGGGAGCCGGCGGGCCCTTTTCTGGATCTCCCACATGAGTCTGTAGACTCTGTCTCTCTTGGCCTGGGCCCTGAGGATGGCCTCCTCCAGGGGTACGCCGGCGAGAACCGACAGCACGATCTCGGCTATTTTGTTTATCCTGTCTGGCACCCCCACGAGAGACCCCCTCAGCTCTATCCTACACCTCTTCTCCACGCCGAGCAACTCCGCCAGCCTCCTGGTGCCCGACTTAGCCGTCCTCTCCTTGTCCACAATCCCACCGATGATAAACTCTGAATGGGACCGCGCTGTCTCCTCTGTGAAGAGACAGTCTCCCTCGGGGTCGAGAACCACCGGCTTCTCCAGAGGCGGGGGGCCGCCCGAGATGTTCATCCGGTGGACAAGCCCCCTGGCGTGTAGGCCGAGCAACTCCAGGAACTCCCCAGGGGCGTTCGTCACCCAGAGGTTGCCGTCCCAGAGCACCCTACGGACTGCGTCCAACGTCGCGAGGATCTGCTCCACCAGCTCGTGCTTCTCCCCCGGCGTGTGCTCTCCCCACAGCGATAGGTCGACAACAATCCGCGGCCTCTCCGGCGGCGAAAAACCGACCTCCAGCCGCTCCCCCACGCACCGCTTTGCCAAAACCCAACGGCAGACTCCCACGCCGCGGCCTCTCAAAACCTCCACCCCCTCCCACCTCCCCAGGAACTCCCCCCGTCCCTCCCACCTACACACGGCGTATCTCCCCACAAGTACTCCCACAGCCACACACTGGGGAATCTCCCACCTACATTTAAAGTGCAGAGGGAGACACAGAGAGTCCACCCCCCTCTGGGCTAAGAACTGGAAAAATATCTTCCAAAGCGGAGTCACCACGCCATTTCAAACAAGCCCAACATAAAAACTTGAAAACACGTCCCCTACAGAAGGCCCTCAGTGTGGCGGCGGATAGGGTGGTGGAGAAGCTTAGGGAGAGAGCTCTCCACCGAGGACGTCTTCCTATACCTCGACATTAGGAGTAGCGCGGCTAGAGAGGGTTGACGACGCCAATAGACTGGCGGCAGACGGCCTAAACAAGCAGATTGGTTCGTTAACGACAACGCACTTATAAAAAGCCTAGCCAAGAGGATGCCTGTATAGACGACATGCAGAAGATGTTACTAGAGATCTGACGTCTGTTTGTAGGAGTTGCGACAAAAATTGTATGTTCCTAAGCCCACCAGTAGCGCTGGCGTAGAATCTGGGCGGCTTTTACCATCACCTTTAGCTTTTCTATGGCGACGGCGCGCGGGAAGGCGCGGTACATGCCGGGGGCGAAGCCGCAGTCTGGGTTTAGCCATATCCTGGTGGGGTCGACGTATTTGACAATCTTCTCTACGTGCGCCACCACCTCGTCGACGGTCTCTACCCTCTTGGGGTCCCGGACGTCGATGGAGCCCAGCCCTATCTCCTTGTCTGTGGGGAGTATCTTGGCGAACTCCTCGGGGTTGCCCATCCTCGGGTGTTTGTACTCGACTACGTACTGCTTTACTTTCACGTCGAAGAGCTGGGGGGCCAGGCGTTCGTAGCCAACTATGGGGGACTCCTCGGTGGGCCAGCGGTCTAGGTGCATGCCTATCCTCACAGAGGTGGTGTAGCCCTTTACCGTCTCGTTGACGAGGTCAACCGCCAGCTGTATCTCGTCTTTTAGGCCTCTGTACTTCTGGCCGTAGAGCTCAGAGGCCACCTGTTTGTACCTATCCGGCTTGTCTTGCTCCGCCTCGATTAAGTCGCCGAGCATGGGCTCGTCCAGCTGTATGAAGGCCACGCCGGCGTCTATAAGCCGTGCTATCTCGTTCCTCAGCACTTTGACGTAGGCCTCCGCGGCGTCCTCCGGCCTAGGGTAGTAGGGGGCGGAGATCTTGGCGTGCCACGCCTCCCACATTATGAGGTAGGGGGAGGGGAGGGTGACCTTGAGAGGCTTCTGGGTGACCTTCTTGGCGTATTGCACTTCATCTACGGCGAGTACGCTGTCTTCTATATAGCCCGCAATGACAGGCCTCCAGAGGGTGAGGGGGGCTTTGTATCTCTTCATGATCTCCTTGGCGTTGGGGTGTAGCTCCTCCACCCTCACGATCTTGAACCCCCTTATCTTCTGACCGACGAACGCCACGAAGGAGGTTCTCCGCTGCTCTCCATCTGTGATCACGTCTAGGCCCGCCTCCTCTTGGTCTTTTATGGCGAGTTTGACGGCATCGTCAAGGTATTGGTTGAAGGTCTGTTGGTCCATCTGGCCCTTTTCGAACTTCTCGAAGGCCTCTATTAGCCAAGTTGGCCTAGGCCAAGAGCCCACTACTGATGTTATAAACGCCCTTGGCAACGACATTAGTGAGATGCAAAAGACCTCTATAAAAATTTTGAAGTAATAATTATTAACTTAGGAAATCCGCTCCCCTATGTCTGCAGTAGGTAAAAGACTTGAAAATGTCTATATAGTGGCGTTTGCAAGAACTGCCTTTACGAGATTTTCTAGGAAGGAGCCTCAGAAAGACGACTTTTGGGACGTAAGACCGGAGGAGTTGGCGGCGGTGCCTGTGAGGGCGATTTTAGAAAAAACTGGCGTCAAGCCGGAAGATGTAGAAGATCTCTTGACAGGGACAGCTCTGCCGGTAGGCGAGCAGTGGCTCTACGGCGGCCGCCATGTTGTTTTCGCCGCCAAACTGCCTTACACAATTCCGGCGGCGCATATAGATAGACAGTGCGCCTCTTCAATTACTACAGTGGCTTTTGGAGCTATGGAAGTGGCAACGGGTATGGCCGACGTGGTAATAGCTGGCGGCGTCGAAAAAATGTCTAAGACCCCTATGTATGAAAACCCACATATTGAGATAAATCCTAAATTTCTTACAGACGAGGAGTATGTAAGACTATACAATCTGCCAATTGGCTACGTCATGGGGCTCACCGCCGAGAGACTAGCCGAGGTCTCGGGCATAAAGAGGGAGGAGATGGACATGTGGTCTCTTAGAAGCCACAGGAGGGCGGCAGAGGCGTATGAAAAGGGCTATTTCAAAGACGAGATAGTGCCCGTCGCGGTGGAAAAAGACGGCCAGAGGAAAGTTGTAGATAGAGACCAGTCTGTTAGGCCAGACACAAGCCTCGAGGCGCTTGCCAAACTCCCGCCTGTGTTTAAGCCAGATGGCGTAATAACTGCGGGCAACTCCTCGCCTTTAAACTCCGGCGCTGCATATATAATGCTTGTCTCTGGCGAAGTTGTGAAAAAACACGGCCTTCAACCTCTGGCTAAGATTAGGGCTGTGGCTTTCGCCGGAGTGCCGCCTGAGGTTATGGGCATGGGCCCCGTGCCTGCGTCGAAAAAAGCGCTTGAGAAGGCCGGACTTACGGTCAAACAGATAGGGAGGTGGGAGATAAATGAGGCTTTTGCCGTAGTTACGCTATATGCAATTAAACAACTCGGCCTAGACCCCGAGATTGTTAACACAAGAGGCGGCGCCATCGCCATAGGCCACCCGCTGGGGGCCACAGGCGCGAGGATAATAGGCACGTTGGCTAGACAGATGCAGATAGACGGCGTTGACTACGGCGTGGCTACTCTTTGCGTCGGCGGTGGGCAAGGCGCCGCCGTAGTTTTAGAAAGAGTATAAGTTTTTAATAAACTACAAACAAGCCCATTATGTGGCGGCTGGCGGCGTCGCTATTACTCCTGGCTTTATCTGTCTCCTCCGCCACGGTGTTGACTAGAGCAGACCAACTCTCTATTGACGCGGCGTATCCAATACTACGGAAGTATATACCAGACATTAGGATAATCCCCGCAGACCCCACCCAATGGAGGGGGCTCATAGAGAGGGGAGACGTAGACTTCCTCTGGGCCGGCGCGCCGGTGCTTTACGAAGCCCTCCTGCGGGAGGGCTACCTAGCCCCCATGCCAGATGTCCCAGAGCTTAGACAAATGCCAGAGAGGGCGGGGGGTATTTTACTCAAGCGGATGGGGCCAGATGGGAAGACGTACTACGTGGTCTACGGTCTCTTAGGCTATGTAATTGGCTATAGCAACGAGGCCCTCGCCAAGGCGGGAGTTCAGCTTGCGTGTAGCTGGGCGGCCCTCGCCTCGCCGAATCTCACTAAATACTACCTACAGACAGGCGCTAAGCCCGTCGTCCTCGCGCGGCCTACCAAGTCCACCTCCACAGCCGCGATGATGCAACTGGTGACAGAGATATACGGCTGGGAGGAGGGCTGGAGACTCCTCACCGCCATGGCGGCTCACTCTAGATTTGTTGACTCAAGTGGCGCAGTGCGAGACGTCGTAAAGAGAGGCGAGGCTCTCTTCGGCCCCATGGTTGACTACTACGTCTTTATCGCAGGGCTTGACTACTGTATTCCGGCAGACGGCACAGACATACTCTTTGACCCCATCGCCGTGCCTCGGGGCGCCAATGCCACAGCAGCGGCTTTATTAACCAGAGTCTTCCTCACCGAGTTAGAGAAGAGACTTATAGATAGGTATATACTGCCCGGCAATCTAGCTCTGTTAGACTCCCCAGACGTAAACCAGACTAAAGCCGCAGTTTTAAAACGCCATTTAGACAAGCTCATGAAGGCAAAGGTATTGGCAGTGCCGCCTGAAAAAAGCGCGTCGTATTACTACTCCTTTATCTACTACTACGAGGCCACTCTAGTAGATCTCCAAGACCAGCTCACCTCCGTCTGGGCGAAGCTAGTAGACGCCTACTACTCCGGCAGAATATCTAGACAACAGTTTGAAAGACTGTGGCGCCTCTTGGGAGCGCCAGTGAACTACACAGACCCCGCCACAGGCCAGACTAGGGCCTTTACATATCAAGACGCCGTCGCAATAAACGACAAAATAGCGGGAGACCCCACCTATAGAGATAGACTTGTCCAGGCATGGAGAGAGGCCGCCAGGGCGAAATATCAGAGAGTAGAGGCCGAGTTAGAAAAGCTACTTACGCAGACTCAAGCCACGCCGCCTGAACAGTCTATAGCAATTACAACACTGGCGGCGGCCGTTGTAGTTATACTAGCCGTAGCGCTCTTTTTAATAAAGAGGAGAAGAACTTAATTTCGACACTACATAAAATTTTTATTATACAACATTTAATACAACGTGAGAGTTGTTTTTGTAGGCAGGGTGCCAGAACGCTACGTCGAAGTTCTTAAGAGATTTGGGTTTGAAATCTCTGAAACACCTCCTTTAGAGAGCTCTGACATTGTCGTATTTTATGAAGATTGTGAAACAGCTAGAAAAATGGGGTACAGCTGTTTTACAAAAGAAGAATTTGAAGACTTTATAAACTTCCTTTTTTCAACCCCCTCCCCCATGTGATGTCTCCAGGGGGCTTGACTTTGAGAGACTCCATTTGTTTCCGCCGGTGATCGACGCCGAGTTTTATTCTGTAGACATAAACTCCGCTATGGGGTTCTCATTGTACTTTATATGCCAAGTGTGTCTAGAAAACATCTCCACTGTCGGTAAGTCTCTAGCAGTCTATACCCCTCTTGTGTAATACAGAAAACTCCGTAGTCTTCTTTGACTAGGCCCTTTTTGACGAGAGCCTCTACTATCTTTGCCATACGGTCATATGCCAAGTTGGCCTCTGTGGCCAGCCGCGTCGGCGGTCTACAGCCTGTGGATAAAATCTCTAGTATGTCGGCAATTATCTCTAGCCTGGTGCGCCTCTTCCGTGCCATATGCCCAACGCGAGGAAAACTGCAGTTAGTAGCCTAGAGACGGTGGCTATATTGCTTGAGATTGGGAATAACAGAGAGATAGTTAGAGCTGTAAAGGCAAGTGGTACATACGGCGGGGCCTTCCGCTCTGCCGTTTTGATAAACATTACGGCAGCGATATAGATGGCGAGAATTGCGTTTACCGGCGCTAGTATAAACAACGGCGCTATGGCATAAAACATGGCGGGGGTCACCGCTATTGCAATCGGCGTTAATGCGGCTAGGAGAAGAAGGTTTACGACGGCTCTAAACACCGCTTCTTGTCTCGCCACAAATCTGCCTGGCTCTGTCTCTCTAAGTAGGCCTAGATATATATCGACTACAGCTTCTAATACCAAGGCGGCCGCCAGGAGGATCATGCCAAAGAAATATAGAGAGAGTCTGCGGTCGTAGAGAGATTGCCACGCTTGAAATACGCGATATGCTATGTATGTAGCAAGAGCTGCTGTAGTTAGATCTGCCACGAATAATATCATTCGTAACGGAGGGCAGCCACTATGTTTATTCTACTGGCTCTATAAGCTGGGAGAAGGGCGCCCAGTAGGTTTATCCCAATGACAAGCGCGGCTGTTGCTGCGACAATAAGCGGATCTACTTCAATGTGAGATATGTTGAAGGTGGGGTGGGGAGCCGTGCGGGGCGTGGCGGCAGAGGCGCTTTGGCTACCGAAGGGCAACCCCATCTGCGAGAGGGGGAATAGCAGAGCGACCCCAATGGCGACGCCGAGGAGGGCAACTATGGCGGCCTCCCCGAGGAACATGGCCAGCACGTGTCTCCTCTTGTAGCCGAGGGCCCTCAGAACTCCTATCTCCTTGGTCCTCTGGACTACGCCTATGGACATAGTGTCGTAGAGCCAGAGGGCGGTGATGATTGTACTCACCCCAGCTATTAGGCCGAGGAAGAGTTGGAAGGAGGTCAAGAAGCTGTTTATAGTCTGGAGCACCGTCTGGGGGGATATCACGTCTACGTTGGGGAAGGCGGCTCTCACGTCGTTAGCCACTTGCTCCACGAGAGAGGGGTCTCTAAGCACGAGCACAACCACGCTGTACGTCGTCACGCCAGTGGCTTGGCGGAAGGACGAGATGTCCATCACCACCCCCCTGGCGGTGTCTATATAGCCCAGGGCCCCGGTGGCCAATATCCCCGAGGCGATGGCGTTTATCGACCTCCGGCCTATGGAGAGGGAGAGGGGCGACCCGACGGAAATCCTCTGTTGTCCCGTAGATCTGTCGAAGGCTACGTAATATCCAATTAACACCATGCTAGAGCCAACGACCATCTCCCCATCGTATACTACATTAGACGGCAAGAGTTGTCTCAAGAGGGCAGGGTCAACGCCGTATACGGTGACTGGGATAGGCGCGGCCTGGCCCGAGATCCTGACGACGCCTCTGGCGCTGGCTATGGGGATAGCCGCCTCCACGCCGTCGATAGTCGACAGAGTGCCGACGTCTGCGTCTGTAAACTGCGTCCCTGTGACATACACCACATTGGTCTGGAAGTTAGAGGTGAAATACCGCGTGGTATAGTCCTTAAAGGTCTGGCCGAGGAGCAAGGCGTAGCTCAGCGCCGAGAAGGCAATGACGACGCCGACGATAGCCCCCACCGTCCTCCCCTTCCTCTCCCAGAGGGCTTGCCAAGACAGCCTCAAGATCTCCAACAACACACCCACCACGGCCGTGTAGGTAATAAAGTTAACTCACTAGACCGTGAGTTTTATATATATAGGAGGTGCCCCTCTCGACTATGGACAAGAGGGTTTTCCTGGCCGCCGCCCTAGCTCTCATCGCCTATGGCCAGACGACGGTGGCAAGCCCCACGGTAGACTACCTCTGGCTCGGCGCTAGGTGGACGCAATTGCCCAAATTCCCAGGTGACGTAGGCGTGTTGAGCCTCTCTTTCTACCTCTCGGCACAGTACGTCGACGTTTCTGTCTCTCTGACGCCCCGGTGCCCCTACCTCGCCCCGCTTGAGACAGTCTCTCTGCCGTCGGCAGGGCCTGGCGTAGTCACTATAGCGCTCCGGGCCTCGGCCTCGGCCCTCAACGTGACGTGCCCCGTAAACGTGGCGATACGCGCCACATATAAGACAGTCGGCTCAAGTCTCACCACCGGCATAGAGAAGCTGGAATACGCCGAGGTTTACATACCGCCCTATCCAACGGCTAATGTGACAGCCGCAGGAGTTACATACTTAGGTCTCCCCAGCCAGATTAACCTAACTATCTCCAGTCCCTACGCCCTTGTGGGTGTTTTGACCATACAAGGACAGGGCGCCAGGGTTGTATCCCCAACGGGCCCTGTGGCTATCAGCGGCAGACAGGCGGTCGTGTCTGTAGTCGTCGCGGCCGACAGCCCCAGCGCCTCTCTACAAGCGACAATCCAGACGAGAGACTGGCTGGGGAACCCTGTGGTTTTAGCCTACGCTGTGCCGTTGTCCGTCACGCCTCCCCCACCGCCCCTCCTCTATATAACCCCAACCGTACTCTATGCAAATAGGTATAACCGCGTGAATCTCACAGTCGTCTTGCCAACGCCTGCCGACGGCCAAGCAGTTATAACGGCGTCGGGGGCGGTTATGCCTCAGTCAAGTGTGTCGATTCCCATCAGAGGCGGTCGCGGCTCCGCGTCGCTAGACGTCTACCCCGTCTCCTCCGTCGTCACTTTCACGGCACAGGTGATGTACCAAATCGCCGGCGTGTCGAAGATAGACCAAGTGTTGGCCTCCGCCGCCGTACAACAGCCGGCGGGCGGCGCCTCTAGGCTTGACGTAAGGCCGACCCGCCTAATCGCGGGCGTTGCCAACAACGTAACTCTCTACGTCTCGGCGCCGGGGCCCTTTAACGCCACGGTATCTATGTCTAACGCCGCCGTAGACAAGCCCATGCCATATACCTTCGGCGGAGTGGACAAGGCGGCTGCTAACCTCGTCGTGATGCCCCTCTCCAACCAGCCCGTCGTCATCGCCGTCATAATCTACCACAGACAGGGCACAGACCAGTATATGGTAAGTCTCCCTGTTCCCTCGTCTTCCATATTTACAGTAGTGCCGAGCCCCTCTCTCGTCAAATCCGGCGGCAATAGGACAGTTGTCGTTACAATTATCAACAGTGGAGACGTAGTAGTACAGAAGGCAGTGGTGACAATATCGCCAGCGACGTCAGCCCTCCTGGCGCCGACCTACACCTTCCAGATAGGCAGACTTGCCCCCCTGGAAAGCGCCCAGCTACCCATCTCTTTTATAGTGCCCGCCACCTACAGTGGCGCAATAGCCTTTACCTACAACATTATATACACCACCGAGCTGGGGACCGCAGGCACGGCGCAGGGAAACTTCTACCTCCAAGCCCTCCAGACGCCTGTTGTCAACATCACAAGCATATCTGTCGTCCCCCAGATAGTAGAGCCGAGGAGGACCTTCTATATCTCTATCACTGTAGTCAACAAGGGCTTCGCCCCAGTTACAAACCTCCAGGTAGAGGCGAAACCGCCGCGTGGCATTAGGCCGATAACTGCGCCGATATATTTCGCGGGACAGCTAGACCCGCAACAGACCGCCACCATACCCCTCAGCTTTAACGCCACGGCGCCCGGCAATTACGACATACAGCTCTTGCTGAGCTACACAGATCAATACGGCAATCTCTACACTATGCCATATATAGTGACGGTATCTGTGACAAACTCTACGAAACGGCCACCCCCAACTCGCGAGTCTCTACAACAAGAGACAGCCGCGCCGCCGGCCGCCTACGTTATTGCAATAGCAACAGCTGTAGCAACTGCAGGCGGGTATCTATATATCAAGAGGAGGAAAGCCTCTGGATGAGGAACTTGTAGAAGTCTTCTGCCTCCTCCTCTGTCATATATCCAACTTTTAACCTCTCGGCTAGTTCTCTATCTCCCACAACCACTACAAACTTCCCCTCCAACGGAGGGAGGCCCTCTTTCAACGACTTCACCTCCAGCCCCTCTGCCTTTAGGCTTTTCCAATGCGGCGGCACATCGCCTTTAAAAAGAATCAATAGCGACATGCCTTGTCAAAATCCTGGGGTATTTAAACATTACGTCGTTTTTAGGAGAGCCATTGCGTACAACCGGCCCGGCGTCGCCACCGGTCGGACTCGCCCTCGCCAGTCACAGATCCTCACTCTGGCTTAGAAACCTACTTAAAACTTTTACATGGGGCTATATGTGATATACTCTTGGCCGGAGGTTGTCTATAAAGTCGACGAGAGTCTCCTCCGCCTGCCCAACGTGAGGCCCTCTCCCTACTTTGAGACTGCCGGCGGGGCTGTCGTATGTAAGCTCTGCCACCGCCGCTGTAGGCTGAGAGACGGCGCCATGGGGGCCTGCGGCATGAGATTTAGTCTCGGGGGCAGGCTCTACACAGCGGCATATGGCTTACTGACGGCGGCTGAATCTAGGCCCATGGAGATAAAGCCTCTCTACCACTTCTACCCCGGCACTTCGGCCATGACCATAAGCACGTGGGGCTGTAACTTCCCCTGCGCCTGGTGTCAAAACTGGCATATAAGCAAAGTGGCGTCTCCCGTGGGCCGCTACGTCCAACCAGAGGAGGTAGTTAAGTGGGCTGTGGAAAACGGAGACTCTGGCGTAAACATAAGCTTCAACGAGCCCACCCTTCTGGCGGAATACGCAGAGGATTTGTTCAAGCTGGCGAGGGCCGCTGGGCTACATACCTCTATAAATACCAATGGCTACCTCACTGAGGAAGTTCTGGCGCGACTAGCCTCTGCCGGCATGGAGGGCATGAACATAGACATAAAGGGGGGCAGGCAGACGTATAAAAGGTGGCTCGGGGCGGATTTAGACAAGATGCTCTCCACGGCCAGAGCGGCAAAGAGACTCGGCATCTACATAGAATTCACGTACTTGGTGATCCCGGGGGTAAACGACGACGAGGCAGACGAAGTAGTAAACGCCGTGGCCTCTTTCGGCCGAGAAACCCCGCTACATATCACGGCCTACCACCCGGCGCACAGGCTCTACAACCCGCCCACCCCGCCCGACCTTCTCGAATCTATATGGCGCAGGGCGAGGAGAGAGCTAGACTACGTATACGTGGGCAACGTACCTGGGCACCCGGGGCAACACACCTACTGCCCCAAGTGCGGATACCCCGTCGTCAAGAGATACGGCGACAGAGCTGTAAGAATAGAGCTAAGAGAGGGGAGGTGCCCCAGATGTGGCCACGAAATCCCCGTCAGAGGTAGGCCAGGCCGCTATGGCAACCTCTACCGCGCCTATCTCTAGTCCTCCTCTTCCCCCTCCCCCGTCTCCACAGCCGCGGCGGGCTCTTTGGCATAGAGCTCCCTCCTCCTGGCCTCCAAAAGCTCCTCGGGCCTCCCGGCGAGACTGGCGTAGGTGGCCACCTCCACCCCCCTCCTCTCGGCCAGCTCAAAGAGAGGCGCCACTTTCTCTCTCCACTGCATATCCCGGAGGAGGTGGTGGGCGAGGACTAGGGTGTGGGGTCTCAGCTCCACTAGCTCGGCGAGGTTCTTAATCGCCTTCTCGAGATCCCAGCCGAGGTAGGTGGGCGGCCCCCCGACGACTACCACGGTGGGCCTCGCCTCTCTGGCGAAGGCGATGGGCTCCGGCTCCAGAGGCCCCTCTACGTCTGGGAGAAACACAAGCCTCTCCTCGCCGTCGCTGACGGCAAAGCCGACGACACGCCCCGTCTTCGACCCGGCGGGGCCGTGCCAGAGGGGCGGGGAGGCGGCGACCCTCGTCTCCCCGAAGGTCCACTCGCCGCCGTCTGCGTAAACCGCCTCCGCCCCCGTCTCCTGGAGGGCCTTGGAGAGACCGTAGTGTCTCCTCCTCTGGGACCAGTTCAGGTCTTGGGGGCTCTTCATGAGGACCTTCTTCCCCCTGTACACTCTCTTGTACATTTCGCCGTCTGTAGCCATATAAACGCTGGGGTACCAGGGGGTGAAGTGGTCTCGGTGGTAATGGCTGACAGTGACCACGTCGGCGGCCTCTGCAAGCCGCAGTATCTCAGCCCTCACCGCCCGGGCCCTCTCCAACTCCCGGGGGTGCGGCGGCAGCCCGAAGCGCCTCGGCGCTAGGGACACCCCCGCGTCGAAGAGTATCCTCACGTCGCGAGTCTCGACATAGAAACACATCGACCTAACCCCGAGGGACTCCTCCCCCACCGGGGAAAAATCCATCACCTACAGCCCCTAACCAGCTCAACCCTCTGGGACCCGCCCAACTGCACCAGCCTCACGAAGCCGTATTTGGAGAGCTTGTGGAGGTGCCTGTGGAGGGTGGTCTTCGGAAGGCCGAGAGCCTCCTGGAGCTCCCCCCTCTCGGCAGAGCCGCCCCTCTTCTCAAGCTCCTTGAGGATGGCTATATCCGTCTCGTGTAAATCGCCGCAGTCGCCCCCGCCGCCCCCCCTCCTAGTCAACAGATAAGCCACAACCGCCACAGCCGCCACCGCCACAACAGCCACGCCAACAAGCCACATAGGCACCTGCGCCCCGGCGCCAGAAGGCGGCGTGGGAGTTGCTGTAGCAGTCGGCGTAGGCTGAGGCGTAGGCGTGGTCGCCGGGGGCGTTGTGGCAGGTGGCGTAGTTACAGGAGGAGTTGTAGCCGTTGGCGTGGCTGGAGTTGTCGGAGGCGGCGGGGTTGGGGGCGGCTTTATCTCTACCTTGAAGAAGTAGTACGTGACTGTGGCGGGGCCTGTGAGGTAGAGATATAGGCCTGTCTTGTTCAGCTTCGTCTGTCTAGGCAGGGGGTTTACGTCTTGTATCATTACCCCGGGAGGCGCTTGGATTATGATGTCGCCCCTGCCTAGGCTTACTTTATACACACCACTGGAGTTTTCAAACCGGGGGACGTATATAGCTACGGCGGGGTCTCCTCCCTGTAGTATATACAGGTTGCCGCCGACTACCCAGGTGGGCAAGGCGGCGCCGCTCGGCGTAAAGGCCGCCACGTCGGAGGCGGGAGGCGCGGGAAGCGTGTAGTTTCCAAACATGGCGGCTGGGAGGAGGAGTATGAGGACTGGAGGCGCGGTGAGGTTTAATATCACCAGCATGGCTGTTGTTCCGCCTGTCTATTTTAAAGTTTCGCGCGTAGTTCCGCGGCGGGACTATTTATCCCCCCTATGTCTAAAAAAGCCATGGAAAAGAAACTAATCCCGGTAATTGCGCTGGCGGCACTGGCCGCCCTGGCCCAGGCGGCTTCGGTAAATGCGTCGGACTTCCACCTATGGCTAAAATGTAAAGCTATAGAACTATATGTAAATGTAACTGGGGCAAACTTCACCTTGCCACAGTGCGACGTGTTACTATCTCAGTTAAATAAGACATTTATAATTACGACGCCCACGGCGCGGCCGCTCCCCATGATCGGCGTGGGAGAGCTAAAGATGCTAAATGTGTCAGACCCCAAGGCGGTGTTTCAACAGATTAGGGAGATTAGGCTAGCCGCCATAAAGGAGCTGGGCAAGCATTTAAACAGAACCGTGGATCGGGTCTATGCACACATCAACGCCTCCGCCGACATAGACAACGCCACAGAGAGGGGCCTTAGGACTCTGATGAGAGTTAGAGCCTTGCTTGGCCTTGTAAATGCCTCTCGTACAGCAATTGGCGCAATAGATAGAAATATAGAGAGACTTAAGCTATTACGTGAAGTATATAGATGGGCCAACGTCTCAGATCTAGTGAGAAATATGAATATGTCTGAGTTAGACAAAGCCATCGACCGCCTTGAGAAAGTAATGGAACGTCTCAGAGAGCTACAGAGCCACCTCGAAAAAATGAAAATGGCCCAGCTGTCTCAAATCCTAGCCCTACGCGCTCGTATAATCAACGAGACAATATCTATACTCCAGGAGTTAAAGACCCTAACTCCAGAAGAGAGAGGCAAGGTCGTCAGTAAAATTGCATCACAGAGGGGGGCGGAGATACGTGAGATAATTAAAGAAATTATAAAACAACGTAAAGCTCCCATAGGAGGAGCCAGCGGAGAGGCCGGAGGCAGCGGACAGAGCAGTGGAGGCGGACAAGGTGGGGCGGGCGGACAGGCTAGCGGCGGTGGTAGCGGAGGCTGGAGCGGCGGCCAAGGATCCGGCGGCGGCTCTGGAAGCGGACAGGGCAATTGGGGCGGCGGCGGAAGAGGCAGATAAACAACCTATCTTTTTCCTACTCTCTTTTTCAACATGCCTAACTCATAGGGATTAAATAATTTTTTATTTGTAAAGTTTTGGTAGGTCATGTATTCATCTCGTTGATTATAGTGCCCGGCTACATCTTCCGGCTTTGGCCGCATTTCCGACCATATCCGCTTTGCTTGTCGGCGCTATACCGGCCGCGTGTAGAACTAAATATGGAGAGAGTTAAAATCCGCTTTGGTAATATACGCCTTGAGTTTGAGCTTTTTAAGAAGTGACCCTTTGGAATTCCAAGGCCTCCCTTACTTACAAGAAGGGTTGTATACACGATAGCTGGCTGTATCTGGAAGGCTCATCCTCAAAGACCTCTTGTATATCTTCTCAACGGTTCTTGCATTGGCGTTGGTTCCATCGACGTCTCTTGCAGTTGTCCTCGCCGCGTTGTTGGCCTACCTGTTGGGTCTTTTGTTTAATAGGCTTAGGAGGTTGTAGTGGCTCCGCCGGATTGTAGAAACTGGAGGCTCAGGGGGAAGGATAGAGAGGTGGGGGCCGGCGCGGTGTATACAGTCTGGTTCTGCGTTAGCAAATGGCCCACTTCTTCACGCAGGTGGGGGGCACGTAGGGGGTGAGCCTTATTTTTTCTGTGGCTTTGTAGATGGGGTTGCCGCTCTTCCGGACGCAGTCTGCGTCGACCTCCACCACCGCCGGGTTTTGTCTTCTTCTTGCGTTGAGACAAGCCGTCTCCACGTCCACTGCCAGATGGACGTAGAGTCTTCTCATGGGGAGGATGCCTTGGCTTAGGATAGAGGGCAGGACGTATAGGGCGGTTCCGTGGTAGAGAAGCCGCGTGTCTAAGTCGACCTCGTATCTGATCTGCACCTTTATAGTGTGGCCGTAGCGCGCCCTCACCCGGCCGTCTCTAATCTCGAAGCGGCCTTTGTCGTCTAGCTGGGCCACGGCCTTCAGCACCTGTGGGCTTGCGGGGAGGCCGGCCCTCCGCAAGCCCTCCACCACTGCGTTTATGTCTGCCCAGCCTTCTACATCTAGCGTTATGCCTAAGACGTGGGGGCTGTGGCGCAGGGCGAGGGATAGGAGTTTGGAGATCTTGAGGCGTGTGGCGCCGTCTAACACAACCGCCGTCGGCGCCCCGCAGTGGACTTCCTCCTCTACGTAAGCTCCGCAGACGGCGCAACGCCTGATGTCGCGCATAGAGATACAGATTTTTTAATTCTTATATCTCACTCTCTGTGATTTCTATTAGAGTTCCAACGCGCGAAGTCGACTTAGACACATATAGGAGGAGAGTGTTTGAAACAATTAGGAGGTATAGACTTGTCGAGATAAGAGACGTAATATATGTGGCTGTGTCTGGGGGGAAAGACAGTTGTGCCGCCTTGGCCCTCTTGAAGGAGTACATAGAGGAGTATAGAATAGACGCCGAGGTGAGGGCGTTTCACATAAACCTCGGCTTTAGGACTTCTGCAAAGATCGAGGAGGCCGTTAGAACGCTTGCAGAAGCCCTCGGCGTGGGTATCCACGTGGTTTACGCCCGGGACTACTTAGACATCGAGGCGGCGGCGAGAGCCACGGGGCGGCCTATATGTTCTGTATGCGGCGCCGTCAAGCGCTACCTTATGAACAAAGTGCCGAGAGAACTCGGCGCTACTAAAGTGGCGACTGGCCACCACGCCTACGACTTCCTGACGTACTACATCAAGAACTTAGTTGGGCGTAACCACCTCTGGAATTTCAAAATTCTGCCCAGAGTGGAGGGCGGAGGCCTCCTAGTGACTAAAATCAGGCCTTTGATCTTCGCGCGGCCGGAGGAAAACGAGGAGTACTGCAGGCGGCGGGGCCTCCCGGTCAGCGCCGTTTGTTGTGAATACGGCCTCTGCGGCGCGGCCCACGCCGAGGTATACGAAATGCTGGCGGCAGCCAGGAGGAGAGACCCAGACTTCGACTTAAAGCTGATTGGGGGAGTTGTGGACTTCAACATGAAGTTTGGAAGGGCGGAGGTGGAGCAGTTACACAAGTGTAAGATCTGCGGCGAGCCGGCCAGCGGCGAGATATGCGCCGTGTGTAAACTACGTGCGGCAGTTGCCAAAAGCCTCGCCAAAGATTCCCAGAGCTTGCGCGAAGCGGGGCGGAGGCTCTACGCCTAGTCCAACTCTCACAGCCCGGGGGGCCTTCATAAAGGTCCCCGGCATGACCCTGACCCCCCGTTTTAGAAGCCCCTCGGCGAAGGCGACGTCGTCGCATCCCACCTCCACTAGGGCTATGGGCATGTGGGGGTTGTAGATGGCGTTTGGAAACGCAGAGAGCAGAGCCGCGGCGTTTTTATCTATCACGGCGAGGTTCCTCTTCTTCACCTCCTCCCTCCTTGATAGAAGAGCCGCCGCGGCTTTTTTCTCCAAGTCGCGGGGGCCCGGGTTTGCCAAGTCCTTGAAGACGCGTATCTTCTCCACGATGCGAGAGTCGCCGAAGGCCCAGCCGAGTCTGTAGTCGCTTGTGTAGAATTTATCCGTGCTGTGGACGTAGACGGCGTTCTCAAGGGGGAGGCCGCCGAGGTCGTCTGTGACGAAGTCGGAGAATATGATGTCCACAATAAGGACGGCGCCCCGCCTCCTGGCCTCGTCGGCGAGCTCCCAGAGCTCCCCCCGGCCGAGGAACCTCCCCGTGGGGTTGTTGGGGTTTGAGAACACGAGGACTGTCTCCGGCCCGAGGGGGGCCTCCCAGACGTCTCTAACCTCCACGTGCCTCACTCCCATGGCGCCGGGTAGTCTCCATATTGGCTCATACTCGGGGGCCACTGTCACTACGGCCTTCGGCCTCACGGCGTGGAAGGCCAGGAAGAGGCCCTCCTGGGCGCCTGCCGTGAGAGCAAGCTCCCGGGGGGATATCTTGTAGAGCGAGGTGAGGATCTCTTCTACGGGGGGCTCGTCCGCCGGCTTGACCTCTATCTTCGCCACGCCGCTACTGGCGAGGTCGTACTCGGCGGGTCTCTCTCTAATCCATTTAAACATCTCCACGACGGGGCTGCGTTGTATATTTATTAAGTTGTCTCTGTGAGATTTCGTGAGATGTAGCTACTGCGGAGCCCCCCTAGACGTCACTCCCGACTCAGTCGTCGTGGTGTGTAGATACTGCGGGAGGGCCAACTTCCTCGCTGGGGAGCCCCGGGACGTGCTGGCTGTGCCCACACTCCCGGCGTCTGAAATAGTGCGGAGGGCCGTTGAGAGGACGCGGCGTGACCTCAACCTCAGGTGGAGGATCTCTGAGATAAACTTCGCAAGCCCAGACCTCTACTACCTCCCCTTCTACCTCGTAGACGTCAAGCTCTCCGCAACGTATCAGGCTACGGTGGTGGTAACATACACTAAGACTGTGTACATGAGGGGGCAGCCGCGGACTCAGATCGTGACTAAGGTGGTGAGAGTGGGAGGCAGAGTGGCTCTGGCAGACGTAGTGGCCGTCTTGGCGAGGAGGGCGGCTTGGGGTCTCTCCGTAGACAGACTTACAAGCCACTTCTTTAAGACTGGGCCCGAGCCCAAGCCCCTCGCCGAGGTTGCCTCGGGGGGCCAGGCCTCTGCCTTCATGGCTGGCGAGTTTACGGCAGAGCGGGCTAAGGCCAAGGCGGTTAGAGCCCTCATCCCCCGGCTCCTCGCCGCCGTCGACCGAGACGCTGAAGAGAGGGCCAGGGCTGCCGTCGGCGTATTCACTGCGGCGGCCTATGTGAGAGATAAGACAGTCGACTACGAGGTGGAGAGACTTGTGGCCTCCCCCCTGACCTACCTCCCTCTGTGGGTCATGCCGTATTTCTACCGCGGCTCTAGCTTCCGCTACTACATAGCGGGTTGGGACGGCGAGGTTGTGTTGGCGGAGGAGCCTGTCTTCGTCGAGCATAAAGCGGCGAGCCTACTGGCTGCAGCTGCCGCCGGAGGTCTCGCCGGGGGGCTCGGCTACGCGGCGCTGGGGGTAGACCCCTATGTGGGGGCAGCCGTAGTGGCAGCCGGCGGCGCCCTCTCCTACATGGCGGCGGGGGGCTTCCTCAAGAGCCGTAGGGTGGAGAAATGATTGTCCAGTGCCCCTACTGCGGGGCTAGGTACGAGGCTCCCCCGGGGAGGAAGTTCTACGTCTGCCCCTACTGCGGCACTGTTGTCAGCGAGGGGAGAACCTACGAGAGGGTCTATATATTCAAGCCCTCTGTAGACAAAACCGCGGCCTTCCGCACTGCGCTAAACTTCAGGCCTGTGGGGGCGCCGGAGGACCTCCCCACAGCCTCGCCGACTGGCGCCGAGCTACACTTCCTCCCCCTCTACCTCTACCACATAACTTTCGAGCCTCTCCCAGAGTTAGAGACCTACGCCGCCGCTCTCGCTCTGTCAAAGCCGCCTTTCAGATTGCCCAAAGGCTACGTCTTCCCGGCCAGGTGGAGGACTCCCTTCAAGCCCTCTCTAGAGAGGGCGGGGGTCTTCCACCAGCCAGACCTAGAGCCTGAGGAGGCCTTTAGATCTCTCGATGAGGTTGTAGACGAGGCGAAGACCTACGCCTCTGTCTTTAAGACTAGGGTAGAGATAAATTGGAGCTTCGAGGGCATTGTCTACTACCCCTTCTGGCTACTCATATATCAATACGGCGGGAGGAGCTACAGCGCTTTAGTAGACGGCGCCGAGGGCTCTCTCCTCTATCTAGAGTACCCCCTCTCTAAGAGGGGAAGGGCTGGGGGCCTGGCCCTAGGCCTAGCCGCGGCTTCTGGCTCCGCGGCCGTGGGCGCCCTCGCCGCCTTCTTCCTAGGCCTCCCGCCGGAGCCGGGGGCGTTTGGCGGGGGGCTCGCGGGGCTTGGTGCGTTTATTAGACTAACTACTTTCGCCGCCGCAAGAAAAGGCCAGTATGAGGGAGAGACGAGGCTATAGGTCTAGTTACCCTTATATATGTGGCCTCAGTCGTCTATATGAGAAAAGCAGCGTATATAGTGTTGGCAGTTTTAATCATAGGGGCGGCGCTCTATTTTATACACACAGCGCCGAGACACGGGCTTGAGACAATTTCGACGTCACAACTGCCTACTACAACTACGACGCAGACAAGCCCGGCGGTCAACACGCCTGCCGTCGGCGCCGTGCGGCCGTCATTCGACATTAAAAACTACGAGGTTAACTACACTGTTGTAATCACTGTGGCAGTAGGCGACGTGTCGATAAGTATGAGGGGCTGGTCTGTAGAGGGCTCTGGGGCTCTCGGCAATTATAGCTTCGGCGAGCTTTATGCAACTGTCCCGCCGCACGGCCCCATCAAACTTGTGTTTAAAGTTGCAACAGAGGGGAGGGTCGCCTATATTGTAACTTGCGCAGGGGGGCAGTGTCAAACTGAAGTCAGGCCGGCCAATTACTCTACGATTTATCTACTGAGGGGAGTTGAAACGTCTAGAGTTGAGAAGGGGCCTTGTACATATTTAGGCTACGGCGGGGTTGAAGTAGAGGAGCGCGGCCGTATATCACAAGAGGCCGTGGCCCAGATTTTGGGAAATCTCGCTGGGAATGGCACAGGCGTATATACGACAAAGATATGTGAAGTAAATGGAGTGCCTTTAAAGACGGCGGGAACCGCCTATTTAAATATCACTGTATACGGCCAGAGGCTAGCGCTCACAGTTTCTATAGAGTCCGCCGCCGTCTCCGCAGGCCCCTTTAACGAAGATAGATATAGACAAGTGCTTAGAGAGACAAAAGCCGCCCAGACCGCCAAGGCTTAACACCTCTTGTATTTTCTCAACTCCTCTATCGCCTGCCGGGGCTCAAGCCCGCTTGCCAAAAGTCTCTCTAAATGTAACTCAGTGGGGATCCCCTCTTCTAAAAGGACGTCTGCAGCCTTGTCTATGGGCAGATCTCCCTCGTATATTACCCTCGCCGCGCGGTTAAACTTCAACAAGACTCTAGGCTCAAGCCGGAGGCCCACTGCGGCGCATATATCTACTTCAACTCTCCTAAGGCCGCCCCTCAATGTATAAACGCCATACTCGCCGCGGAGAGCCCTCAGGGCGACGGCCGACGCCTCTGTGACACACCTCTCTACAAGTCTTTCTAAAACCGCGGCTTGCTCTCTAGAGAGGCCAACTACGCCAAGTAAGCCGCCTTCTCTTGCCACTTCGGCAACTCTCTGCATTATATACCTCCTGTCGAGCTCTCCGTCTGCCCCAGGAGACATCACTAACAGCTCGGCGGCGGCGCCGGCCTCAGCCAGTTTAGCCAACACAGCCAAGCCATAGGCGTCTGCCAGCGGGCTCCCCAACGACTCCTCACAGCCGACCCCCAGTACGTCTCCGCCGACGTCTACGCCCACGACTTTGCCAAAACGCGCCAGGGCCTTGGCTAACTCAGAGGGTTTTCTATACGGGTCTACAATATAGATAGATTTTCCCAGAGCCCCCGCGGCGCACATGCCCTGGGTTTTAAACCTCCTGCCGCCTCTCTCTACGTAACTCCTAGGCGTAGCTAAGTAAAGCCCCCCGCCTAACTCAACCACCTCCCGCAACGCGTCTGGAGGCACAGGCCCCGGCGTGGGATCTACTACATACCTCTCCCAGGGTATTTGGCCAACTGCGTCGTCTCCGGCGATAGCCGCCGCCATTATTACATCTCCGCCGCCTCCAATAGCTAAGAAAAGCGTCATCTCCGCCCGGCTAAAAGTGCAAAAAGCGAGATAAAAACAAGCGCCACCCCAGCGACTAAGAGGGGAGAGGCCGCTCCGCCAGCCGCCGTGGCGACCCCCGCTATGGCCAACACGCCGCCCCAGAGGAGGGCCTCTCTACTTCCTCCAAACGCGGCGTAGACTACTCCAAAGACGGCCAGAGGGAGCCCGACGGCTATATTTAAAGCCAGCGGGGCGGCGCCTAGCGACGCCGCTATTAGGTAGAGGCCGAAGGCGAGTGTAGCCAAGGCGGCAGCCCTCTCGCCAGGCGTCATAACTTGGCTCCACAGTTCATACAGAACTTGGCCTCCGGCGGATTTACGTAGCCGCACTGGGGGCACTTCTTACCCAGCATATAGCCGCAGTTTATACAGTATTTAGCCCCCGGCGGGTTGACATACCCACACTGGGGGCAGACCACGCCCTGCTGAGCGGCGGGCTGCGCCGGCTGGGGCGGCGGCGCGGCTTGTTGCTGAGGCCAGAGGAGGGGCGGTATGAGGACTATGCCCGTCCCGGCGGCCGCCCCGGGGCTTTTGCCCAACTCCGCCGCGGCCTTCTGCACGGTCTCCATCCTCAGATACTCGGCGGGGTTTACCCCCGTGGCTCTGATGAAGAAGAGGCGGTCTCTCCACACCTGGTCGGTCACGTCTAGGCCTTCAAACCTGACGTCTACCAGCTCCAGGCCTAGCCTCCTGAAGTGGGGGTCTATGGCGTTTTTAACGATAAAGCTGACTTGGTCGAGGTTGCCGTATATGGTGAATATGGACTGGCGGGAGAGCTCGGCCATTAGGAGCTCGTTGAAGTAGCCTCTGAGAAACTTCTGGAGGTCCTCCGTGGTGTATATATTCTGGCCCCCCACCACCTGGGTCACAAAGAGGGCCGGGTCGGCGACGCGGAACCACGCGGAGCCGTAGAACTGTATGGGGGCGAGCTCCGCCGTCTGCCCCCGCCCGCCGAAGGGGAGCTGGTGTTGCTTCAGCGAGACGTATATAACGACGGCTACAAAAGGCGATTTGTCGAAGCCGGCGACCCTACTCAGGGCTTGGGTGAGGAGGGGCAGGTTGAGGGTGGTCAAGGTGTGTCTCCCTGCCCTAAACACGTCGTAGACCTTGCCGTCCCTCATGAAGACAGCTGCCTGCCACTCCTCGACGATGAGCTGGGCCCCCCATTCGATCCTGTCCACGGGGTATCTCCATATGATCTCGCCCTCCTTGGGGTTAACCCATTGGATTACTTGTGGCATTGTAGAAGTTAGCGCGTTAGTATATAAAGTTGAAACGGCCGTCTGGCGTGGATCCTCTAGTTCTAAATGCGTTAATATTAATAATGGGCACTCTGGCAGGCGTGGCGGCGGGGGTACTACCCTTTAGAAAATGGGGCGAGGGCCTTGTGGACCTCGGCCTTGGTTTTACAGGCGGCGTCATGCTTGTGGCTAGTTTTACAAGTTTAATACTCCCCGCCGTAGAGAGGTGGGGCTTTTGGCAAGTCGGCTTAGGCATTGCCGGAGGCGTCGCGTTTATACGTCTACTAGACGTCTTACTCCCACATGAACACTTAGTCAAGGGGTATGAGGGGCCTGCTGTCCTCGCGGGGAAGTTGAAAAAGAGCTGGCTTATAGCCCTCGCCATTACAATACACAACATACCAGAGGGACTTGCCGTCGGAGTTTCGACAATATACAACGCAGAACTTGGTTTTGTCACAGCCCTGGCTATAGCAATTCAAGACGTGCCAGAGGGGGCGGCGGTGGTAATGCCGTTGTTAAGATTCAGACTTTTAAAAACCGCAGTTTTAATTGGCGTAATCAGCGCCGTAGTAGAGGGCGGCGCCGCCTTGGCCTCCGCCCTCTTTTTATCAGCCGTACCTCTGGCGATGGGGGCGGCTATGGGCCTTGCGGGAGGGGCCATGATGTACGTCACGGCGGCTGAGCTATATCCAGACATATATGCAGAAGACAAGAGAAAAGACCTCCCAACCTACGGCTTTGTCGCAGGCGTACTCACAATGTTATACCTAGACGTGGCTATGTCCTCTTAAAAAGCCTGTCTAAAAGCCCCCTCTTCCTCCCGCCGGACTCCCACTGGGGCTGCGGAGGCGTCTTTATGGCGTCTAGTATCCTATTGCGCTCGTCCACCGCCGAGTCGAGACTCTGGAGCTGGGCGAGGATCTGCCTAAGCGCGTCGAGCCATTCCTGGGAGAGAGGCCTCAGCGCCTTTAGAGAGGAAACTGTCTCAGCCACTTTCTTCGCCGTCTCCACAAGCGTTAGGTCGTGTCTGTAGACCTCCTCGAGGACCGACTCGTCTACCTTAGCCAGGTCGAAGAAGCCAGAGTAGCCGTGTTGCGCCTTGTCTATCTTCTGAGTCACTCTGTCGAGAGCCGCCTTTACGGAGTCCCAGAGGAACCTCGCCTCTGGGTTCGCCGCCACGGCCCTAGCCTCGGCGGGGCCCAGCGTCAGTTGAGCCGCGGCGGCGGACAGTATAGACGCGACGTGTCGTCTAACAAGGGCGTCTGTCTCCCTCCTCACCTCCTTCTCCTTATACCCTGCGTACCCCGGTATATAGGAGGCGATTCTCTCCAGGAGGTTTTTCTCAAAACTCACGCCCCACGGGAGCCACCTCTATATAAAAGTTACTGGAGATATGGCTTAAAGACCAGCGGCACCTCCCGCGAGAGCCAAGCCAGAAACCTCTCTACCTCTTCTACCGTGGCGTGCGCCACGCCGAGTCTCTCGGCCAGCTCTCTATCGCCAACTAAAACTACAAACTTCCCCTCTATATAACGCCGTAGGTCCAACACCCTCTCAACGCCGGGGCAGTCTGAAAGAGAGGTGATGGCAAAGCCCCTTTATATACCACGACGAGGTTGGACAGAGCCAACGCAATGTCACTGACCGCCACAGCGGCGAGTCCAACCACAAATAACAGCGGACCATACAAAAAGTCAGAAACAACCTTTCAACTCCTTTCACACACCTGCCTGACAGCGACGACGTCAGGCAGGTGAGCCGAGGGAGTGGGAAGTGGTGTGTGGTTGCGTTGTTTAGAGGTGTGGGTGGGTTAAAAAACGGGTTTACGGCGATTATCGCCGTGAGCGCCGTCGGTACGGCGGTGGGTATCGCCGGTATGAATTGGACTTGGGGGCGGCAACAGCGGCGTATAACGCCGGCGGGTGTCAACACGTTGCTTATGACAACGATTGCTCTTGTGGCGGCGAAGATTAGCAACATGGCCGGCACGCGTCTCTCAACGCCGGGGAAGAAGGGCGGGGGGTCGGTGTTTCGCAGGCTCTGAGGAGAGGCGGGGCACAACGCCGTGGGTTTGTCTTGTAAAACTTCCGGCTTGCCCCCATGCGCCTTTTATAACCAACAGAGATTTCAGCCCCACCACATACAAGGCCATGTACGCATACAGAACACTGAAGGTGGAAATCCCCTGGAAACTCATCGAAGAGCGGCCGGACGTCCTTGACCTTGTGACAAGAATGCACTTGGCGGCAGAGGAGTACGTCAAAAGACTGTTGAAAGAGTTGACGGGGCAAGAGGAGCCCAGACTCACGGCGGAGGAGTTGGACAGACACCTCACGCCAGACAGGCGGGAGTTGGCGCACCGGATTATCGAGGAGATATTCCCCAAATACGGGCTTGGGAGAGCTCTTGTGAGATATGCCAAGTTCCTCTGGCACGATACAGTGTTTCAACAGGCAATTCCGTTGAGCACCCAACTTAGGGTTGAAAACGAGAAAGATATGAGTAGGGCAGTCTTCGTCGACCTAAAGAGCGGCGTTCTCAGAGTGCGGAAGTTGGGCATACCGCCTTTTGCCGTCGAGTTGAAGAAGGGCAGCATCTCTTGGATAAGAGAGAGACTACAGGAAGGCGCCAAACTCAAGTTGGCATATTTGGGCGTTGACGTAAGGAGGGGCAAGGATCCTACTTACGGCGGCTTGTACATCGCCCTAGTCTTCGCTAGAGAGGTGGCGCCGGTGGAGCCCAAGGCGCTTGTCGTTGTTGACGTCAACCGCCTAGACCACTACGTAAAGGTTGGTCTCGTGGCCGACGGTCGTGTCGTGGAGCTATTGAAGTTCCCCAAGAAAGAGCGGATACGGAAGCTTGAGAAGATCCACGCCCACATAAGTCAATTAAGCAGAGCTCTTGCACGTGTAGATGAAGACAGGGATCCGCGTAGAGCGTTGGACATCCAGAGACAACTGTGGAAACTTGAGACAAAGCGCTACGGCGTAATCCGCGACGTCGTTATAAACGCCGCCCGCGAGATCATAAAGCTTGCGAGGGAGCACCAAGCCGCCGTCGTAGTTGACGCAGTGGAGGACGACACCTACCGGGAGTTGAAGGAGAGGGGCGGAAACGGCGTGAAGAAGCACTTCCTAGACGGGCTTGGGCAGTTGAGGAGACGTTTGCAAGCGCTCGCGCAGTGGTACGGACTGCCGTATGTGGAGGAACGGCTGTATTCAACCATCTGTCCGAAGTGCGGTGCGAAGATGGAGGAGCTGAGGAACAGGCGAATGCATTGTCCCTCTTGCGGTTTCGGGGCACATAGAGACAACGTCCCCATGATATGGGCAGAGAAGAAGTATCAAGAGCTGATAGAGAAGACAAAACAACCCACTTTCCCCACTCCGAACCATCACACTTTTAATCTCGTAACTACTTTTTACTCATGAACGACATCTACTTGGCCCCGGGGCGGCCGACGGGGGCGCGAAGATGGGGAAAGTTAATGACTTGGCGCCACGTCCCCCGTATGACCCGCCCTCTCGCCCCGGTGTACCCGGGGCGGGCCCCCAAGTCCCCCAGGGAGGGGCCAAGAAAGAGATAGGGGGACGCAGCCCCACCACTTAAGTCTAAGGAGGTCGGGGAGAGGACATCTCTTAAAAATAAAAACAACTTGAAAAGCCATACTTTAGTACATATACTACAATTTAAACATTGATACTTTCTACCATCTCCCTTACCTCCGTCTCGAAGTTAGGCCTGGGCTCTAGGCCGAGTAGGCGCCTCATTTTTTCACAACTAAAGGCCTTGTCTAGATAGGGGAGGTGTCTCTTAAACTCGGGAGACGCCGCTATGTGCAATACAGCGGTGGGGATTGGGATTGGAACCACACGCCTTCCCAAGGCCTTTGCGATAGCTCTTACGAACTCCGACAGCGGCCTCGGCTGGCACTCTGTCGCGAAGAAGTACTGCCTGGCCAAGGCCAGCGACGCCTTCACCACCTTGGCCAGCTCTCTGACAGATATGGCAGACACCCTGGCCTTTAACATGGGGGCGACCCCCCTTTTGACAAACCGCGTGAGGGTCACCCACTCGGGGTGTGTGTTAAACCTGCCGTATACTAAGGCCGGGCGCACTATCACCCAGTCGTTGAAGCAATTTGCGACGGCCTCCTCGCCGGCTGCCTTCGACCGGTCGAAGTCGTTGTCTGGCACCACGCCGTGGAGGTGGAGCTCTTCCTCCTCGATTATGGCCCCCACGGGCCCTCTGACAGTAGCCGCTGAGAAGTGCACCACCTTGCCGCGCCAGCCCGCCCTCCTCGCGGCGTCGCAGAGGAGGCGGGGGAACTCGGCGTTTGCCTGCCACAGCTCCTGGGACCTGCCGTAGTACTGCCCCACGAGGTTTATAACGACGTGGGGCCTTGTCTTTTCAAACGCCGTCGCGGGGTCAGTATACTCCAGAAGGGTGGCGTACTGGGCCACGAAGCGGGCTACTTGCGGCTTAGCCTCTCTAGACCCAGGCCTGTGGGCTACGTACAGCTCATACTCCGACAGAGCCTCGGCTAGGTTCGCCCCTATAAAGCCGAGGCCTCCGAAGATAAGAATACGCATGTCACATAGCGGAAAGATATTTTAAAAAGTGGCGGGGAGGTGTTGTGAAACATCTCCTAGCCGCCTTGTTTTTAGCCATAGCCGCGGCGGCTCTTGGAGTTAGAGATTGGAACGACAGACCTCTCGCCTACGGCACCGCGGCCGTATTTGACGAGGAGGGGTCGTTAGTCGCCCTAACTTATATATTCGGCGGAGAGACGCTATATGGCCTCCCCTGGCGGCCTGGATATGTGCTTAGAGTGGCCTGGGGGATCGCGTCGCCTAGAGAGATAGCAGCCGGCCAGGTGATTTGGATATACGACAGCGCTGTGTTACGCGATATAGTTGAGCTAGGCGAGCCGACAGGCGGAAAAATTAGGACTTGGGCCTACCCCGTCACTGTCGTAGTAAAAGAGGCCGGGGGGAGACCGGCGGCGGGTTGCTACGCCAGAGTTATAGATGCCGCCACCAGAGGCAGATGGGTCGACGTGTTTATCTCTACTGCGTCAGACGGCTCTATAAGACTATACCAAGCCCCCGCCACAGACTACCTAGTCAATATATACTGCGGAGGCTATCTGACGGCGTCTACAAAATTTTCTATACAACGCGGCGCCCCATCTACAGCTTGGAATTATGAAATTACAATAGACTATATAACTAGCGTAAGAGTGGAAAACGCGCCTTAGCCACTGGCGTACGCGGAGTCTTCATAGTGGCCCAGGCGGGCCGCTCAACTCCAACACAATAGACGCCCCCCTTTATAAACATTAAGGCAAAAAATTTATAAACAGCCAGATACTATGCCACCGGCCCCTAACCCGGCCATAGGCGCCGGTGCTACACCCGGACTCATCAGAACCCGGAAGTTAAGGCCGGCGCCGCGGACGGGAGTACTGGGCTCCGCGAGGGCCCGGGAAACCGCCGTGCTGGGAGGGGGCCGTTTGTTATCTTTAAAAACCGGCAGAAGGTTCAGTCTCTATCCCCTCTTCACTTGTCTGTGCGGCGGCGTAAGTTCATCACGTTTTTTAACACCTGTAGATTTTTATCTCATCTCCCGGCCTCAAGCCGTATGTAGCGGCGGCGTTTCCCATTGCGACCGCAAGCTCTAGATACCCCTCGCTGTTTATAAGCAAGACCGCCTCCCCCGGCGAAACTCTGCCATAGGTCTCTACATATCTAGCCCTGAGGACGCCCCTAGGCGTCTCTACACACATAACCTCTCCATACGACACGCCCTGGAGACTTCTCGCAGATGTATATACATTGCCAAACCTATCTATATACACAACGCGGCTGTACACAACGCCGTCTACAACACGCGCCTCTGGAATCTCCAACCTCTTCCACTGCGAAATAGGAGACCCAATGAGGCGCGGCTCTACGCCAAGCGACAGATAGGCCGCCGCAGGCGCAAAAACGTCTCGGCCGTGAAACGTCGACGAGAGCTGTGGAAGCCTCACCTCAATCCTATACGCCTCTAACACGCCGTCTTCCTCAGCAGCAGGAGCCAAAAGGCCGTTGTCAGGACCTACGAAGAAATACCTCCTCGTCTTTAAAATAAGGGGAGCTCTCTCAGTGCCAACCCCAGGGTCTACCACAGCGACAAAAATCGTGCCAGGCGGAAACCACCTATAAGCCGCCTTAAGGATAAAAGCGCCGGTAAAAACATCTTGCGGAGGCACCTCGTGAGTAATATCGACGATACGCGCCCCAGGATTTATAGAAAGTATAACCCCCTTCATAACAGCCACAAAATAGTCCCTAAACCCAAAATCCGTTAACAAAGCCACAACAGCCACAACAAAACAAAAACCCACATATTAAAACCCTAGCCGTCGTCTAGTATCTTTTTGGCGGCGCTTGGCCAGTACATCGCCAGCGCAGAGGCGGCGTATTCGATGGCCATTGCCGCCTCCCAGGCGCGTATCTTCCAACGCGGCGAGTCCCGGCACCGGCTGGCGACGTAGTAGGCCTTTTTGAGGGCGTCCACCAGCGCAGCGACGAGTTGCCTAACGGGCAGAGGCCTCGGGACGAGCCTCCTCACCCTCACGGCGACGCCAAGAAGGTCGTCCACAGAGCCGAGATAGACAGTGTCCCGAGGGCGCCAGCCCAGCTTGAGGTACAGCCGCCTGCCCAAAAGCCAGAGGTACCCCACGAGAGGGCCTATCTTCATACGGCCAAAGTAGAGATACATGCCCACGATATCCCACAAGCATTAAAACATTCCAATATATGTCGGTAAAGGACACAATATACTTTAGACAAGGGGCTAGACAGCCAAACGCGAAGAATGGCGCTGGGTCTCCGCCATCTCTAAGGCGCGTGTATGATGGTAAAGGCGAAGAATGGCGTACGCCGTCTCTCAGACAGAGGAATGTATGAATGTAAAGAGGGGTTGGAAAGCGACCGCCGGCCAGACAAAAAACCACGAAAAAACTTAAAAACCCAAAAGATCCAAAAACACAAGCCCCAGAAATCAAAAGATAGTAGAAACTGAGTGTATTATCTCGTCTATCTGTGCCAGACGTCGCGCTTCTTCCAGAAATCAAAAGATAGTAGAAACATGTCTATCTCATGGCGGAGGGCCCTGAGGAGGGCCGCCACGCCAGAAATCAAAAGATAGTAGAAACCAACATTATCGGGACTGACATCGTGGGCCACGTGGTTAAGGCCAGAAATCAAAAGATAGTAGAAACCTCCACGGTGCCGCCGGCCGCAAACCTGGCGCCCGCCTTAGCATCCAGAAATCAAAAGATAGTAGAAACACAAACTTCTCGCTCGCGAGGAAGCTACACGGCGTCCGCACGAACCAGAAATCAAAAGATAGTAGAAACGTTGCATCTGGAGCGACAAGCCTTGGTCTGTCCTCTGCAGAGAGCCAGAAATCAAAAGATAGTAGAAACGACGAGCTGGTCGCCATGATGGACGCCGAAACCGCCCTGAGGGCCCAGAAATCAAAAGATATGTAGAAACTATTGGGGGGCTTAAAGTACTCTCACCACAGACAGTGTGACCAGAAATCAAAAGATAGTAGAAACAGATCAATGATATGCAACTTTACATATTTGCCGCGGAGTTCTTGCCAGAAATCAAAAGATGGTAGAAACTCTATACAGCCCCATAGCCCAATATTCGCTTGCCCACGGGTACCCAGAAATCAAAAGATAGTAGAAACCTTGATCGCCGTCGCCCGTCTCCGCTCCGCTACCGACCCTAAACCAGAAATCAAAAGATAGTAGAAACCATATGTGCTCTGTTGGATACGGCGCCGGGTTAAACACAATCGTCCAGAAATCAAAAGATAGTAGAAACATAGGTTCTATTGTGCCATTTTCTTCGTTGCTTTACTAACGAGGTCCAGAAATCAAAAGATAGTAGAAACCATATTCCCCGGTCAGCAATTCGACAGCGGACTTCCCGCCGCCAGAAATCAAAAGATAGTAGAAACCATATTCCCCGGTCAGCAATTCGACAGCGGACTTCCCGCCGCCAGAAATCAAAAGATAGTAGAAACCTCAGCTGTGATGCTGGAATCTCACACGGCAACAGAACATGGAACCAGAAATCAAAAGATAGTAGAAACGCCACTCTCATGACGTCAAGGAGGGCGGTCTCGATGTGCGACGGCCAGAAATCAAAAGATAGTAAGAATTCTGACGTGTGATACGCTTGTCTGTGGGGTGCT